>NZ_JBNWCF010000007.1:0-337459 GCF_053522545.1 Rhizobium sp. 21-4511-3d | reverse complement strand
TCGCCAACGGCCATCCAAATAGCCAAATCGACGACCTGCTGCCGTGGACCTATGCCGCAAGGCACGAACTCAAAGCCGTGGCCTGAAAACAGCGCTTACGTTGGACCTACTCGCAAGCTTGCTCTAGTGCGAGCGGGATAGGGACCGGAGCATTCAGCCTATCGCGCTCTTAGACCCGGCCCGCTGATGGCATTTAATTATCGTAGTCCGCTCGCTTCAAATCGATTGTCTTGTAACTTTTGCCATCAGTCTCGTCGCCACCTTGCGATCGCGCCTCTGGGGCAGTAGCGGAGCCGACCAGTTCGGAATACAAATGCTGTGCGAACATCGAGCCAGCACCGAGCACGACCCAAAGCGGAACCCCAACGGCGGTGCCCAGCGCAGCAATTCCGGCACTCTGACCCCCAAAGAGGGCCACGCCAACCGCGACACCCCCGATGCCGAATCGCTGTGATTTGGATCTGTCATCCCAGCCTCGCTTTTTGACCTGCTTCGCGATGATCTGGATGACGGGCCAGATGACCTTGCTTTGCGCCGTGACAGTGAGCGCTTGCTTAGCCTTGGAGATGGAGTTTGTCTTGGAGTTTCTGATTGTCAGTAGCTCGGAGAGCCAACTCCTCAATGCTTGATTCTCAGATGGCGTAGCAGCAGTGACCACCGCAAGGGCGACTTGTTTCTGATTTTCGCTGAGATCTTCCAAGTGCCATTCTCCAGAACTGCAGATCGAGTTTTTCCCAAGTCGCGGTGTCAATGCCGGTCCTCTGCTGCATCAGACAGTGCCAAAATTGCCGTCTGAAGTTCAGGGTAGTCCACCAAGCGGCTGATTGCTCGCAAAGTTGCGCGTCGGAACCTTGCTCGATCCGCCCCATGATGGAAGCGCCGGTGACAACTTGGACATACCGCTATCGTGTTGTCCACACTATCTGGGCCACCCTCTCCTAACGGCCGGACGTGATGAACTTCGAGGTATGGCTCCCCATCCTCACGGAGGAACGGCGCAGGCGTATCGCATGCCTCGCAGCGCCCCTCAGCCTTAAAGAGAACCCATGCGATCACATTGGGGTCGCGGACAAAGCGCTGAGACGTACCGGTTACCTTGACGCCGCTTCGTGCATTGGTTGGCGGCGTGCCCTGGATACCCCGAACGATTTTGGTTTTCGCTGATCTCACCCGGACGGCAAGACTCTCGGGATCGGAGGTAGGGGCTTCGAGTGTCTGCTCCCGTCCCCAGATGTCATTGATTATTGCAATCAGCTTTGCGGTGACGGCGGGGCCAACGTTGCGGCGCGGCTGATAGCCACTTAGCAACGGCAAACCCAGACCATCTAGCACGGCCGAAATATTCGACATCCGAAATTCATATGACGGAGCCGATCGATCTGACAAAGGACCGGCTAGCGCCTCATTGCGCTTCGCCGTTTTGTTCACCCGCTGCCCACGGCTCTCTGCCAGCTGCATGTCGCGGTAGGCGGCCACGCATGCTCGCAGTTCGGCGTCAGTCCACCCTGCTGTCTTGGTCTCGGCGACCAAAGGATTGTCCATCGCTACCAAAATCGCCTTCTCGTCGTTCTATAGTTGGAACCGAGGGAAAACCGCCATGGCGTCCACCTTGGTTTTCAAACTTACACTCCCGTAGGCTCGCCCAGTGCTTGCCGGAGCGTGTCCACATATCGCATCCAATACCTTCTCCTGTATGCCTGCCTCAAAGCCCAGGCTCTTGAAGGTGTGTCGCCACCCGTGATTGGGGGCAACGTTTGGATCTTTTACATACTCGCGAGCAAACTCTGCCAGTCGGTTCTTTTTGCTCTGCCAGACACCGAGGAACGATTTGCCCGGCTTGATGGTCATGAAAAGATAGCCGTCAGAAGCCGTCTTAACGAACTCCGTGAATCCCATTTCGATGAGATGAGGATGTAGCGGTACCTCTCGAAACTCCTTGCCCTTTACAGTGCCAGCTTCTGGCGTAAGGGTCATAACCCAAGCACCGGTAGCCGCATCTTCAACGAAGTCTTCCTTACGGAGTTGCACAAGCTCACCAACTCGGGCTCCCGAATAGGCGCATAGCCACGGAATCCAGCGCTTGGCGAAATCGGTCTGATTTGGCTTAGCCTTGCCAATCAGGACGTTGTTGGCGGCCGATAGCAGTGCCTTGGCCTCGGCATTCGTAAAGTCTCTTTCCCTGACCTTCTTCTTCTTTCCCAACTTCAGTACAACGCCGGATGCTGGATTAGCAGTGAGCTTGCGGTTTGCGACCGCCCAATCGAAGACGGATTTGAGAGCCGTCAAGTCGCTGGCCTTTACGGTCTTTGCTGAAGCGGGTTTGCCGGTCTTGGGATTAGGCGTCGAAAGCCGATGGTCTTTGAAGGCGACTACGTCTTCTGGTGTGACCCGCGTTGCATCATCGTGCTTCAAGAACGTGCTGAATGCTTTGAACGTCCTGGTGTAGCTTTCTCGCGTGCTCTCTGACTTCCCAGCAGCCTTGGCCTCAATCCACCACAGGGCAACAAGGCCGGTGAGTGAAACCCTTGCCGTTGAGGCTGGGGCAGCCGTTATCGAAGCGTCTTGCCATTCAGGGTAATTGGGCAGCTTGGGATCGGGAGAATAATCGCCAGTCAGCTTTCTAGCTGCGGTTTTCATCCCATCGGCGACGGCTTGCGGCAGCTTCGCAGTGAGCTGGGCCTTCGATCGCTCGGATAGCGCAGGTATGCCTTTGCTCCTGCCTAGGCGTTCAGACAGTTGATCGAGCCTTTGCCCCCCGGCTGGCTGATCGAAGAAGGTTGGGTCCGTGGAGGCCCGCTCTGCCAACTCTTGCTCGATGCCGTCCCATTCCATCACCAGGTCGGGATCTGTCAGGTGGTCGGTATCTATAGTTCCAGTGTCCGGCGAAACGGTTAGTCGAATGGAAGAATCACTATCCTCGGCCCACGCCGCGTGTACCTCCCCAGCAAGGCTGGCGATCTGCTTCGCCGTTAGGTCTGTGGGTTTCCCTGCGCGGGTATTGGCGAAGAAGTTTTCCACGTAGGCGACAGCCTGAGCTTGCCTAAGGCGAATGGAAGAGGGGTCGGAGGTGCCGAGCGAAAAACGGATGCTCTGCGTGCTGGCGGTGACCGTGAAGGATATAGTCGAATCCCCTACCGGAATGAGCAGTGTCTGCCCCACCAGCATGGGCCCAATGTCGGCCGGTATTCGCTTTACAAAGTAGGCGTTTGAAGAGCCTTTCCCGACCATCGGACTAACCAATCGCAAGCGCATTGTTACTGACCTTTGTTACAAGGTATCCAATGCGCAACTTTTTGGAAAGGCTTAAGTATTTGATCAGGCTAGCGATCAAAATGGAATGGTGCCCAGAAGAGGACTCGAACCTCCACACCCTTTCGGGTACCAGCACCTGAAGCTGGCGCGTCTACCAATTCCGCCATCTGGGCGACGGAGAGCCATGTACGGGGGTGGCCTCCGACTGTCAACTGGCTTTTTGAAGTTTTCCTGACAGTCGGCAAAAAAGATTGTGACGATCCCCGCAGAACCGCATTCACGGCGAACTGATTGCCAGTTTTTCGGCACCTGGATTTTCTTGGAGCGCGCGTTGCCTATATAAAAGTGATGGGAAAGGAATCATCCATGTCCGCTTTGCGCAGTGCCGTGATCGCCTCCATCGCCCTCCTCATGCCGCTTGCTGCCAAGGCAGAGCCGGCATTCGGCCAGCTGTCGGGGCGAGGCCCGGTCGTCAACACGCAGTCGACCTATTGCGACTATCGCGGCTGCTTCGGCTTCGGGCCGCGGCAATGGCACCGCCCGGCCTATGTGCAGCCGAATTACCGGCCGCCGACGGCGAGGGGGCCGACCTATTATCAGCCGAGGACGCAGGCGCGTCCGCAGCTCAGCTATGATCCGCCGCCGATTCGCACCTTGCGCCCCGCCGCCAAGGATCCGCGGATGCATGTCGAGTGGTGCCGCAATCAGTACCGGACCTACAATCCGAAAACCGATCGCTTCGTCACCTATCAGGGCATCTACCGCACCTGTAATTCGCCCTTCGACTGAACCTCAGCTTTCCAGCGAGGCGCGGTCGGTATGGCCGAGATCGCGGCCGGGCTCGATGACGTCGCGCACCCGCTGCTTCAGTTCCTTCGGTCCCGGAAACCCGCCGTCGCGCTTGCGCTCCCAGATCAGGTCGCCGTTGACGCGGATCTCGAAATTGCCGCCGGTTCCGGGAATGAGTGCCACTTCGCCGAGGCTGTCGGTAAAGGTCTGCAGCAGCTCCTGCGCCATCCAGCCGGCGCGCAGCAGCCAGTTGCACTGGGTGCAGTAGAGAATGGTGACGCGGGCCTTTTCAGTCATGGGGAGTTTCCTTTCGCCTTTGCTCCGGTTTAGGAGTTTCGTCAGAAGCGCGCAATCTTGCCGCTTGCATAGCCGGTCGGCGCATGGTCACACTCGGCCATGGAATCGAGGAGAGAATGATGCGGGTTGCCGTCGTCGAGAACATGCCGAACACCCATATCGGCGCGCTGGGCACTGCCCTTGCCGAGGCTGGCGCCGCTATCGACTGGTATCGCCCGTGGAGCGATGGCGCACTGCCGGCCGGCCCGGAGGCCTATGATGCGCTCGTCGTGCTCGGCGGCGAACAGAGCGCCGTCGACGACGCAGACTATCCCTATCTCCCCGCACTCGCCGCCCTGATGCGAAGCTACGGCGACGCTGAAAAATCCGTTCTCGGCATCTGCCTCGGCAGCCAGGTTCTAGCGCGCGGCTATGGCGGAGAAAACATCCTGAACGGCACCCGCGAATTCGGCTGGAAGCCTGTCGACGTGACCGGCGAAGGCCGGGCCGATCCCCTGTTCGAGGATCTCGGAGACGCTTTTCGGATTTTCGAGTGGCATTCCGACACGTTCACGCTGCCCGCCGGTTCCGTGCGGCTGGCATCGACGGAAGCCGTGCCGAACCAGTGCTTCCGGATCGGCAGGGCCGTCTACGGCGCCCAGTTTCATTTCGAGGCGGATTCGTCCGTTGTCGATCGCTGGAATGTTGAGTTTCGCGAGTTGGCCGAGGTGCTCGAGCCCGGCTGGCATGAGCGTTTCCCGCAGACATCGGCCAGATATTCCGCCGATGCCGATCGTGCCGGCCTGGCGCTCGCCCGCGCCTTCGTGCGCACGATCAGGCCGTCTGTTGAGGCGCAGGATGCTGCCGATAGCCGCCTGAGCGCCTGAACATGGCGAGCGAAGCCGAAAAGATGGCGGCGGGCGAATGGTATTGCTGCCTGGATGCCGAGCTCGATGCTCTGCGCGTCGAGACCCGGCGCGCTGTGCATCAGCACAACACGATGCCGCCGGATGAGCGCGGCATGATGGCACCGGCACTCAGGGCGCTCTTCCGCGAGGTCGCGGACAGCGCCTTCATCGAAGCGCCGTTCCACTGCTCCTATGGCATCAATCTCAGCCTCGGCGAGCGCGTCTATCTCAATGCCGGCTGCACCATTCTCGATTCCGGCAGTGTCAGCATCGACGATCGCTCGATGCTTGGCCCCGGCGTGCAGATCTATTGCGCCGACCATCACAGGGATGCCGAGTTGCGCAGCCAGGGCATAGAGATCGCCCGTCCGGTGACGATCGGCCGCGATGTCTGGATCGGCGGCGGCGCGATCATTTTGGGCGGTGTCACGATCGGCGATGGCGCCATTGTCGGCGCGGGTTCCGTCGTGACGAGGGATGTTGCGGCAGGCGCAACCGTCGTCGGAAACCCGGCCCGGCCGGTCAGGCGCGACTAGCGCTGGAAGCGTCGCTTTGCCGGCCTAGATCAGAAAGACAACAGGAGGATAGGATGAGCGAGAACGCGTTGCCCTGGGAGGGCGGTTGCCGTTGCGGCCAGGTGCGGCTGAAGATCAGTGCCAAGCCGCTGCTAACCATGGCCTGTCACTGCACAGGCTGCCAGAAGATGTCGTCGAGCGCCTATTCGCTGAGCGCCGCCGTTCCCACGGAAGGCTTCGAGGTGACCAAGGGCGAACCCGTCATCGGCGGCCTGCACGGCCCGGAGGCCCACCACTATTTCTGCCCGAACTGCATGACCTGGATGTTCACCAGGCCCGAAGGCATGGACTGGTTCGTCAACGTCCGGCCGACCATGCTCGACGATCTCGGCTGGTTCACCCCCTTCATCGAGACCTGGACGAGCGAGAAGCTTGCCTTCGCCGAGACCGGCGCCAGGCATAGCTATCCGGCGCTGCCGGAGATGGATGCCTATGAGGGGTTGGTGAAGGAATATATGGCGCAGGAGATCTAGAACGTGCGGTAGCGCGCCAGTGGTAGTCCGTGCTTCTCGACGTACGCGTTCTCTTCCGCGATCGCCTCTGCATTTTCGATGAGCCAGAGCCGCCTTCGTTCTTCACGAGGAAGCGTTGCATCATCGCTTGTCGCGCGGCTTGCGATTGGTACTTCGTCCGTTTCCGGGTGCTGCTTATCTGTAGCCATGGCACAACTCGAAAACAGAATGGCGCAATCTTGCCTGACCACGAATTTATGCCGCAATCACTGACCGAGCACAACGTGGCGAAACAAAAAGGGAGGCGCGAGCCTCCCCTGTCGCACCCAGCCGAAGCGGATGATTACTCGTCGCCCATCTTGAGTGCAGCGATAAACGCTTCCTGCGGGATTTCCACCTTGCCGAACTGGCGCATGCGCTTCTTGCCTTCCTTCTGCTTTTCCAGAAGTTTGCGCTTGCGGGTGGCGTCGCCGCCGTAGCACTTGGCCGTCACGTCCTTGCGTAGCGCCGAGATCGTCTCGCGTGCAATGACGTTGCCGCCGATCGCGGCCTGGATCGGGATCTTGAACATATGCTTCGGGATCAGGTCCTTCAGCCGCTCGCACATGTCACGGCCGCGCTTTTCAGCGGAGGTGCGGTGAACGAGCATGGAAAGCGCATCGACCGGCTCGCCGTTGACGAGGATCGACAGCTTGACGAGGTTGCCCTCGCGATAGCCTGCCAGATGGTAGTCGAACGAGGCGTAGCCCTTGGAGATCGACTTCAGGCGGTCGTAGAAGTCGAAGACGACTTCGTTGAGCGGCAGCTCATAGGTCACCATGGCGCGCGTGCCGACATAGGTCAGCTCGGTCTGGATGCCGCGGCGGTCCTGGCAGAGCTTCAGGATGCCGCCGAGATAATCGTCGGGCGTCAGGATCGTCGCCTTGATCCAGGGCTCCTGGATTTCCGAGATCTTGACAACGTCGGGCATGTCGGCGGGGTTATGCAGTTCGCGCTCCGAGCCGTCCGTCATCGTCAGCTTGTAGACGACCGACGGAGCGGTGGCGATCAGGTCGAGATTGAACTCGCGCTCCAGGCGTTCCTGGATGATTTCCAGATGCAGCAGGCCGAGGAAGCCGCAGCGGAAGCCGAAGCCGAGAGCCGCGGACGATTCCATTTCGAACGAGAAGGACGCATCGTTGAGGCGCAGCTTGCCCATGGCAGCGCGCAGGTCCTCGAAGTCGGCCGCATCGACCGGGAAGAGACCGCAGAAGACGACCGGCTGTGCCGGCTTGAAGCCCGGCAGCGCCTGCGCCGTTGGGCGCTTGTCTTCGGTAATCGTGTCGCCGACGCGGGTATCGGCCACTTCCTTGATCGAGGCGGTGATGAAGCCGATCTCGCCGGGGCCGAGGCTGTCGACATTGACCATCTTCGGGGTCAGTACGCCGACGCGCTCCACCTGGTATTTGGCATCCGTGCCCATCATGCGGACGGTCTGACCCTTGGTCAGGACGCCGTCGATGACGCGCACCAGAACCATGACGCCGAGATAGGTGTCGTACCAGCTGTCGACGAGCAGCGCCTTCAGCGGTGCCTTCTCGCCGCCCGGGCTCTTCGGCGCCGGCAGCTTTTGGACGATGGCTTCGAGAACGTCGGGGATGCCGAGGCCGGTCTTGGCCGAAATCAGCACGGCTTCCGAAGCGTCGATGCCGATCACTTCCTCGATCTGTTCCTTGATGCGGTCGGGCTCGGCCGCCGGCAGGTCGATCTTGTTGAGGACGGTGACGAGCTCGTGGTTGTTGTCGATCGCCTGATAGACGTTGGCGAGCGTCTGCGCCTCGACGCCCTGCGACGCGTCGACGACGAGCAGCGAACCTTCGCAGGCCGACAGCGAGCGCGAGACTTCGTAGGCGAAGTCGACGTGGCCGGGCGTGTCGATCAGGTTCAGGATATAAGTCTCGCCATCCTTGGCCTTGTAGTGCAGACGCACGGTCTGGGCCTTGATGGTGATGCCGCGCTCGCGCTCGATATCCATGTTGTCCAGAACCTGCTCGGACATCTCGCGCTCGGCAAGTCCGCCCGTCGTCTGGATCAGGCGGTCGGCAAGCGTCGATTTGCCGTGGTCGATATGGGCCACGATCGAGAAATTGCGGATATGGGAAAGCGGAGTCGTCGAATTGGTGCTCATGGGCGCCATATAGCAGCGCCTTCCCTTGTCGCATAGGGGAAAAGCAGGACTTTGTTTAGGATAAGTTGCGCCGCAGAATGCCTCTTGATTCCATCATTAGATCCTGTATTTCTCTTATAGTAGAAATTGGGGGATCGAATGGAAGACGAACTCGAAGCCGCCATCGGCGCCAGGATCCGCAAGCTCCGGCTGGAAAAGGGGCTGACGCTGGATGATCTCGCCACCAGCTCCGGCGTCAGCCGGGCGATGATCTCGCGCATCGAGCGCGCCGAGGCGAGCCCGACTGCATCGCTGCTGGCGCGCGTCTGCGCCGCGCTTGGCCTGTCGCTCTCGACCTTCTTCGCCGGGCAGGACGAAGATGCCTCGCCTCTCGCCCGCCGCCACGAGCAGCAGGTCTGGCGCGATCCGGAGACCGGTTATGTCAGACGCTCCGTCTCGCCGCCCGGCACCGCTTCGGAGGTCGATATCGTCGATGTCGAGTTTCCGCCCGGCGCCCGCGTCAGCTTCCCGCCCCATGCCGCAAGCCATGGCATGACCCAGCATATCTGGGTGTTCGAAGGCGAAATGGAGATGACGGCGGGCGAGAAGGTTCACCGCCTCTTCGCCGGTGACTGCCTCTTCATGCCTGTCGGCGAGGGTCACGTCTTCCACAATCCAACCAGCAAGCCCGCCCGCTATTGCGTCGTGCTCAGCCGCAGCACGCGATGATGTCTCAGGAGAATACCATGTCCGCCATCCGCATCTTGAACGCCACTGAGGCCCGCGCCGCCATTCCCGATCTCTGCGAGGTGCTCGCCGATTGCGTCGAAGGCGGTGCCTCCGTCGGCTTCATGCAGCCCTACACCGCGGCCGATGCGCTGCCCTATTGGCAAGGCGTCGTGGAGTCCGTCGAGGCCGGAGCCAATCTGCTTGCCATCGCCGAAATCGATGGCCGCGTGGTCGGCACCGTCCAGGTCGGCTTCGCCTCCATGCCCAACCAACCGCATCGCGGCGACCTGAAGAAGCTGCTCGTCCACCGCTCCGCTCGCGGCAAGGGCATCGCGCGGCTCTTGATGGAGGCGATCGAACAGGAAGCGGCCCGCCACGGCAAGCATCTGCTGGTGCTCGACACGGCAACCGGCAGCGATGCCGAAGCCATCTACCCCCGCCTCGGCTGGGAACGCGCCGGCGTCATCCCGGATTATGCCCTCTGGCCCGATGGCGGCTACTGCGCCACGACGCTGTTTTACAAACGGGTCGCTGCGTGAGGCGCTGAAGCCATTGACGAATCGGCGCTTCGCCGCGCCTTATCCGGACAACGAACAGGGGATACCGCACGATGCGCGTCATTTATTCCGAAGATCACAAGCTGCGTGACGCGAAGACGGAGCTGCACAATGGGCAGCTGGTCACGCCCTTCGAAGGGCCGTTTCGTGCGGAGTGGATTCTCGATGCCGTGAAGGCTGCGGGTTTTGCCGATGTCGTGGCGCCCGAGCGTCATGGTCTCGAAACCGCGATGAAGGTCCATGACCGCGGCTATCTCGAATTCCTGTCAAAGGCCTGGGACATGTGGAAGGCGACGGGTGCGGCAGGCGAGGCGATCCCGACATCCTTTCCGGTTCGCCGTTCGACGCTCCGGATTCCCAACGATATCGACGCGCTGCTCGGCTATTATGCCAATGCTGCCGAAACGGCGATTACCGACGGTACCTATCAGGCGGCTGTCGCCTCGATGCAATGTGCGGTCACCGGCGCCGACTGGCTGAATGCTGGAAACCGTTTTGCCTTTTCGCTCTGCCGCCCGCCCGGCCATCATGCCGGTATCGATCTCTTCGGCGGCTATTGCTTCATCAACAATGCTGCCGTCGCGGCGCAGCGCCTGCTTGATCTCGGCGCCAAGAAGGTAGCGATCCTCGATGTCGATTTCCATCACGGCAACGGCACGCAGGATATCATCTACCGCCGCGGCGATATATTCTTCGCCTCGCTGCATGGTGAACCGGCCGATGCCTTCCCGTATTTCTGGGGCTATGCCGATGAAACCGGCGAGGGTGCCGGAGAGGGCAGCAATGCCAACTATCCGCTGCCGCGCGGAACGGCCTGGAGCGAATGGGCGGCGGCTCTTGCGGATTCGCTGACACGCATCAAGGCTTTCGGCGCCGAAGCCATCGTCGTGTCGCTCGGTGTCGATACGTTCGAGCGCGATCCGATTTCCTTCTTCAAGCTGAATTCCGATGACTTCACCCGCATGGGCGCGATGATCGCCGCATCCGGTCTGCCGGTGCTGACCTGCATGGAGGGGGGCTATGGCGTGCCCGAGATCGGCCTCAACGTCGCCAATGTCTTGAAGGGCCTGGAGGCTTAGCCGGCTTGGACGAGGAAACGCCAGCATCCGATATTCCGACGCCGCGCATGTTTTCATGGGCGCGCAATTCGGCGATCTATCGGCTCGAACGGCGCATGCATACGGAAAAGCAGCTTTACGACGCGATCGCCCGAAAGGCGCGCGAGAAGTTCGAGGATATCAGCGAGGCGCAGGTCAAGGCGCTCGCCGATTCCGCCGTCAATTTCGCCTATGACAACAAGGCGATCGACGACACCGCCTATGCCGAGATCGGAACGCGCTCCGGCATGCGCAGCGGCAAGTCGAAGCGCGCCATCGCCCAGAAGCTGTCGCAGAAAGGCGTCGCCAAGGCGACGGTGGCGGCGGCCGTAGCCGAAGCCGACGATTTCTACGCAGCGCTGGTTCTCGCCCGCAAACGCGCCTTCGGGCCATTCCGCAAATGCGAGCTCGACGAGAAGCGCCAGACGAAGGAACTCTCGGCTTTCGCCCGCGCCGGCTTCAGTTTCGAGCTCGGCAAGCGGATTTTCGCCATGCAGCGGGAAGAGGCCGAGGAAGCGCTCGACGAACGGCGCCACCTCTAGGACCGATCGACATTCAGTCGATTGGCCCTAGCCATCAAGTCCGCTGACCCTTTCCATCAGAAGTTTGAATTTGTCCCGCGCGCCCCATCGCCGTAAGCAGGGCGCAAATCGGGAGAGGGATCATGGGCGCACAGCCTGACAATACGGTGGTGAATGGCGGCGAGGCGGCTCCGTCATCGGGAAGCGTCGCATCGGGCGCTCTGATGTGCCTGCTCTCCATGTCGTCGATCCAGTTCGGTGCAGCCCTTTCCGCGCCTGCAATCGCCGCCTACGGCCCGGCCGGTGCGTCTTGGCTGCGTCTGGTCTTTGCGGCGTTGATCCTCGCGCTGGTCGTCCGTCCGCCGGTTCTCAGATATAGCCGCGAACAGTGGATCAGTGCGCTCGTCCTCGGCACGACGACGGCGCTGATGACCATATCCTTTTTCGCCTCGATCCAGCGCATCCCGCTCGGCCTTGCCGTGGCGATCGATTTTCTGGGGCCTCTCTCGGTGGCAACCTTCGGCTACGGGCTGACGCGCCGCCTGATCTGGCCGGTCATTGCGGCCGCGGGCGTTCTGTTTCTGGCTTATGACGGCGAGGGCTGGGTGGGCAACCTGCCCGGCGTCCTCTTCGCCGCCGGGGCCGGAACGGGCTGGGCGATCTATATCCTGCTGACGAAAAAGGTCGGCGCCGCCTTTAAGGGGCTGGAGGGACTGTCGATGTCTCTCCTTGTTGCCGCCGTCGTCGCAACGCCGTTCGGTTTCATGGGTGCCGTGCCAAAGCTCGACGGCTTCGGGTTGATCGAGATGGCAGGCCTCGCCATCCTCGTGCCGCTGCTGCCCTATACGCTTGAAATGATCGCGCTGCGGCGCATGCCCACGGCGTCCTTCGGCATTCTGATGAGCCTCGAGCCGGCGATTGGCGCCTTGGCAGGCTTTATCATCCTGATGCAGCCGATGACGCTGCTGCAGATGATGGGAACGGCGCTCGTCGTTGCCGCAAGCGCCGGCGCCACCTTCATGTCGGCCAAGAGCTGATCAGGCCCGTTTCAGGCTCGGATCGTCGATCGCCGGATTGTAGAACAGCGACAGCGTCAAGCTGCGCGCGATGCGCTCGGCCGTCGCCATGAACCAGGCCTTCGCCTCCGGGTTCGGAGCGATATCGTCGAGCGTCGCGGAAAACAGCGCCAGCCATTTCGGAAAGAGCTCCGGCGTCAGGTTGGCGACGCCCACATGCGCCTGTACAGGCTTTCCGCCGTAAGCGCCGCTGCGGAAGGCGACCGAGGACCAGAAGCTCTTCATCCTTTCCATATGCTCCGGCCAGCGGCCGGAAAGCCGCGCGTCGAACACCGGCCCGAGTTCCGGATGCTCCAGAACACGGCCATAGAACGTATCGACCAGCTTGCTGACGAAGGCCTCGTCGATACCGATCGCCTTCATATCCGCTTCCGCGCGCTCGCGGATTGCCGCGACATGTGCAGCGCGGCCCTGCAATTCATTGCTCATCTCAGAAACCACCCCGGCTCTGCCGCATCTGCGGCGCCCTTCATATAGGCGTTGCAACCGCGAGACTAAAGCAGGGAAGGCCCGGTTGCGGCAATCTGTCAAATCCCGCCCCTCCAGCCTTGACCGGTGGGTCGTAGCACTTTAGATTTAGAATAATTCTAAGTTATGGAGCATTGCCATGTTGGCGCGCCTTTTCAGATCGCAGAAGCGTTCTTTTAAATCATTGTCGGAACAGGAAATTCTGGCACTCGCCATCGCCTCGGAAGAAGACGATGCCCGCATCTATCTCGCCTATGCCGACCAGCTGAAGGATCAGTTTCCCGCCAGCGCCAAGGTTTTCGAGGATATGGCCGAGGTCGAGAGTACTCATCGCAAGTCGCTGATTGAGATCCACCGCCAGCGTTTCGGCGAGCGTATCCCGCTGATCCGCCGCGAGCACGTGCAGGGCTTCTACGATCGCAAGCCCGACTGGTTGCGCAAGAACCTGACACTTGATGCCATGCGCCAGGAAACCGAGGCGATGGAAGAGCAGGCCTACCGCTTCTACGTCGAGGCGGCAAAGCAGACATCGGATGCCTCGACGCGCCAGCTTCTCGGCGATCTCGCCCTGGCCGAACAGGGCCACGAAGACATCGCCCGCATGCTCGGCGACAAGCACACGCCCGACAGCGTCAAGGAAGAGGAAAACGAGGGCGCCCGCCGCCAGTTCGTGCTGACCTATGTGCAGCCCGGTCTTGCCGGCCTGATGGACGGCTCGGTCTCGACGCTGGCGCCAATCTTCGCAGCCGCCTTCGCGACGCAGGATACCTGGCAGACCTTCCTGGTCGGTCTCTCGGCCTCCGTCGGCGCCGGTATCTCGATGGGCTTTACCGAAGCGGCGCATGACGACGGCAAGATTTCCGGCCGCGGCTCGCCGATCAAGCGCGGCCTGGCCTGCGGCATCATGACGGCGCTCGGCGGTCTCGGCCACGCGCTGCCTTATCTGATCCCGCATTTCTGGACCGCGACCATCACCGCTGCCGTCGTCGTCTTCTTCGAGCTCTGGGCAATCGCCTTCATCCAGAACAAGTATATGGAAACGCCGTTCCTGAGGGCCGCCTTCCAGGTCGTCGTCGGTGGCGGCCTCGTGCTCGGTGCCGGCATCCTGATCGGCAATGGCTGAACGAACTAAACCCTGAAACGAAAAAAAGGCCGGCAAATGCCGGCCTTTTTGCTGAAATCGGTCTGCTTACTGCAGGGCGCCGACGAGAACGTCGCGGCCGTTCTCGATGGTGACCCAGCGCCCGGCATTGTAGCTCGACTGGCGCTTGATGAAGGAATAGTTGGTGTCGAACCACGGCTTCACATTGGTCGCCAGGTTGTCGAGGATGAAGTCGCCTTCGGTCGTCCGCAGCGTCAGCACGGCATGGCCTTCGCCGTCAGGCTTGCGCACGACGGTCATCAGAAGGTTTGCAGGCGAGAAGCCGCGCTGGATCAGGATGCGGCGCTTCAGCAGCGCATAGTCTTCGCAGTCGCCGGCCGTCGTCGGATAGGCCCAGACCTCGTCCTTGCCGTAGATTTCCTTGTCGGTCATCGGCTTGATCGTGGTGTTGACGGTCGTGTTGACGGAGCGCACCAGCGTCCACTGGTCGGGCGTCATCTGCATGGTCGCCGTATTGCGGTTCGGGCCGCATTCGTCACGATGAATCTGACAGAAATCGTAATGACCGATTGGCTGCGATGTCGCTCCACCCGTCACCATGGACAGGTTGGAAGTCGAAGCCGGCAAGGCGGCCGAAGACATCGCTAGCATGGCCATCATGGCCACGAGGTAACCCTTGATACGCACGCCCGTATTCCCTGCATCGCCCTTGTATTTATTAACAAAGAGTTAACGGGGAGGGGGCTCAGGAGTCAATCGTTACTTCTTGGTAGGGAATTACAACTCTCGGACATGGTTAAAATGCCACAGAAGGCGGGCTTGCGTGGCGCTCTCTCAACCGGAGATACTATTAGAACGTTCGAACGGACCTATTGACGGACGAGCGCCGTCACTGCGGCGAGCATCCGCTCGATATCCTGCGGCCGCGAAAGGCGGTGATCGCCATCGCGCACGAAGGTCAGCACCACATCGTCGGACGGCAGGTGCTCGATCAGTTTCATCGCATGCGCATAGGGCACATCCGGGTCCTTCATGCCCTGCAGGATATGCACTGGGCATCCCGTTTCGATGATCCCCGTCAGCACCTGGTTGGCGCGCCCGTCGTCGATCAGCGCCCGCGTATAGATATTGGGCTCGGGGCTGTATTCCGACTTCTCTTCGAAATAGCCGCGCTCTTCCAGCGAAGCCCGTTCCTTCTTTGTCAGGTGCGGCTCGATCAGCTCGGAGGTGAAGTCGGGGGCGGGGGCGATCAGCACCATGCCGTCGAGCTTCGGTCCATCGGCATGCTTGCCGAGTTCCTGCGCCAGCCGCAGGGCGATCCAGCCGCCCATCGACGAACCGACGACGATGATGCGTTTCGGATTGGCATGATGGACGACGGCCAGCGCCTCCTCGAGCCAGCGCGAGATCGTGCCGTCCCGGAATTCGCCGCCGGAAAGCCCGTGCCCCGAATAGTCGAGACGCAGGCAGGCCAGGCCCATTTCGGCCGCCAGGCGGTCGAGTTCGATCGCCTTCGTGCCGCTCATGTCGGAACGGTAACCGGAGAGCCAGACGAGCGTCGGAGCACCTTGGGCGCGGCTTGCTTCACGCAGGATGAACGCAATCTGGCGGCTCGCATCGCCGTCGCCGACGGAGAGAAACTGCGGGTCGGGGGCGTTTTGCATCTCGGACATGGCGGAACTCCTATCGTTTGAGCCTATAAAACAGATTCTTGACAGGCTGACAGCAGGTGATTTTTCCGCTAAAGCGTGCTACTGACTCCGTTGCAGCGATAACGAGACCCCGTTTGTGCCCCCGTGGGAGTACGAGCTGCAACATTCAACAACTCGAGGAGAGTACGACCATTCGCAGACCCTTTAAAGCCGACGCGCCCGTTAAGGAAGGGCCGCGCTCGAACCGGGAAATTCGCATACCCCGTGTTCAGCTGATTGACGCAGAAGGACAGAACCTGGGCATCGTGCCCACCGATCAGGCCCTGAAGATGGCTGAAGAAGCCGGTCTCGACCTGGTGGAAATTTCCCCCAATGCCGAACCGCCTGTGTGCAAGATCCTCGATCTGGGCAAGCTGAAATACGCGAACCAGAAGAAGGCCGCCGAGGCGCGCAAGAAGCAGAAGATCGTCGAAGTCAAAGAAATCAAGATGCGCCCGAACATCGACACCCATGACTATGAGGTGAAGATGAAGGCGATGGGCCGCTTCTTCGAAGAAGGCGACAAGGTCAAGGTGACACTGAAGTTCCGTGGCCGCGAAATGGCTCACCAGGAACTCGGCATGAAGCTGCTTCAGCAGGTAAAGGCCGACACGACCGAATTCGCCAAGGTCGAAGCCGAGCCCAAGCTCGAAGGCCGCCAGATGATGATGGTGCTCGCGCCCAAGTGAGCGCGGTCCATCAGGATGCATCGAAGCCGTCCGCAAGGGCGGCTTTTGTGTTTTTGGGGCTTTCTGACAGAACGCTGACAGAAGCGCTCAGCGCGCTGTCAGCGTCGCAATGCCATTCTCCTTCCATCGAAACACGGATGGAAAGGAAACGATCATGGCCCTTCGTCTTAAAGAGATCATGATGGTGTCAGCCGCGGCGCTGGCACTGGCCGCTGCTTTGCCTGCCTTGCAGCCTGCCGGATCTTCGCTCCTCTCGTCCGCCGCCTATGCCCGCGGCGGCCATGACGGTGGCAGCGGCAGTTCCGGCCGCGGCGGCAGCGACGATTCCGGCGGAGACGATCATGGCGGCAGCAGCGGCAGTAATAGCGGCCATGGCCGTGGCAACGATGACTCCGGCGCCGACGACAATGGTGGCGACCGCCATGGCGGCCGGTCGGCTGCCGCCGGCACCGATGACAACGGCCGCCGCGGCCGCGACAATGATGGCAGCGATCGTCCCCGCGTCACCCTTTCCGTCTCAGCAACCAGCCTTCAGGGCCTGCTGAATGGCTCGCTAATCGCCGTTGACCAGCTGGGACGCCGGCTGGAAGTCGAGGTCGAAAACGAACACGGCGTTCAGACCGTCGAAGTGAAACCGCATCGCTCCGATGCCATCCGTAATCCCGGTCCGATCACGGATGTCTCCATCAGGCCCGCGGCAACGCCGTAAATGCCTGGTTCTTCCGCCCGCCCCGGAAGATCGATGCTCCGCCGCTTGCCGGCGGAGCATCAGCCGTTTGCAGATGGCGACAAGCGCCCTTGTGCGGGAGGGGCGAAGCGTTCAGTTTATCAGCCGTACATGAGGTCCGGACCAAGAATGTATTTCACCCGCCGCAGATTGACCGCTCTCTTGCTGTCGGCCGCCGTCCTCCTGGCGGCCTCTGCGCCTGCCTATGAGGTAGCCGCGAAAGATGGCGGCAGTGACAGTTCGGGCAGCGGCAGCTCTGGCAGCAGCGGATCGAGCGGCTCTTCCGGCTCGGGCTCGAATTCAGGCTCCGGCAGCTCCGGTCATGATGGCGGCGATGATCACAGCGGCCATGGCGGGGGCGATGACGACGGCGGCGGAGATGATCACGGCGGCAGCGGAAGCAGCGGTAGTGGCGGCAGCTCCGGCTCTGGCCGGTCCGATTATGACCGCGCCCGCGACGCCGTTCGCGAGGGCCGCATCCTGCCCCTCAAGTCGCTGCTGCAGAAGATCGACGCCCGCCGCTATGGCCGCGTCATCGATGTCAGCCTCAGCCGCTCGCTGTTCAGCGACGTCTATCAGCTGAAGTTTCGGGACGGCAGAGGCACTATCCGAACGCTGCGTGTCGATGCCCGCAGCGGCGAAGTGATCGGGGACAAGTGACCGATGAAAATCCTGCTTGCCGAAGACGACGCCAATATCGCTGTCCACCTTGCCGAAACCTTTGGCCGCGAGGGTTACCTCGTCGAGACGCTGAGCTCCGGCCCCGAAATATGGGAGCAGGGCGAAACCGGTGACTATGCAGCGATCGTGCTCGATCTCGGTCTGCCCGGCATGGATGGTTTGTCGATCCTCAAGCGCTGGCGGGCGAATGGCGTGGAAACGCCGGTTCTCGTGCTGACGGCTCGCGGCTCCTGGATGGAGCGCGTCGACGGTTTCGATGCCGGAGCCGACGATTATCTGCCCAAGCCTTTCCGCAGCGAGGAGCTGCTTGCACGTCTCCGCGCCCTGTTGCGGCGTGCCGGCCGCGTGCAGCCGCGGGTGAAATCCGCGGACCGTTTCACACTTGATGAACAGGCCCGCCGCGTCACCTTTGATGGCCGCGAACTGGATCTCAGCCCCCTCGAATATCGCATGGTCTCGCTGTTCATTGACCGGCCGGGCGCTGTGCTCACCCCTGCCGAGCTCGCCAGCCAGGTCCAGGGCCGCGACGACGATGCCGCCAAGAATGCCGTGGAGGCGATGGTGGCGCGGCTGCGCAAGAAGACCGATAGCAACGCCATAGAGACGCGCCGCGGCTTCGGCTACGTCCTGCCGGGAAAAGCGCGATGACGAAGTCGCTGCGCTTCCGTCTCGCTGCAGGAGCCCTTGTCGCCATTGCGGTTGCCCTTGCGCTGGTCTGGTTCGTGCTCGGCCATCTCTTCGAGGATTATCTGGCCGACCAGTATGCCAATGAGATGGCCGCGGTTTCCGATGCGCTCGGCGCCCGCCTTGCGATCGAAAACGGCGCGCTCTCATTGGTGAGCGAGCCCTCCGATCCGCGCTTTCAGACGCCGGCGGGTGGTCGCTACTGGCAGATAACGCCTGATGATCCCGGTGCGTCGCCCTTGAGATCGCGATCGCTGTGGGATGAAGAACTGACCACGGCTAGCCTTTCCAAGGATCTCTATTGCGGCTTCCACGAAGCCGAGGGACCGGATGGCGCGACGATCCTGGTGACGGTGAAGGCAATGTCGGTGGGCGAGGGCGATGCCCGCAAGAGCTTCACTATCTACACCGCCTTCTCGAAAGACGAGATGGAGAGCTCGCTCTCGAATTATCACCGTCCGCTTCAGCTGATGTTGGCCGCGACCGGTCTGCTGCTGCTCGCAGCCGCTTTCCTGCAGGGTCTGATCGGCCTGAAGCCGCTGGTGCGGCTGCGCAATGAAGTCGCAAATATCCGTGCCGGCCGCAGCGCTCACATTGGCTCCGAGGGGCCGAGCGAGGTCCGCCCGCTCGTCAACGAAATCAATCTGCTGCTTGCCGAACGCGAAACCGCCGTCGAACGTGCCCGCTCCCGGGCAAGCGACTTGGCGCATGGATTGAAGACGCCGCTGACGGTGCTCTCGCATCTCGTGGAAAGCCTGCCCGAGGATAAGAGGGATACGGCCCTGCAGCAGATCGAGCTCGTCCGCCAGCGCGCCGACCGCCAGCTGCAGGCAGCGCGCATGGGTGTCGAGCGGATGGCGACGACTTCGCTTCTCGGCATTTCAGGAAAGCTTGTCAGTGTTCTTTCACCGGTTACCGACGGTAAGGGGATCGGCTGGAAAGTCGATATCGATCCCACTCTGACGATCGAGGCGGACCCCGCGGATGTGGCCGAGGCGATGGGCAATATTCTCGACAATGCCGTCCGCTTCGCCCGCTCGCGCATCGATGTTTCCGCGGCAAAGGAGGGCGAAGCCATCATCCTCCGCGTCGGCGACGATGGCCCTGGTGCCGCACCCGAAAACTATGCGATGATGCTGAAGCGCGGCGTCAGCGTAGATGACGCCCATGCCGGCTCGGGCCTCGGGCTTGCCATATCGGGCGATATCGCCGAAGCCTATGGCGGCAAGATCGTCCTGTCCCGGTCTGATCTCGGCGGCTTGGAAGTGGCGCTAGCCCTGCCTGCGCCGAAGAATTTGGCCCCGGCAACCGAAGCGCAAGATTCCGCAGGCCGCCCCGTTGCACTTTCATGACACTGCGGGTATAAGCGCGCGTCCGAACTGACCGGCAGGGCATGCCGTGGCAGTTTCGAATGCTTGCGGACAGGTTTCGTCACCGGTGCCGCAGATCAACAACAAACGCTCCCGCACCTTGTTGCGACGGCCGGTTTCCGGGCATCGCTTGAGGGTTTCTTTGAAATACGCAGGGAGGACAGAAACGGAGTAGCAAAATGCCCAAGATGAAGACGAAGTCTGCTGCCAAGAAGCGGTTCAAGATCACCGCAACTGGCAAGGTCAAGGCTGCCGCTGCTGGCAAGCGCCATGGCATGATCAAGCGTAGCAACAAGTTCATTCGCGATGCACGTGGCACGATGGTTCTGGCTGAACCCGATGGCCGCAAGGTCGTGAAGAACTACCTGCCGAACGGTCTCTAAGACTATTCCGCGAACGCTTTAGATTTAAGGAGATCATGAAATGGCACGTGTAAAAAGAGGCGTTACCGCCCATGCCAAGCACAAGAAGGTTCTGAAGGCAGCAAAGGGCTTTTACGGCCGCCGCAAGAACACCATCCGTACCGCAAAGGCTGCCGTTGATCGCGCCAAGCAGTACGCTTACCGCGACCGCAAGGTCAACAAGCGCAACTTCCGTGCGCTCTGGATTCAGCGTATCAACGCTGCTGTCCGCGAATTCGGCCTGACCTACGGCCGCTTCATCGACGGCCTGAACAAGGCTGGCATCGAAGTTGACCGTAAGGTTCTCTCCGATATAGCAATCCATGAGCCGGAAGCATTCGGCGCGCTCGTCAAGGCCTCCAAGAAGGCCCTCGAGTACCTCAAGGAAGCCGGTACCACGAACGAGTTTGAAGCGACGGTCAAGTAAGCCGGCGCTATCGAACCTCAGTTTCGATGTTTTCAAACCCGCGCTGGCTAGCTGGCGCGGGTTTTTATTTGTGGTTATGACAGCGGGAGTCGCGGGAACGTGGCAGATGCGATCGACAATCTGAAAGCCGGAAGCGGCCTGAGCGAGGAGGACATCCCGGTCCTGCTCGCCGCCCTGCTGTCTGGCTCGACGAGGGTCGAGCGTGTTCCACTCTCGCAGGGCGCCGTCTGGATCAAGCGCTACGGTACGGAGCGCTCCTCGCGCTGGATCGTGCTGCAGCGGATGATCGCCAACCTGATCGGTGCGCCGTTCCTGCGCCCGTCCCCTGCGCTTCCCGACGAGGCGATGGCCGAGCGCGAGGTGCGCCGCGGCGCGCAGTTTGCAGCCAGCGACGTCCCGACCGCGCCGCTCATCTATGCGTCCGGTTCGGCTGTGGTTCTGGGCGATGTCGGCCTGACTGTCGGCCAGCAGCTGAGGCAGCTCGGTCGCGAGGAGGCCGAAGCCCACGACCAGATTCTTGTTCTTTGTGCTGAGGAGCTTGGCCGCCTGCATCAGAAGGGTCTCTGTCACGGCCGCCCATTCCCACGCGACATGTTCATAAAGGATGGCCGCATCGGTTTTCTCGATTTCGAGGAAGAGCCGGACACCGTCATGCCGCTCGCGGTTGCGCAGGCACGTGACGTCTGGCTACTCTTTCTCCAGCTCGCCAGCCGCGCCCGTCTCGGCAAGAAGACCCACGATCGCGCCTTCGAGGCATGGTCCGCTGCTGCTCCGGCCGCCGCCGTTGCCGAGTTGCGCAAACTCACCGGATTTCTGGGCGCCTTTTTATGGTTAGCCCGGTTGATTGGCCGCGTTCACATGGGTAGTGATCTGCGGCAGTTCATCATGGCCACCAGCTATTTGAAACACGCTTCCTGAAGCAATTGACGCCCGCAAGGCAGGAAAAGATGACCGAACTCGAAACTCTGGAAAAGCAACTCCTGGCCGATGTCGCCGCCGCCGCGGACGAGCCTGCTATCGAAGCGGTGCGCGTTGCAGCGCTCGGCAAGAAGGGCTCCGTCTCCGAGCTCCTGAAGACGCTCGGCACCATGTCGCCGGAAGAGCGCCAGACGCGCGGCGCCGCCATCAACGCGCTGAAGACCGTTGTGACCGACGCGATCACCAGCCGCAAGGCGGACCTGAAGCGCGTGGCGATCGACGCCCGCCTGAAGGCCGAGACGGTCGACGTCAGCCTGCCGGTCCGTTCCTCGCCCGCCGAGCGCGGCCGCATCCATCCGATCAGCCAGATCGTTGATGAAATCACCGCGATCTTTGGCGACATGGGCTTCTCGATCGCCGAAGGGCCGGATGTCGAAACCGACTATTACAATTTCACGGCCCTGAACTTCCCTGAGGGCCATCCGGCCCGCGAGATGCACGACACCTTCTTCTTCAATCCGGATGAGAAGGGCGAGCGCAAGGTTCTGCGCACGCATACCTCGCCGGTGCAGGTGCGCACCATGGAAGCGCAGAAGCCGCCGATCCGTATCATCATCCCGGGCAAGACCTATCGCCAGGACTCCGACGCCACGCACTCGCCGATGTTCCATCAGGTCGAGGGTCTGGTCATCGACAAGAAGGCGAATGTCGCCAACATCCGCTGGGTGCTCGAAGAATTCTGCAAGGCCTTCTTCGAGGTCGACAGCGTGACGATGCGTTTCCGCCCGTCCTTCTTCCCGTTCACGGAACCGTCCTTCGAAGTCGACATTCAGTGCGACCGCTCTGGCCCGATCGTCAAGTTCGGCGAAGGCACCGACTGGATGGAAATCCTCGGCTGCGGTATGGTCCACCCGAACGTGCTGCGCTATGGCGGCCTCGATCCGGACGAATATCAGGGCTTTGCCTGGGGCATGGGCCTCGATCGCATCGCCATGCTGAAATACGGCATGCCGGACCTGCGCGACTTCTTCAATGCCGATGTCCGCTGGATGAACCACTATGGCTTCCGCCCGCTCGACATGCCGACGCTGTTCGGCGGTCTGAGCGCGTAAGGGAGGATTGGACCTATGAAATTCACGCTCTCCTGGCTCAAGGATCATCTGGAAACGGATGCCACGCTCGATGAAATCTGCACCCGCCTGACGGAAATCGGCCTTGAGGTCGAGGATGTCGATGACAAGGCGGCTTACAAGCCCTTCGTCATCGCCAGGGTTCTGTCGGCTGAAAAGCATCCGGAAGCCGATCGCCTGAAGGTGCTGTCGGTCGATGCCGGCCCTGACGTCAACGGCGGCAAGCCGCTGCAGATCGTCTGCGGTGCGCCGAATGCGCGCGCCGGTCTCGTCGGCGCGCTGGCACGGCCGGGAGATTATGTCCCCGGCATCGACGTGACGCTCGGCGTCGGCAAGATCCGTGGCGTCGAAAGCCATGGCATGATGTGCTCCGAAAAGGAGCTCAACATGTCCGACGATCACGACGGCATCATCGATCTGCCTGCGGATGCGCCGGTCGGAACCTCCTTCGCCGCTTACGCCCATCTCGATGATCCGGTTATCGAGATCAATCTCACGCCGAACCGTCCGGACTGCACCTCGATCTACGGCATCGCCCGCGATCTGGCCGCCTCAGGCCTCGGCACGCTGAAGACCCGCCCCGCGCCGTCTTTCGCGGTCGAAGGTGAGACGCCGGTCAAGCTGACGCTCGATCTCGATGACGAGAAGCTCTGCCCGGGCTTCGGCCTGCGCGTCGTGCGTGGCGTGAAGAATGGCCCAAGCCCCAAGTGGATGCAGCAGCGGCTGCTCGCTATCGGCCTGCGTCCGATCAATTCGCTCGTCGATATCACCAACTACATGACCTTCGACCAGGGCCGTCCGATGCACGTCTTCGACGCCGCCAAGGTCAAAGGCAACCTGACGGTCCGCCGCGCCAAGGATGGCGAGACGGTGCTGGCGCTCGACCAGCGCGAATACAAGCTCGGCAGCAACAACGTCGTTATCGCCGATGAAAACGGCGTCGAGTCGATTGGCGGCATCATGGGTGGCGAACATTCCGGTTGCGACGAGAACACCGTCGACGTGCTGATCGAATCCGCGCTCTGGGATCCGATGAACATCGCGAAGTCCGGCCGCGGCCTCGGCATCATCACAGATGCCCGTTACCGCTTTGAGCGCGGCGTCGACCCGGAATACATGATCCCGGGTCTCGAACGCACCACCGAACTGGTGCTCGAACTCTGCGGTGGTAAGCCGGCTAAGGCTGAAGTCGTGGGCTATAAGGGTTACCAGCCGAAGGTGGTCGATTTCCCCTATGCGGAGGTCAAGCGCCTGACCGGCCTGGAAGTCTCGACCGAGGAAAGCAACGCTATACTGACCCGCCTTGGCTTCCAGGTTTCGGGTTCCGGCGAGCGCGTTTCGGTTGCCGTTCCCTCGTGGCGTCCTGACGTCGATGGCAAGGCCGATCTCGTCGAGGAAATCATGCGCATCCACGGCGTCGACAAGATCAAGCCGGCACCGCTGGAAAGCCACGCGGCGGTCAACGGCCGCATCCTGACGACGCTGCAGATCCGCACCCGCGTTGCCAAGCGGGCGCTCGCTTCGCGCGGCATGCTGGAAGCAGTCACCTGGTCCTTCATTTCCGAAGATCAGGCGAAGCTCTTCGGCGGCGGATTGCCGGCGCTGAAGCTCGCCAATCCGATCGCTGCCGAAATGTCCGACATGCGCCCCTCGCTGCTGCCGGGCCTGCTGACCGCTGCCCAGCGCAATGCCGACAAGGGCTATGGCGACGTCGCGATCTTCGAAGTCTCCGGCACCTATGAAAACGACCGGCCGGAAGGCCAGCGCCGTGTTGCCGGCGGTATCCGCCGCGGCACGGCAACGATGGCCGGTGCCGGCCGCATGTGGTCTAACGCTTCGAAGGGTGGCGGCAAGCCGGTCGACGTTTTCGAGGCCAAGGCCGATGCGCTCGCCGTGATCGAAGCCTGCGGCCTGCCGATGGGCAATATCCAGATCGAGCAGGGCGGCCCCGAATGGTATCACCCGGGCCGTTCCGGCACGGTCAAGATGGGTCCGAAGGTCGTTCTCGGCTATTTCGGCGAGTTCCATCCCTCGACGCTCGAAGCGCTCGATGTCTCCGGCGCCCTCTGCGGCTTCGAAGTCTATGTCGATGCCATGCCCGAGCCGAAGAAGAAGGCGACGCGCACCAAGCCGGCGCTGGAGCTTTCGGCCTTCCAGGCGGTGAAGCGCGATTTCGCTTTCGTCGTCGACAAGTCGGTGGAAGCCGGCGCGATCCTGAAGGCCGCAAGCGGCGTCGACCGCAAGCTGATCACCGGCGTCAACGTCTTCGACATCTTCGAAGGCGCCTCGCTGGGTGAGGGCAAGAAGTCTGTGGCGATCGAAGTTCAGATCCAGCCGGTCGAGCGTACGCTGACCGACGAGGATTTCGAGGCGCTGACGCAGAAGATCATCGCCAGCGTGACAAAGTTCACCGGTGGCGTGCTTCGCAGCTAAGACCATCAGAACGGAAAAGAAAAACCCGCGCTCGCCGCGGGTTTTTTTAATGCCTCTCTGGAAACAGCGAGTGCATCGCCGTGTTCAACAGTTCATCGACATAGTCGCGCGCCGTCGAAGTGGCATCCTCGGAGAGGTCCATCTCCGCGCATTTGTTCTCGACCGCCTCGCGGATCAGATAAAGCACGCCCCGGCCGATATCGGCCTTCTCGGGCTCGGATGTATCGAGCACCATCGCCAGAGACGTCATTGCCACGACCTCGAGTACCAGCATGCGTCCTTCGATCTCGGCCAGGCTTGCCGCAGTATTGTTCTTCCCGTCCCGTCTTGCCAAAGGCATGGGCAACTCCCCTTCTCACTGGGAAGTTTAACTAGAGCTAATGTAAGTAATGAGAAGGCGGGTTGTGCGAAAATGAAACCGAAACTTACATTGTAAGTTGCGAGTGATCTACTTTGGGCGGTTCGGCCCAAAGCTATACCCGAACCATGCCGATCTTCGCCGGGATTCCTGACTTCCGAAGCGCGGGCTCAGCCGAACGTTCCAAGAAATCGGGTGGCGCCTTCCTGCGAATCCGCCGATGCTCGCCGATATCAACGGAGGAAACCGATGAAAAAACCGGGATCGATGAAAGCGCTGGAAGACATGGGCCGCGCCCGGCTCTCCAAGAATTTCTTCTTTCGCGACTTCCTGCATTCCGAGATCGCCGACTTCTACCGCATACCCAATATCCCTGACGATCCGGACTTGGCGATCGAAGCAGGCAAGAGGCTCTGCGAAGAGCTGCTGGAGCCGCTGCAGGCGACCTTCGGCCGGCTGCACATCCGCTCCGGCTACCGCTCCGCCGCGGTCAACGAGTTCGGCAACAGGAACAAGCTCAACTGCTCCTCGAACGCCGCAACGGCCGCCGACCACATATGGGATCTCAGGGATTTCGACGGCTGCATGGGCGCAACCGCCTGTGTCGCCGTTCCCTGGCTTGTCGACAGCTACAGCGGCGAGAGCGATTGGCAGCGCCTCGCCTGGTGGATTCACGACCATTTGCCTTATGCGGCGCTCTGCTTCTTCCCGAAACTATGGGCTTTCAACATCCAGTGGCATGAGCGCCCGCGCCGTACCATACAGAGCTATGTCCGCCCGCGCGGCATCCTGACCAAGCGGGGCATGGCGAACTGGGATGGCGATCACTCGGAATTCTACCCGGATTTCCCGCCGCTCAGAAATTGATGCGATAGCGGATGTGCCCGTCATTCTCGACATAGCTGTCGTAGAGCGACCGTGCCCGGGCATTGCTCTCGCTCGTATGCCAGTAGAGCCGCGACCAGCCATTGGCCTTGCAGAGCGCAACGAGATCGTCGAGCAGCGCCCGGCCAACGCCTTTGCCGCGGATGGTGCCATTGACGAAGAGATCTTCGAGATAGCAATCCTTGCCGTGGATCCACGTTCCCTCATGGGTTAGCGACAGCGTGAAGCCCACGACATTGCCGTCGATCTCTGCGACGCGCATGAAGATCGCCGACGCCGGATCGAAAACCCGGCGCCAGGTGGAATCGCTGATGCTCTCGTCGACCGTGACGTCGTAGAAATCGAGATAATCCTTCCAGAGTGCCCGCCAGCGGTTCTCGTCTTCGGGTCTTGCGTCCCGGATGGTCACGGTCATCGGTGCTCTCCTCAGGCTCCGGCCTTGTCGAGCAGCGCCATCGCTTCGCCTGACAGCGTGAGCTTGGCAGCCTTCGCAAGGCTTTCCAGTTGCGACAGGCTGGTAGCACTGGCGATCGGCGCCGTCACGCCCTTCTTGTTCAGAAGCCAGGCAAGCGCGATCTCGGCTGGCTTGGCGCCGGTTTCTGCGGAGACCTTGTCCAGCGCATCGAGAATACTCATGCCCTTGGCATCGAGATATTGCGACACTCGGCCTTCGCGCGCCCGGCCCTCGGTATCGGCCTTGCTGCGATATTTGCCGGTCAGGAAGCCTGCCGCCAGGCTGAAATAGGTGATGACCCCGATATCTTCCTTAACGCAGAGCTCGGCGAGCGGCCCTTCGAAGCTGGCGCGTTCATAGAGGTTATATTCCGGCTGCAGTACATCGTAACGCGGCAGTCCGGCTTTCTCTGCGGCATCGAAGGATGCCTGCAGCAGCGCGGCATCATAGTTGGAGCAACCGAAGGAGCGGATCTTGCCCTGCTGCTTCAGCTTGGCATAGGCGGTGAGGCTTTCCTCGTGCGGTGTATCGGCGTCCGGCCAATGCGAGAGATAGACGTCGATGTAATCGGTCTGCAGGCGGCGCAGGGAGTCTTCCACAGCCTTCAGGATGTACTGCTCCTTCAGCGTCTTGCCCCGGCCCATGTCCGAGCCGACCTTGGTGATGATGACAGCCTTGTCGCGCGAAACCTTGCCCTTCTTCAGCCAGCGGCCGATGATCTCTTCGGAATCGCCACCCTTGTTGCCGGGAACCCAGGCCGAATAGACATCCGCCGTGTCGATGGTGTTGAGACCCGCATCGAAGAAGGCATCCAGAATGTCGAAGGACGTCTTCTCGTCTGCGGTCCAGCCGAAAACGTTGCCGCCGAAGACGATCGGGGAGACGGAAAGACCTGTTTTTCCAAGCCGGCGCATATTCATGGCGCTCTCCTAAAGTGCTGATTTATTTGAAAGTGCGAACGCGGCAGAACGCCGCCGTGAGATAAACTAGTGCAGCTTCCGGCTGAAGGAAACCAAACTTTCGTGATCTTTCGCCGCGCCATTGCCTGCCCGGCCCGGGGTGAATAATGTGCCCGCAATCAACATTCGGGAGGCTTCATCCATGCTGCGTTTTGGCATCATTTCCACCGCAAAGATCGGCCGCGACGCGGTCGTGCCGGCTATTCAGGACGCCGAGAACTGCGTCGTTGCGGCCGTCGCCAGCCGCGATCTGGCGCGTGCCCGCGATATGGCGGACCGCTTTTCGGCACCGCATGCCTTCGGCTCCTACGAGGAGATGCTGGCATCCGACAAGATCGACGCTGTCTACATTCCGCTGCCGACTTCGCAGCATATCGAATGGGCCATCAAGGCGGCCGATGCCGGCAAGCACGTGCTCTGCGAAAAGCCGATTGCGCTGAAGGCGGCAGAAATAGACGGCCTGATTGCCGCGCGCGATCGCAACAAGGTGATCATCTCGGAAGCCTTCATGGTCACCTACGCTCCCGTCTGGCGGAAGGTGCGCTCGCTGATCGCCGAAGGCGCGATCGGCAAGCTGCGCCATGTTCAGGGCGTCTTCACTTACTTCAACCGCGACCCCGGCAACATGCGCAACATCCCCGAGCTCGGCGGTGGCGGTCTGCCTGACATTGGCGTCTACCCCACGATCAGCACGCGCTTCTCCACCGGCAAGGAGCCGCTGCGCATCCAGGCCGTCACCGAGCGCGACCCGGAATTCGGCACCGACATCTATTCAAGCGTCAAGGCCGACTTCGGTGACTTCGAACTGAGTTTCTACATCTCGACGCAGATGGCCAATCGCCAGCTGATGGTTTTCCATGGCACCGAAGGCTTCATCGAGGTCAAGTCGCCCTTCAACGCCGACCGCTGGGGCCCAGAGGAGATCGAACTCAGCAATCGCGGCCACAACCAGTCCACCATCTTCCGCTTCCAGGACAGCCGCCAGTACCGCAAGCAGGCCGAAGCCTTCGCCCGCGCCGCCAAGGGCGAGCAGGAAGAGATCGTCACGCTGGAAAATTCCAGGCTGAACCAGAAGGTGATCGACGCGATCTATCGCGCCAGCGAGAAGGACGGCTGGGAGCCGGTCTAATCACTCGCTGCGGAAGACGAAGCGGGAATAGCCGAAAAAGCTGAAGAACATCGACGCGGCGGTGGCAAGCACCAGCGCCGCGAGCGGCTGCAACGCCGGAATGGTCAGCAGCAGAGCGGCGTAGAGGCCGTAGTTGACGAGCGCGGAGGTGATGCCGACCGAGCCGTAACGAAAGCCCTCGACGGCAAGCGAATGCGGCGAGCGGTCGAAGGTGAAGGTCCGGTTGAAAATCCAGGTCGCCACCATCGCGACGGCGATGGCGATCAGCCGCGCGATGAAGGGGCCGAGCGGCGTGAAATGCAGGAGCAGCGTCAGCAGCCCGGCATCGACGACAAAGCCGATGCCACCGGCAATGCCGAAGCGCAGCAGCTTCTTCACGCCACACCTGCCTTGCGCTGCGCCGGTCTGCGCGGCGTTGTGATGACATCGGGGGCGGCCTTGGCGGCCGTTTCCACCTGGCGGGCCACCTTGCCTGCGGCCATGTAATGGATACGCAACTGTTCCGCACGCGAGCGGGCAACGGAATCGAGGATCGTTCCTGCCGTAAACAGCATGAACGAGATCATCATCAGCGCCATCGAAAGCACCCATGTCGGCATGCGGCTGACGAGGCCGGTCGCGAAATATTCGGCAAGCACCGGCGTCATGAAGCCCATGCTCGCCAGCATAAAGAACGCGCTGATAATGCCGAAGAAGGCGAACGGCCGGGTTTCCTTCATCAGCATCGCAAACATCCAGAGGATCTTGCCGCCATCCTTGAAGGTCGAAAGCTTGGAATGCGAGCCTTCCGGGCGGCGGCCGTAATCGAGCTCAAGCTCGCTGACCGGCAGCTTCAGGCGGGAGGCATGGACGGACATTTCAGTCTCGATCTCGAAACCGCCGGAGACCGCCGGGAAGCTCTTGACGAACCGGCGCGAGAAGGCGCGGTAGCCGGAGAAGATATCGGTGAAATCGGGACCGAAGATCGTCCGGTAAAGCACGTTGAAAATGCGGTTGCCGAAGGCATGGCCCTGTCGCCCGGCATCTGCCTTGACGTTGCGGCGTGTGCCAACGACCATATCGGCGCGTTCGGTCAGCAGCGTGCGGATCAGGTCTTCGCCGTCTTCGGGCGCATAGGTGCCATCGCCATCGGCCATCAGATAGATATCGGCATCGATATCGGCAAACATCCGGCGCACAACATGGCCTTTGCCCTGGCGCCGTTCACGCACCACGCTGGCGCCTGCCAGCATCGCATGCAGCGCCGTACCATCGGTGGAATTGTTGTCATAGACATAGATCTGCGCTTCGGGCAGCGCTGCCTTGAACCCGCGCACAACGGCCCCGATCGTCGCTGCCTCGTTATAGCAGGGGAGGAGGACGGCAATGGTCGGAGTATCGTTCTGCGATCTGTTCATGATCTTCTCACCGGGTTTGACCGGGGCGCAGTATAAGTCAGCCAGTGTTAATAAGACGCTATGACGCAGTCAGGTCTATGCACTGGGATGGGACGTTTTACTCTTTCTTGATCGGCTTCGAATAGACTCGCGCGAACTGGCAACGGATTCCCGCAATGACGAACGCCGCAGAGATGACTGCCAATTCACCTTCGGAAAGCAAGCTCGCGAAACTTCAGACGCTGTTTTCGCGTCTGTGGCCATCGGTGCTTGCCTATAGTGCGGTGCTGATCGTTGCGGTTCTGTTTATCAAGCTCCCTTCCGCCAAGGACTATGTCGGTCCTGACAACGATGACGGTATGCGTCTCGTGGAAGTCCGCGACTTTCTGGCGGGGCAAGGTTGGTTCGATCTCATGCAATATCGTCTTGGGGTCGGCGGTACGCTCATGCATTGGTCCAGGCTAATTGACCTGCCGATCGCGACACTGATCAAGTTTTTCGGTTTGTTTGTCGCTGGTGAGCGTGCGGAAGCCTTGGCATTGGCGGTGTGGCCAGTCTCGCTCGTGCTTCCGCTGATGCTTGCGATGGCAATCGCCGGGCGCCGGATTGGCGGTGCCCTAGCGATGCATATATCGCTCGCCCTCAGCTTTCTCATGATCATGACGAGCGGCCGGTTCCTTCCGGGCGCCATCGATCATCACAATGCCCAGATGGGCTTGGTTGCGATGATGCTGGCCATGCTCCTTGATGACAAGTATCGAGCCTCAAGCCTGGCTGTCGCCGGCTTCTGTGCTGCTGTGGCTATCGCCATCGGCGCCGAAACCACGCCGGCGGTCGCGTCAGTCTGCATCATCGTGGCCATCGCTTGGGCCTGGCACGGCGAAATCTATGCCGGGGCGGCGAGGGCCTTCGGGTTATCAATTGCGGTCTTTGTCAGCATTTTCTTCTTCGGCACCGTGCCGCCAAGCCAATATTCAGCGGTAACATGCGACAACCTCTCGCTCGGCTTTTACAGCCTTTCGGCGATCGGCGGCGGGCTTCTGTTCGTTTCAGCCGCATTTTTTAGCAAGGCCTCCCGCCGCACACGCTTCGTTGTGCTTGCCGCCGTCGGTGCCTGCATTGGCGCCTCCGCTCTCCTCATTGCGCCGCAATGCTTGCGCAGCCCACTGAGCACGCTTGATCCGATGCTTGTCGAATTGTGGCTGAACACGATTTCCGAGGCGCGCTCCTTCGTCGAGATGTCGCGATCGGAGGCATATATCCTGGGCGCATTCTACGCGACTGGCTTCCTCGGCCTCGCAGCATGCATTTTCCGCATCATTCAGCGCGACCGGGTCGAAATTCATCTGATCTTGTTTTTCATGCTTGGGGTGAATTTGGCGATCGCTCTGGTCCAGGTACGGGGCGCGGCCTATTCCAACATGCTCTCGATCCTGCCACTGGCCCTGCTTATCGTCGACGTGAGGAAGGTCTCCAACGCCGATCGCGAGAATATTGCTGCTGCGCTCTGCTACATACTCGTGGTCATCGCGAGCGTTCCGGCAGCCTGGGCCGTGGGCGGCGATCTCATCGCCATGCAGGCGAACAGAGCAAAAGGTCTGGTCGTCGATGACAGCGATCCGGAGGCCGCCTGCAAGTCGCGTGAGGCTATCGCCCCATTGACCAATCTACCGCCGGGCATGGTTGTTGCCTCGTATGAAATGGGCGTGCCCATCCTGCGCTTCAGCGCCCAGCATGTGCTCACGGCGCCGTACCATCGCAATCCACGCGGAATGCTGACAGAACTGCATATTGGGCTAGCCGAACCGAAGGAAGCCGAAGCTTTCATGCGAGGCGCTGGCGTTGCGACCCTGGCTTTCTGCAAGGATGATATCTCGTCGCAACAGCTCCAGCGCCTGAAACCCGACGGCCTCTACGCCCAGCTCGCCAAGGGTAACATCCCCAATTACCTGCAGCCCTATGCGACCGCGAGTGGGGTCCAGTATTTCCTCTTCAAGCCGGTGGATTGACGCCGGGGAACGCGTCGATGCGCGATCTTCGGGCTGATCTTTTTCGGCACTTCGGATAGAACGAAGGCATGAGCAATGTCTTCGACAGCGATTCGCCCACCAATCTCGCCGAATATTCGGTCTCGGAGCTTTCCGGCTCGATCAAACGCACGGTCGAGACCGCCTTCGATCAGGTGCGGGTGCGTGGCGAGATTTCCGGTTATCGCGGGCCACATTCCTCGGGGCATGCTTATTTCTCGCTGAAGGATGACCGGGCGCGTATCGATGCGGTCATCTGGAAGGGCGTGTTCTCGCGCCTGCGTTTCCGCCCGGAAGAGGGTATGGAAGTCATCGCCACCGGCAAGGTCACCACCTTCCCGGGCTCGTCGAAATATCAGATCGTCATCGAAACGCTGGAGCCTGCCGGTGCCGGCGCGCTGATGGCGCTGATCGAGGAGCGCAAGCGCAAGCTCGGCGCCGAGGGCCTGTTCGATCAGGCCCGCAAGCGGCGTCTGCCCTATATGCCGAAGGTGATCGGCGTCGTGACCTCGCCGACCGGCGCCGTCATCCGCGATATCCTGCACCGCATTTCCGATCGCTTCCCGGTCCACGTTCTCGTCTGGCCGGTGAAAGTGCAGGGCGATGGCTCCGGCGAAGAGGTGGCAAATGCCATCCGCGGTTTCAATGCCTTCGAACCCGGCGGCGAAATCCCACGGCCGGATGTGCTGATCGTTGCGCGCGGTGGCGGCAGCCTTGAGGATCTCTGGAGCTTCAACGACGAAATCGTCGTGCGTGCCGCAGCTGAAAGCGCCATCCCGCTGATATCGGCCGTCGGCCACGAAACCGACTGGACGCTGATCGACTATGCCGCCGACGTGCGTGCGCCGACGCCGACGGGTGCCGCAGAAATGGCCGTGCCTGTTCGGGCCGAGCTTGAGGCGCAGCTTGCTGGTCTCTCGGCCCGTCTTCAGGGCTGCGTCAGTCGCCAGATGGATCATCGCCGCCAGTCGGTGCGTGCGCTCATGCGTGCCCTGCCGTCGCTGGATCAACTGCTTGCCCTGCCGCGCCGCCGGTTCGATGAAGCGGCATCGGGTCTCGGCCGTGGTCTGGAGCTCAACACCATCAACAAGCGCCGCAGCTTCGAGCGGGCGGCATCGCATCTGCGTCCAGATGTGCTCTCCAATCGCATTACCGAGCGGCGGCAGATGCTCGCCGAACGGATGACCCGCGCCGAGCGGATCGTCGAGCGCCGTCTCGATGCTCTGAAAGGCCGCGTCGAGCGCTTCGGCGTCACGCTCTCTTCGGTCCCTGCGCGCCTGACCACTCAGACGGCCCGCATGCGCGACCACCTTGCAAATCTCTCCCGCCACGGCGATACCGCCGTGCGCCACCAGCTGACGCGGGCGAGGGGAGAACTAGCAGCTCAGGACCGCGTGCTGCAATCGCTGTCCTACAAGAATGTTCTGAAGCGCGGCTATGCCGTGATCCGGGACGATGAGAACCGGCCGGTTTCGCAGGCCGCGATGCTGTCGGCCGGTGCCGGGATTTCGATCGAGTTCGCGGACGGCCGTATCGGCGCTGTGACGACCGATGGAGGCCCGCCGCAGCCAGCGAAGAAACGCCCGGCTAAGCCGGACGAGCCGGCAACGCCGCCGAAACAGGGCAGCCTGTTCTAGGGAGCCTCGATGCGCATCTTGCTCGTTCTTGCCCATCCGCTCAGAGACAGCTTCGCCGCATCGGTCGCTGCGGAAGCGCAGGCGACGCTCGCTACGGACGGGCATACTGTAGATCTTCTCGATCTCTATGAGGAGGATTTCGATCCGCGGCTCAGCCGTAGTGAGCGCGGCGGATATTTCGACGATCCCTATGATACATCAGCCGTCGCGGGCCTGGTCGAAAGGCTGAAAGCGGCAGATGGCCTGATCCTCGTCTTTCCGCAATGGTGGTTCAATTTTCCGGCGGTCCTCAAGGGCTTCTTCGATCGCGTCTTCGTGCCGGGCGTCGCCTTCACGCATGATCCTGCCGGCGGGCGGATCGTTCCGCAACTGACCAATATCAAGCTGCTCTGGGCGCTGACGACGACAGGGTCGCCCTGGTGGCTGGTGCATTTCTATATGGGCAATCCGGTGCGCCGGCTGCTGAAGCGCGGCATCGCCAATTTCTGCTCGAAACGGCTCGATTTCCGGATGCTGAGCCTGCACGATATGGATCGCGCGACGGACGAAAGGCGGCGCGCTCACCTGGAGCGCGTCCGCAAGGCGTTATCGGAGATATGACGCCGGGCCGCTCAGGCCCACTCGCCCTTGCGCATGACAGGCACGCGCGATCCATCCGGGTTGATGCCGTCGATATCGACCTTGTCGGAACCGATCATCCAGTCGATATGGATCAGGCTGGAATTGCCGCCCTGCGCCTTGATCTGATCCTGGGTCAGGTTGGCGCCATCGAGGAAGCACTTCGAATAGCACTGGCCGAGCGCGATGTGGCACGAGGCATTTTCGTCGAACAGCGTGTTATAGAACAGGATGCCGCTCGCCGAAATCGGCGATGAATGCGGCACCAGCGCCACTTCGCCGAGACGGCGTGCGCCTTCGTCGGTATCGAGCACCTTGTTCAGCACTTCGGCACCGCGCGTTGCCTTCGCCTCGACGATGCGGCCGCCTTCGAAATGCACCTGGATGTTGTCGATCAGCGTGCCCTGGTGAGACAGCGGCTTGGTGCTCGACACATGGCCCTCGACGCGCAGCGCATGCGGCGTGGTGAATACTTCCTCGGTTGGGATATTCGGGTTGCAGGTGATGCCGTTCTTCGCCGTTGATGCGCCGCCATGCCATTCGTGGCCGTCAGCGAGGCCGACGGTCAGGTCGGTGCCCGGTCCCTGGAAATGCAGCGCCGAGAAGCGCTGACCGTTCAGCCAGGCCGAACGCTTGCGCAGGTTGGCATTATGCTCGGCCCAGGCGGCGATCGGATCGTCCAGATCGACGCGCGAGGCGGCGAAGATTGCCTTGGCAAGCTTCGCGACCGCAATCGCTTCCGGATCGTTCGGGAAGACCAGCTTGGCCCAGGAAGGGTTCGGGTAGGAAACGATGTTCCAGTTGATGTCGAAATTCGAAATCTTCTCGAGCGCCGGCTTGTAGGCGGTCGAATTGGCGCGGTTGGCGCGGCTCACCTTGCCCGGATCCTGCTCCGACAGCAGCATGGGATTGTCGCCGGCGATCGCAAGGCGCGCGGCATTGTTGGCATAGGCTTTCGCCATGCCGTCGTAGAGCCAGCCGGATGCCCGGTCGAAGCTCTCGTCGCTGCCATACTGATAGCGCGCCAGCGTGGATTCTTCATCGGAATAGAAAGAGTTCACCAGGCCGGCACCCGCCTGGTAGGCGTGCTTGGTGATCAGGCGGACGAGCGGTATGGCAACCACCGGCGCGGTGATCACCAGGTCCTGGCCCTTCTGCAGCTGCAGACCCACCTTCACCGCCACCTCCGCAAGCTTGTCCAGCTTCACCGGATCGACGGAATGGCCCTGTGGCATGAAGTTCATGGTCGCTACCTCCTGATAGAATTGCAGGCAGCAGACTTAGACCCGTTTGCGGCGAAATTGAAGCTCGACGCTTCGGATTCGCCGCGCCGGAACAAATGCTCAGGCGGCATCCCGCCGGAGCAGCACGGATTGGTGCTTTTCGAGAAAGGCCATCAGCCGCTGAGCATAATCCGGGGAGGCTGCCGCACGCACGCTCGGCCGCTGCGCAAGTTCGCGCCGCCACGCCTGAACCTTCGGCAACCCGTCGAAGATATGGCTTTCCGCCAGCGTGTCGAAGACGTCGAAATAGCGGAAGATCGGTGCAAAGACAGCATCGACGAGGCTGAAGTCTTCTCCCGTGAAGAATGGCCCCGCCGAAAGCTCTGCCTCGATCGTCTGGAACTTTCCGGCAATGATCTTGCGTTTGTCCTCAAGCTGCGCCGCATCGCTTGTGGTCTCATAGGTCCAGAGATCGGCGAGTATGGAGGAGCCGAACTCCATCCAGCCACGATGCCGGGCGCGCGACAGCGCATCTGCGGGATGCAGCTTTGGACCCGGTTGCGTCTCGTCCAGATATTCGCAGATCGCCGCGCTCTCGAAGAGCACCGCTTTTTCTCCGTCCTCTTCTATGACCAGCAGCGGAACCTTGCCGAGCGGCGAGATCTTCAGGAACCAGTCCGGCTTGTTGGCGAGGTCGATCAGTATCCGCTCGAAGGGCACGCCTTTCTCGCCGAGCGCGATCGCCGCGCGTTGCACATAGGGGCAGAGATGATGGGAGATCAGGGTAAGCTTCTGCATGGGATTCTCCAAAATAGATGCAAATGCATATAAATAGGGTTGCCGCCTCCGTCAAGATAGATGTAATCACATTCATGTCCGGAGAAACGATCCCACCAGATGCCGTCACCCAAGCCTGGATCGGCATCATGCGCGCCCAGCAGAAACTGCTGCAGGCAATCGAGGCCGACCTGAAGAAGGCGGGGATGCCGCCGCTTGGGTGGTATGATGTTCTGTGGGAGCTCGTTCGTGCGCAGGATGGCCGCTTGCGTCCCTTCGAAATCGAAGAGCGGACGCTGTTGGCGCAATATAATCTCTCCCGTCTGATCGATCGTCTCGAGCGCGAGGGCTTTGTGATCCGCGAGACATTTGCGGACGATGGCCGCGGCAGATGGGTTGCCGTGACGGACAGCGGCCGCGCCCTTCGGGAACGGATGTGGACCGTCTATGGGAAGGCGATCGACAGGCATGTCGGCTCGAAGCTCGACGATGCCTCTGCGGGCGCGATCTCGGGGCTTCTGAAGAGGTTTGCCTAGGCGATCAGCGAAGCTGCTTTGGCGTTGAGCGCCTTAACGGCATCCGCCGGCGCAAGCCTCACCTGCAGCCCGCGCTGCCCGCCATTCATGTAAACCAGCGGCTCGGCAAGCGCCGCTTCCTCGAAGGCGGTGGGAACAAGCTTCTTCTGGCCGAAAGGGCTGATGCCGCCGACGTGATAGCCGGTCAGGCGCTCGGCATCGGCGGGCTTCATCATGTTGGCAGTCTTGCCGCCAAATGCGGCAGCAAGCTTCTTCATGCTGACTTCTCGGTCCGACGGCACAACGACGCAGACGGGCTTGCCGTCGACTTCGGCCATCAACGTCTTCAGCACGCGGTGCGGCTCTTCGCCGAGCGCCTCTGCGGCCTGCAGGCCGACGCGCTCGGCATTCGGGTCGTAGTCATAGGTATGCACGGTGAATTGCACGACGGACTTTGCCAGAACCTGCGTGGCGCGCGTCGTCTTCGACATGATTACTGTCCGAATTCCGCGGCATAGGCCTCAGGCTTGAAGCCGATCAGCAGCTTGCCGCCATGCTCCAGCACGGGCCGCTTGATCATCGACGGCTGCGCCAGCATCAGGGCAATGGCCTTCTCGCGCGTGAGGTTTTCGCGCTCAGCATCCGGCAGCTTGCGGAAGGTCGTTCCGGCGCGATTGAGCACCGTTTCCCAACCGGCCTTGTCGATCCAGGCTTCCAGATGCGCCCGGTCGATGCCGGAGGCCTTGTAGTCGTGGAAGTCGTAGGCTGCATCGTGCTCGTCGAGCCAGGTGCGGGCCTTCTTCATCGTGTCGCAGTTCTTGATGCCGTAAATTGTCGTTGCCATGATCAGTCTTCCAGCGTTCCGGCCTTGCGCAGCGCCGTGCTCGGAGCTTCGCAGGCAATCTTCATCAGGTCGCCGCGGCGGCGCACCAGGCGGTCGGAAATCCGGGTCACGATCAGGCCAGCCTGCGGAGCGCGAACTTCGACTTCGCCATCCGCCATGCCGGGCTTCGTCACGATGGTCGCCAGCAGGTCGCCGGTCGAAACCGTCTCGCCGATATTGCGGTGGAAGAGTACGGTGCCGGCCACCGGCGTGCGGATCATCTCGATATTGTCGAGCGGTGCAGCTGGACCGGCAAAGGCGGCGAGCGGCTCTGTTTCGCCCGTCACCGCGCCACGCGCGGCGAGGAATGCGTGGAGCCCATCGGCATCGGCGCTTGCCATGCCGGGATAGACATCGCGGCGGCCGCGCAGCTCGAGCGTGGTGGAAAGCTTGCCGGGCAGACGGCTGCGCTTCTCGCCGGGAACTTCGTATTTCCAAGCAAAGCCGACAGCCTCCTCGAAGGCCGAGCTTTCGCCATCCGACAGCAGCACGGCATCCATCGACAGCGCGCTCGCCAGATCGCTCGCCTCCGGCCAGAAGGCCTCGTCGATATAGGCATATTGCAGCGACTCGTCATCGCAATGCAGGTCGAGCACCAGATCGGCGCCGAGCGCCATGTGGATCAGCTCGCGCTTCAGGCGGTCGGCGGCGCGGTAGCGGTCAAGGTTTTCGATCAGGCCGGCGCGGTCCCGCAGCGAAATCAGCGGGAAATCGCGATTGAAATTGGTGCGGGTGCCCAAGTCGAAGCGGCCCTGCATCTCGCCGAAATGCGACTGCGCGGCGCCGATCGGATTGGCCTGCGGCACGACGGTGATGTCGCTTGCGATCCGTCCCTCGCTCTCGGCCTTGCGCAGCTTGCCGCAGAGAAAATGCAGCACGGCCGTTCCCGGCAGTTCGTTGGAATGAAGCGCTGCCTGCAGATAGATCTTCGGTGCCTGCGGATCGTTGCCCTTGAAATGCAGCACCGGCAGGCGCCACTCGATACCCGGCGTATCGCCGGGAATGATGATCTCTCGAATATCCACTGTTCAGCACTCCCAAATTCTCTGTGCAGGAGCTTTAAGCAACTCCACCGGCGCGGCGCAAGCGCCAATGGAGGCTAGCCCAGCAGCGGCCATTCCTCGATGTCCACATGCCGGCCCTCGCCGGTGAGGCTGTTGATCAGCACGAAGGACCTTGCCGTCCAGGCGATCGGCTCGGCCAGGATCGTTTCCGGCACGCTGCGATAGTCGTAAAGCAGCGTCATATGCGGCTCGAGTTTCGGCTGAACCCGAACGCTGACACCACGGTTCATCAGCGCCAGCGCCAGCTGCGCATGCAGCGAAAGGATCTCCTGCCGTCCTTCGTCGGCCCGCAGCACGAGCGCCGGCTTGCCCTGACGGAAACTGACGGCACGGCGAAAGGTCAGCTTGAAAGGCCGCATCCGCACGGCCGCTGCCGCCGCGAGCCCGTCAAAAAGCATGCTCGGCGGAATCTCGTCCCATTCGCCGAGATGGCAGAGCGAGACATGGAGCAGCCGCTTCGGCCGCGCTCTCTCCCGCAAGCCGAAGCGGCGCCGCAGCTCGCCTGCCAGCCGCCTTGCCTGTTCGGCGGCGCGCTCGTCTGGGCGCAGAGCGAAATAGACGTTGCAGGGCTTGTGCGCCGGTCCACCGGCGCGGCTTGGCGGTATTTCACTGGCCGGTGGTCCGAACGTGAATTCGCTCTGGTTTTGTGCTCTCATCGTCAATCGGCCTTCGCCGCCTCCTCGTGAAGGCCAAAAGGCTAGCAAGGCGGGTGGTGATTGACAAGAACAAAAAGAGAACAAATAATCACTCCAACGCTACCCCTGTGCATCAGGCAAGAAACGGGTTGAAGCTCCGCTGTGCGCATACGATCTTGAGGACAGTCAATCATGGAGGTTGCGTCATGAGCGAGGCAACGCATCACTACTGCATATTCAAGACCGCTGGCGGCTATTGCGGCATCGCCTGGAATGCGGCCGGAATCACCCGCTTCCAGCTGCCGACAAAGACTGAAAGTTCGACCGAGCAGCTCTTGCTAAGACGCCTGTCGTCAGGCGTGAGCGCCGATCCGCCAGCCGCGGTCGCAGCGACGATCGAGTCCGTCAAACGCTACTTCGCCGGAGAGACCGTGGACTTCTCGGATGTGGTGGTGGATCTGTCCAATCAGCACGAGTTCTTCCGGGAAATCTATGCCGCCGCCCGCCGCGTCGGCTGGGGCCGGACGACGACCTATGGCACGCTCGCCAAGGAGCTCGGCCGCGGCCCGGAAGCGGCCCGCGACGTCGGTCAGGCCATGGCCAAAAACCCGGTCGCCCTCATCATCCCCTGCCACCGGGTGCTCGCAGCCGGCGGCAAGCTCGGCGGCTTCTCCGCCCCTGGCGGGTCGAATTCGAAAGCAAGGATGCTGGAGCTCGAAGGCGTCAACCTGGGCCCGCCCGAGCCGGCCCAGCAGTCGCTTGGCTTCTAGGCCGTGGGAGTGAGGATCACTCCCACTCGATCGTGCCGGGCGGCTTGCTCGTCACGTCGTAGACCACGCGGTTGATGCCGCGGACTTCGTTGATGATGCGGGTCGCGGCGCGGCCGAGGAATTCCATATCGTAGTGATAGAAATCCGCCGTCATGCCGTCGACCGAGGTCACGGCGCGCAGCGCGCAGACGAATTCGTAGGTGCGGCCGTCGCCCATGACGCCGACGGTCTGGACCGGCAGCAGCACGGCGAATGCCTGCCAGATCGCGTCGTAGAGGCCGGCCTTGCGGATCTCGTCGAGATAGATGGCATCAGCTTCGCGCAGGATCTCCAGCTTTTCGCGGGTGATGCCGCCCGGGCAGCGGATCGCGAGACCCGGACCCGGGAAGGGGTGGCGGCCGATGAAGCTATCGGGCAGGCCGAGCTCCTTGCCGAGTACGCGTACTTCGTCCTTGAAGAGTTCGCGCAGCGGCTCGACGAGCTGCATGTTCATGCGCTCCGGCAGGCCGCCGACATTATGGTGCGACTTGATCGTCACCGACGGGCCGCCGGTGAAGGAAACGCTTTCGATGACATCGGGGTAAAGCGTGCCCTGGCCGAGGAAGTCGGCGCCGCCGAGCTTCTTGGCCTCTTCCTCGAAGGTCTCGATGAAGAGGCGGCCGATAATCTTGCGCTTCGTTTCAGGATCGCTGACGCCTTCGAGTTCGCCGATGAACTTGTCGGAGGCATCGACATGGATCAGGTGCAGATTGTAGTGTTCGCGGAACATGGCGACGACATTGGCCGCCTCGTCCTTGCGCATCAGGCCGTGATCGACGAGCACGCAGGTCAGCTTGTCGCCGATGGCCTCGTGGATCAGCAGGGCCGCAACCGAGCTATCGACGCCGCCGGAGAGCGCGCAGAGGACGCGCTTGTCGCCGACCTGCTTGCGGATCTCGTCGACCGCCTTCTGGCGGTAGGCCGACATCGACCAGTCGCCCTTGATACCGGCGATGTTGTGAATGAAGTTGCCGATCAGCTTGGCGCCATCGGGCGTGTGCACGACCTCAGGGTGGAACTGCACGCCGTAATACTTGCGCTTCTCGTCGGCGATGAAGGCGTAAGGTGCGTTCGGCGAGGTCGCCACGACCTTGAAGCCTGCAGGCAGCGCCGTGACGCGGTCGCCGTGGCTCATCCAGACCTGATGGCGCGAACCCTTCGACCAGAGGCCTTCGAAGAGCTTGCTGTCTTCGTCGACTTCGAGGAAGGCGCGGCCGAATTCGCGGTGATGGCCGCTCTCGACCTTGCCGCCGAGCTGCATGCACATCGTCTGCTGGCCGTAGCAGATACCGAACACCGGCAGGCCGCTGTCGAAGATGATCTGCGGAGCGCGGGGCGATCCTTCATCGACCGTCGAGGCCGGGCTGCCGGACAGGATCACGGCTTTCGGCTGGAGGCGCTTGAAGCCCTCTTCGGCGGATTGGAAGGGAACGATCTCGCAGTAGACCCCCGCTTCGCGCACGCGGCGCGCGATCAGCTGGGTTACCTGGCTGCCGAAATCGACGATGAGAACGCTGTCGGGATGTGCTGTCTGGGTCATGGCGAGCCTTTAATGAAAAGCACCCGTTCTTGCAATGCGGGAAATCGGGGCGTGGCGGATTTTATTGTCCCGATTGTCCCTGCTATCAAGGCTTTCAGAACCAGAATACGCCGTCTTCCAGCGCCGTAAACAGGCTGTCCACGGCATAGGAAAGCTTGCGGTCGACGACATGAAGATACTCGGTCCAGCCAGAAATATGCTGCAGCTCCTCGACGCCGTCGGAAATGCCGCGCAGGCCGATCAGCGGCAGATTATATCCCTGGCAGGAGCGCAGGATCGCAAAGGTTTCCATGTCGACCATATCGGCGGCGATATCGGCATAGGCGGGACCTGAGATCACGTTGCCGCCCGTGGAAAGCGTAGCCTCGGGAATGCCGGGAATGCGCAGCGGCAGGTCAAGCGTCGCCGGCAGGTCGAGGAAAGGCGTCTTGCCTTTCTCGAAACCGAGCGGCGAGGCGTCCATATCGCGGTAGGAGACGGACGAGACCTGATAGACTTCGGTCTGCTCGAGCTTTGCCGAACCGGCCGAGCCGAGGGAGACGACGAGCTGCGGCAGATCGTCGGTCGCGTCGAGCCTAGCCAGCGTCTTCGTCATCGCAATCGCGGCCTCGACCGGGCCGATACCGGTCATCAGTGGTTCGAAGCGGGACTTGAGGAACGGGCCGTATTCAGCCTCCGCTGCCATCACGAACAGGATCGATTTTCCGGCAACGGATTTCAGCTCGAACTTCATCCGGTAATTCCCTCTCTTCCTCGCACGACCATCATCGTGCCCGTCATCGATGCAATCAGTTTCGCGGGGCCATCGCCGATCGCGTAGCCGCGGCCGTCCGCGACAATAATGTTGCTGCCGGGCTTGGTGATCTCTCCCCGGAACAGGAAGCGATCGCCCCGGCCGGGAGACATCAGGTTGACCTTGAATTCGATCGTGAGGATCGAGGCATCCGCGTCGATCATCGTGTAGGCGGCAAAACCGCAGGCGCTGTCGAGCGCGGCGGAGATGATGCCCGCATGCAGGATGCCGTGCTGCTGCGTCAGCTTCACGTCGAACGGCAGCTCGATCTCGACGACCCCGTGCTCGACGCGCGTCAATTCCGCCCCGATCGTCTCCATTGCCGCCTGGCGCGAGAAGCTCTGCCTGATCCGTTCGCGGAAGTCTCCGCTATTGCCGACGCTCATACCTTGTCCCCTTCGAGCGGCGAAAGTGGCATGGCGCGCCGGATTCGACAAGGATGGCGGAAGGCAATTCAGTTCAGGTAGGCGATCGAGGCGTTGAGAACTGTCGCAAACCCGACCCAGACGGCATAAGGCAGGAAAAGCGCGGCCGAGAGACGGTCCGCCTGCCATCGGTTAGCGATGAAGGCGATGACCAATGCCAGCAGGACGATGATGATAAAGAGGGCTGCACGCGGCATTTCGGCGCCGAAGAAGAAGGGTGACCAGAGAAAGTTGAAGACCATCTGCGCCGCCCAGATCAGCATCGCCGCCGAAAGATGGCCACGCATCCAGGTTCGTGCGCCGGCAATACCAATCAGGATGTAGAGGATCGACCAGACCGGTCCGAAAACCCAGTTCGGCGGATTGAAGGCCGGCTTGGCCAGCGACTGGTACCATTCGCCGGGAAGATTGTTGGTGCCGATCAGCAGCCCGCCTCCGAGCGAGACGGCAATGAGGACGAGATAGGTGAGGGCTTTGCTCATGCCGCGGAGCTAGGGCGGCATATTCCATGGTCCAGCACCCCTAGATGCGCTGGCGCGCAATTCGCACGATGTGTTGATCCCATGCCACATCGCTATCGGCCGAGAGGAATTCGCCGTCATAGGAGGAGACGGCAAAACCATGCGTGGCCGGTGCGATCCCGGCGGCTTCGGGCAACGAATCCTCGGAGACCATCCGGCCGGTGCGGGCATCGATCGTCACCGAGAGCCCCTTCGGCGACGTGATGCCGATCAGCCGGTCGGCGCGATTGACGGCGATGGCGCCGACATAGCTGCCGAGGCGGCGCGTCGTCTCCTCCGGTAGGTCGATGAGGGTCAGATCCTCGCCCTTGGAAAAATGCCCGACGAGCGGCGGAAGGTCGCGCCGCGATCCCTCATACTGGCAGGCAAACCAGACGCGGCCATCTGCATCGAGATCGACATGGCGGGTGGAGACCTGCGCCCATTGCTGCGGCAGCGTCCGCTTCTCGATCAGCGCGCCGGTCGCCGCGTCGATCAGCGCAAGGGATGGCTGCATCGCATCGAGATTGAGCTTGGTACGGCCGAAATCCGGATGGGTCTCGATGCCGCCATTGGCAACGATCAGCATCCGTCCGTCATCGGAAACGGTCATGTCATGGGGCCCGACGCCGAAAGTCTCGTATTCACCGATCCGAGCGAAGCGATTGGTGGCGTCGTAGAGGCCGATCATGCCGCGATTGCCGTCGAAATCGTTCTCGCTGGCATAGAGGATGCGGCCATCGGGCGAGAAACTCCCATGTCCGTAGAAATGCCGCCCCTCGATCGAGGTGATGACGATGGGTTCGCCCTTGTTCCAGGGATCGAAGATCATCGCATAGGTGCCCGGGCGGCGGGCAAAGGCCACGGTCTTGCCGGTCGCCTTGCTGAATGCCATGCCATGGGCACGGGCGGGCAGCTCGACTTGATCGATGATCTCGCCGCGTTCGGTGACGGTCGCAACGGCAAAGGAACCATCCGCCGCACGGATGCCGGAGGCATAGACGGCGTCGGCGCGCTCGAGCGCGAAAAGGCTGCGCGGCTGCAGCGCGGCCAGGAAGGTCACGCCTGCGGCCTTGACGAAGCTGCGCCGGTCGATCGCCGCGCTGCGCCACATCTGGCTCAGTCCCCGTCGGAGAAGGAGAAGCCGGCCGAAAGGCCGATCGCGCCGCCGTAATCGTCGCTGATCTTGGTGATCAGGTCGCGGCTGGTCGCCAGAAACGCATCAAGCTTGGCCCTTTCGGCATCGCTGGTCGCAACATCGATATCAGGATTGAGCTTCGGTACGGTATCGAGCAGCGTCTTGAAGTTGGCCTCGATCGCATCGGCTATCGGCTTCTTGTCGGCGGGCAGCAGTTCGGCCATACCGGCCTTCTGCCAGAGCGTGCGCAGTCCCTCGATATTGGCGGCCATCGATTTCCAGGTGTTCTTCGAACGCCAGTAGATCGCCATGCGCGGGCGCGGAGCTGCATCCTTGCCTTTGTAGAACTGCTCGAGCCGCTGGTCGCGAACCGTCTCGGCGCCGTGAACGAGGATGCCGAGGAGAGCCGTCACGGCTTCCTTGTTGTCCATGAAGTCTTCGCTGTCCGGGCCGGGATGTTTCCAGCTCGCCTGGACGCCATCTGGCTTTTCCCAGGCGGCGACGACTTCGCCGGCCTCGCGCTGGATGTTTCCGGCAACAGCCGCGCCATACTGGCAGCGGAAGCCGTTCTTCTGCTTGGTCAGGTCGTCGGAACCATTGCCGTAGAGCACATATTCCAGCGCCGTCAGGCCCTGCAGCGCGACGCTCTTGCCGGCGATCGCGTCGACCGTGGCGTCCTGCGGATCGGCCTTGGCGATCAGCGCCTGAACCTGCTTCAGGCCAACGCCCTTGCGATCCGGGAAGAACAGGATGTGTTCGAAGAGGTTGTCGTGAATGACCGGTCCGGTCTGGACGATCTCGATATTCGACCAGTAGCGGATCGTGTCGTCGAAGGTCGATTTCGCCTTGTCGAGCGTCTGCTGCGTGCCGTCGGCGCAAAGGTCCTTCATCGCCGTCGTCAGGCGGGCGGCGGACTGCTGCATGTTGCGGTAACCCGGACGGATCACCTCGTCGACGGCGCGCGCCATCACCTGCGGCACCGCGTCTTCGTTGAGGCCCGACGGCGCCGGCGCCGTCTGGGCGGCAGCCTGACCGGCAAGGGCAAGCGAGAGAACGAGAGGTTGCCAAAGGCGCATTACAGGGACTCCAGGAATCTGATCAGGGCCTCTCTATCGTCTTTCGGCAGAGAGGAGAATGCATCGCGGGCTTTTTCTGCTTCGCCGCCATGCCAGAGGATTGCTTCGGTGAGGTTCCTGGCGCGGCCGTCATGGAGGAAAAAGCTGTGTCCGCTGACAGTCCGGGTCAGTCCTATACCCCATAGCGGCGGCGTGCGCCATTCACGTCCGCTTGCAAGGCCGACCTGCTGCCCGTCGGAAAGACCGTCGCCCATGTCATGCAGCAGGAAATCGGAATAGGGCCAGATCAGCTGAAAAGATTGAGCTTTTTCAGCCGTGTCGCGGCGCGTCACGAATTTCGGAACGTGGCAGGAGGCGCAGCCGGACTGGTAGAAGAGCTGCTTGCCGCGCAGCGTATCGGCAAAGCTCGCCTTGCGCCGGGCAGGAACCGCCAGATTGGCGGAGTAGAAGGTCACGAGATCGAGAACCGGGCCCGGCGCCTCTTCGTTGCCGAGACGCTTCTGCACGCCGGTCGGCATCTTGCGGCATTTGGTCTCGGCGTCGGTGCAGTCGCCGTGGGCGTCCGGCCGGTCGGGGGTGGAGATGCCGATATCGTTGGAGAAGGCATCGGCGCTCTGGTCACGAACCGTGGCGTTCTGCGCCTTCCAGCCGAAGCGGCCGAGCGCGATCTGCCCGGTCAGGTGATCGCGCACGATTGCGGCCTTGCCCGATATGCCGTCGCCATCGCGATCGTCGGGATCTGCATGCGCCAGGATATCGGCAGCCGCGATCGCCTCGATAAGCCCGAGGCCGATCATCGCAGGCGCGACGCGCGGAGAGATCGTCGTCGCCGGATCGAGCGGGCCATAGGCGAGATCGGTCACGGAATAGCTGGGCGCGCGCAGCGACACGACTTCGCCGCCGGAAAGCGTAACTGGTTTTTCGGTATAGCTGATCTTCATCCGTCCCTCGGTCGCAAGCCCGGGCACCGCGAGGTCCTGCAGTTGGTGACCGTAGATGGGGTCGGGTAAGTTGACGGTCTCGGCGTCGGCGATCGCCTTTTCCTCGTCCGGCGTCTTCGGCGTGCGGGCCAGCCGCAGGAACATCGATGTGGTGCTGACGCCGCCTTCCGGCGGCTTGCCGCGGCCGTCATTGACGTGGCAGCTCATGCAGGAGCGCGCGTTGAACAGCGGGCCTAGGCCATCGGAAGCTTGTGTGGAGGAGGGCGCAGACACCCAGAGCTTCTTGAACAGCGCGTTGCCGAGCCTGAAATTCTGCTCTTCCTCGAAGGGAATATTTGCGGAGATATGCGAGAAACTGTCTTCGGTGACAGGGTCGATCGAGGTTGCGGCACCCGCCTGCATCGCCTCGTAGGGCTCGGCTTTCGAGAAGTCTGTCGTCGGCCGCGTCACATCGGCGACCCGCTTCATGTCGGCGTCGGAAAGATCGGTGCGCTTCAGCGGCAGATCGAAATTGGCGGCGAGCGCGACGGGAAGGCCGGCAAGCGTGGCGAGAAGCGCGACGCTGAAATAGAGACGGCGAGCCCGTTGATCTGGCATTTCGGAGTTCGGGCCGCCCTTCTGCAGGACGGCCCGCCTTTATTGCTTATTTGAAGACAGCGTTAGGATTATCCAGGCTGTCCGAACCTTCAAGCTCAACCTTGCCGAGGTCGAGTGCGGCAATAACGCGCTGGATCGACTTGGTCTGGTCGACGAGGCCGTCGATGGCGGCCTGGACGACAGCGTTGCCTTCCTTGTTGCCTTCGCCGATCATCTGGTCGTACTTCTCGACCGTCTCGCCGCGCTTGGCCATGGCGTGCATGGCGTCGAGCGTCGTCTTCAGCTTGCCTGCAACTTCCTTGTCGAGCTTCTTGTCCTTGGCGGCGACGAGGTCGTGCAGCGACGGGCCGGTCATCTTGGTGCCGTCGACGCGGGTGTATTCGCCCGTGTAGGCAGCGGCAATGCCGATCGCATCGTTGAGGTGCGAGTTGTAGGTGTTGTCGGAGAAGCAATCGTGTTCTTCTTCCGGATCGTGCAGCAGCAGGCCGAGCTTCATGCGCTCGCCGGCGAGCTCGCCGTAGGAGAGCGAACCCATGCCGGTCAGGATGGCGGTGAGGCCAGCCTTGGCATTTTCCTCGACATGCTTGGTCGCAGCGCCGCCGGGAGCCCAGTTGTCGGTCATTTCCTGCAGGTCGGAAACGAGCAGCGTGGAGGCCGACTTCAGATATTCGGCGCGGCGGTCGCAATTGCCGTGCGTGCAATTCTTGAGATCGTAGTCGGTTGCCGGGCGATTGCCTGCGCCCGGGCCGGTGCCGTTCAGGTCCTGGCCCCAGAGCAGGAACTCGATGGCGTGGTAGCCGGTCGCAACGTTGGCTTCGACGCCGCCTGCTTCAGCCAGCGTGCCGGAGAGGAATTCGGGCGTCAGCTTGGAAGCGTCGACATCCTTGCCATCGATCTTGATCGTCTTGTTGGCGATGACGTTGGCGACGTAGAGCGAGTTCTCGTCGCTCTCGGTGCCGTAGGAGGCGTCGACATAGTCAATCAGGCCTTCGTCCAGCGGCCATGCGTTGACCTTGCCTTCCCAGTCATCGACGATCGGGTTGCCAAAGCGGTAGACTTCCGTCTGCTGGTAGGGAACGCGGGCCTTGATCCAGGCGTCGCGGGCGGCCTTCAGCGTCTCGTCCGTCGGTGCCTTCAGGAAGGCGTCGATGGCGGCGTCGAGCGCCTTTGCGGTGGTCAGCGAGTCTTCGTATTTCGCATGCCCGACGTCGGCATAATGCTTGACGACGTCAGCGGCCTTCGGGGCGGCTGCGAAAGCCGGTGCGGCGGATAGGGGGGCTACCGCCAGCGCCAATGCTACGCAGACATTCTTGTTGAGCTTCATGGTCCTCTCCTGTGACGGATCTCCGTCTGAAATGCCGGAGTCTCATCGCCCAAAAGCAAACTTGTGTCAAACACTCTAGTTTGGAATGGTTTTAAGGACCGGAAACGCTAAAACGCTGACGTTTCCAAAAAGCGGATCGACCCCAGCGATCGGCGGCAAAAAGCCTCAAGCCTTGCGCTGCATCCGGCAGAAAAAGAAGCCGTCGGTGTCGGTCGATGCCGGGGTCAGCGTGATCGTTGCCTGGTCGGAGGAACGCGGCTGCGGCGCGCCGGCGCCGAACAGGCCGTTCCAGGCGGGCAGGGCTCTGACGATCGCAAATTCCGGATGATCGGCCGTGAACTTGCGGACCTGTTCCTCGTTCTCCTGCGGCAGGACCGAGCAGGTCACGTAGATCAGCTCGCCGCCGGGACGCACAAAGGCGCTTGCCTGCGTCAGCGCATCCTGCTGCTGGCTGGTGCGCTCGTCGAGGTTCTTGGCCGTCAGCCGCCACTTGGTATCCGGGCGGCGGCGCCATGTGCCGGTGCCGGTGCAGGGCGCATCGACCAGCACCTTGTCGCAGCGGTCCGTCAGCGCAGCAAGCGCCTTGGCATCGTCGTGAACCTGAACGTTGCGCGTTCCCGCACGCTTGAGGCGCTCGATGATCGGCGCCAGCCGCTTGCGGTCGGCGTCATAGGCGTGAACCTGGCCCTTGTTGTGCATCGCGGCCGCCATGGCGAGCGTCTTACCGCCACCACCAGCACAATAGTCTAGAACCTGCTCACCGTCCTTCGGCAGCACCAGATCGGCAACGATCTGCGATCCTTCGTCCTGAACTTCGAACCAGCCTTTTTGGAACGAAAGCTCGGCCGTGACGTTTGGAAGTCGTGAGGCGCCTTCGCCGGCCGGTATGCGCATGCCGTATCGCGCGATCTTCGCCTCATGCGCTCCCGAGCGCTCCAGCGCCTTCACGGCCTTCTCGCGGCTGGCCTTGAGGATGTTGGCGCGCAGGTCGAGTGTTGGCCGCGTGGCAAGTGCCTGCGCCTCGGCAAGCCAGCTGTCGCCGAAGGCTGTCTCGAAGGAGGGCTGTACCCATTCCGGGATATCGCCCTGAATATAGGGAAGTGCGTCTGCGAGATCGCGCTCGGCAAAGGCTGCGGCGGCGTTGGCCGGCAGTTCGGGCGGCGCAAATTTGTCACCGGAAAGTTCGGCGGCCAGGCTTTCCAGGGTGAAGCCCCACTGGCGCAGCATGACGGCATAGGCGAGCGTCAGCGGGCTGTCGTCATCCATCAGGAAAGCGTGCGACAGGCGCATGCGAAGCGCGTCGTAGACGATGTTGCCGATTGCGGCGCGGTCGCCGGATCCGGCAAAGCGATGGGCAAGGCCCCAGTCCTTGAGCGCGTCGGCGACAGGTCTCTTTCGCTGCTCGATGTCAGCAAGAACCGAAATCGCCCCTTCGAGGCGGCCGCCCAAACGCATTCACAAGTCTCCTGTTGCCAACGGCTTGTGAACGATCCGCGAGAAGGAAGACAGATGCAGCGGATAATTCACAAGTCTCAAGCGCGTGGTAAACGCGATTGACGGCAAGAGCAAGCGCTCAACGGCGCAAGCATATGGACGCCTTAGCGGGAGGCGACGACTTCGTAGCACACCTTGGCGGTGCCGGTGCTGACCATGCCGATGTTCTGAGCGGCAGCGCGCGACAGGTCGAGAACCCGGCCGCGGATGAACGGACCGCGATCGTTGACGCGAACGATGACGCTACGGCCATTGTTGCGGTTGGTGACCTTGAGCTTGGTGCCGAATTTCAGAGAGCGGTGTGCGGCAGTCAGGGTGGCGGGGTTCATACGTTCGCCGGAAGCAGTTTTGGAGTGCAGTGCGTACCACGAAGCACCACCACATCCAGCTGCAGCAAATCCTTCGGCGGGAAGGATGAAAGAACAGGCTGCAATTGCCGCGGCAGTGATTAGAGAACGGCTGGTTTTCCTCAAAACGGAGTATCCCTCAACTATTGAACTTGCGCCTTGGGGGCGGTGAGGGCTTGAATCCGTCCAAAAGTGGCGAAAAAGTGCCACTATCGATCACGGAATGTTACAGTCTGTAATATTCGTGATTCCGTGCGCATTAAGGTCAATAAAGTCTTGCTGCCGCAATCATGGAAAAAAGATAATAGAATCAGGTAAAATTAGAACAATTTTTCCGCGACCAGAGTCTGCTCACGGAATGTTACGGTGATCACAAAAATAATTTTGCCGGAACGCCATATTTGGTGCCGTATTTGCGCAAATTTAGAGGCCGTTAACCATAAATCGGCGCGAAATTTTGATTGAGAAAATTCGGAAGTAGGAATTTTCTGCTCTTTGAAGGGTTATTTTGCTAATTCGGAAGTGTTAGTTTTCCAGCGCCCGTCCTGCCACATCTGGGCGAGGGACATCGGATAGTTCGGGAAGGCGAAAGCGAAGCCGGCAGTCTTCAGTTTGGCGTTGGAGACCCGCTTGTTCTCTCCATAGAAAGAGCGTGCCATCGGCGTCAGTTCGGCAGTCTCGAAGGCCTGCTCAGGCGGCGGCTCGACGCCCATCAGGCGGGCCGCCTCGACGATCACATCCTGCGGCGGACCCGGAAGATCGTCGGTGACATTATAGATGCCGCCGAGCTTTTCCTTGGACAGGAATAGGGCGGAACCGCCGATATCCTCGACACGGATCCGGTTGAAGACCTGGTCCTTCTTGATCAGCCGCCGCGCCGTGGCGCGCTCTAGATTGACGAAAGCGTTACGTCCCGGCCCGTAAATGCCGGAGAGACGAAGGATCGCTGCCGGGATGCCGAGTGCCGCGCCGGTATCGGCCCAGGCCTGCTCGGCCTCCAGCCGTTCCTTCGAGCGCCCGGAAACCGGAACGCAGACCGTATCCTCGCCAACCCAGGCACCCTTGTGATCGCCATAGACTCCGACCGTCGAGAGATAGCCGATCCATTGCAGCTCCGGCATCAGCGTCGCGAGCTCTGAACCGGCGATATTGATGAGCGGATCGCCGCTCTCGCGGGGGGCGATCGATTGCACGAGATGGGTTGTGCCGCGCATGGCCGCTGCAAGCTCGGGGCTCAACGTCTCGCCATCGAAGATGAAGCCTTCGATACCGGCTGCGGTGAGGTGGCCGAGTTTCTCGGCGCTGCGCGTCGTTCCGCAGACATGTGCGCCTGCCGCAGCAAAAGCCTTGGCGATCGCCATTCCGGAGTAACCGCAGCCGAAGATCACCAGTTTCATGCCATTGCTCCCGCCATGCGCCATTCGTCGAGGACTTCGTCGTCCTCCTCATTGGGCCTTTCTGCCGCAAATGAAGAAAATTCGCCAGCGCTCATCAGCCGCGACAGTGCCCATATCGCCATGCCGCGCACGGCGGGTGCGGGATCGGCGCTGAGATCACGGCATATGCCGATGAATTCCCGATCGCCCGAATTGCCGGCGGCGATCAGCACATTGCGGATGAAGCGGTCCCGCCCGATCCGCTTGACTGGAGAGCCGCTGAAGAATGTGCGGAAAGTTGGATCATCCAGCGTCAGCAGGAAAGCGATCGACGGCTCTTTCAGGTCTTCGCGCGCCTGGAGCTTCATCTCGGATGCCGAGGCGGCAAACTTGTTCCACGGACAGGCGGCCAGACAATCGTCGCAGCCATAGATGCGGTTGCCGATCAGCGGCCGGAATTCGGCAGCGATCGGTCCCTTGTGCTCGATCGTCAGATAGGAAATGCAGCGCCGCGCATCGATTTGATAGGGCGCCGGAAAGGCATCAGTCGGACAGGCATCGAGGCAGGCTCGGCACGAACCGCAGTGATCGCTCTCCGCCGCGTCGATATCGAGGTCGGCGGTGGTGAACATCGAGCCGAGAAACAGCCAGGATCCATGCGTCCGGCTGACGAGGTTCGTATGCTTGCCCTGCCAGCCAAGCCCGGCAGCGGCGGCGAGCGGCTTCTCCATCACCGGCGCGGTATCGACGAAGACCTTCACATCGGCACCTGACCGTGCCGCAAAGCGCGTCGCGATCTCCTTGAGACGGCCCTTGATGACGTCGTGATAATCGCGGTTGTGTGCGTAGACGGAGATCGCAGCCTTGTCCGACTTGGCAAGGATGCCGCGCGGATCCTCTTCCGGGCCGTAGTTCAGCCCGAAAACCACGATCGAGCGCACATCGCTCCAGAGCGTGCGCGGATCGCCGCGCCTCTCCAGCGTCTCGGCCATCCACTCCATCGTGCCGTGACGTCCGGCATCGACGAATTCACCGAGCCGAGCCTTCGCTTCGGGAATGGAGTCCGGCCGGGTGACGCGACAGAGCTCAAAGCCGAGGGCAGCCGCTTCGGCACGCACGAAAGCCGTCAGGCTTTCGCGCTTCTTTCGCTCTTTGTCTTCCTCTGATCGTACGGGCATCGAGGGCCCCCGTCAGAAATCCAGGTCGGCGTAATGAGAAACGGGCGTCAGGCCGCGAACGCGCTCGTTGAGCAGCGGCCGGAAAGACGGGCGCGACTTGATGCGCTGGTACCAGTCCTTGACGATCGGCGCTTCGGTCCATTCGATCTCGCCGAGATAGTCAAGGATCGAGATCGAGGCCGCCGCGGCGAGATCCGCATAGCTCATCCGCTCGCCTGCCAGCCACTGGCGCGAACCGGCAAGCCAGGTCACATATTTCATATGCTGGCGAATGTTGTTGCGCGCCGTGCGCAGCATCTTGGAGTCAGGTGCGCCGCCGCCCTGTTCGGCGGTCATCTGCAGCTTGTAGACGCGCTCGCGGGCCAGCGGCCGCGTCACGTCGGTTTCCATCTTCTGCATGAACCATTCGACGAGACGGCGGATTTCCGCGCGCTGGAACGGGTCTTCGGCAAGCAGCCGCCGGTCGCGCTTCAGCACGCCATGGGTTTCGTCGAGATATTCGGAAATGACAGTCGCGCCGCAGAGCGCCCGCATGCTGTCGTCCACGTAGACAGGCAGCGTCCCGGCGGGATTGAGCGCCAGAAAGTCACGGCGCTTGTCCCAGGTCTGCTCTTCAACGAGATCGACCTGATAGCCGTATTCTGCAAGCACCAGCCGGATGAACCGGGAGGATGTCGACATGGGGTGATGATAAAGTACTGGCATTATGAGTTTTCGGTCCGCCCGCGTTTTGGCGACATTGTGTCTTTCTCAAACTCCTAACAATTACAGTTTAAGAAAGATATAGGATTGGATGGCGGCTTCAACCGTGAAGCAGGTTTGAAGCGCCTCTAAGCGCGGCCAATGATGGATTTTTCATGACCTTTGGAGGATCCGGCCTTTTTCCGCCATCCTGATGACGAATGAGTGCCCGCTGCCGAAACCCGCGCGGATCCTGATTCGGCGGCCTGGAGTTTTAACCGGAGACCATAGATGGAATATATAAACGCGATCATCCTGGGTATTATCGAGGGGATTACGGAATTTTTGCCGATCTCCAGCACCGGCCACCTCATCATTGCCGAGCAGTGGCTCGGAGCCCGGTCCGACACGTTTAATATTGTCATTCAGGCAGGCGCCATTCTGGCAGTCACGATCATCTACTGGCGCCGCCTCGTCGATCTCGTGATCGGCTGGCGCGAACCGAAGAACCGCCGTTATGCCTCGAGGCTGATCGTCGCCTTTCTGATCACCGCCGTCCTCGGCCTGATCGTCAAGAAGCTGGGCTTCGAACTGCCCGAAAATGCGACGCCGATTGCGTGGGCGCTGATTATCGGCGGCTTCTGGATGATCTTTGCCGAATGGGCCGCGGCCAAGAAGCCTCCTTACAAGGACATCACCTGGATGGTCGCCATTCTCGTTGGCATCGCCCAGGTCGTGGCCGGCATCTTCCCGGGCACCTCGCGCTCCGGCGCAACGATCTTCGTTGCCATGCTCGCCGGAACCGCCAATCGCGCCGCCGCGACCGAATTCGCCTTCCTCGTCGGCATCCCGACCATGTATGCGGCAAGCGCCTACCAGCTGCTGAAAACCGTCAAGGATGGCGGTGCCGCCAACGAAGACTGGACTGCCCTCGGCATCGCCTTCGTCGTCTCGACGATCGTTGCCTTCATCGCCGTCAAATGGCTGCTCTCCTATATCCAGAGCAACCGCTTCACCCTCTTTGCGATCTACCGCATCATCCTCGGCGCAATTCTGCTCGGCATGGCCTATGCCGGCATGATCGCCTGAGCCTGAACGAAAACAGCCCTTTGCCTGCGGGCAGAGGGCTGGATACCAATCTGGAAATGGAAAAAAGCTGATCCCGTGAAAGCGGCGCTCATGCGCGCCGCGCGGGAATAATCCCGCTTAGTTGGGGATGCTTGCCGTCGAGCAGGGATCGACGCCGTAAGCCGGCGCACAGCCTTCCTTAACAGCCGCGACCGAACCGGGCGCGATGAAGGAGCCAGCCAGGATAACCAGTGCCGCACACGCAAAGAGAAGCGCGATTGACTTGCCCATCGGTATAAAGCCTTTCAAATCGATTGAACGCGCCTGCCGAGCCTCGTGAGCCGCTACCTGCGCGCCGGGTGTGTAGTCAGTGGAATGGCAAATAGCAATAAATGTTCCTGCTAAATGTGACGTTAATTTCACTAATTTTTTCATGCGTCTTTTATGCAACGCCAATCCGGTTCGGGGCGCAGAAAAACACGCGAAACTTGCGCCAGATTTGACACTTCGCCCAAAACAGAAGCGCCGCCTGTGGAAATCCTCAGGCGGCGCTTCAGTTAATGCTAACGGACGAATCAGGCGGCTTTGCCGGTTCCCGTGTACTGGCCGTGCGGGCGGTAATGCACGAGGTAGGACGGCAGAACCGAGGTTACCATCGTCGGCGTGATGCCGAGGCCCTTCAGCGTGCGCTCGTCCTTCTCAGCCTTGGCGGAGACGACGTTGTCGTATTTCAGCAGGCGAACCTGGTCCGGCGTGATCGGCGGCGAAACGAAGGGGATCAGCGAGGCGATGCTGCCGATCAGCGAAGCAATACCGGCTGGCATCGAAACCAGCGGGTTTTTGCGCGCCGTTACCTTCAGCATCGTCTGCAGACATTCGCGGAAGCTGAGGACCTCGGGGCCGCCGAGTTCGTAGATCTTGCCGGCAACGGCCTTGCCATCAACAGCCCGGGCAACGGCTTCAGCGACGTCTTCGACGTAAACCGGCTGCAGCTTGGTCGTGCCGCCACCGATGACCGGCAGAACCGGCGAGAGGCGGGCCATGTCGGCGAACTTGTTGAAGAAGCTGTCCTCGGGTCCGAAAACGATCGACGGACGGAAGATCACGGCGTCCTTCTTGATCGAGAGTACGGCAGTTTCGGCGCGGCCCTTGCTGCGGGCATAGTGCGATTCCGACTTCTCGTCGGCACCGATCGCCGAAACGTGGACCAGGCGGGCCTTGGCATTCTTGGCGGCTTCAGCCACGGCGCGGGCGCCGAAATCCTGGACGGCGTCGAAAGTGTTGCGGCCGGTTTCCAGCAGGATGCCGACGCAGTTGACGACGCAGTCGGAACCCTCGACGGCGCGCTCGACCGACTGGCGGTAGCGCAGGTTTGCCTGGACGAAGGAAATCTGGCCGACATTGCCGAGCGGCTGCAGAAAGCCGGCGAGATCCGGGCGGCGAACGGCGACGCGGATGCGATAGCCGCGCTTGGCAAGCGCACGAACCACATGCCTGCCGACGAAGCCGGAGCCTCCGAACACGGTAACGAGCGGCGGCAGGTTGGCAAGGGTCATGGCAGTTTCCTCGAAAGGCTTGGGAAGGAGTGTTTGTTGGCTCCCGTATTAGCCGAATCCGGCGGCGACGGAAAGGCCCATCGCAGCCGAGTTTCGCATCTGCGAAAGCGCTTTCAGATGCCTTCGACAACCACCATTTCGGCATCCGCCACTTCCTGGCGGATCTTGGCGGCGATCTGGTATTCCGGCGAGTTGTAGCAATCGACGGCAGCCTGCATCGACGGGAACTCGATCACCACATTGCGGGCCCGCGCCGTGCCCTCGAGCTCGGTAATCGCCCCGCCGCGCGCCAGGAAATTGGCGCCGTACTTCTCGAAAGCAGGCTTCGCCGCCGCGACGTAATCCTTGTAGCGCTCGGCATCGCGAACATCGACGCGCGCAATCCAGTATCCCTTGGCCATGATTTTCCTCCGATTGACGTTGGCGTCTGTCTTCAGCCAAATTGGCGCAAGGGTCAATGGCGGCAACAGCGCGCGGAAGGCGCGCTGGCGGAGGTTGGGGAAGCCGAATGAAATGCAATGCCGCCATCGCACTTCACGCTGTCATGCTGGCGGCGGCGCTGTTTGCTCCATCTTCCTCCGCGGCAGCCGCGAAGGCCTGCATGCCAAAGACGGTTGCCGCGTTGAAAGCTGCCGATGGCGCTGCGAAGCCGGTCGAAATTTCCTGCAACCTGCTGCTCGATGCCGCAGACGTCATCCGCGCGCCGATCCAGCTGTCGGGAGCCGCAGCCTCCGGCACGATCGTTGATTGCGGCGGCGGCATGCTGGATGGAACGGGCTACAAGGCGCATACGCTGGCAATCCGCTCGATCCGCCGGCCGGATGGCAGCTGGGACGCGCCCCATGACGTCACCATTCGCAACTGCACCATCAAAGGCGACCTTCGCATCATCGGAATGGCTGAGAATGGTCAGGGGCCGTGGCTCAAGCAGTCCTCGGTCTCCGAGGGGCATACCGCTCGTGCACAAGCCGCTGCGCCCGGCCGGATCACCATCAGCAACGTGACCTTCATCGCCAATGGCCGGATACCGCTCTACGCCGGACCAGGAACGACGGGCCTCGATCTGTCCAGATCCCAATTCAAAGGCAGTACGAGCAGCGTCGCCGTCTACTTCGATGCCGAGTCCGCCGGAAATCTCGTCGAGAACAACGTCTTCGACATCAGAACGCGGAGCCGGGAGCAGATTGCGCTCGATGGCGCGGCAAACAACCGGATCGCCGGCAATACATTCACCGATCCGGTTAATGGCGGCATCTTTCTCTACCGCAACTGCGGCGAGGGCGGAACGATCCGTCATCAGGCGCCAGAGGGCAACGTGATCAGCGGCAACACCTTCCGCTATGACAAGGCGTTCGGCGCCAAGCCTGCAGTCTGGCTGGGCAGCAGGCAGGGAAACAGCCGCTATTGTTTCAACGATCCCGCCTATCCGTTTGGCAGCAGCCTGAACTCGCGGGACTTCGCGCGGCACAATTCGGTCACTGGCAACAGCCTACCAGGCGGCAGCCCGGCCCTGATCGTCGACAACGACGCGGATAATCAGGTCTCGGGCAATCGTTAGGCGGGGAGTGCCGCATCCATTTCCGCGAGGATGGCGCGGGCAGCTTCCTTGGGATCGGCAGCCCTGACGATCGGGCGGGCGACGACGAGGTGGCTGGAGCCTGCCTTCAGGGCATCGGCCGGTGTCATCACGCGCTTCTGGTCGCCCTTTTCGCTGCCAGCCGGACGGATGCCCGGGGTGACGATCGCCATGTTGGGGCCGACGATCTTGCGGACGGCGGAGGATTCTTCTGCAGAGCAGACGATGCCGCCCATGCCGGCGGCGAGCGCCTGTTCGGCGCGGCGCAGCACCAGCGTATGCGGGTCGTATTCATAACCGGCTGCGATCAGGTCCTGCTCGTCCATCGAGGTCAGCACCGTGACGCCGAGCAGGCAGAGGTCGGAACCCCTGGCGGCTTCGACGGCAGCCTTCATCGCCTTCGGATAGGCGTGCAGCGTCAGCATCGACATGCCCATCTTGACGATGTTCTCGACGCCGGACGCGATGGTGTTGTCGATATCGAGGAGCTTCATGTCGAGGAAGATCTTCTTGCCGCTCTGGGCGAGCTCGCGGGCAAACTCCAGCCCGCCGGCAAACACCAGCTGGTAGCCGATCTTGTAGAAGAGGACGTCATCGCCGAGCGTCGAAACGATCTTTTCCGCTTCGCCAAGTGTCGGAACATCGAGCCCGACGATCAACCGTTCGCGTGCGTTCATTTCATCCACCCCTGCCAGCTTTCGATGGGCGTCCAGTCGCACGATAGGCGCCGGTCCGCAAGAGCGAAAGCATAGAGATTGCCGCCACCGCCGGGCTGGTCCCGGTCGCGCCCGATCGGCCGGCCCTCAAGGTGGCATTTCAGCAGCGTGCCGACGCCGCCATGGCCGACAAAGGCGATCGGCTTGCTCTGGTCATGGGTCGCGAGGATCCGATCGACGGCCGAAACGATACGGGCCTGCGCATCGCGCGCCCGTTCCCATCCCTCGAAGCTCTCGTCCGGGTGGGCGAAAAACCAGTCGGCCGCCTGCTCGAACTCCGGCGGCGGCAGGAAGCCGGTCGCCGACCTGTCGTTTTCATGCATGCCGTGGACGATCTCGATACCGATCCCGGCTGAGGCCGCGAGTATCTCCGCGGTCTCGATCGCCTTCGTCTCGTCGCTGGAGACGATCCGCTGCAGCTGCCGCGCCCAAGAGAGCTCTGCTGCCAGTCTGGCGCGCGCCGCACCGGTTTCCGACAGCCCCCATTGCGGAACGGGGACATCCGGATCGATCCTGACCTGCGGGTGGGTGATATAGAGCGCGAACATCAGCCGCGGCGATAGATCCAAAGCTGTGCCGGCGGGATGTTGCGGACGATGAAGTCGAAATGCTGGATGTGGTAGCGTTCCGGCCGGGCGATGATCGGCGAAACCGGACCGTAGGAAATCTGCACCACCGGCCGGCCGGCCGGCATGCGGTCGAGCAGGCTTTCGAGCAGCGCGATGCGCGCCTGCATCGGGAAGTTCAGAAGCGGCACGGCCGAAACGACGGAATCGAAGGTCTGTCCCTTCAGTGCGCCAAGCGTCGTATCGAGATCGAAGGCGTCGCCGTTGATGAAGTGGACGCCGGGGTAGAGGCGAACGAGGTGATTGTAGAAGTCCGTCGAATATTCGACGGCGACCAGCCGCTCCGGCTTCACGCCGCGACCGAGAATGGCCTTGGTGATGGCGCCGGTTCCCGGTCCAAGCTCAAGCACCGGCAGTCCGGAGTTGAGGTTGATGACGCTCGCCATCTTCTTGGCGGTGATGGAGGAGGTAGGGACGATGGAGCCGACGGTTTTCGGCCCCTGCATCATGCCCTTGAAGAAGCGAATTTCCTCATCGAACTTTTTGCCGAGCCGTTCTTTCAGCCGCAACGCCATGCCATCCTCCTCGTCAAGCAACAAACCGCTGGCTATCTAATTGCAATCATCCAGCAGTAAAACAAGACCAAACGTCGCAATCTGAAAACTTTGCCCGCCAAATGCGACGCGCGTTTACACGCGCATCGGCATCAGAACGTAGAGTGCATCATCGCCGGCCGTGTCGCGAATGAGCGTCGGCGAACCGGCATCGGCCAGCAGAAACACGGCCTGATCGCCGGAAAGCTGTGCAGTGATGTCGAGCAGATATTTGGCGTTGAAGCCGATTTCCATCGCGTCCGTGTCGTATCCGACTGCGACTTCTTCCGTCGCGCTGCCGGAGTCCGGGTTGTTGACGGTGAGCAGCAGCTGTCCTTCGGAAAGCGCCAGCTTCACGGCACGGCCGCGCTCGGACGAAATGGTCGAGACGCGGTCGACGGCCTGCGCGAAGGTCGTGCAATCGACGCGCATTTCCTTATCGTTGCCGGTCGGGATGACGCGCTGATAATCGGGGAACGTGCCGTCGATCAGCTTCGATGTCATGACGATCGAGCCGATGCTCAGGCGGATCTTGGCGTCGGAAACCTCGACGGTGACCATCGCCTCGGGATTGTCGACCAGCTTCTGCAACTCGCCGACGGTCTTGCGCGGAATGATGATGCCCGGCATTCCCTCGGAGCCCGACGGCGCCTTGACGTCGGCGCGGGCGAGACGGTGACCGTCGGTCGCAACAGCGCGCAGCTTCAGGTCGCCTTCGCTCTCGATCGTGTGGAAGAAGATGCCGTTCAGGTAATAGCGGGTCTCTTCGGTCGAGATCGCAAACTGGGTGCGATCGATCAGCATCTTGAGATCCGTTGCCTTCAGCTTGAAGGAATGCGTGAAGGTGCCGGCGGTCAGATCCGGGAAGTCGGATTGCGGCAGGCACTGCAGCGAGAATTTCGAGCGGCCGGACTGCACGGTCATCGAGCCGCCATCCGTCGATGTCGCAAGCAGAACTTCCGAGCCGTCGGGCAGCTTGCGGACGATGTCGTAAAGAAGGTGGGCGGGAACGGTGGTCGCGCCGGCCTGTTCGACATTGGCGGGCGTCGCTTCCGTGACTTCGAGATCAAGGTCGGTCGCCTTCATGTCGAGGTTCTGGCCGTCGGCACGCAGCAGGATGTTGGACAGGATCGGGATCGTGTTCCGGCGTTCGACGACGCGGTGAACGTGGTTCAGCGACTTCAGGAGATTGGAACGCTCAATAGTAATACGCATGGGATGCTACCGCTTTCGACCGTGACTGTCCGGGCGCGCAGGCGCGCCAGAAAATGCCTTTCCGGCTCCATGGCCGGAGGAGTGGACGGGCAAAATGGCAGAACTTTGCCGGGCATTGCAAGGGGTGCAAGGCTTCGCGCGGCTGCAAAGGTGGTTTTACACGATGATGCTCACAGAAATCCGAACCCTTGCCGCGAACGAAGCCTGCGCGCATAAAGGGCCGACGCCAGAGAGGGCCTTTGAAATTGAGTCATGAAGAGACGGCGGGCGAGGGCGGCAAGCATCGCACCTACCGCCTGCATAATGTCAGCATACCTGCGCGCCCGCTCGAGGCCGCGCTCTATCTGGTCGCGACGCCGATCGGCAATCTCGGCGATATCACGCTTCGCGCGCTCGAAACGCTTGCCGGTGCCGATGTGCTCGCCTGCGAGGATACGCGCGTCACCCGCGTGCTGCTCGATCGCTACGGCATTCAGAACCGCCCTTTCGCCTATCACGAACATAATGCCGACGAGGCCGGGCCGCGCCTGCTGCAGGCGCTGGAGGCCGGAAAGTCCGTCGCACTCGTTTCCGATGCCGGAACGCCGCTGGTTTCCGATCCCGGTTACCGGCTGGCGCAGACGGCGATCGACAGCGGATACCGCGTCATCCCGATCCCCGGCGCCTCGGCGCCGCTCGCCGCACTCGTCGGTTCAGGTCTGCCGAACGATGCCTTCCTCTTTGCCGGGTTTCTTCCCGTCAAGGACAAGGCGCGGCGCGACCGGCTCGGTGAATTCGCGGCGACCCCCGCTACGCTGCTCTTCTTTGAATCACCCCACCGCATCGGCGCGACGCTTTCGGCCGCCGCCGACGTGCTCGGCGGCGATCGCATGGCCTCCGTCTGCCGCGAGCTGACGAAGACCTACGAGGAGTTTCGCCGCGGCACGCTTGCCGATCTCGCCGCCTATTATGCCGAGAACGATAATGTGAAAGGCGAGATCGTCCTCGTCGTCGCGCCGCCGGAGGAAAAACCGGCTGACGCCGCTGACGTCGATGCGATCCTTGCCGATCTCTCCGGCACCATGCCAACGGCGAAAGCGGCAGCCGAGGCGGCGCGGCTCACCGGTCTGCCGCGCAAGGAACTCTATCAGCGGCTCCTCGACATGAAGGGCGCCTGATGAGCGATAGCGGCACGAGCGTCAGCAGACAAAAGGCGCTCCGCCGCGGACATTTCTCCGAATATGTGGCGGCGCTCTACCTGCTGATGAAGGGCTACCGCATCGCGGCTTTCCGCTATCGCACTAAGCTTGGCGAGGTCGATATCATTGCCCGAAAGGGCGATCTTGCTGTTTTCGTCGAGGTCAAAGCCCGGCGCGACGAGCGGGTCGCGGTCGATGCAGTTTCTTATGCGGCTCAGAAACGCATTCGCGATGCGAGCGATCTCTGGCTCGCCCGTCAGGCCAATAGCCACTTGTTGTCGCAGCGCTACGATATCGTTGCAGTGCTTCCGGGCCGGCTGCCACGGCATTTCCCCAATGCCTTTTAGCGGTCTTGCATAGGCGTGCATTTGTAATTTTTCTGTCATACAAATGTAAAGGAGACGTCACGGAAGGCCTCTATTGGCTTCCTCACCCCAATAACTGGTGGAGAGGGTTTATCCATGTTCAAGACGTTTTCTCTGGCCGCCGCTGCGGTCGTATTGTCTTCGTCGGCATCCTTTGCCGCAACCGAAATCACCTGGTGGCACGCCATGGGCGGCGAGCTCGGCCAGAAGCTCGAGCAGATCGTTCAGAAGTTCAACGACAGCCAGACCGAATACCACGTTACCCCGGTCTTCAAGGGCACCTATCCGGAAACCCTTACGGCCGCTATCGCTGCTTTCCGCGCAGGTCAGCAGCCGGCTATCGTTCAGGTCTTCGAAGTCGGCACCGGCACGATGATGGCCGCCAAGGGTGCCGTTTATCCAGTCTACAAGCTGATGGCCGATGAAGGCGAGCCGTGGGATCCGTCGAAGTTCATCGCTCCCGTCGTCGGTTACTATTCCGACCCGGAAGGCAACATCCTCTCCTTCCCGTTCAACTCCTCGACGCCGATCCTCTATTACAACAAGGACGTCTTCAAGAAGGCTGGTCTTGATCCGGAAGTCGCTCCGAAGACCTATGCCGAACTGGCTGAGTTCTCGAAGAAGATCGTCGATTCCGGCGCTGCCAAGTGCGGCTTCACCATCACCTACGCTGCAACCTGGCTCGGCCTCGAGAACTTCTCGGCCATCCACGACCTGCCCTACGGCACGCTGCAGAACGGTTTCGGTGGCACCAAGGCTGAGCTGAGCTTCAACGGTCCGAACCAGGCTCGTCTCTGGACCGACCTGAAGAAGTGGCAGGATGCCGGTTACTTCCAGTACGGCGGCCCGGGTGGCGGCCCCGATGCAGCTCCGAAGTTCTACTCGCAGGAATGCGCCATCTACATGGGCTCCTCGGGTTCGCGCGCTGGCGTCATCAACAACGCCAAGGCCTTCCAGGTCGGCTTCTCGACGCTGCCCTACTACGACGACGTCACCAAGGATCCGAAGAACTCGATCATCGGCGGCGCGACGCTCTGGACGCTGAACGGCCAGAAGCCGGAAGTCTACAAGGGCGTTGCCAAGTTCTACACCTACCTCAGCCAGCCGGAAGTTCAGGCTGATTGGCACCAGTTCTCTGGCTACCTGCCGATCACCACTGCTGCTTACGACCTCGGCAAGTCGCAGGGTTACTACGAAAAGAACCCGGGCTCTGACGTTGGCCTGAAGCAGATCCTGCGCGGCACGCCGTCCGACAACTCCAAGGGCGTTCGTTTCGGCAACCTGACGCAGATCCGTGACGTCATCGACCAGCAGTTCGAAACCGTGCTGTCCGGCAAGCAGACCGCCCAGCAGGCGCTCGACGAAGCCGTCAAGGAAGGCAACGCCATCCTGCGCGAATTCGAAGAAGCAAACTCGAACTAAGCTTTCGAGGCTGAAGCCAAGCCCTCCCCGCTCCGGGGAGGGCCTTTCCATATCGGGCGAGCCATGCAGACAAAGCGCACAATCTTCTCGAACCGCGTCCTGCCATATTTCCTTCTGGCGCCGCAGCTCGCAGTCACGTTGGTCTTCTTCATCTGGCCGGCTTTTCAGGCCTTTCGCCAGTCCTTCCTGCGTGAAGATCCCTTCGGCATGAAGACCACCTTCGTCTGGTTCGCCAATTACACGAAGCTCTTTGGCAGCAGCGATTACATGAACGCGCTCTGGGTGACGCTGATCTTCTCGGTCTCCGTCACCGTTCTATCGATGGGCGTGTCGCTGCTTTTCGCCGTCTGCGTCAATCGCGTGCTGAAGAGCGGACGCATCTATACGACGCTGCTCGTCTGGCCCTATGCGGTGGCGCCTGCGGCGGCCGGTCTGCTCTGGTGGTTCATGTTCAACCCCAGCATCGGCATCCTGCCCTATATCCTTCGCCACTTCGGCTATGACTGGAACCACCGCCTCGATGGCAATGACGCAATGATCCTCATCGTCATCGCCTCGGCATGGAAGCAGATCTCCTACAATTTCCTCTTCTTCGTCGCCGGCCTGCAGTCTGTCCCACAGTCGGTGATCGAAGCCGCGTCGATCGATGGCGCCGGTCCGTTCAAGCGTTTCTGGACGGTCGTCTTCCCGCTGATTTCGCCGACGACGTTCTTCCTGGCTGTCATCAACGTCACCTATGCGCTGTTCGACACCTTCCCGATCGTCGACTCCACGACCTCTGGCGGCCCGTCGCAATCGACGAACACGCTTGTTTACAAGGTCTATGCCGATGGCTTCGTCGGTCTGAACCTTGGCCCTTCGGCCGCGCAGTCCGTCGTGCTGATGTTGATCGTCGTCGTCCTCACCGTCGTCCAGTTCCGCTGGATCGAGAAAAAAGTACAGTATTGAGGCCCGAGCGATGATCGAGAACCGCCCCTTTCTGAACGTCCTCACGCACTTCATCCTGATCGTCGGCGTCGTCACGGTGGTCTTCCCCGTCTACCTCGCCTTCATCGCAGCCACCCATGGTCCGACCGACTTCATGAGCGGCCTCACGCCGCTGCTTCCGGGCGACCAGCTGGTTGCCAATTTCGACCAGCTGCTGAGCGCCGGAAATTCGGTGGCCGGTGCGCCGCCTTTCGCGCTGATGCTGGCAAACAGCCTGCTGATGGCGGTGCTGATCGCCGTCGGCAAGATCGCCATCTCGATCATTTCCGCATTTGCGATCGTCTATTTCCGCTTCCCGCTGCGCATGGTCGCCTTCTGGATCATCTTCCTGACGCTGATGCTGCCGGTCGAAGTCCGCATCCTGCCGACCTATAAGGTCGTCGCCGATCTCGGCATGCTGAATTCCTATCCGGGCCTCGTCATCCCGCTGATCGCCTCGGCGACGGCAACCTTCCTGTTCCGTCAGTTCTTCCTGACGATCCCGGAAGAGCTGATGGAAGCGGCTCGCGTCGATGGCGCCGGCGCCATGAAATTCTTCAGGGATATCCTGTTGCCGCTGTCGCGCACCAATATCGCGGCGCTATTCATCATCCTCTTCATCTATGGCTGGAACCAGTATCTTTGGCCGATGCTGATCACCACCGATCCCGGCTATTACACCGCGGTCATGGGCATCAAGCGCCTGGCCTCGGTCCTGGACGGCGACACCCAATGGAACCTCGTCATGGCAGGCGTCATTCTCGCCGCCCTGCCGCCGGTCCTCATCATCATCGTCATGCAGCGCCTTTTCGTCAAAGGCCTGGTCGAAACGGAGAAGTGACAATGGCCTCTATCGATGTAGAAGGCGTCGGCAAGATCTATCAGGGCGGCGTCAAGGCCGTTTCGGATGTCGGCATCAACATCCGCGATGGCGAGTTCATCGTCCTCGTCGGCCCGTCCGGCTGTGGCAAGTCCACGCTGTTGCGCATGATCGCCGGTCTCGAGAGCATCTCCGAAGGACAGGTGAAGATCGGCAGCCGCGTCGTCAACAATGTCGAGCCGGCTGACCGCGACATCGCCATGGTGTTCCAGAATTACGCGCTCTATCCGCATATGTCGGTGCGCCAGAACCTCGAATACGGCCTGAAAAACCGCGGGACGCCGCGGGCGGAGATCGATGCCCGTGTCGCCGAAGCCGCCCGCATGCTGCAGATCGAGCAGTATCTCGAGCGCAAGCCGAAGGCTCTCTCCGGCGGCCAGCGCCAGCGTGTCGCCATGGGCCGCGCCATCGTCCGCAAGCCCGCCGTCTTCCTCTTCGATGAACCGCTGTCGAACCTCGATGCGAAGCTGCGCGTCTCCATGCGCGGCGAGATCAAGCGCCTGCAGCGCCGTCTCGGCACGACGTCGATCTACGTCACCCACGACCAGCTGGAAGCAATGACGCTGGCGGACCGCCTCGTCGTTCTGAACGGCGGCCATATCGAGCAGATCGGCGCGCCGCTCGAAGTCTATCACACGCCCGCCTCGACCTTTGTCGCGAGCTTCATCGGCTCTCCCGCCATGAACCTGCTGAAGGGCGAGCTGCATGGCGACAAGCTGGCGATCGGCCCGAGCCTGATCGATCTCGCAGGCAATGCGCCGACATCCGGCCCGGTCACCATCGGCATGCGCGCCGAAGATCTGCGCCTTGCCAAGGCGGACGAATATGCGATGCCGCTTACCGTCGAATATGTCGAAGAACTCGGTTCGCAGCGTCTCGTCCACGGCCTGCTCGGCGACCAGCAGCTGACCGCGGTCGTCTCGCCGGAAACGCCGATGACCGCAGAAATGCGCTTCGTCATCACGCCTGAGAAGCTGCATTTCTTCGCGGCAGACACCGGCAAGCGGATCGGCAATGGTGTTGCGCAGGCATCGAATGCGGCGGTTACGGCCGAAGCGGTCCAATAGGCGTCGACAGGATCTGTTAAAATTTTAGCAGCCGCTTGAACGCCTCTCTTACGACTCTTCTGTTATTGCCCGAACATTGGGGTAGTAAACGGGGTGTTTCATGGCCTGGAAGCTTATGCTTGCAAGTGCGGTCGCGATGGCTGCGCGCACGGTGCCGTATGCCGTGGCGATGCCGCGCGGCAAGTCCTTCATCGCGCATTCGAGCGATCACCTGCCGATGAAATCGACGCCCATCAATCCGGACTGGATCGTCAGCGGCGACCCGCAGGCGCGCACCGCCGAGCATTCCCGCGGCCATGACGAAGCCTCGCTGACGGCGATATGGGACTGCACGGCAGGCGAATTCCGTTGGTTCTTCGGCTGGGACGAAACGGTGATGATCCTCGAAGGCGAAGTGCATATCACCGCTGAAGACGGCACCGAGCGCACACTTCGCGCCGGCGACGTCGCCTTCTTCGCCGGTGGCACCTGGGCCAGCTGGCGTGTCGACACCTACGTCCGCAAGGTGGCCTTCCTGCGCAAGCCCTTCCCGAAGCCGGTCGCGCTCGCCTATCGTCTTCGCAACATGCTGCGCAATAGCGGCCAGCAGGGCCTCGCCGCTTGAAAAATCCTTGATCGCGATGCTGCGAAGTCCTTGATTGACCGTTGCGTTCGACCCTCTTGCGACCTACATCTGTCCGGCATTCAGTGAGGGACGGAAATGGCCAAGATCAAGAACGTAGCGGTCCAGATGGACCATGTGTCGGGCATCAACATCGCAGGCGATTCCACCTTCGCCATGAGCCTCGAGGCGCAGACCCGGGGCTACAAGCTCTTCCACTATACGCCCGATCGCCTGAGCTTCCGCGACGGCCAGGTCTTCGCCTCCGTCGAGCCGATGATCCTGCGCGACGTCAAGGGCGACCATTTCGAGCTCGGCGCGCCCGAGCGTGTCGATCTCTCGACCATGGATGTCGTCCTGCTCCGCCAGGATCCGCCCTTCGACATGTCTTACATCACCTCGACGCATCTTCTCGAGCGCATCCATCCGAAGACGCTCGTCGTCAATGATCCGGCTTGGGTACGCAATTCGCCTGAGAAGATCTTCGTCACCGAATTCGCCGACCTGATGCCGAAGACGCTGATCACCAAGGATGCCGCCGAGATCCGCCGCTTCCGCGACGAGATGGGCGATATCATCCTGAAACCGCTCTACGGCAATGGCGGCGCCGGCGTCTTCCATTCGACCAAGGACGACCGCAACCTTTCCTCGCTGCTCGAAATGTTCGGCCAGCTCTTCCGCGAGCCCTTCATCGCTCAGCAGTATTTGCCTGACGTGCGCAAGGGCGACAAGCGCATCATCCTCGTCGATGGCGAGCCCGTCGGCGCCATCAACCGCGTTCCTGCCGAGCATGACAGCCGCTCCAACATGCATGTCGGCGGCCGCGCCGAGGCGACCGAACTGACCGCACGCGAGCAGGAAATCTGCAAGCGCATCGGCCCGGCCCTGCGCGAACGCGGCTTCCTGTTCGTCGGCATCGATGTGATCGGTGACTACATGACAGAGATCAACGTCACGTCTCCGACCGGCATCCGCGAGGTCAAGAAGTTCGGCGGCGCCGATATCGCCAGCCTCCTCTGGGATGCGATCGAGCGCAAGCGCGCCTGATTCTTCAGGGCTTTTGTTCTCATTTGTGGGCCTGATACAACCCGCTGCAACCTGAGTGCAGCGGGGACGTGAATCTGTTCATTTATTGTTCTTGTTTTATTCTGCTTACTATGCCAGATTGCAATCCGCGGCCATGAAAGGTCGCAATACGCGATGTAGTTGGTTGCGGGGGCAGGGGCATGGTCGCACGCGTCAGTACGGTTGCATTCCACGGTATTGAAGGTGTGCCGGTCGAAGTCCAGGTGATGGTCGCTCCCGGCAAGATCGGCATGCAGATCGTCGGGCTTCCCGACAAGGCGGTTGCGGAAAGCCGCGAGCGGGTGCAGGCAGCACTCCACGCATCCGGGTTGGCACTTCCGGCCAAGCGTGTCACCGTCAATCTGGCGCCCGCCGATCTTCCGAAGGAAGGCTCGCATTTCGATCTTCCGATCGCGCTCGGCCTGATGGCTGCTCTCGGCGCCATCCTGGCGGATGCGCTCTCGGATTATGTCGTCTTGGGCGAACTCAATCTCGATGGCACGATCGCACCCGTTGCCGGCGCGCTGCCTGCGGCAATCGGCGCCAATGCGCTCGGCAAGGGGCTGATCTGCCCGGCCGAAAGCGGCCCGGAAGCCGCCTGGGCCGGAACGCAACTCGATATCCTTGCGCCGCGGAGCCTCATCGCGCTCGCCAACCATTTCCGCGGCACGCAGGTTCTGTCGCGGCCGGAGCCATCGATCCGCGCCAATGCCGCAAACCTTCCCGATCTCGCCGACATCAAGGGTCAGGAAAGCGCCAAGCGTGCACTGGAGGTGGCGGCCGCCGGCAGTCATAATCTGCTGATGGTCGGCCCGCCCGGTTCCGGAAAGTCGATGCTTGCCGCCCGTCTGCCCTCCATCCTGCCGCCGCTGTCGGCGGCCGAGCTGCTCGAAGTGTCGATGATCCATTCGATCGCCGGTCAGCTCTCCGGCGGCAAGCTTTCGGACCGGCGGCCGTTCCGCACCCCGCACCATTCGGCAACGATGGCCGCCATGGTCGGCGGCGGGCTCCGCGCCCGTCCCGGCGAGGCTTCGCTCGCCCATCACGGCATTCTCTTCCTCGACGAGTTTCCGGAATTCTCGCCGCAAGCGCTCGATGCCCTGCGCCAGCCGCTGGAAACCGGCGAATGCATCATCGCCCGCGCCAATCACCGCGTGACCTATCCCGCCAACATCCAGTTGGTCGCCGCCATGAACCCTTGCCGCTGTGGTATGGCGGGCGAGCCTGGCCATAGCTGCGCCCGCGGTCCCCGTTGCCAGGCCGACTATCAGGCGCGCATCTCGGGCCCGCTGATGGACCGCATCGATATCCGCATCGACGTCCCGGCCGTTTCTGCAGCGGACCTGATCCGCCCGATGCCGGCCGAGGCAAGCAGCACGATCGCCGCCCGCGTCGCCCGCGCCCGCGAACTGCAGGCCGACCGCTTCATCGCTGCATGCCTCAATACAATCACCACCAACGCCCGCTGCTCGACATCACTGATCGAGAAATATGCCGAGCCGGATGCCGGAGGTCTCCAGCTGTTGCGCGATGCCGCCGAGAAGATGCGTTTCTCCGCCCGCGGCTATCACCGGGTCCTGAAAGTGGCGCGCACACTCGCCGATCTCGACGGCAAGCCAACCGTCGGCCGCATCCATCTCGCCGAAGCGATTTCCTATCGCATCGCAGGAGAGCGGCTGACCGCGGCAGCATGAGGGTTTCCGCTGACGGCGGATCAGGAAGCACCGTCAGGTTTGGCGGGGTTCACCGACCTCATAGCTTCGAAGGTTGCGATCATGGATGCCGAGTTCCGGCCAAGCGGCGCGCCATTTGGCGAGATGTGCCGTCTTGAAATGGCGATCGAGCGTTGCCTGATCCTGCCACATCTCCTTCACGTGGATGAGGCCAGGTTCGAGTACATCTTCGGCATAGGAGTATTCCGCGCAGCCATTTTCGCTGAGGCTGCCTTCCACCATGCGTTTCATCACAGGCCGGGCGGCAGCGAGGTTTTCGGGTGGCAGGCGAATGGTTCCGACGATCAGCAACATGCGGACTTGCTTCCGAGGTGGCGGGTATAAGTGACCAACAGAAAGGGCGCCCGAAGCGCCCTGTCCATTCGATTAAGTGCAGCAGGCGAAGCTTAGCCTCCGAGCCCATCGAACAGCGCCGTCGACAGATAACGCTCGGCGAAGGACGGGATAATCACCACGATGTTCTTGCCGGCGTTTTCTTCGCGGCTGCCCACCTTGATGGCTGCGGCAAGTGCAGCACCCGAGGAGATGCCGACCGGCACGCCTTCGAGCTTGGCAACCAGACGGGCAGTTTCCATCGCCGTTCCGCTGTTGATGGTGACGACCTCGTCGTAGATCTTGGTGTCGAGGATCGCAGGCGCAAAGCCGGCGCCGATGCCCTGGATCTTGTGCGGGCCTGGCTGGCCGCCGGAGAGAACCGGGGATTCTTCCGGCTCGACGGCGATCACCTTGATGCTGGCCTTCTTCGACTTCAGCACCTGTCCTGCGCCGGTGATCGTGCCGCCGGTGCCGATGCCGGAAACGAGAATATCGACGCTGCCGTCGGTATCGTTCCAGATTTCCTCGGCCGTCGTCTTGCGGTGGATCTCGGGGTTGGCAGGGTTTTCGAACTGCTGGGGAATGATCGCGTCAGGCAGCGTCGCGGCCAGTTCCTCGGCCTTGGCGATCGCGCCCTTCATGCCCTTCGGCCCCTCGGTCAGCACCAGCTCGGCGCCGAGCAGCGCCAGCATCTTGCGGCGCTCGACCGACATCGTCTCCGGCATGGTCAGGATCAGCTTGCAGCCCTTGGCGGCTGCCGCGAAGGCAAGCGCGATACCGGTGTTGCCGGAGGTCGGCTCGACCAGCGTCGTCTTGCCGGGCGAAATCTTGCCCTGCGCTTCCAGGCTCTCGATCATCGCCACGCCGATACGGTCCTTGACGGAGGCGATCGGGTTGAAGAACTCGAGCTTGGCCAGCAGGTTGGCCTTGACGCCCTTTTCCTTGGCGAGCTTGTCGAGGCGCACGATCGGCGTATCGCCGATGGTCTCGGTGATGGACGAATAGATGCGGCCGCGGCCCGGTTTCTTCGACATGCGTGCTCTCCCTTTAAGTGTGTTGCCGAGAGAATAGGGTCAAAGGCGGATGGAAGCCAGACTGAGCCCTCCGCCACGGCGGCATCAAGGAGAAAAAATCCTTTTAAAACCGCCGTTTGACGAACGAATTTTTCAGGCTGCGCGAGTGGCGATAAAGGCTGCCGTGCCCGCCAGAATGCCGGCCGCCGTCCGGTTCAGCGCCTGCAATGCGCGCGGCTGCTTCAGCATGCTGCGGGCGCGGGTTGCAAGCAGCATATAGGGGATCAGCACGCTGAGCAGCACGACAAAGGTGGCTGTCAGCAGCAATCCATATTCGCGCAGGCCGATCGCATGGATGTCGATCAGCGTCGGCACCAGCGCCACGTAGAACAGCATTGTCTTCGGATTGCCGAGCGTCACCAGCAGGCCCGAAAGAAACGACATGCCGACGCTGCTCGATTTGCGCGCCGCGATATCCTGCGGCAGCAGGCCGGATGTCCAGAGCTTGTAGGCGATGTAGCAGAGATAGATCACGCCCGCGAACTTGATGACGAGAAAGATCTCGGTGAAGGTCTGCGCCACGAATGCGAGGCCGAGAATGACCGCCGTCAGATAGGTCATGTCGCCCAGCACCAGGCCGAGACCCATGAAGAAGGTCTCGCGAAAATTCGAGCCGAGTGCCCGCGCGACGATCGCCGTGATACCCGGCCCCGGAATGGCGGCTGCGATGAACAATGCGCCGCTATAGGCAATGAGCGCTGCGATCGTCATTTGTCTCTCCCTGATTGCCGCCTATTTACGACTGTGCGAAATCGCTTTCAAGCAACTTCGAAAATGAACTCATGGGCGATGACATGACGAAGGCCTTGCTGCTGATCGATATCCAGAATGCCGTGCTCGAAGGCATGGGTGCTGACGACCGCGTGCCGGTGATCCAGCAAGCCTATGACGGCGTTACCAGGCGGCTGGCAGCAGTGCTCGGCAAAGCCCGGTCGGAAACCGTCCCTGTCATCATCGTCCAGCATGACGAGGCCGAGGGCGACCCGATCGCCAGGGGCAGCAAGGGCTGGGAAATCAGGGCGGAAGTGGCGCCCTTGCCGGGCGAACTGCTGATCAACAAGGAGGCCTGCGACGCCTTCTTCGAGACGCCGCTGGAGGCGGAGTTGCGCAGCCGCGGCATCACCCATCTCGTCATCGGCGGCTGCGTCACGCCCTTCTGTATCGATACATCGGTGCGCCGCGCCGTCTCGCTCGGCTTCGATGTCACGCTGATATCCGACGGCCACATGAGCGGCGATAACGGCGTACTCGGCTTCGAACAGATCATCGCGCATCACAACGCCGTACTCGGCGGCTTCGGCGCCGGCGCGCATGGCGTCAAGTTGTCGAAAGCCGCCGATATCAGCTTCTGACTGCACGCAGAAACCGCCCCGGCGTCCAGCCGAGATTCATACCGGCGGCTGCGAGAAGGATGATCGCGGCACCGATCACCTGCAGCGGCTGCAGCGCGTGGCCGAAGGCAATGCGGTCGACGGCGATCGCCGCGATCGGATAGATGAAGGACAGCGCGCCCGTCAGATGTGTCGGCAGCTTCTGGATCGCGCCGTAAAGCAGCACATACATCAGCCCCGTATGAAAGACGCCCATCGTGACCAGCTGCGACCAGGTTCCTGATGTCGCCGGCAGGGCCGAGAAGTCTACAAAAGGCGCCAACATCAGAATGCCGGTCGAAACCTGGATGAGCGCGATCAGATGCGGCGGCGTGCCCTTCAGCCATTTGGCCGCCAGCGCTGCCAGCGCATAGAAGAAGGCGGCACCAAGTGCCAAGGCGATCCCCAGGCCGTAGCTGCCGGTAACAACACCGCTATCCGGCTTAGCCTCGACGATCGCCATCATGCCCGCGAAGGCAAGCCCCAGCCAGAAAAGCTTGGTGCCAGTGATCTTTTCGCCGAGAAAGGCGGCGCCCAGCGCCAGCAGCATGAAAGGCTGGGTGTTGTAGACCGTCGTGGCGATCGAAATCGACGCATGCGAATAGGAGGCAAACAGCAGCAGCCAGTTCAGCACGATGGCGACGCCGCCGAAGACAGCGATACCGAAGCTTTTCAGCGACAGAAGCCGCGGATTGAGAAGCCCGAGCACAGCACAGATCACGAGCAGGGTGATTGCGCCGAACAGGCAGCGCCAGAACACGACATTGCCGACCGGCTGGCCCGACATCACGACGAACCAGCCGATGCTGCCCGAAATCAGCATTGCCGCCGTCATTTCCGCGCTTCCGCGCTTGATCTCGCTCTGCATCGCAACTCTCCCTTGATGGAAGCGCAGATTATTGCGCAACCAGAGCCGTCTCTATATCGTGTGACACAAAAGGGAAGGATCTGGCCTAATAAATTTAGGCGAAGGAGGCGATGTGGCTAATTCTGATAGAATGGACGAAACGGACCAGAAGCTGCTGGATGCGCTTGCCGTCAATTCCCGCCTGTCGCTGAAAGAACTCGCCCAGGCGGCTGGCATGTCCTCGCCGAGCGCGGCCGAGCGTCTGCGGCGCCTGGAGGAGCGCGGCATCATCCGGGCCTTCACCATCGACATCGATCCGGCCGCACTCGGCTATCCCCTGCAGGCGATCGTCCGCGTCCGCCCGCTTCCAGGCCAGCTGCACATCGTCGAGAAGCTCATCCAGGAGATTCCCGAATTCATCGAATGCGACAAGGTGACGGGCGACGATTGCTTTATCGCCCGGCTGGTCGTGCGCTCGATGGGGGAGCTGGACGGCATCCTCGACAAGATCGCGGAACGCGCGGAGACCAACACGTCGATGATCAAGTCATCGCCGGTCAAGCGCCGCCTGCCGCCGGTCTGATCAGAAATCCGCCATCGGCGAAAGCATGGCCGGCGCATCCAGCGCCAGACCGTCCGGGCCGCGGATCATGAAATGCGTCCCATGCGCAGAGGCCGGTGCAGGCTCGCCATTCCAGCCAAGCTTGTCGGGGCGGAAGAGCACCTCCACCCGGTCAGGCCGAACGCCGAGTCCGCCCAGAATGGCGGCCAGCGGCGGAATCGACGCGGCGAGCACGTCGAGTAGGATCAATGTCCCGCCATCGAGCTTCCAGGCGATAACGGCCGGCAGCTGCTCTATGAAGGTGAGCCTCACATCGGGGTCGAGCTGTGTATTGATCAGGAACATCGCAGGGCTTGAGACCACGGCAAGCGCATCGGAGACCGGCTCGCGTCGTGCCAGCAGGTCCTGCAGCAAGGCGAGATCATCCGCATTGCCCGGATCGATCGATCGGCCCTGCGTTGCGAAAACAGGCGTCGGCGCATCGCTGCTGAAGCTGTGCATCGGCAACGTCCGGAAGCCATAGGGCTCATAGAGCGCCGCCTTGTCGGTATAGAGCACGATGGCCTCGAAGCCTTGCGCTGCGCACCAGTCGAGCGCCTTCGTCGTCACATCGCGATAAAGGCCGCGCCCGCGCCAGGGCGGCCGCACCGCGCCGGATTGCAGACCGGCCGCATTGATCCGGCGGCCGTTGATCAAGAGAGGCATGGCGAAGGCCGAGAGATTGGCGGCCAGCGTCCCGTCCCCGGCAAACCAGCCGAACGGCATACTTGTCGCATCCGGTCCGCCGAGTTGCATCAGCGGCCCGATGTCGATGCCGAACGTGTCATGGAGAAGCGAGACCAGTGCGCGCCAGGCGGCGTGGTCGGCAAAATAATCCTGCCGGAAAGAGAGGCCCGTCGTGTCCGCTGCCGCGCTCATACGCCGGTGGAGCCGAAGCCGCCCGCGCCGCGCGCCGTGGCGCTCGTCTCGGTGATTTCGGCAACGCGCACCTGGGTAACAGGCGCAATCACCATCTGGGCGATGCGCATGCCGCGGCTGATCTCGAAAGGCTCTTCGCCGAGATTGATCAGCAGCACCTTCACTTCGCCGCGGTAATCGCTGTCGATGGTGCCGGGCGTGTTGAGGCAGGTGATACCGTTCTTGAAGGCAAGCCCGGAACGCGGGCGGATCTGCGCCTCGAAACCTTCGGGCACTTCGAAGATGAATCCGGTCGGCACCAGCGCGCGCTTGCCCGGCGCCAGCGTCATCGGCGCGCCCTCATCGACGGCCGCGCGCAGGTCCATACCGGCTGCCCCCGATGTTTCGTAGGAGGGCAGGTCCAATCCTTCGCCATTTGCCAGGCGGACGAGGTTGAGCTTCGGGCGGAGGTCGCTTTGGATGTTCATGGGGGCATTACTTTGCGTCCGGCCGCCGAAGGTCAATTGCAAAGCCCGGCCTAAATCGCTAGATAGCCCGCAATTCCACAGGATTCACATGATGGCCGAAACACTCGCCGAGGCGGTCTCCCGCCGCCGCACATTCGCTATTATCGCGCACCCGGACGCGGGCAAGACGACGCTGACCGAAAAGCTGCTGCTGTTCGGCGGCGCCATTCAGCTCGCCGGCGAAGTCAAGGCGAAGAAGGACCGCATCCAGACGCGCTCCGACTGGATGAAGATCGAGCGTGAGCGCGGCATCTCGGTGGTCACTTCGGTCATGACCTTCGAATATGACGACAACGTCTTCAACATTCTCGATACGCCCGGCCACGAAGACTTCGCCGACGACACCTACCGCACGCTGACGGCGGTGGATGCCGCCGTTATGGTCATCGATGCCGCCAAGGGTATCGAGCCGCGGACGCTGAAGCTTTTCGAAGTCTGCCGCATGCGCGACATCCCGATCATCACCTTCATTAACAAGATGGACCGCGAAAGCCGCGATCCCTTCGAGATCCTCGATGAGGTCGAAGAGAAGCTGGCGCTGGATACCGCCCCAATCACCTGGCCGATCGGCCGTTCGAAGACATTCTGCGGCTCTTACAACATCGCCGCTAACACCGTCCGCGGCTCCGATACCGAAGTCGAGGGCACGCCGGTCAACGGGCCGCAGAGCGTCGCCAACCGCCTGCCGGAAAACGAGCGCCAGGCCTTCATCGACGAGACGGAGCTGGCGATCGAAGCCTGCCGCCCGTTCGACCGTCAGGCTTTCCTCGAAGGCCATATGACGCCCGTCTTCTTCGGCTCGGCGTTGCGCAATTTCGGCGTTCGCGATCTCATCAACGCGCTCGGCGAGTTCGCTCCGCCGCCGCGCGATCAGGTTGCGGACATCCGCACCGTCCATGCCAATGAAGACAAGATGACCGCCTTCGTCTTCAAGATTCAGGCGAACATGGACCCGAACCATCGCGACCGCATCGCGTTTGCCCGCATCTGCTCCGGCAAGCTGGAGCGCGGCATGAAGGCGCGCCTGGCGCGTACCGGCAAGCAGCTCGGCCTCACGGCGCCGCAGTTTTTCTTCGCCTCGCAACGCCAGCTGGCCGATACTGCCTATGCCGGCGATGTCGTCGGCATCCCGAACCACGGCACGCTGCGCATCGGCGATACGCTGACCGAAGGCGAAGCGCTGGTCTTCCAGGGTGTTCCGAACTTCTCGCCGGAAATCCTGCGCCGCGTGCGCCTCGAAGATGCGATGAAGGCAAAGAAGCTGAAGGAAGCGCTGCAGCAGATGGCCGAAGAAGGCGTCGTCCAGCTGTTCTCGCCGGAAGATGGCTCACCGGCAATCGTCGGCGTCGTCGGCGCCCTGCAGCTCGATGTTCTCAAGGAGCGCCTGCAGCAGGAATATGGCCTGCCCGTCTCCTTCGAAATGTCGCGCTTCTCGGTGTGCCGTTGGGTCTCGTCGGAAAAGCCGGCGGAGCTCGACAAATTCCTCACCGTCAAGCGCGGCGATATCGCCCGCGATCTCGATGGCGACCCGGTCTTCCTGGCGCAGGACAGCTTCTCGCTTCGTTACGAATCCGAGCGCTACCCCGACATCAAGATGGACGCCATCAAGGAATATCACGTCGCCAAGGCGGCGTGATACCTCATTGCGATTGCCGGCCGAACATCGGTGCACGGCTTGCGGATGGTGAGCGGCTCGACGGGCGGCTGCCTGCCGGCGGCGTGCGCCTGCTTGCGATCACGAGTGCAACCGACACGCCGGCAAAGATGAGCAACAGGCCGTAGGGATAGACCAGCGCGGATCTGAGATAGAAGAGGACGCGGGCTGCCGCCAGGGCCAGGCCTGAGCTGCCAAGCAGCCAGATCGAGAGATAGGGCAGCAGGCCAAGTAGACCGAGAGCGGTGGAAACGAAAAGAAGCGTTTTCCAGGCCTTGTACAGCGTCGCTGCTCCATCGGTGGTCAATTCGTCGGAATCTTTCAGGAGGCTCAGTGTCGCAATCGCCATCACCGCCGTAAATACCGAAGCGGGCATCGGCAAAGTGAGCATGCCGAGGGAGAAGCCAACGGCCCAGAAAGATCCGAAGGTTATTCCAAAAGCGAGATCGGACAGGACAAGCAGGGAAATACAGATGCCGATGAGTAGCGAAATCTCCAGGCTTCGGGCGCGCCGTATCGATATACTGAGCAGCGAGAACGCAAAGATCAGATAGATCACCGGCTTCAGATAAAGGCCAAGTACCAGCGCCAATGCGCCTGCAGCGCCGCCGGTCCCCTGTGCGCCGGATAGCATCACGATCCCATAGACAAAAAACGGGAAGCCCACGGTAATGGCCAAGAACGCGCCGAAACGTATGGCTGCGCCAACTGCATAATCCCTACCACTGATCCAACGCCGCAAGTTCGCCTCCCTCCAGTTGCTTCTCTGGAGGTTTGGATATCACTGATGGCTTTATAAGCGCCAAAACATTTCCTTAAAGTTGCAAATTTATGCAATCATCACGTGATATCAGCCGCGCAGGATCACTCCCCGCGCGGATAGCGCTTGCTTTCTTCGAGCACGTTAAGGTCCATATGGTTGCGCATGTAGCGCTCCGAGGCCTTCTGCAGCGGCTGGTAGTCCCAGGGATAATAGGCACCGTTGCGCAGCGCCTCGTAAACGACCCAGCGCCGCGCCTGGCTTTCGCGCACTGCGGCATCATAGGTTGGCAGGCTCCAGCGCGCGTCCGCCTGTGCCTTTAGTCGGCTCATTGCTTCCGCATGCCTGGGATCTTCTGCGAGGTTGGCCAGCTCATGCGGATCGGCATCGAGGTCGAAAAGCATGGCCGGGTCGGCGTCGCAAAGCGACAGCTTGTAGCGGCCGTCGCGAATGGCGACGAGCGGTGTGATCGAGCCTTCCGCGGCATATTCCATCGGAACCGGGCTGCGGCCGCCGGTGCCGTTGGCGAGCGGCGCCAGATCCTCGCCGTCGGTCCATTTCTTCAGCGAGGTGATATCGAGACCCGCAAGACCGGCGAGCGTCGGCGTGACGTCCAGCGTCGAGACCGGCTGCGTGATCAGCGCCGGTTCCCAGCCCGGAGCGCTGATCATCAGCGGCACCCGCGACGAGCCGTCGAAGAAGCACATCTTGAACCAGAGCCCGCGCTCGCCGAGCATGTCGCCATGGTCCGAAACGAAGAGAATGATCGTATCCTCGGCCATCCGGCTGCGCTCGAGCACGTCGAGGATTTCGCCGACCTTCTCGTCGACATAGGAGATATTGGCGAAATAGCCGCGCCGCGCGCGCCGGATCTGCTCGGGCGTGATGTCGAAGGCCTTGTAGTCGCAGGCTTCGAGCAGGCGTTGCGAATGCGGATCGAGTTCGTCGAAGGGTAGGGCCGGGACCTCAGGGTCGAGTGCCGGGCAATCCTCGTAGAGGTCCCAGAATTTCCGCCGCGCCACATAGGGGTCGTGCGGATGGGTGAAGCTCACCGTCAGGCACCAGGGACGGTCGTCCTGGCGGCGTGAGAGGTCGTAGAGCTTGCGGGTCGCGTTATAGGCAACCTCGTCGTCATATTCCATCTGGTTGGTGATCTCGGCCACGCCGGCGCCGGTGACGGAGCCGAGATTGTGGTACCACCAGTCGATCCGCTCGCCGGGCTTCGTATAGTCGGGCGTCCAGCCGAAATCGGCCGGATAGATATCGGTTGTCAGCCGCTCCTCGAAGCCGTGCAATTGGTCCGGCCCGACGAAATGCATCTTGCCCGAAAGCGCCGTGTGATAGCCGGCCGCCCGCAGATGATGCGCATAGGTCGGGATATCAGAGGCGAATTCGGCGGCGTTGTCGTAGACGCGCGTGCGGCTCGGCAGCTGGCCGGACATGAAGGAGGCGCGGGCGGGCGCGCAGAGCGGGCTTGCCGTATAGCTGTTGGCAAAACGCACCGAGCGCTTGGCGAGCGCCTTCAGATGCGGCGCATGCAGGAAGTCCGCGGGACCGTCAGGGAAGAAGGTGCCGTTGAACTGGTCCACCATGAGGATGAGGATATTCGGGCGCGTCATGCTGTTGTCCTGCCTATGTTTCGAAGGCCGTTGCGCTTCGCCTGCTATTCGATCATTTTATTGAACAACGGCTGTGTATCCTTGTGAAGCTGAATTATTTCGATGCGTGACAAAAGGAATTTTTATGGCTGATCGGCACATTGATCTCGGATGGCTGCGCATTCTGGCCGAAGCCGGCAGGCTCGGAAACCTGTCGTCGGCGGCCGAGGTGCTAGGGCTCACGCAGCCTGCGGTCAGCTATCAAATCCGCCGTCTGGAAGAGCAGATGCAGGTCAGCCTGCTGGAGCGCCGTCATCGCGGCGTCGAATTGACGGCGGAGGGCCGCCGTCTCTTCGATATCGCCTCGCGCACGGTTGCGGATGTCGACACGCTGGTGCGCAGCTTCCGCAACGAGGCCGAGCGCCTGACGCTCCGCCTGCATACCGATTATGCCTTCTCCTCGCTCTGGCTGATCCCGCGCATGCATGCTTTCGGCCAGCGCCACCCCGGCCTCGATATCCAGATCGTCGCCACTCAGTTCGTCGATCGGCCGATGCCGGACCGCCATGATGCGGCGATCGTCTTCGGCAGCCGGCGCGATTTCGGCGCGCACGGCATTTTGCTGATGCCGGAAAAGGTCGTGCCGGTCTGTTCGCCGGGGTTCATGACAAGACACGGGCCGTTCGGCGCGGCACACGAGCTGCCGGGAGCACGCCTGCTGCATCTCGATGTGCCCGGCGCCTCGCCCTGGTTCGACTGGCCGAGCTATTTTGCCGAGCTCGGTCTGCGCCGTGACGGCTCGGCGGCGCCGGGCGAGATGAGCTTCAACACCTATTCGCTCGTCGTCCAGGCGGCCGTCGGCGAGCAGGGGATTGCCATCGGCTGGATGGGCCTGGTGGATTCGCTCCTGGCCTCCGGCATGCTGGTCACCGCCGGACCGGTTCTGGAGGCGGCCGATCGCGGCTACTGGCTGATCCCGCCGCGCGAGAAAACCGCGGAGACGGAAAGCCTGGTGGAATGGCTGCAGGCCGAGGCGGGGCGCTGAAATATCAGGCGCCGAGATCTTTCAGGAAATCTTTGCACCAGCGGGAGACGTCGAATTCCAGAAGATGATCCATCATCTTCTTCCAGCGCTCCTTCCGCTCGTCGAGCGGCATGCTGAGCGCCCGCGCCATGGCATTGGCGGTTCCTTCGACGTCGTAGGGATTGACGAGCAGCGCGCCCTTCAATTCGCGGGCAGCACCCGCAAAGCGCGACAGCACGAGAACGCCGGGATCGTCGGGATCCTGCGCTGCGACATATTCCTTGGCGACAAGGTTCATTCCATCGCGCAACGGCGTCACCAGCCCGACACGGCCAAGACGGTAGAGCCCGGCAAGGATATGGCGGCCGACGGAACGGTTGATGTAGCGGATCGGCACCCAGTCCACCGAGCCCAGCGCGCCGTTCACCCGGCCCGCCTGTTCGGCGACGGTGCGCTGCATTGCTTCGTATTCCGGCACTTCGGAGCGGGATTTCGGAGTGATCTGCAGATAGGTCACATGCCCCTGCTGCGCCGGATTGGCCTTGATGAAGCTCTCGAAGGCGTCGATGCGCTGCGTCAGACCCTTGGAGTAGTCGAGCCGGTCGACGCCGATGATCAGGCTGCGGCCCTCGACGCTCTCGCGAGCCTTGCGCACCATGCTGTGCGTTGAGGACTTGCGGGCGAATTCGGCGAAAGCGGCGGTCTCGATGCCGATCGAATAGGCGCCGCCCTTGAATGTCCTGCCGTGCGAGCTGAAGCGCCCGCCACCCAGCTCGTCGCCGATCCCTTCACGGCGCAGACAGCCGGCAAAGTTTTCAAGGTCATGATCGGTCTGGAAGCCGACGAGATCGTAATGCGAGAGACCGCGCATGATCTCCTCGTGGACAGGCATGGTGAAGAGCACATCGGCCGGCGGCCAGGGTATGTGCAGGAAAAAGCCGATCTTGTTCTTCAGCCCCATCTGCCGCAGTTCGGCAGCGAGCGGGATCAGGTGATAGTCGTGTACCCAAATGACATCGTCGGGCTTGATCAGCGGCGCCAGCCGATGCGCGAAGAAGCGGTTGACGCGGAAATATCCGGCCATTTCCTTGCGTCCATATTCGGCCAGATCCAGCCGGTAATGGCAGATCGGCCAGAGCACGCGGTTGGCAAAGCCGTGATAGTATTCCTCGACATCGGTGTCGGTCAGGTCGGTCAGCGCATAGGTGATGTTGCCCTGCTGAATTTCCGCGAGCCTCTCCGGTTCCTGCTCGCCGCTCGATTTCCCCGACCAGCCCATCCAGATGCCGCCGCGCTCTTCGAGCGCTGCCTTCAGCGCAACGGCAAGGCCGCCGGCAGGCGCAATTCCGCCCTTGTCGGGAACGGGAACGCGATTGGAAACGACGACGAGACGGCTCATGGTTCAGTCCTTTTCATGGAAATGGTTTTGATGATCAAATGGTTCACGCCGCCAGCCGGGCGACGACGCCGCGAAGGGCTGCCGCGGAGGCGATCGACGCTTTGGCTTCGCTTGCGGGCGAGAGCGGTCCGACGCGGATCGACAGGCCACCGAGAGGGTTGACCGCGCGGAACATCGCCTCGTCGGTCACATCGTCGCCGATCGCGATGGCGCGGCGGCCCTTAAAGGGGGGCTGCGCCAGGAAAGCTTCGACGGCATGTCCCTTGTCGGCACTGGAAGGGCGGATCTCGATCACCATCTTGCCATGCTGCATGTGCCAATCAGGCCCGGCGCGGTCGAGCGCCTGCTGCATCAGCGGTTCGAGATCGATTTCCCGATCCGGCGCCAGCCGGTAATGCGCGGCAACAGCCGCTCCCTTGTCTTCAATGAGGACGCCAGGCCAGCCCTGGGTCTGAAGCACGAGATCGACTTTCAGCGCCTCGAATTCCGCCGTCGCCTTGGCTGTCGTCACCGTGCCATCGGCTGCGCGGCGTTCGGCACCATGAAGCCCTGCGATCGGGAAGCGAAGCGGTGCAAACAGCCGGTCGGCATAGGAAAGGCCCCGCCCGGTCACCAGCGCCAATGCGCCGCCAAGCCTTGCGGAGAGAGCTTCGAGCTGGCTGGGAAGTTCCGGCGGCACAACGATGCCGTCAGGCGTCTCCGCAAGGTCGAGCAGCGTGCCGTCGATGTCGAGAAACAGGGCCCAGGAATCTGGAGCGTTGGCCAGCGCGGCAAAGATGGAGTCCTCGCCTGAAGCCGCATCCGGCTCCGCGATGACAAGCGGCTGCTTTTGATAGGACATGAGACCTATCTATGTCAGCGCTCCCAAGCGGCAACCCTATTTGTCCGGTCTCGAACCCTAGTCGCCTGGCTGGATGCCGCCATTCTTGGCGTAGAATGCCTTCGCATCCGCCGTGAAAGCCGCCCGTTGGTCCGCATTGGTGTAGAACATGTGGCCGCCGCGATAGACGTCGAGCTGCACGCGATCCTTGGCAAGGCTCTGCGGCAGGTGATCGACGACATAGCGGCTGACGCCATAGGGCGTCACGAGATCGCTGTAGCCATGGGCTATCAGCAGATGAAAGCTCGGGTTCGATGCCAGGAGCTGCCGGATATCGCCGGTGACGCTCGCCTGCAGGCGCGATCCGCCGCCGCGTCCGCCCCATTCCCATTGCCGGTTCACATCGTTGTCGAGCAGCGAATAGGTCATCTCGGTCTTGAAGCCCAGTTCGTTGCGGGCGTAGTCGCTAAAGGCGCCGCCATAGGCGCGCGTGAATCCGTCGAGAATGGCGTCGTCGCCTCGATCGTAATCGGATTCAGGATAGGGATCGGGCGAGGCAAACCCGGCATCGTAAGGGCTCATCACCTCGCCCTTTTCCTTGCCGGAATTCTTGGCAAAGGCGTTGCCGAGGAAACCGCGGCTGCGGGTTACGACATCTTCCGGAATTCCGGTCAGGCCGGAAACCTTGGTATAGAATGCCTTGGCCGCATCGCCGGACGGCTCAGGCCCCACGAGGGTCGTCAGATAGTCTCCCAGCGCAAAGCGCTCGGCCTCGGTCTGTTTTTCCGCTGAGAAAGCGCCGCGCCGGTCCATCTCTGCTGCGGCGAGCGAGGGAAGTTCGAGAGCAGCGCCGAGAGCGAACTCGTCGGCATTGAACATCAGCTGCGCCTCAAGCAGCGGCGACAGCATGATCGCCCCGGCAACGATAATGCCCTGGCTCTCCTGCAGCGCTCCGGCCACCTTTGCGGCGCGGAAGCCGCCATAGCTCTCGCCGAGCAGATATTTTGGCGAGGCCGCACGGTTGTTGTGGGCGACGTAAAGAGCGATCGCCTTGGCAATGCTCTGCGCATCCGAGCCGACGCTATAATAGTCCTTTGCGTCATCGGCCTTCGCCGTCCGGCTCCAGCCGGTGCCGATGGGATCGATCAGCACGAGATCGGTGAAATCCAGCCAACTCTCGGGATTGTCGGTGAGCTTCGCGTGGGCGCCATCGCGCGCCTGCGGCCCGAAATCGAGAATGCGCGGGCCGACGAGGCCGAGATGCAGAAAGGCGGACGCGGCGCCCGGCCCGCCGTTGAAGGCAAAGGTAAGCGGCCGGTTCGTACCGGCATTCTTTGTGGTATAGGCTGTGTAGAAGATCGCTCCGGTCTGGTTGCCGTCCTGGCCGAACAGATCGAGCGTCCCGGCCGTTGCCGTATAATCCAGTTTCCGGCCGCCGATCGTTGCCTGGTGTTCCGTGACGGCATCCTGCGGAAGCAGCTTGAGAACACCCGGCCGCTCCTCGGAAAAGGCCGGTGCGGCGGCAAGCGAGAGTGTAAGAGCGATGGTCAGCGTCAGCGAGCGAAACGGCAAATGATCTCCTCCGGCGGTAGGTAGAGCCTGAGATAGGGTATCATCCCCCGCCGTGCAGACTCATCAAGACATGGTGATCCCCGGGTGAGCGCAGCTCATCCCCCGGGTGAGCTCATCCCCGCAGCAACCGCGATCAAGGCGTCTCGATCGTCCTCGCGTTGACCTGCAGCGCGCGCCCGGCATTCCAGCCGTTGATGGCAGCGCCGAGGCCGAGGGCGACGAACAGCACGGCGCACCAGGCAAAGCTCCCCGTCCAACTGCGGATCATGCCGACGATCAGCGGGCCGATCGCCGCAAGCAGATAGCCGACGCATTGCGCCATGCCGGAAAGATGGGCCGCAACATGCGAGTCCTTCGAGCGCAACACGATCGCCGTCATCGCCACCGCGATCAGTCCACCCTGGCCGACGCCCTGCAGCGCCGCCCAGAGCCAGACGGTGGACAGCGGCGCAAAGAGCAGGCCGAGGAGCGCAATGACGGCGATAACGCAGAGCGAAGCATTGATCAGCCGCTGATCCCTGCCGCGCACGGCGACCTGCGGCGCCACCAGGCAGGCGGCGGCCTGCACCATGACCGACATCGAAACGATCGCACCAGCCGTGACGCCGTCGAGGCCGCGCTCACGCAGGATCGGAACCAGCCAGCCGAAAACGCAATAGGCGAGGGCCGATTGCAAGCCCATGAACAGCGTCACCTGCCAGGCAAGCCTGTCGCGCCAAAGGCCTTCGACGCGAAAGCCGCTGCGCTTGGCGACATTCTTGGTGCTGAGAACCTGTGGCAGCCAGATCAGCCCGACGACGACGGCCGGAACAGCCCAGGCGGCCAATGCGCCCGAAAGTGAACCGCCGAGCGCATGCTCGATTGGCAGTGTCAGGCCTGCGGCACTCGCCGCACCGGCACAAAGCGCCATCGTATAGCAACCGGTCATCAGCGCGGCTCGATCTGCAAAGTCGCGCTTCACCAGACCCGGCAGCAACACGTTGCCGACCGCGATGCAGCCACCGGCGATCGCCGTGCCGAGAAACAGCAGCGGGATCGAGTCGAGCCCGCGCATCGCCGTTCCGAGCGCCAGAAGGAAGATGACGCCGAGCAAAGTTCGCTCTGAACCTATGCGCTGCGCCAGCCGCGGTGCCAGCGGCGAAAAGGCGCCAAGGCAGACGACAGGAAGCGTGGTCAGCAGGCTGGCGCCGAGCGGCGAAAGGCCAAGCCCGGAGCGGATTTCCGGCAGCAGCGCCGAGGCGCTGGAGAAGACGGGCCGCAGGTTGAAGGCGATCAGTACGAGGCTGACACCGAGCAGGATACGCGCGGTCGATGACATCGCCGCGGGCGGCTGCACCGGCGGCACGCTGTCGGTTTCGGCATCGATCAGCTGTTCGCTCGCCGCATCGAAGGCGTGCGCGGTATCATTGAGGGGAGTGGTCATGACAGGAGCATCCGGTCCAGTGCGGCGATCACGGGGGCCATGAAACGGCGCACCGCCGCATCGGCCTTTTGAGGATCGCCGGTTTCGATGGCATCGATAATGGCGGCATGCGCCGGCATGTCAGGCTCGGGCACATCCTGCCCAAGCGTCGCTTCGATGGTTTCGGCAATCGACGCCGAGAAGAAGTCGTAGATCTCGATCATCGCGCGGTTCTGCGCGGCGGCGATGACCGCCTTGTGGAAGGCGAGATCGCGGGCAATGAAGGCGGCCTTGTCGCCGCCATCGTAGTTGCCGCGCTCTTCGAGCAGGGCTCGCAACCCGGCTATCACGGCAGGCGTCTGCCGGATGCTGGCAAGCCGGGCGGCCTCGACATCGAGCGCGCAGCGCGCCTCGAACTGGTCGCGAAGGCCCGCCCGCCGCGCCATGGTCAGCGGCATGCTGCTGTCGGTCGTCGAGAGAACGTAGGTGCCCGAACCCTGCCGGGTCTCGAGATAGCCCTGCGACACCAGCACACGCACGGCTTCGCGCACCGTTCCGCGGCTGATGGAGAGCATGCCGCAGAGGGCGGCTTCGTTCGGCAGCTTGTCGCCGACGGCCCAGCGCTTGGCGAGAATCTCGCTGCGGATCGCCTCGATCGCGGTCTCCGCCAGATTGGTCTTGCTGAGAGGTTGCATGGTCATATTCATAAAGTCATCAGATGACCTTATGAATATGACGCGGGGCTCATGTCGTCAAACGCTTTCTGCAGAAACGGAAAAAGGGCCGCTTTCGCGACCCTTTCCATGAGTTTGGCCTTGAACTGGCCGGACCGTCAGGCGGTCCTAGGAAGGCTGGCTTTAGAGCGAGGGCTGCCCCGCTTTCGTCACCACTTCCAAGCCTGCTACAAAGACCGAAATCTCATTAGACATTGGATCACCTTCCTTTCGTTTCGTTGAACATGACTCAAAGGTAGGCCGATTCGGCCGCGATGCAAGAAAAAACCCGGCCGCAGCCGTGCCTTGCCGCCTGACGCACCAAGACTTCGAGCAGCGTTGCGACGCAGATTTAAGAAAAATCAAGGTGATGACACCCTGTGGCAGACCGACCTCATGCGCCGAGAAAAGTTGTGAGCAGCGCCAGACGATCGCGGGAAACGTCAACAATCCGTCATAAAGGCTTGCGACTCCGGTAGCCCTTAAGGCCTTATTTACCACCGCGCCCGACAATCGGATCTCGTGTTTTCGGGCATTTTCTGCCGCCAAGACGGCAGGCTGGAGCAAAGAGCATGTGTCGCTGGGCAGCCTATCGCGGAGACCCCCTCTATCTGGAGGAGCTGGTATCCTCGCCCGCGCATTCGCTGATCGAGCAATCCCATTGCGCCACCCGCGCCAAGACAGCCACCAATGGCGATGGCTTCGGCATCGCCTGGTATGGCGACCGGCCGGAGCCGGGCAGATATCGCGATATCCTTCCCGCCTGGTCCGATTGCAATCTGAAGAGCCTTGCGCGGCAGATCCGCTCGCCGCTTTTTCTCGCGCATGTGCGCGCCGCCACCGGCGGCGGCACCCGCCGCGACAATTGCCATCCCTTCACGCACGAAAACTGGTCCTTCATGCATAACGGCCAGATCGGCGGTTTCGAGCGGCTGCGCCGGGCGATGGAAGCCATGCTCGACGACGAGCTTTTCAATGCGCGCAGTGGCACGACGGACTCGGAACTGATGTTCCTGCTCGCCATGCAGTTCGGCCTGCGCCAGGCGCCTGTCTCTGCCATGTCGGAAATGGTGAGCTTCGTCGAAGGCCTCTCGGAAAACGTGCTCGGCAGCGTTCACCTGCGCTTCACCGCGGCATTCTCAGACGGCAAGTCGCTCTACGGCATCCGCTATGCCACCGATCGCAAAGCGCCGACGCTCTATGCCTCGCCGATGCGCGACGGCCACTGCCTCGTCTCCGAGCCGCTGAATGACGATGTCGATGCCTGGGCCGAAATCCCCGATGGCAGTGCCGTGACGATCAACGAAACGGGCATCCATGTCGTGCCGTTCCGGCCGGAACAGCGCCCCCCGACCAGGGCCGATATCGCTATCCCTGCCTGAGCCGCTCGGCGATCACGGCAGCCAGCCTATCGGCCACCTCTTCCTTCGCCATATCGGGCCATTGTTCGATACCGCCACGGCTGATCAGCTTCACGCTGTTGCGCGTTCCGCCCATGATGCCGGTTGCCGGAGAGACGTCGTTGGCGACGATCATGTCGGCGCCCTTTCGCTCCAGCTTGGTCTTTGCATTGCTCTCGACATCCTGCGTCTCGGCCGCAAAGCCGACGACGAGCTTCGGCCGCATCGTGTGATGGCCGACCGTCTTCAGGATGTCGGGGTTTTCGGTCAGCGCCAGCGTCGGGATGGATTCGCCGGGCTGCTTCTTGATCTTCTGGTCGGCGGCGGAGGCCACGCGCCAGTCGGCGACAGCGGCGACCATCACGGCAATATCCGCAGGCAGCGCCGCCAGAACCGCATCGCGCATCTCGTCGGCGCGCTCGACATGAATGGTCTTCACGCCCACCGGATCGGCGATCGTCACCGGCCCCGACACAAGCGTCACATCGGCGCCGAGCTTCGCCAGCGCCGCGGCGATCGCATGGCCCTGACGTCCCGAGGAGCGGTTGGCGATGTAGCGCACCGGGTCGATCGGCTCATGGGTCGGCCCCGAAGTGACGACGGCTCTGCGTCCGGCCAGCGGCTTCGGGCCACCGTCCAGCAGCGCTTCGGCGGCAGCGACGATTTCCAGCGGCTCCGCCATGCGGCCGGTGCCGGCCTCGCGGCTCTCCGCCATCTCTCCCGCCATCGGCCCGATCATCCGGATGCCATCGCCAGCGAGCGTCGCGACATTGCGCTTCGTCGCCGGATGCGTCCACATACGCGGGTTCATCGCCGGTGCAGCGAGCACGGGCTTGTCGGTCGCGAGCAGAATGGTCGAGGCAAGATCGTCGGCAAGGCCGTTCGCCATCTTCGCTATCAGGTCGGCAGTCGCAGGCGCGATCAGCACCAGGTCGCAATCGCGCGCCAGCCGGATGTGGCCGACATCCTGTTCGTCCTGCCGTGAAAAGAGATCGGTGAAGACATGATCGGCCGCCAGCGCGCCGACCGCGAGCGGCGTCACAAATTCCTGCGCACCCGATGTCATGACGGGACGCACCGAAGCGCCGCGCTCGCGCAATCTGCGGATCAGATCGAGGCTCTTATAGGCTGCGATACCGCCCGAGATGATAAGCAGGATGCGTTTGCCGCTGAGAGCCATGGCCTTCTACCCGTCGTTTTGTTGTTGCGGTGAGCCTAAGCCTTTGGCGAATAACATGCAATGCGTGCAGCGCTCAGTGCGCCCGCCGCCCGCGCGCCGGCGTGAAGATGGCGATCGCCAGCCCGACGCCTGCAAGCTGCAGGATCGAGCCGCCCGCTTCGGCGATCGTCGGCAGCCGCTGCTCGAAGAGGAAGCCGAAGATCAAGCCGAACACCGTCTCGGCAACGATCAGCTGCGCCGCGAGCGCCAGCGGCAGCCGCTTCGAGGCAATCATCCAGAGCAATGTCGCGAGCCAAGCCCCGGCAAGCCCCATGATCAGCGACCAGAGAATGAAGCGCCAGAGCTCGGCCGTGGTGAAGACGATATCGGTGCCGGCGGAGGTGAAGGGGATGAGCACGAGGCAGCCGAGCCCGGCGCCGATGCCCTGCAGTCCGGTCCATTGCAGAATGTCGGGCGCGTCGGGCGATTGCATCGCGGCGGTGCTGGCAAGACCGTAGATCACCCACAGGATCAGGCCGATCATCGCCGAGCCGATGCCGAGCAGGATGGCGCCCTGATCGCCCGATGGCGTCGTCGCGAAGATCGACAGATTGACCCAGCCGATGCCGATCGCGATCAGGATCAAAGGCAGCGCCAGCAGCCGCCACGGCACCGAGCGGTCACGCAGATTGGCGATGACGGCGAGCAGCACCGGCATGGTGCCGATGACGAGCGGCGGGATCGCAGCGCCCGCCAGCCGCACCGCATAGGCGACGCTGACGAAATAACCGACATAGCCGATGCCGCCGAGCAGCAGCGCGGTTATCGCCATTCGCGGCCTGATATTCCGGGGACGGAAGCGTGGGCTGACCATCAGCACGATGCTCGCCAGCGCAAACAGCCCGTAGCGCGTCACCGTCAGGTCCATGGTGCTGAAGGGCGCGATGGCGCGCGGCACGACGAAGGTCAGTCCCCACAAGGCGCATGTGGCGAGGCCGCAGAGAATACCGAGAAGCATGGAACACCCGAGGCGAAACCGCCGGACGATGAAGTGATTGGATGCCTTCTTGATAGGCCGCGGGCATCGGCCAAACAAGTCTCAGCCGCGACCGATGATTTCGACACAGAAATCGATGAAGGCGCGAACCTTGGCCGGCACATGATGACGGGACGGATAGAAGCAGTGCAGCGGGAAGGTTTCGTCCGGCCAATCCGGATAGAGATCGACCAGCTGCCCGCTGTCGAGATAGGGCTTCATGCCGAGCGAGAAGACCTGGGCAACGCCGATCCCGGCAAGGCAAGTCGCGAGCGTCGTGCCGGCATCGTTGACGAGGACGCGGCCGCGCGTCTCGATCGGCACCACGTTCTTGCCGCGCCTGAGCTCCCACTCGAAAGGCCTTCCGGTCAGCGGATCCTGATACTGGATGCAGGTGTGATCGGCGAGATCCGTCGGCACCTTCGGCGTGCCATGTTTCGCGAGATAGGAGGGCGCTGCGACCGTGATCACCCGTGTGCGAAAAAGCTGGCGGGCAATCAGCGAACTCTTCGCCGGGATTTCGCCGAAGCGCACCGCCACATCCATGCCGTCGGCCACGAGATCGCCGATCTCGTTGCGCGTCACCACCTCGATCTGCAGGTCGGGATAGCGGTCGAGAAAGAGGCCGAGCTTCGGCGCGAGAATCAGTCTGGAGAAATACGGATCGACATTGATCCGCAGCCGCCCGCGCACCGCCTGCTTCGTTCCGGCAGCATAGGCGGCCGCTTCCTCGATACCGCCAAGCAGCGGCACCACCTGCTCGTAGAAGCGCGCGCCGTCATCGGTCAGCCGCAGTGACCGCGTCGTCCGATCGAGCAGGCGTACGCCAATCCGGCTCTCAAGGCGCGCCACCGCCCGGCTGACCCCCGATGCCGTCAGCCCCAGTGCATCGGCTGCCCGCGCAAAGCTGCCGCTCTCGACCACGGCAGCCAGCACGCTGACTCCATTCAGCAATCGCCCGTCGAACATCATTTCATTCCTGATTTTTGGTCATGAATTATTGGACAAAAGCGCAATTTAGTCAAAGGCGGTTTTGGCGCATCTTTTGGCCATCGCGGCACAGGCCGCTGTCAGAAGGAGTTCGAACATGTTTGCTGTAACCGGAATAACAGGCCAGGTCGGTGCCGTCGTCGGCGCGAAACTGCTGGAGCGCGGATTGCCCGTTCGCGCCGTCATGCGCAATGAGGAGAAGGCAGGAAGCTGGCGCGAACGCGGTGCCGAAATAGCCATCGCCGAGATGACGGATGCAGCGGCGCTTGCTGATGCCTTTGCCGGAGCGGAAGCCGTTTTCCTGCTGATCCCGCCGGCCTTCGATCCGGCACCGGGCTTTCCGCAGGCAAAGATCCTCATCGAAGCCTTGAAGACGGCTCTGGTGAAGGCGGCGCCAAAGAAGGTCGTCTGCCTGTCCACGATCGGCGCTCAGGCAAAGGAAGAAAATCTGCTGACGCAACTCGGCCTCGTCGAGCAGGCTCTCTCTGAACTGCCCATGCCGGTCGCCTTTCTGCGCGCCGGCTGGTTCATGGAAAATTCGGTGTGGGATATCGCTCCGGCGCGGGACGGCGTGATGCCGAGCTTCCTGCAGCCGCTGGATAAGCCCGTTCCGATGGTCGGTGTTCGCGATGTCGGCGCCGTCGCTGCCGAAATGCTGCAGCAGGACTGGACCGGTAAGCGCGCCGTCGAACTCGAGGGGCCCTACCGCATCACACCGCTGCAAATGGCCGAAGCCTTTGCCACCGTGCTTGGCCGTCCGGTGCAAGCCGAGACGATCGAACGGGATGCGTGGGAGCCCCTGTTCCGCAGCCAGGGCATGCAGAACCCCGGACCCCGCATGCGCATGCTCGATGGCTTCAATGAAGGCTGGATCGAGTTCGAGGGCGGCGAGGCTGGATCGCGCAAGGGCGAGACCACCTTCGAAACCGCCATCCGCGCGCTGGTAGAACGCGGTTGATGAAAAAGGCCGCGGCAGATCAGTGCCGCGGCCTTCTTGGTCTTAGAGATTGCTCATCCCGCCATCGATGATCAGTTCGCTACCCACGATATAGGCGGCTTCATCGGATGCCAGGAAGATGATGGTCTTGGCGACCTCCGAGGGATCGCCGAAGCGGCCGGCCGGGATCTGGCTCTGGATATGTGCGGCCATCGCCTTGGAATCGGCTTCCGAATTGCCGAGCTTGCTGTAGAGAGGCGTGGCGATCGGGCCGGGGCTGACGGCGTTGACGCGGATGCCGCGGCCGATGAGTTCGCCGGACAGCGTTTTCGCCAACGTCAGCAAAGCGCCCTTGGTCAGCGAATAGACGCTGGAGTTCGGCATGCCGATATGGGCGTTGATCGAGGTGTTCAGAACGATCGCGGCACCCTTCGCAAAAAGCGGCAGCAGCGCCTGGATCAGGAAGAACGGTCCCTTCACATTGATGGCAATCGACTTGTCGAAAGCCGCTTCCGTCCATTGTTCAAGCGGGCCGAACTCGGCAATACCGGCATTGACGAAGAGGATGTCGAGATGGCCGAAGGCATTCTTGATGGCATCGGCGACAGCCTTCTGGCCATCAGCATTGCCGGCATCGGCCTGGATGACCAGCGCCTTCTCACCCAATTCCTTGCGGGCGTTTTCGACGCTCGCGGCGCTGCTGCCGGTGATGGCGACACGGGCGCCTTCAGCGATGAACTGGCGGGCGGTCTCAAGGCCGATACCGCTGGTGCCGCCGGTGATGAGGGCGGTCTTGTTTGCAAGGCGTGACATGATGATGGTCCTTTGGGTGGGGGCTGACGCGCCGAATATTCATACGAAAATGGAAGGCGCGACCATCCCTTCTTTCGAAGAATGCGGATGATCGCGCCCCGTTCGTCAGGTGCGGGTGATCGATGCGCCGCCATCGACCAGCGAGGCAGTACCGGTCACGAAGCTCGAATCGTCGGAAGCGAGATAGAGAACCGAGCGGGCAAGCTCTTCCGGGGTGGCGACACGCTTCAGGGCGTGCAGGTTGGTGACGAAGCCCTTCTTGTCAGGCGTGTCGTTCATCTCGCGATACATGTCGGTATCGACAGCGCCCGGCAGCACAGAGTTGACGCGCACATTCTGCGGGCCGAATTCGGCGGCAAGCGCCTGGGTCAGGCCGATCAGGCCGGACTTGCTGGCGGCATAAGCGGCGACACCCGGGAAGGCGAAGCTATAGCCGACGAAGGTCGAGGTGAAGATCACCGAGCCACCGCCATGCTTTACCATTTCGGCGACTTGATGCTTGGCTGCCAGGAACGAGGCCGTCAGGTTGATCGTCAGCGTGTCGGCAAAGCCGGCTTCGGAAACCTCGGTGCTGGGGCCGGCCTCGCCGAGCGTACCGGCATTGTTGAAGGCGATGTCGAGCTTGCCGTAATTGGCAACGGCGGCAGCGACCAGCGCCTTGTGATAATCTTCTGAGCGGACGTCACCGGCAACCGCGACGGCTTCGCCACCGGCGGCCTTGATCTCGGCGACGAGGCTTTCGAGTTCAGCCTGGCGGCGGGCGCCGACCACGACCTTTGCGCCTTCGGCGGCAAACAGCTTGGCCGTCGAGCGGCCAATACCGGAGCTTGCACCGGTGACGATTGCGACTTTGTTGTTCAGGCGGTTCATTGTTCCATCTCCTTGTTGCGGGGTGTTGTGCCCCTTCGATGAGTGGAAGATGGCATTTTCTTTTCGTTCGGATTAGTCTCCAAGTAGTGGAGCTCGAATTCGGAAATACCGAACGATGATCAGGATTGAGGGGATCGCGGCTTTCGTCGCGGTGGTGGAGGCAGGATCGGTCAGCGAGGCGGCCAGGCGCCTGCGATTGTCGAAGTCGGTGGTCAGCGAAAGGCTTGCCGAGCTGGAGAAAACTCTCGGCGGCACGCTGCTCCACCGCACGACCCGCAAGCTGACACTGACGGAGGATGGCACCGCTTTTCTGGAGCGGGCGCTCCGCATCATCCACGATATCGATGAAGCCTCGGCTTCCATGGCCGAACGCCGCGGCACACTTGCCGGGCCGCTGCGGATTGCCGCCCCTGTTACCTTCGGGCGCATGCATCTCGGGCCCGCCCTCTATCCCTTTCTGGCGGAGCACCCGGAAATATCGCTGACGCTCGATATCGACGACCGCCGCGTCGATGCGGCATCGGAAGGCTATGACGCGATCATCCGCAACGGGCCGATAGCCGATTCCCGCCTGGTTGCCTGGAAGCTGGCGCCGAGCCGCAGGATGCTCGTCGCCTCGCCTGCCTATCTCGCAAAGGCCGGCATTCCGCGCACGCTCGCAGATCTGCAGGAGCATCGCGGTCTTTTCTATACCAATCGCGGCGTTGCCGACTGGCGCTTCCAGACGGTTGACGGCACGGAGGTCGTTCGCGCTCATCTCTCGATGGGCATGAACAACGGCGACATGCTGCGGGATGCCGCAATCGCCGGTCTCGGCATCGCGCTGCTGCCGGCCTTCATCGCCGGACCGGCGATCCGCGAAGGCAGCCTTGCGGAGGTCGATGTCGGCGACAAGCCGGAGCCGGAATTCATCTACATGGCGCATCCGGAGGGCAGGAACCCCTCGGCAAAACTGCGCGCCATTGCCGATCACCTCCGCAAGGCTTTTGGCGATCCGCCCTATTGGGAGCGCCGCTAGAGAAGGCTCATGAGGTTCTCGGTCACCGGCGACCGCTGCGTCTTCAGCACAGCAAGTGCCAGCCGCGCAACGGCAGGCGGCCCTTCGATCGGCCGGTAGGCAACGCCATCGAGCTTGATCTGCGCGATCGACTCCGGAACGATCGAGACACCCAATTCGGCAGCAACGAGATTGACCACCGACGAGATCTGCGGCGCCTCCTGCGCCACCGTGAGCTCGAAGCCCGCCTTGCGGCAGGCGAGCACGACGTCGTCGAAAAGACTGAGACCGACCAGCCGCGGGAAGAGGATGAACGGCTCCGTTGCCAGCAGCGCCAGTGGCAAAGTCTCGCGCTTCGCCAGCGGATGGCTTGCGGGCAGGGCAACGACCATCGGCTCGTCAGCCAGCCGCTTCAGCCGCACGCCGGGCGGATCGTCGAGGCTTGGCCGCATGAAGGTCGCGTCGAGTTCGCCGCGATGCAGTTTTTCCATCAGCGACAGCGTATTGAGTTCGGTGAGCGACAACCGCACATCCGGCCACTGCGCCTGAAAGCGCCGGATCGTGGCGCTCACAACAGGATTGAAGGCCGAGGACGCCGTGAAGCCGAGCGCAAGGCGCCCGGTCTCGCCGCGATTGGCGCGCTGTGCCGCAAGCTTCGCCTTCTCTGCGGAGGCGAGCGACGCCTTGGCTTCGCTGAGGAATGCCTCACCGGCCGCCGTCAGTTCCGCGCCATGCGGCACGCGATGGAAGAGCGCTGCGCCGATTTCGGCCTCAAGATCGCGGATCTGCTGGCTGAGCGGCGGTTGCCCGATGCCGAGCTTCGCCGCCGCCCGCGTGAAATTCGCTTCTTCGGCCACGGCAAGAAAGTAGCGAATGTGCCGAAGCTCCATGACCGGTATCTCCAAAACCTATCGAGAATGACAGTTCCATATATTGGACAAATTGAGCCTCGCTGGCTAGATCAGGCATGAAAGGCGCCTGACATGCCAAAGACAGCAGCGAGAATGAGCGATATTTCCCCGATCGAGGTGACGGAAGCGCCGCCTGCAAAACAGTATCTCACGCGCGGCACGCTGCCCTACCGGCGCGCCAGCCTGGCGCTGTTTCTCTCCGGTTTCTCCACCTTCTCGCTGCTCTATTGCGTCCAGCCGCTGCTGCCGGCCTTTGCCTCCGACTACGCGGTCAGCCCGGCCCAGAGCTCGCTGGCGCTTTCGCTTTCCACCGGTTTCCTCGCCGTCGCCATCATTTGCGCCGCCGCGGTGTCGGAAGGTCTCGGCCGCCGCAGCCTGATGTCGATCTCGTTGGTCGGTGCCGCACTGCTGACGATCGCCGCGGCCTTTGCGCCGAACTGGCATGTGCTGCTGGTGCTGCGGGCGCTGCTCGGCTTCGTCCTTGGCGGGGTGCCCGCCGTCGCCATGGCCTATCTCGCCGAAGAAATCGATCCAAAGGGCCTCGGTGCCACGATGGGCCTCTATGTCGGCGGAACGGCCTTCGGCGGTATGTCCGGCCGCGTGCTGACGGGCATCTTCGCCGAATACCTCACCTGGCGTCCCGCCATGGCGCTGATGGGCGTTATCGGGCTGGCTGCCGCCATCGGCTTCATCTTCCTGCTGCCGGCCTCGCGCAACTTCATCCGCCGCCCCGGCTTCGATCCAGGCTTTCACCTGAAAGCCTGGGCCGGTCATCTCAGAAATCCGGCTCTGCCCTTCGTCTTTTCGATCGCCTTCCTGGCAATGGGCTCCTTCGTGACGATCTACAATTACGCGGGCTTCCGGCTCGTCGCGGCACCCTACGAGCTGACGCAAACCGAACTTGGCCTGATCTTCACAGTCTACATGTTCGGCATCGGCGCCTCGTCGATCGGCGGCATCCTGGGTGATCGCTTCGGCCATTTCGCCGTGCTCTTGACTGGGCTGGCCGTCACCGCTGCCGGAAGCGCGCTGACGCTCTCATCGTCGCTGCCCATGATCATCATCGGCATCATCGTGCTGACGAGCGGCTTCTTCATGAGCCATTCGATCGCCAGCGGCCTCGTCGGCAAGCTCGCCAAAGGCACCAAGGGCCACGCCTCCTCGCTCTATATGCTTGCCTATTACGTCGGCTCCAGCGTCATGGGCTCGGCGGGCGGATGGTTCTTCTCTGCTGAGGGTTGGTCGGCCGTGGTGTTCTTTACCCTCGCCATGCTCCTTTGCGCCTTCGCTTGCGCCTATGGCGCAAGGCGTCTTTCAAAGGCAGCGCGCGTCTAGCAATCGCCATCTGACACAGAGGCCTTGACTGGCACCGCATCGTCCATTACTTAACAGATAAGTTAATTAACTTAATGGATAAATAATGGACCGCTTAAGCGCGACCTTTTCCGCACTGGCCGATCCGACACGGCGGGCAATCCTCGCCCGGCTCGCCTCGGGCGAGGCATCCGTGTCGGAGCTCGCCGAACCCTTCGACATGTCGCTGGTCGCCGTCTCCAAGCATCTCAAGGTGCTGGAGAATGCCGGGCTCATATCGAAGGGCCGGGAAGCTCAATGGCGGCCCTGCCGGCTGGAGCCGGCATCGCTGCGTGTCGTCGACGACTGGCTTGAGAACTACCGCGTTTTCTGGAGCGAAAGCCTGGACAAGCTCGAAGCCTATGCCGCGAGCCTGAAGAGCAAGGAGGAAAAGAATGGCAAGTGATGTCAGCCCGGCTGTGCGCAGCCGCGAAATCGTGCTGGTGCGCGAGATCGATGCCCCGCGCGAACTCGTCTTCCGTCTATGGACGGAGCCGGAGCATTTGCTGAAATGGTGGGGTCCGCACAATTGCTCAGCGCCATCCGTCTCCGTCGATCTACGCGAAGGCGGTGCCTGGCGTCACTGCATCCTCGCGCCTGATGGCAAGGAATATTGGAGCCGCGGCCGCTACATCGAGATCACCCCGCCCGAGCGGCTAGTCTTCACTTTCGCCTGGGAGAATTCGGCCGGTCAGCCGGAACATGAGATGCAGGCGATTGTGGAGTTGGAAGATAAGGGCGGCAGAACGAAGCTCACCTTCCGCAAACATCAACTGCCAAGCGACACGGAATTCAAGCTTCAGAGCAGCGGCTGGGCGGAAGCGCTCGACAAGGTGGCGGCCTATGCTGAGGAGCAAGCAGGGAGGAGAGCATCATGAAGAAGACCTATCATGGCAGCTGCCATTGCGGCGAAGTCAGCTACGAAACCGCGCTCGACCTCCAGGCGGGCACCTTTCGATGCAACTGCTCCGTCTGCAGGAAGAAGCGCAGCTGGCTCGCGGTGGCATCGCCCGAAGACTTCCGCTTGCTCTCGGGCAAGGAAGCGCTCGGCGAATATCAGTTCGCATCCCGCAAGCTGCATCATCTCTTCTGCAGGAATTGCGGCGTTAGCTCCTATGCCTGGGGCGAAAACGAAGCCCTCGGCACCTTCTTCGCCGTCGCCGTCAATTGCCTTGATGACGCCACGGCCGACGAGCTCGGCAACGCCCCCATCGCCTATGTCGACGGTCTGCACGAGCGCTATGACGCGCCGCCGGAGGAGACGCGGCATCTCTGATGCCGCATCAGGAGGTCAACCAAGCCGGATATACGGCACGTCCTTCTTGGCGACCTCATCCAGCGCTTCCTCGTATCCCGCATCCGCGTATCGCATGACGCCCAGCGCCGTGTCGTTGGTCAGCGCATGATCAAGCCGCTCGTCGGCATCGCCGGTACCGTCGGCAACGACCGTGACCCCGCAGCTCGTCATGTAGCCCGCATAGCCGCCGCCGCCGGAATGGACGACGACGAGGTCGGCCATCGAGGAGCAGAGCATCATCGCATCGATCAGCGGCCAGTCGGCGATGGCATCGGAGCCGTCCTTCATGCGCTCGGTCATGATGTTGGGATGCGCCATAGCGCCGGCATCGAGATGATCGCGGGAGAAGGCGACCGGTCCCTTGAGTTCGCCGCTTGCGACCAGTTCGTTGACCCTCCGCGCCAGCGCCGTACGCTCGCCGTGGCCCAGCCAGGCGATGCGCGCAGGCAGGCCCTCGAAGGGCACATGCTCACGCGCCAGCCGGATCCAGTTGGTAATGATCTTGTTGTCGGGGAACATTTCGAGCAGCAGATCATCGATGCGGGCGATGTCGCTTTCCTCGCCCGACAGTGCCATCCAGCGGAACGGGCCGATGGCGCGGGCAAAGAGCGGGCGCAGATAGGCTTCGGTGAAGATCGGGATGTCGAATGCGTTCTGAACGCCGCCTTCCTTCGCCTGGGTGCGGATCAGATTGCCGTTGTCGAAGACCTCTGAACCCTTCTTTTGGAAGTCGAGCATCGCCGTCACATGCTGGACGATCGAGGCGCGGCTGGCCGCCATCAGCTGGCCCTGGCCGTCGTCGCGCAGTTCTTTCACCTGGGCAATGCTCATGCCCTTTGGCACGTAACCGTAGACGAGGTCATGCGCCGAAGTCTGGTCGGTAACGACATCAGGCACGATGCCGCGGCGCGCGATCTCCGGATAGATTTCCGCCGCGTTGCCGACGAGGCCGACGGACAGCGCCCGCTTTTCCTTCACGGCATCGTCGATCATCCTCAGCGCCGTATCGAGGTCGGGTGCGATCTCCTGCAAGTAGCCGATCTCCTGGCGCTTCTTCGCCCGCTCGGCATCGATATCGACGCAGAGGATCGCAGCGCCCGCCATGCGGCCGGCGAGCGGCTGTGCGCCGCCCATGCCGCCGAGGCCAGCCGTCAGCACGAAGCGCCCGGAAAGGTCGCCGCCGAAACGCCGCTCGGCAATCCGCATGAAGATCTCATAGGTGCCCTGGATGACGCCCTGGCTGCCTATATATTGCCAGGCGCCGGCCGTCAGGCCGCCCCAGCAGATCAGGCCCTTGCGCTGCAGCTCGTAGAACACTTCGGCCTTCGCCCACTGGCCAACGATGTTGCAATTGGCCATGATCACCAGCGGCGCCTTGGCATGGGTCTTCACGAGACCGATCGGCTTGCCGGACTGAATGAGCAGCGTCTGGTCCTCGTCCATCTCGGTCAGCGCCTTGACGATGCCCTTGTGGGCCGCCCAGTTGCGCGCCGCCTTGCCGAGCGCGGCATAGACGATGAGATTGTCAGGATCCTCGCCGACCGAGAGTACGTTTTCTAGAAGCCGCAGCAACGCTTCCTGCCGCCAGCCCTTGGCGCGCAGCTCCGGTCCGCCCGGGATCGGAAATTTCGGATGGCGTGGGTTCGGCTTCGGCATCTCGGTGTTCCTCGTTTGATTTCGACTTTCCCTTCTCCCCGCGGGGAGAAGGTGGCCCCGAAGGGGTCGGATGAGGGGGCCAAGTCCTCGGCCTCACTTTCGCTCGGCCGCTCGCGCTTCCGGCGCTCGCCCCCTCATCTGTCCTGACGGACATCTTCTCCCCGCTGGGGAGAAGGGATGCTCAGCTCAAGCCCGCGCCCCCAGCGCATACCGGGCGATCTCGATGCCCATGGCCTTCTCCACCGGCGGGTAGACGGTCGGGTCGAGAACGCTTGCCGAGAGCGGAATGATATCCATCGGCACATGCAGGATGAAGATATGCATGCCCGTCTGCAGCTGGCCGACGGAGAGCGGTTCTCCCTCGGGCGACAGCGTGGTGATGACCGACGGGAAGGTCGCGACGCGCTTGCCCTCTGCATCGTCCACCGCCATGTATTCGTTCATCACATGCAGCGTCACCGCATTATCGCCGGCGCCGACGGAGACGGTGCCGATGTCGAAGGCTTCCTTCGTGTAGACGACATCCTTTTTGGTGATGATGCCCTCGGTCAGGATATGGCCGCCGGTTGTCTTGCAGATCGCGTCGATGACGGCGGAGCCGCCCTTCTTCTCGGCCGCGATGATCGCCTCGCCAAGCGCCAGCGCCATCGAGATGCCGCCGAGCGCCGCATTCTTGCGCACATAGGAAGCCCGCAGCGGATTGCGGCAGGAGGCGATGAAGCCGCCCGACTGATCCGACGCAGCCCGCAGGATCGGCGAAATCTTCGCCGTCGCACCCTTCACGACAAGCTCGATGTAGCGGTTCTCGGCGCGGTTGCCGCCGACTGCCGTCTGGATCATCTGCTCTGGCGATCCCGCCATGCCGATCGAGCCCATGTCGCCGGTCGGATGCGCGCGGATATCGCCGACGGCATCGACGACCTTGGTGCCGAGAATGGCCGAGGGCAGCCAGCCGTTCAGGGTCGAGGACTTGCCGTTCTGGCCGATGATCAGGCCTGATAGCTTTTCGCCAAGCTCTTCCTGCAGAAGCTGGACGGCCTTGACGTAATCGATCCCCTGCATTTCCCAGGGCGTGGTCGAGGCTGGCGCGCCGATCGCCGCAGCGGTCGCGATCCAGTCGTCGTCCTTCAATTCGTCGATGGAGACCAGTTCCGGCTTGCCGACATTGACGGCCGCATAGCCGAGCATCCGGCCGTGGTCGGCCCAGCCGCCACCGCCTGCCGCATAGACCGAACCACCCTTGACGGCAGCCTCCACGTCTTTCTCAACGAGTATGCGTCCCATCAAGCCTTCTCCTCGTTCAAGCTCTTGTCCATATCGCGCACCGCCTCGAACAGCACGGCGGCGCCGAGCGCGATATCGTCATTCTCGGCCCATTCGTCGGCGCAGTGGCTGCGGCCTTCCTTGCAGGGCACGAAGATCATCGCCGCAGGCGCCACCTTGGCGACCCAGGCGGTATCGTGACCGGCGCCCGATGCCATGCGGCGATGCTTGGCGCCGACGGTATCGCAGGCCTGCTCTAGGATTTTCAGAAGCCGCGGATCGCCAGGCGTCGGATAATTGTCCGAAACGCGGTTCGGCGACTTGATGGTCACGCCCTGGGCGATCGCCAGCTTGATGACATGGGCATCCAGCCACTCGCAGAAAGCCTCCATGTCACCGCGGATTTCGGCGCGGCCATCGATCAGCAGCACGACCTTCGAGGGAACGACATTGGCGGCGTTCGGCTCGATGCGGAATTCGCCGACGGTCGCGGCAAAATGGCCGGGTGTCTTGGCCCTCTGGGCGGCGGCTTCGCGAATGTCGAGCACCAGCTGCGACGCGGCGACCAGCGCATCGGCGCGGCCATCCATCGGCGTCGTCCCGGCGTGATCGGCGCGGCCCTCGACGGTGATTTCGATGCGGGTGATCCCGGCGATCGCGGTGACGATGCCGACATCCTTCTTTTCGTTTTCCAGGATCGGCCCCTGCTCGATGTGAAGTTCGAGGAAGCCCTTCAGATCAGGACGGCTCTGGGAGAGCAGCGTTGCCGGATCGCCGCCGACTTCGGTGATGCCGTCGGCGAGCGTGCGGTCGCCGTTGGTGCGCGAAAGCCATGCTTCGGGGATCTGGCCGGTCATGCCGCGGCTGCCGATGCAGGAGACACCGAAGATGCTGACTTCTTCGGCCAGGAAGTCGATGATCTCGAGATCATGATCGAGCTGGATGTTCTGGTCCTTCAGCGAGCGCGCCACTTCGAGCGCCGTGATCGTTCCCGCGATGCCGTCGAAGCGGCCGCCGTCAGGCACGGTATCGGAATGCGAGCCGACCATGATCGTGCCGAGACCTGGCTTTTTACCGGCGCGGCGGCCGATCAGGTTGCCCGCGGCATCCATCCGCGTCTCAAGACCGGCTGCCTTCATCCGAGCCTCGATATAGGCGCGTCCTTCCAGGAAGAGCGGCGAGAAGGCGCGGCGCGTCCAGGGATGATCGGGCTCGGTGATCTTTGCCAGGGCGTCGATATCTTCGGCGATACGTCCGGCGTTGACGGGCAGGTTGCGGCTCATGCGGCTTCTCCAGCAATGACATGACGGGGCAGGGGCCGGACGAACTTGCCGTTGCCGGGCTCGGAAAGCACCTTGGCGCCATCGGTTATCTTTTCGCCGCGCAGATAGGCTGCGGAAACGGTCCAGGGCAAGCGGATGCCGTTATAGGGGCTCCAGCCGACGATGTTGTTACCGCTCGCGGCTGCATCGTAGACCATCTCGCGCGGCTCCAACACGACGATATCGGCATCCTTGCCGGGCGTTAGCGCGCCCTTGATGTGATCGAGACGGAAATGCTTCGCGGGATTTTCGGCCATCAGCTTCGCGGCCCAGGTCAGCGAAACGCCGCGCTCCAGCGCGCCTTTCACGAAAAGCGGCACCATGGCTTCGAGGCCGGGCACGCCTGAGGAATTGGCGAGCATATCGGGATTGGTCTTGCGGTTTTCCGACCAGCTGACGTGATCGGTCGAGACCAGCCAGACATTGCCTTCGGCCACCTTGCGCCACAGCGTCTCGACTTCGGCGCGCGGACGAATCGGCGGATTGATCTTGGCCTTGCCGCCCAGGCGCTTCACGTCGTTTTCCTCGTCGAGCGTCAGATAGTGGATGCAGCATTCGACGGTCGCCTCGAAGCCATCGCGGCGGTAGGCGCGGGCGATGTCATAGCCGCGGCCGAGCGAGCAATGCACGACATGCGAGGGGCAGCCGGTATTGGCGCCGGTCTCGAAGATCGTGTGCATAGCAAGCAGTTCGGTGATCGGCGGGCGCGACAGGCCATGGGCGCGCCAGTCGGTGATGCCGCTCGCCTTGACCTTCTCCATATAGGTCCGGACCGCCTCGTCATCCTCGTTGTGCACGCCAGCCGTCAGGCCGGTCGGCGCGATCGCGGCGAAGCATTCATCGAGCAGGGCCGGGGGAATACGCGGGAAGCGCTTGGCATCCGTGCCGAAGGTCGAGAATTTGAAGGCGGCAACACCGGCATCCACCATCTCGCGGATACGGGCGGCACCTTCCTCTGGATCGACGGTGCCGTAGAGCGCGAAATCGACGCGGGCCTGCGGGCTTGCGTGATCCACCTTCTTCTTCACCGCTGCGGCGGAGCAGACGAGATTGCCTTCATCATAGGGCATGTCGACGATCGTCGTGACGCCGCCGGCCGCCGCCGAACGGGTCGACCAGAGGAAGTCTTCCTGATCCTTCTGCGAGAGCGAATGCGTCTGGGCGTCGATCGCGCCGGGTAGGATCAGCGCCTTGCCAAGCAGATGGCGCTCCTTTGCCGCGGGCGGCACGCCGACGCCGACTTCGGCGATCTTGCCGTCGCGCACTGCGACATAGCCCTGTTCCAGAATGCGCTCGGGCAGGACGACAGTCCCTTGCAGAACGAGATCGAAATCAGCCATGCGGCGCCTCCAGATGCTTTGTTGTCAGAGAACCATCGGTTCGCTTGCGAGCCGTTCCTCGATGCGCTCCAGCGAACCGAGGGCGAAGAAATCGTCGAAGGATGCAATCGGGACTTCGCCGATCAGCTTCGAGATGAAGGCGTCGGAGCCGAGCTCTTCCTCGATCGCCTCGACTTCGGCCGAAAGCGGCCGGTCGACCGTGTAGAAGCCGGCATGGCTGCGCACGAGATCGTAGATCATCTTCGCAACGCCTTGCGGTTCGTCGCCGAGAATGTCGATTGCCTGCGCCGAGAGCAGGGCTTCCAGCGCGGCAAGGCGCCGGAGCGCTCGCATCTGGCGCTCGAAACGCTCGATGACCAGCGGCAGGAAGGCCGCCTCGTCCTCAAGGCCGGCGGCGACCACCAGCGACTGCGCCGAGACCGGATTGGACATCGACAGAACGCGCGAGAAAATTTCGCCGGCAAGCTTGATGATCGGGCCGAAGCCTGTGGCGATGCGCCCATGCGGCACAAGATTGACAGGCAGATCGCGGCGCTGGCCGTTGCCGAGAATGACGCAGCGATTGAAGGCATTGCGCGCCGCATGCGCCATGCAGAGCGCGGCGGATTCGAGCAGGATCGTCACGTCGAGCGGCAGAGAACCACCAGAGGTCATGACGCGGCCCTCGACGACGACAGGGTTGTCGTCCGAGCGGCCGGTGGCGGCGAGGATCTTGTGGCCCGTTGACAGCAGGTTCTCGATCACGGCGCCGAAGACCTGGGCGACCATGCGCAGGCTCAAAGGGTCCTGAACATGCGTGGCAACCGGCCAGTTCCAGGCTTCCGAGGCATTGCAGAGCCACGAGCCGATCAGCGCTTCGCGGGCGGTGCCGACATGACGCACGGCCTTCCACGGGTCGCGCGAAGCGCCGAGCGCGCCAGAGGCCATCATGCCGGTCGCCAGCAGCACGCGGATCGAGGCGGCGGCATTGCGCGTCGCCTCTCCGGCAGCCGCGAAGCTCACCGCATTGACGCTGAGCGAAGCCAGGCTGTCGCGCGGCGCCATCTTGATCGGTTCGAGACCGGCGGCCTGGAAGGCCTCGGCCGCCTGCATGCGCTTGCCGCGATAGACGGCTTCGCCGACGCCGGTCAGCACCGCGCCGATCTGTCCCATGAGGCCGATATCGGCACAGCCGATCGATCCGGTACGTCGCACCAGCGGGATAAGGTCGGCATCCAGCAGCCGCATATAGGCTTCGATGAGCTCGGGCGTGCAGCCGACCTGTCCCGTCAGTGCCGTATTGATGCGGATCGCCATCGCGTTGCGCACGACGGCGCAGGAAAAGGGTGTGCCGGTGCCGAAATGGTGGGCGCGCACGAGGCCGAGATTGAAGGCTTCGAGCTCGTCATTCGACCACTCGACATCCTTCATGGCCCCGACGCCTGTCGTCGAGCCGTAGACGGGAACGCCCGCATCGATCGCATCCTCGACGATCGAGCGCGCATGCTCGACGCGCGCCATGCCCGCTGCCGAAGCCGAAAGCGCCACCTTGCCCGACCCGATCCTTACCATCTCGGCAAAGCCGAGGGGTTGGCCGGATAGTTCGATGCCGGGGCGTTCATGCTTCATCTGCTGGTCTCCTTGAGGGCGAGACTAAGCGAGTGTCTCGCATCATGGGATATCCCAAATGCCGAACACAGCATGCTGCTTTATGCCTGAGGTCAGCTCAGCGTCCAGGCAATATAAAGAAGCGTCAGCGCAATAATCCAGAGGGCGATGCGGGCAGAACGGTTATGACGCGCTTCGGACTTGCCGATCGCCTCTGCCGTCTGCTCGTCGAAACGCAGTCCATGCTCGCTCATATGCAGGAGCTGGTGATGGAATTTTTCCGTCTGTGCCGCGATTTCCGGGACCGCTTCCGCCAGCTTCACGGCGGCCTTCAGCCCGTCCTTCAGGTCGGTGACTATGCGTTTCGGGCCGAGATTGTTGCGGATCCATTCGCCGACGACAGGTTCCGATGCCTTCCACATGTTGAAGCGCGGATTGAGCATGCGCGACACGCCTTCGACCACGACCATCGTCTTCTGCAGCATGACGAGTTCAGGCCGCGTCTGCATGTCGAAGAGTTCGGTCACTTCGAAAAGCAGCGTCAGCAGCTTGCCCATCGAGATCGTCTCGGCCGGCTGGCCGTGGATCGGCTCGCCGATCGCCCGGATCGCCTGAGCGAAGCTCTCGACATTGTGATGTCCGGGCACATAACCGGCTTCGAAATGCACTTCGGCCACCCGGATGTAATCGCGGGTGATGAAGCCGTAGAGGATCTCGGCGAGGAAGCGCCGTTCCTTCTTTCCGAGCCGTCCGACGATACCCATGTCGACGGCGACGATCATTCCCTGCGGATCGACGAAGAGATTGCCGGGATGCATGTCGGCATGGAAGAAGCCGTCGCGCAGCGTATGACGCAGGAAGGACTGGATCAGCGTGTCGGCGAGCGCGTTGAGGTCATGGCCGGCGGCGAGCAGCCCCTCGACATCCGACATCTTCACGCCGTCGATCCACTCCATGGTGATGACGTCGCGCCCGGTGCGCTCCCAGTCCACCTTGGGGACGCGGAAACCCGGATCCTTCTCGGTATTCTCGGCGATCTCGGAAAGGGCTGCGGCCTCGAGACGGAGATCCATCTCCACCTTGGTCGTCTGTTCCAGCGTCTTCGTCACCTCCACCGGCTGCAGCCGGCGGCTGGAGGGCATGAAGCGCTCCTGCAGATGGGCGACGAGATACATCGCCTCGATGTCATGGCCGAAGCGCTGGCGCACGCCGGGGCGTACGACCTTGACGGCCACCTTCTTGCGGCCTTCGCTGCCATCGACCTCAGCCGGATGAACCTGGGCGATCGAGGCTGCCGCGATCGGATCGCCAAAGCTCGCGTAGAGCTCCTCGACCGGACGCCCGAGCGAGCCCTCGATATTGGCCTTTGCCGCCGCAATCGGGAAAAAGGTCATCCGGTCCTGCAGCTGCGACAGGTCGTTGGCGAAATCGACGCCGACGACGTCAGGACGCGTCGCCAGGAACTGGCCGATCTTCACATAGGACGGACCGAGACGCTCGACCGCGCGCGCCAGCCGGTCGCTGCGCTTCTGGCGCTTTGCCTTGCTGCGCTCGAAAATCGTCACGGAGGATTTGGCAAGCGCCACCACGGGCGGGAGCCCTTCGGACGGGAGGGCCGAGACGACCCCCTCGCGCACGAGCACCCAGCCGACGCGCCAAAGCCGGAAATATGCGCCGAAAGCACTCATCTATTCTATAATTTCCAGCCGGAATGCAGCGCGGCGATACCGCCGGTATAATTGGTGTAGGAAACCCGCGAGAAGCCCGCCTCGCGGATCATCGCCGCGAAATTCTCCTGGTTCGGGAACTTGCGGATCGACTCCACGAGATACTGATAGGGCTCGGCATCGCCGGTGATCGCCTTGCCGAATTTCGGGATCGCGTTGAACGACCAGGCATCATAGACCTTGTCGAGAACCGGCAGCTCGACCTCTGAGAACTCAAGCACCAGAAGCCGCCCGCCGCGTTTCAGCACGCGATAGGCCTCCGAAAGCGCCACATCGATGCGCGGCACATTGCGGATGCCGAAGGCGATCGTATAGGCGTCGAAGCTGTTCGCCTCGAAAGGCAGGTCCTCGGCATTGGCCTCGACGAAGGTCAGATTGTCCGAGAGCTTCTTCTTGGCGGCCCGCTCGGCGCCGACGCCGAGCATAGAGCCGTTGATGTCGAGCACGGTGGCATGGGCGAGACGGTTGGAGGCTTCGACAATGCGGAAGGCGATATCGCCCGTGCCGCCGGCAACGTCGAGCACCTTGTATCCCGCTTCCTTGCGCGGGTTCAGCGACGCGATCATCGCGTCCTTCCAGACCCGGTGCATGCCTGCCGACATGACGTCGTTCATGATGTCGTAGCGCTTGGCGACCTTATGGAAGACCTCGTTGACGAGACCCTGCTTTTCGCCGTTCTGCACCTCGCGGAAACCGTAGGACGTTTCCATGCCGCCATCGGCGGAAGTGCGGCTATCTGACATCGGACAACTCCGTTACTCGAAATCGGTGCGGCGACCATAGCGAAGCGATGCTTTGGACGCTATCTGTATGCGCGGATCAAAAGCCGCGGCCTTCTGGCGCTATAGCGCACATCATCCGCGGTTGAAACACGTTTAGCTACAGATGGGTAACGATGCCGGAATTGCCAGAAGTCGAAACCGTCAGGCGCGGCCTGACCCCCGCGATGGAGGGCACGCGCATCGAGCGGCTGGAGCTTCGCCGCGGCAATCTGCGCTTCCCCTTTCCTGAAAATCTCGCGGAAGATGTCAGCGGCCGTACGATCGTCGGCCTTGGCCGGCGGGCCAAATACCTGCTGATCGATCTCGACAGCGGCAAGACCATCATCTCCCATCTCGGCATGTCCGGCTCCTTCCGCATAGAGGAAGGCAGGCAGAAGACGACGCCGGGAGAATTTCATCACGAGCGGTCCAAGGATGAGAAGCACGACCACGCGATCTTTCACCTGGAAGGCAGCGAAGGGCCGCGGCGCGTCATCTATAATGACCCCCGCCGTTTCGGGTTCATGGATATTGCCGAACGCACCGAGCTGCAGAACAATCCATTCCTCTTCGGGCTCGGCCCGGAACCGACCGGCAACGAGCTCAGCGCCGCCTATCTGGCGGAGCGCTTCGCCGGCAAGGCCCAGCCGCTGAAGGGGGCGCTGCTCGACCAAAAGAACATTGCCGGTCTCGGCAATATCTATGTGTGCGAGGCGCTGTGGCGCTCGCATCTGATGCCGACCAATGCTGCCGGCACGCTGGTGACGAAAACCGGAAAGCCGAAGGAAGCGCTGAACCTCCTCGTGTCATCGATCCGCGATGTCATCGCCGACGCCATCAAGGCCGGTGGTTCCTCATTGCGGGACCATATCCAGACGGATGGCTCGCTCGGCTATTTCCAGCATTCCTTCTCCGTCTATGACCGTGAAGGTGACCCTTGCCGCACGCCCGGCTGTGGCGGTACGGTTTCGCGCATCGTGCAGGCGGGCCGCTCGACATTCTATTGCCCCGTCTGCCAGAAGTGAGGAGGAACGCATGGCCTATGAAACCCTGATCGTTGAAACCCGTGGCAATGTCGGCCTCATCACGCTGAATCGGCCGCAGGCGCTGAACGCGCTGAACTCCACCGTTCTGGCTGACCTGAAGCGGGCCTATGCGGACTTTCACGCCGACGAGGCGATCGGCGCCATCGTTCTCACCGGCTCCGAGCGCGCCTTTGCCGCCGGTGCCGATATCAAGGAAATGCAGCCGCTGAATTTCGCCGATATATATAAGTCGGAATTCATCAGCGGCTGGGAAGAGATCTGGCGCGCCCGCAAGCCCGTCATCGCCGCCGTCAGCGGCTTTGCGCTCGGCGGTGGCTGCGAGCTCGCCATGATGTGCGATTTCATCATCGCTTCCGAGACCGCCAAGTTCGGCCAGCCCGAGATCACCCTCGGCGTCATCCCCGGCATGGGCGGCTCGCAGCGGCTGACGCGTGCCGTCGGCAAGTCGAAGGCGATGGACATGGTGCTGACCGGCCGCATGATGGATGCGGCCGAAGCCGAGCGCGCGGGACTCGTTTCGCGTGTGGTGGCGCCCGAGCGGCTGCTCGACGAGGCGCTGGAAGCGGCGGCCAAGATTGCCTCGCTGTCGCGCCCCTCGGTGCTGATGGCCAAGGAAGCCGTCAGCCGCGCTTTCGAGGGAACGCTGGAGGAAGGGCTGCGTTTCGAGCGCCGTCTGTTCCACAGCCTGTTTGCCACGGAAGACCAGAAGGAAGGCATGTCTGCCTTCATCGAAAAGCGCAAACCGGACTTCAAACACCGCTGAGCCGGATTCATGGAGAAAGGCGGCTTTTCCTTGAAAATGCGCGTTGACGCGGCCCGGCTTTAGGGTTATACGCCCGTCCACGGTTCGGGAAGCCATTCTGGTCTTTCCCGATAATGCTCCCGCATTGCTGAATTTGTGGCCGCAGGGCCCGCGGTAATGACGGAGTTTGTTCGAATTCTTGAGAGAGGCATCCATGGCCAATACAACTTCGGCGAAAAAAGCGACCCGCAAGATCGCCCGCCGTACCGACGTCAATAAGGCTCGTCGCTCGCGCGTTCGTACTTTCGTTCGCCAGGTCGAAGAGGCACTCGCATCTGGTGATGCGGCCAAGGCTAAGGCAGCCTTCATCGCAGCGCAGCCGGAACTGGCCCGCGCAGCAAGCAAGGGCGTCCTGCACGCCAACACGGCATCCCGCAAGATCTCGCGTCTTGCCGCTCGTGTGAAGACGCTGTCGGCTTCGGCAAGCGCATAACATTTCATTAACGAACTGCTCGTTATGATTAGCCCGGTAATTTTACCGGGCTTTTTCGATTCCGCGATCTGCCCCTTGAATGGTTAATTCGGCGACGATTTCGTGTCAGGGGAATGACACTAATATGCATTGAAAATCAAATAGTTGCGCAAGGTTCTTTCCAGAATGCGCGACTCTCGCCCTCCCGGAAGGGGGGCGAAATGAGTCAAGCGGATTTTTATTTTTTTTCTTTCATAGCGTGTCGAAAATACCCACTTTGGGAATCTCATTGATTCTTCTGCGATTCTTTTTTGACATCGGCGTGACGCCCTAAACCGGCGCCCGGAGTCAATGGCTCCCTCTTAATTTTGCGTAAAATTCATCGTTGCAAGGCGCCATCGATCCTGCCTAAATGACTTCCAGCAAAGGGCGCGGACATCACCTGCAAGGGGACAGTCTAAACTGCCACACCGGCAGGGCGATGGGTTTTTGTGCCTTTTGTCGCGGAGCAGCCTATCTCTCCGTTTTTTCAAGCACTTGAGCTATTTGCACCGCGGCCGTGGCTGGTCTCGGAACGGGTATCTTTTGTGCTCTCGACGGTTACACGCCTGAGGCGAAACCGAAGGGGATGGGGAAACTACTTTTGTGTTCCGGTTGGTTAGCGGGCAAACGAGGGCCGCCAGCCAGCACGGCGAGGAAACAGCATGACGGAGGCCCCATGATGGCGGTTTCCGCCACGGGTTTTTGCGCCGGTCTTTTTGGGCTGGGACATCTGTATTGAGTGAACCGGCAAGCCTGCGGCTCATGAGGGGACGCCAGCCTGCCTAACGGGGAAAATTAATCGGGCGGCCGTTTTTCGGATGACCGCCCGGTGAAATGAAATTGGAAGGCGGCATGATGCAGATGAATTCTATGGCGGCGGGTGCTCTTGAGAATGGGGACAAGGCACCGGCGTTTGACTCTACTTGCCTTGATGCGGCGGGGGAAAAGGGAGACATGAAACATGGCGTACTTTTTGATCGCGTTAGCGCCCGTCTGAAGGCCCAGGTTGGCCCTGACGTTTTTGCAAGCTGGTTCCAGGGTCTGAAGCTTCATTCGGTTTCCAAGAGCGTCGTTCGCCTCACGGTGCCGACGACCTTTCTGAAGTCCTGGATCAACAACCGTTACATCGATCTGATCACCAGCCTCTTCCAGCAGGAAAACGCTGATATCCTGAAGGTCGAAATCCTCGTCCGGACGGCGGCTCGTCCTGGCGCCAAGCCTATGGACAATGCGGCTACCCAAGAGCCCGTGACCCAGGTGGCGCCGATGCGCCGCTCGACCAGCATGCAGCCGGCAGGTCAGTCGGTTCAGCAGACGGTCGCCGCTGCAGCCGCAGCCCGCCCGGCAACGACCGGTACCGGCCAGCCGCTCTTCGGCTCGCCGCTCGACTCCCGCTTCACCTTCGACACCTTCGTCGAAGGCAGCTCCAACCGCGTTGCTCTCGCGGCTGCCAAGACGATCGCAGAAGCTGGCCAGGGCGCTGTGCGCTTCAACCCGCTCTTCGTTCACTCGACGGTCGGCCTCGGCAAGACGCACCTGCTGCAGGCGATCGCCAATGCCGCCGTGCAGAACCCGCGCTCGCTGCGCGTCGTCTATCTGACGGCTGAATACTTCATGTGGCGTTTCGCAACCGCGATCCGCGACAATGATGCCCTGACGCTGAAGGACTCGCTGCGCAACATCGACCTCCTGATCATCGACGACATGCAGTTCCTGCAGGGCAAGATGATCCAGCACGAGTTCTGCCACCTGCTCAACATGCTGCTCGACAGCGCCAAGCAGGTCGTGGTCGCTGCCGACCGCGCTCCCTGGGAGCTGGAATCGCTCGACCCGCGCGTTCGCTCGCGTCTGCAGGGCGGTGTGGCAATCGAACTCGACGGCCCGGATTACGAGATGCGTCTTGAAATCCTCAAGCGCCGTCTGGCCGTTGCCCGTGTCGAAGATCCGTCGCTGGAAATTCCGGCCGAGCTGATGTCGCATGTCGCCCGCAATGTCACGGCCAGCGGCCGCGAACTGGAAGGCGCATTCAACCAGCTGATCTTCCGCCGCTCCTTCGAGCCGAACCTGTCGATCGAGCGCGTGGATGAGCTTCTGGCCCATCTCGTTGGCTCCGGCGAACCCCGCCGCGTCCGCATCGAGGATATCCAGCGCATCGTCGCGCGCCACTACAATGTCTCGCGTCAGGAGCTGGTCTCGAACCGCCGCACGCGCGTCATCGTCAAGCCGCGCCAGATCGCCATGTATCTCTCGAAGACACTGACGCCGCGCTCCTTCCCGGAAATCGGCCGCCGCTTCGGCGGGCGCGACCACACCACCGTGTTGCACGCCGTGCGCAAGATCGAAGAGCTGATTTCCGAGGACACCAAGCTGTCCCACGAGATCGAGCTGCTGAAGCGCCTGATCAACGAATAGTGCGCCACTTGGTGCTGAAATCCACGGCCGGGAGCGATCCCGGCCGTTTTCTTTTATCGGTATTTTGGGGTGAAGATGGCGCTTGGGCCGGCGCCTAAGGCCTATTGCTTGCGCTTTTCCGGGAGCGCGCAGAACTTGCCGCAGCTCGGGATGCCGGGCAGCATGTAGCGCAGGCAGCAGAGCTTGCGGCGGGCGATATACTCGCCTTCGTCCTCGACTTGTCTAACACAGCCCGAAAACGGATTGACCCCGCCATTCGGCAGGCAGCCGCGCACGAATAGCGGCAAGTCGGACCGGCAGGGTTCGGCACCTTCAGCTTCGGTCAGGCGCAGCGCGTAGTCGATATAGACGGCCGCATTGTTCCAGCAGAGTTTTGCGGAAATCCCGTTCTGCTTCAGAAGATCGACGGCCTTGAAGAGATGCGTCTCCAGCAGCGGATCCACGGCTTCAAAGGAGTCAGTAGAAGGATTGCTATCCTCCCATCCCGCATGCCGCACCCCGAAGGCCCGCGGCAGGCCATCCTCGCCGACAGCAATCGTCATTTCGTCGAAGGAAACCGGCAGCAACCGGCGGCGCAACTGCCGGGCGATCAGATAGGGGATCGTCAGGCCGGAGAAATAGTAGAGTGACCACATGGAGACGACCGCGCGGCGGTCTGCGCCGCCCGAGGCGGCGGTATAGCGATCGATCGCCGCGTTGAAGCTGCCATCGGCAAAGAAGCTCCGCAACGGCGTCCCGTCATCAAGATCACTGGAGAGCATCAGCTTTTGAGCCCAGCAGGAATGCTCGCCGGCAAACAGGGCCGCCAGCGGCTCTGGCTGCGTGATGTCCTTGATGGAGCGTTCGAGCGTTTCGGTCATCGTCAAAGCGCCACCGCCTGCAGTCGGCCAAGGCGGGCAGCAGCATTGCTCGGTTGAACGAGCGGGTATGGTCGAAGGCGCTGGTTTCTCATGGCACCGGTCGGCTCGAATATCGGCAGTCGCTAACCTGATAATCACGCCTGAACGGAAAAGGAAAGAAAAAGATGACTGTTGAAGTCATCTTTTTGGACCTTCACGCTTTCGACTCGCTGAGCAGCCAGCGGCGGAAAGCGGCGGCCGCCGGGCGTTCCAGCGAGGCGCCGGGATAGACGAGGTGGAAGGCGAGGCGGCTGGCGACGCCGAGGGGGAAGGGGGCAGCCACGGTGCCTTCCTTCATCTCGCCCTCGACGAAGGAACGGCGCATCAACGCGATGCCGAGACCGGCCTTCATTGCGTCATAGGCGCCGTTGCCATGCATGAAGATCGGGCCGCGGGAGGCGTCGACGGCAGTGGCCACCCCCGCAGCCTCCAGCCACAGCTGCCAGTCGTGCCTGTAGACGTCGTGGATCAGCGTGAAGGGCGCCAGTGCGGCAGGCGAGGGATGGTCGCCGAGCTCTGCGGCGAGCTTGGGGATGCAGACCGGCACCAGTTCGTCATCCACCAGTCGCTCGCTGACAAGCCCCTCATAACCGCCGAGCCCGTGGCGGATGGCAAGGTCGATACCGTCGCGCTGAAAATCCAGCACGCGATGCGAGGCGCTGATGCGCACGTCGATATCGGGATGCAGCACCTCGAACCTGCCGAGCCGTGGCACCAGCCAATAGGTGGCGAACCCGGCCGTGCAGGTCACGTTGAGGATCGCACCGCGGCTGCGCGCCGTGATCGCCGCCGTCGCTTCCCGCACCAGCCGGAAGGCGGCCCGCAGCGTCGTGAAGTAATCGGCACCCTCGACGGTCAAGGCTAGCGCCCGCGGCTTGCGCTCGAAAAGCTGAACGCCGAGTGCCGCCTCGAGATCGCGAATCTGCAGACTGACGGCGCCGGGCGTCACGTTCAGCTCCTTTGCCGCCAGCGTCATGCTGAGATGCCGTGCTGCCGCTTCGAAGGCACGAAGTGCGGAAAGGGAGGGCAGATAATCGCTCATGATTTAGCTCAGCTAAAGTGTTGCGCGAGAAAGACTCGTTTGATCCATCTGAATTAGCGAAATAATATCAGCATCAAGATGTATCGCAACACCGATCCAATGCCGGTTTGCTGCGAGAATAAATCGAACACTTCACTGCGCAGGAAACGGGTGGCGGCGCCACCAGTGGTGTCCTATGCAGGCAGGAATCGAATGGAGGATGACGATGCAGAAGCAGATGGGTTTGGCCGAATGGGGCATGATGCTGGTGCTGTCGCTGCTGTGGGGCGGTTCCTTCCTGTTCAACGGCATCCTGGTCAAGGCGCTGCCGCCCTTCACGATCGTCACAGGCCGCGTGTTGCTGGCGGCGATTGCGCTCAATCTGATCGTTCGGGTGATGGGCCATGCCATGCCGCGCGACGGCAAGAGCTGGGTCGCCTTCTTCGGCATGGGCGTCCTGAACAACATGATCCCCTTCTGCCTGATCGTCTGGGGCCAGACGCATATCGCCAGCGGCCTCGCCTCGATCCTCAATGCCACGACGCCGCTTTTCGCTGTCGTCGTCGCCCATCTGCTGACCGCGGATGAGAAGATGACGGCCAACAGGCTGATCGGCGTCGTCGTCGGCTTTGCTGGTGTCGCCTATATGATCGGCTTCGATGCCCTGCACGATCTCGGCTCGAATGTGTTGGCGCAGCTTGCCGTGCTGGGAGCTGCGATTTCCTATTCCTTCGCCGGGATCTGGGGCCGCCGCTTCCGCGTCATGGGTATGCCGCCGCTGTTGCCGGCGGCAGGCCAGGTCACGGCGTCAACCATTCTGATGATTCCGATCGCGCTGATAGCTGATCAGCCCTGGACGCTTCCCATGCCCGGCATGGAAACCTGGCTCGCTCTCGCCGGGCTCGCGATCCTGTCGACGGCGGTCGCCTACGTGCTGTTCTTCCGCATTCTGGCGACGGCGGGCGCGACAAATCTCATGCTCGTCACCTTCCTGATCCCGGTCAGCGCCATCCTGCTCGGCGCGCTGGTGCTCGGCGAGCAGCTGCAGACCAAGCATCTGATCGGCATGGCAATGATCGCCATCGGCCTTGCGGCTATCGATGGGCGGCTGATGTCGATCGGGCGGAAGCGGGCGGTCTGAAGCTCAGCAGGCGAGATCGGCAACGACGGAATCGAGGATCAGCATGCCCGCAGGCGTGCAGCGCAGCCTCGAATTGCCGATCCGCTCGATGAAGCCGTGTTCCAGTAAAAACTCTTCGCGCGCAGGATCGGGATCGCGGCCGGAAAGCTGCTGCCAGCGGGCGAGATCGACGCCTTCCTTGAGCCTCAAGCCCATCAGCAGCAGTTCGTCCGACTGCTCCTCGTAGCCGAGCCGTTCCTCGTCGAGAATACCGTGCCCGTCGCGCTCGACCATCTCAAGCCAGGCTTCCGGCTTGCGCTCGGTCGCCGTCGCGATTTTCTCCGGGCCGCGGCTGAGACGGCCATGGGCGCCGGGGCCGATGCCTGCATAGTCGCCATAGCGCCAGTAGGTCAGGTTATGACGGCTCTCGGCGCCGGGGCGGGCATGGTTCGAAACTTCGTAGGCGGGCATGCCTTCGCGCGCCGTGATCTCCTGCGTCGCCTCGTAGAGGGCCGCAGACTGGTCACCATCCGGAACGATCAGTTTGCCGGCCTTGTGAAGGCCGAAGAAGGGCGTGCCTTCCTCGATCGTCAGCTGGTAGAGCGACAGGTGATCGACGGCGTAGGAGATAGCCTGCTTCAGCTCACGCTCCCACTCGTCCACGGTCTGGTCGGGACGGGCGTAGATCAGATCGAAGGACATGCGCGGAAAGATGTCGCGGGCAAGCTTGATCGCCTTCAGCGCATCCGCAACGTCGTGCAGGCGGCCAAGGAATTTCAGATCGCGATCGTTCAGCGCCTGGACGCCGAGCGAGACACGATTGACGCCGGCCACCCGGTAGCCACGGAAGCGCTCGGCCTCGACGCTGGAGGGATTGGCCTCCATGGTGATCTCGATGCCGGCAGGCACATGCCATTCCTTGGCAATGCCGTTCAGGATCGCATCGACAGTCTCCGGCTTCATCAGCGACGGCGTGCCGCCGCCGAGGAAGACGCTGGTCACCGTCTTCGGTCCGCTCAACTGCCGGATCGCCGCCATCTCCTTCAGGAAGGCCGCAACATAGCGCTCCTGATCGACAGGCTGGTGCCGGACATGACTGTTGAAGTCACAATAGGGGCATTTCGCGGCGCAGAAGGGCCAGTGCACATAGACGCCGAAACCGGGCTCCCCCGTATCCGGCAGAAGCTTGGCATCACGCAGCGAAGTCAGGTTGTTCAAATCATCCACTGGCGGATCTTACGCTTCCAGGCAGGCTTCGACAAAGACTTTGAAGGCGCGCGCGCGATGCGACAGCGCCTGCTCGTCGCCGGGCTTCCAGCCGTGCTTCTGTTCGGCGCTCATCTCGCCGAAGGTGGTGTCGTAGCCCTGCGGCTGGAATACCGGGTCATAGCCGAAACCCTGCGTGCCGCGCGGCGGCCAGACGACCGTGCCTTCCACTTCGCCGCGGAAGAGCTCCGTATGACCATCGGGCCAGGCCAGGCAGAGAACGCTGACGAACCGGGCCGTGCGCTGCTCGGGCTTGGCGGCTCCAGCCTTTTCAAGGGCCTTCTCCACCTTCTCCATCGCCATCGCAAAGTCGCGCGTGCCATCGGCGGTCTCGGCCCAGTTGGCCGTATAGACGCCGGGATCGCCACCGAGCGCATCGACCACCAGACCGGAATCGTCAGAGAGTGCCGGCATGTTGGCGGCGCTCGCAGAGGCAAGCGCCTTGATCCTGGCGTTTTCTTCGAAGGTCGTGCCGGTTTCATCCGGTTCGATGAAATTGAGCTCGGCGGCCGACTTGGCGGTGAAGCCGAGAGGGCCGATCAGGTCCTGGATTTCGCGGATCTTGCCGGCATTATGGCTGGCGACAACGATCGTCTTGGTATCGAGTTTGCGCATTCTGTTTTCCTATTCGATGCCCCAGATCCGGGCTTCGGCGCATTCCAGGCTGTTGCCGGCAGGGTCGCGGAAGTAGATCGAGCGGCCGCCATTCGGCCAGTGAACTTCGGATTCGATGGCGATGCCGGCGGCCTGCAGCTTGGCAGCCATGGCGTCGATATTCGTAGCCGAGACCCGGAAGCAGGCATGCCCGGCTCCCTCGGTACCATGCGGCGGAACCTGCAGGGAATCGGCGGCCGGTGGCTTTACCGTCTCGTCCGGATTGAAGATCAGCAGCACGCCCGGGCCGCAGCGAAAGAAGACATGCCGGTTCGCCGCACGCGTGATCTTCGCAAGGCCGAGAACACCTTCATAGAAAGCCTCGGCTTTATCGAGATCCTTTGCGTAGAGCGCCGTTTCCAGCATGCCTTCCAGCATGTCGTTCACCCGGCGATCGCCTGCTTCTGCAGGTCCACGAGTTCGGCGATACCGTTCTTGGCAAGGCCCATCAGCGATGCGAATTCGGCTTCGGAGAAGGGCGTGCCTTCAGCCGTGCCCTGGATCTCGACGATGCCGCCGGCGCCAGTCATGACGAAGTTGGCGTCGGTCTCGGCCGAGGAATCTTCCAGGTAATCGAGATCTATGACCGGCTGGTTTGCGAAGATACCGCAGGAGATCGCGGCGACATGGTCCTTGAGGACGCGGTCGACCTTGATCATGTTGCGGCTTTCCATCCACTTCAGGCAGTCATAAAGCGCGATCCAGCCGCCGGTGATCGAGGCCGTGCGCGTGCCGCCATCCGCCTGGATGACATCGCAGTCGATGGTGATCTGGCGCTCGCCAAGTGCGGTCAGATCGACGACGGCTCGCAGCGAGCGGCCGATCAGGCGCTGGATTTCCTGCGTGCGTCCGCCCTGCTTGCCGGCAGCCGCCTCACGCTTCATGCGCTCGCCGGTGGCGCGCGGCAGCATGCCGTATTCGGCGGTGACCCAGCCCTTGCCGGTGTTGCGCAGCCACGGCGGCGTCTTCTCTTCCAGGCTCGCGGTGCAGAGCACATGCGTGTCGCCAAACTTCACCAGACAGGAGCCCTCGGCGTGCTTGGAAAAGTTGCGCTCGAAGCTGACCTTGCGCATCTGGTCGGTTTTTCTGCCTGACGGCCGCATTCTCTGTCTCCTGCTGCATGAGGCCTCGTGGCCGCGGCGGCGGCAGGGCGTAGTCATGCGTGTTTCTGATGCTGCCCCGCTTCTACGATTGGCTGCGGCCATTTGCAAATTCCCTTTTGCCACGCCCGCGAGATTGACTATATTTTCCGGAGTTTCATCAGCGTGGGTGTTTTAGGATTCATGGCCTTCAGGTCGTCGCCGGTTTCGGATGCCATTGCTGCGCTGGATGAGCGTTCCAAGGAAATCTTCCGCAGGATCGTCGAGGGCTATCTCGAGAATGGCGAGCCGCTCGGCTCGCGCAACCTGTCGCGCATCCTGCCGATGTCGCTTTCCCCGGCTTCCGTCCGCAATGTCATGAGCGATCTCGAAGAGCTCGGCCTCATCTATTCGCCGCATGTCAGCGCCGGGCGCCTGCCGACCCAGGTGGGCCTGCGGTTTTTCGTCGACGCCTTCATGCAGGTCGGTGATCTCTCTGCCGAGGACCGCGCCAGCATCGATCGCCAGGTGCGCGCCGAAAGCCGCGACAACCCGGTGGAATCGATGATGAACGAGGCGAGCCGGATGCTGTCTGGCATTTCGCGCGGCGCAGGGCTTGTCATCACCGCCAAGAGCGATCCCATCCTCAAGCATGTCGAGTTCATCCGCCTCGAGCCGACCAAGGCTCTGGCGGTGCTGGTCGGCGAGCATGATCAGGTCGAAAACCGCATCATCGAGCTACCGGCTGGCGTGACCTCCTCGCAGCTGACGGAAGCTGCGAACTTCCTGAATGCCCATATGACTGGCCAGACTTTGCCGGAATTGCGCAAGCAACTCGACAAGCTGAAGATCGATGTTCGCCATGAACTCGATGCTCTCTCGCAGGACCTCGTCGAGCGCGGCATCGCCGTCTGGTCCGGCAGCCCTGACGAGGGCAAGCCGGCGCAGCTCATCATCCGCGGCCGGGCAAACCTGCTGGAAGGGCTCGCCGGTGCCGACGATCTCGATCGCTTGCGGATGCTTTTCGACGATCTCGAAAAGAAAGACAGCCTGATCGAGCTCCTGAACCTAGCCGAGAGCGGACCGGGCGTGCGCATCTTCATCGGCTCGGAAAACAAGCTCTTCTCGCTTTCCGGCTCCTCGCTGATCGTCGCTCCCTACCGCGATGATGACGACCGGATCGTTGGCGCGGTCGGTGTCATTGGCCCGACGCGGCTCAACTATTCGCGCATCGTGCCGATGGTCGATTACACCGCGCAGCTGATTTCCCGCCTTTCGCGCGGCGGCGCCCTCTGAAAAGCCCGATTTTCCGCTTCTTTGTCACGCAGACTTGATTTTTTGCGGTCAAAGCTCGATATCGGGCGCATCCCGAAACCCTTTACCCGGAGACCGTCATGACTGACGAAACGACGAAAAACGGACCTGAGGCTGCCGCGGCCGACGCTGCTGCGGACGCAGCCGCAAACGTCGAGAATGAAGCGGCCGCTGAGGCATCGTCCCAGCCGGATCCGATGGAACTCGTGAAGGCCGAAAATGCCGAGCTGCGCGACCGCTACCTGCGTCTCGCCGCGGAGATGGACAACCTGCGCCGCCGCACCGAGCGTGATGTGAAGGATGCCAAGTCCTACTCGGTCGCCTCCTTCGCGCGCGACATGCTGGCTGTATCCGACAACCTGCGCCGCGCGCTGGACTCGATCCCGGCCGAAGCAAAGGCTGCGGGCGAAGCCGGCCTGACGACGCTGATCGAAGGCGTCGAGATGACCGAGCGCTCCATGCTCTCGACGCTCGAGCGCCATGGCGTTCGCCAGCTCGATCCCGTCGGCCAGAAGTTCGACCCGAATTTCCATCAGGCGATGTTCGAAATTCCGAACACGGAAGTCCCGAACAACACCGTCGTCCAGGTGGTGCAGGCAGGCTTCACGATCGGCGAGCGCGTTCTGCGCCCGGCCATGGTCGGTGTCGCCAAGGGCGGTCCGAAGCCCGAAGCGGAAGCTGCCAATTCCTATCTGGATCAGAAGGACGCATAATGAAAAAGGGCCGCTGAGAAGCGGCCCTTTTCTTTTCCGGTCTGCCGTCGCTCAGATGCGGGCAAAGCGCTCGATCAGAAGATCGAAGAAACCGTCGGCATCGACGAAGCGCATCACCTGGGCATTGCGCTTGCGGTCGGTCACATGCCACCAGTCTACGACGGTCATGCCGACCGTCAGCTCCGACTTCACCTCGATCTCGACATTGCACTCGCGGCCCTTGAATAGCTCCGGCTTCAGGAGATAGGCGACAACCGTCGGGTCATGCAGCGGGCCGCCGTCGGAACCGTATTTCTCGATATCAAAGCGCTCGAAGAATTCCAGCATCTCCACCATTGCCTGGGCGGGCGCCGTGCCGAGGTCGGCCATGCGCTTGACGCGGTCCTTGCGGGTCAGCAGTTGATGGGTCACGTCGAGCGGCATCATCACGATCGGCACACCCGAACGGAAGACGATGTCGGCCGCTTCAGGGTCGACATAGATGTTGAATTCGGCAGCCGGCGTGATGTTGCCGCCTTCGAAGAAGCCACCGCCCATCATCACCAGTTCGCGGACGCGTGCGACGATATCTGGCGCCTTCTGGAAGGCGAGGCCGATGTTGGTCAGCGGCCCGAGCGTGCAGAGCGTCACGCTGCCTTCAGGCTCGCAGCGCAGCGTCTCGATGATGAAGTCGACGGAATGCTGCGGCTGCAGCGGCATGGTCGGCTCGGCCAGCGTCGGGCCGTCGAGGCCGGTCTTGCCATGCACGTGCTCGGCGGTGACCAGCTTGCGGGCGATCGGCTTGTCGGCGCCGGCGAAGACCTTGATGTCGGTGCGCCTGCAGAGCTCGCAGATGATGCGCGCGTTGCGGCTGGTATAGGACAGCGGCACGTTGCCGGCGACCGTGGTGATACCGAGCACTTCCAGCTCTTCCGGGCTGCCGAAGGCGAGCATGATCGCTGCGGCATCGTCCTGGCCGGGATCGGTATCGATGATGATCTTTCTGGGGTTTGCCATGTACGTCGGTCCCTCCTCAGGTGCACGTCGTTTTGGCAGGCACCATTTGTTTATGATTGCGTCGCAAATCGGCGCAGCCCTTGCGGGTGACGATTTGATGCGAGCCTGCATGCGCTTTGTCAAGCAAGGACAAAGCCGGCGTTTACCCTAAAATTTCCGGGTCCTTGCCCGGCGGCCGCAAAACCTTGCGCGACCGCGCGCCAATTCCCATATTAGCAAGACCCGGATGCTAGCTTAGGTCCGGAAAGGTCGCTTGCATCAAGGACTTGAAAACATGAGCCGTATCACTCCCTTCGCCAGCCCGCTGCTCCTGGGCTTCGATGCCATGGAAAAGACGCTTGAGCGGATTTCCAAGGCGAGCGACGGTTATCCTCCCTACAATATCGAGCGTATTGCCGCCGATCACGGTCAGCCCGAGCGCCTGCGGATTACCCTTGCCGTCGCCGGTTTCGGCGAGGATGAGCTCGATGTCACGACGGAGGAAAACCAGCTTCTCATCCGCGGCCGGCAGGTCGAGCAGGGCGAGCGCGAATATCTCTATCGCGGCATCGCCGCGCGTCAGTTCCAGCGCACTTTCGTGCTTGCCGATGGCATGCAGGTTCTCGGCGCCGGCCTCAAGAACGGTCTTCTCTCCGTCGATCTAATTCGCCCGGAGCCCGCACGCATGGTCAAGAAAATTAACATTTCGGTCTCACAGTAGGACAACGGTTCGATTGCGCCGTTGGTCCCTTCTCTTGGAGGTACAGGAATGTTGATGAAAGAAGCGAATTCTCACCTGACCAAGTCCGAACTTGCCGGCATCGGCAACGGCGAGGTCGCCTATATCCGCAAAATGCGTACTGAAGAAGTATCGAAGTGCTTCCCCGAAGCGCCCGATATCGACCCTGGCGTCGACCTCTGGGCCCTTTTCGGCGCTGACGGCACGCCGATCCTGCTCACGGACAACCGCTCCAGCACCTTTTTCAAGGCGGCTGAAGACGAGCTCAAGACGGTAAGCCTGCACTAAACGTGCGGGCTTATGTCACTTGCCTGCTGGCTTAGATCTTCTTGAAAGTCAGATAGGCGGACGAACGGCCTTCGCGCCGTGCCTTGGCCTCGTAGCGTGTGCTCGGCCAGCCCTCGTAGGGCGTCAGCCAATCCGCAGCATTGCTCGCCAGCCAGTCGAAGCCGCCGTGGTCGCGGCATTTCAGCAGCGTCCAGTTCACATAGGTATCGATATCTGAAGCGAAGCAGAACAGTCCGCCCGGCTTCAGCACGCGATGGAAACGCTTGAGGTTCGTCTGCGAGACGAAGCGGCGCTTCCAGTGCTTCCGCTTGGGCCAGGGATCGGGATAGAGCAGGTCGATCTGGGCGAGGCAGCCATCGGGCAGCCAGTCGAGCAGCTGCGTCGCATCGTCGTTATAGACGCGGACGTTTCTGGCGCCCTTGTCCTCGACGCTGGCAAGCAGCTTCTGCATGGAATTGATGAAGGGCTCGACGCCGATAAAGCCGGTGGAGGGCAGTTCCTGGGCGCGGTGGATCAAATGCTCGCCGCCACCGAAGCCGATCTCCAGCCGCAACTTTTCGACCGGAACCGGCCAAAGGCCTTTCAGCGGCTCGGGGGGAGCCGCTGAAATATCGATGAGGAATGCCGGGAGCAGAGTACTCAGCTTTTCCGCTTGCTGTCCGCGTAGAGCCTTTCCCTTGCGGCGACCGAAGAAGGCTTCGGTCGCGCGGCCGCGGCGTTCCATATCCGTCATGCTGCGGCCTTGAGCTTGATGGCTTCCTTGAGGCCCTTCACGAGGTCGGTGCGCTCCCAGGAGAACGAGCCGTCACGCCCGGCCTTGCGGCCGAAGTGACCGTAAGCCGAGGTCTTTGCGTAGATCGGCTTGTTGAGGTCGAGGTGGCGGCGGATGCCCGTCGGCGACAGGTCCATGTTCTTGCGGATCGCGGCTTCGACCTGGTCTTCGGTCACGCCCTTGCCGGTCTGGTGCAGGTCGACATAGATCGACAGCGGCTGTGCGACGCCGATGGCGTAGGACAGCTGGATCGTGCAGCGGTCGGCGAGACCGGCGGCAACGACGTTCTTGGCGAGGTAGCGGGCAGCATAAGCAGCCGAACGGTCGACCTTGGTCGTGTCCTTGCCGGAGAATGCGCCGCCGCCATGCGGAGCCGCACCGCCGTAGGTGTCGACGATGATTTTGCGGCCGGTCAGGCCAGCGTCACCATCCGGACCGCCGATGACGAACTTGCCGGTCGGGTTGATGTACCACTTGCAATCGCTGGCGATCGGCAGGTCGCCGAGAGCTTCGCGGATATAGGGCTCGACGACGGCGCGAACCTTCTTCGAATCCCACTTCTCGTCGAGATGCTGGGTCGAAAGAACGATCGAGGTAACTTCTGCCGGCTTGCCGTCGACGTAGCGAACGGTCACCTGGCTCTTGGCATCAGGGCCGAGCTTGGCAACGTCGCCGTCGCCCTTCTTGCGGGCGGTGGCGAGCAGCTGCAGGATCTTGTGCGAGTAGTAGATCGGCGCCGGCATGAGGTCCGGCGTTTCCTTGCAGGCGTAGCCGAACATGATGCCCTGGTCGCCGGCACCTTCGTCACCCTGCTGGTCGGCAGCGTTGTCGACGCCTTGGGCGATGTCTGCGGACTGCGAGTGCAGGAGAACGTCGATCTTCGCCTTCTTCCAGTGGAAGCCGTCCTGCTCGTAGCCGATATCCTTGATGGCGCGGCGTGCGGCGGCCTTGAACTTCGACGGGTTGATGACGTCCTTGCCGTCCTTGTCCTTCTTCATCAGGCTCGGCGGCAGGCGTACTTCACCAGCGATCACGACGCGGTTCGTGGTGGCCAGCGTTTCGCAGGCAATGCGCACGCCCCAGGGGTTTACGCCGGTCTTTGCCGCTTCGCGGTAGACCAGATCCACGATCTCGTCCGAGATACGGTCACACACCTTGTCCGGGTGACCTTCGGCAACAGACTCACTGGTGAAGAGGTAATTAGCGCGCATTCCGGGATTCCCCTCAAAGAATAAAGTTCGACGAATTGGTACTCAGTTCACGCTCGAAAAACAAGCGCAGAAGGACATAAATATATCTTTATATCTACGGCTAAATGACAAATTTTGCCTTAAAAACGCGAAAAAGGCGGCCTTTCGACCGCCTTCTGTCATTGGACGCTGTCGGGAGCGCTTAGTCGGAGTCGGCTTCGGCGGCCAGCGCCTTGACGAGCTCGACGACCTTGCGGCGTACCTTCGGGTCGGAAATCTTCACGAAGGCGCGGTTCAGCTGCAGGCCTTCGGAGGAGGAGAGGAAGTCGACGACGTAGTTGGAGCTGGAGGCTTCAGCCATGCCGCTCATTGCGCCGGCGTGCTCGCCGGGTGCATCTTCGAAGAAGAAGGAAACCGGGACGTTCAGGATGCTCGAGATGTTCTGCAGACGGCTGGCGCCGACGCGGTTCGTGCCCTTCTCGTACTTCTGAATCTGCTGGAATGTAATGCCAAGGCTTTCGCCAAGTTTTTCCTGGCTCATGCCAAGCATAGTGCGGCGAAGACGAATGCGACTGCCAACATGGATGTCGATCGGGTTCGGCTTCTTCTTGTTCTCAATCATGGTCGTGCCCTAACAAAAGATATTTCAACGAGTGAAACCGGCATTCCCTGAACCCATCCGTAACGCCACGTTGCATGAGGCGTTAACCCACCCTCAAGCATACGTTAACAACGCCGATCTGAACTACTATGCAATTTTAGGGGTTTTCGGTCAATTCTGCTTGAAAATAAAACCCATGCGAGAAATCAGCGCAATCATAAACAGCAACGTTTCAGTCAACCAAAAGTAGGTTTGACGTGGATAGACTGGTGTTGAATCGGCCTCAAAGCCCTCAAGAGTTGCATCTATGAAACCGCTCTCATTGAGGCTGAGTCCACTAATAATCTCTCCGCGTGAATTCACCAGCGCTGAAATGCCGCTGTTGGCGTCGCGAATCAGCGGTAATCCTGTCTCAACTGCGCGGATTCTTGCCTGCTGAAAGTGCTGATAAGGTCCAGGCGTAGATCCAAACCAAGCATCGTTAGTAATGTTGAGAATAGCGTTGGCCTGATTGATGCCGGCCATCTCTCCGGGGAAAATGATCTCGTAGCAGATCAGCGGGTAGAGCGAGAGGCCGCTCGGGAGATTGAGCATCTCGCGGCTCGCGGCGGCGGTGAAGCCGCCCGGCATTTCGACGACGTTCTGGATGCCGAAATCATCAAGGAAATTCTCGAACGGCACATATTCGCCGAAGGGGACGAGATGTACCTTGTCGGATGCTGCAATGATCTGCCCGCGGCCATCGATGACGTAGATCGAGTTGTAATAGCGCGGTGCGTTACCGGGGCCGGTTTCCTCGACGCGAACGGCGCCGGCGATCAGGATCTGGTTGTCGTCGAGCGTATCGGCAATCCGCGTCAGAGCATCCTGATTATCCGTTAGAATGAAGGGGATAGAGGTTTCAGGCCAAACGATGATATCGGGCTTCTTGCCGCCATCCTTCGGCGCTTCAGCCGAGAGCTTGAGATGTTTCTCGAAGATCGCCGAGCGGTCGGCGTCACTGTCGAGCTTGGCGGCCTGGTCGATCATCGGCTGGACCAGGCGCACGACCGGCTGCTTGTCGGCAGGCGCAGCCTCAGGCTTCGGCAGGTAATAGAGAACGTAGGCGCCATAGCCGACATGCGCCGCAAAGAGCAGGGTGGCGAGCGTCACGCCGATCTTCGCGCCCTGACGCGTGCCGAGAAGGGCAGGGGCAGCGAAGACAAAGACGGAGAGGGCGGTAATCCCCATGACACCGAGGATGTGCACGGACTGCATCATCAGCGGAACGGGCATCATCCCGTAGCCGATGGCATTCCAGGGAAAGCCGGTAAAGACCACGCTTCGCAGCCACTCGAACAGGCCGAAGCTTGCCGCCAGTGCGGCAATCCGCCCCAGTCCCTCCGACCAGAAGATCCGCGCGGTCGCCGCCGCCAGCCCGTAGAAAATTGCCAGCACCGCTGGCAGGCCGAGAATGGCAAGCGGCAGAGCCCAGGCAAAGGCGTCGGAATCGATCAGCAGTGCATGCCCCAGCCACCAGAGGCCGGCAACGAAATAGCCAAAGCCGAAAAGCCAGCCGGTGAGGAACGCAGGCCAGAGACGGCCGATGAAGCTTGCCTCGGGTGACGCAGCCGCCCCGTCGATCAGCCAGACGAGCAGCGTGAAGGAAATGAACATCGCGGCAAAGAAGCCGATCGGGGGAAGCGCTATAACGCCGATGGCGCCGGCCAGGATCGCCAGCAGTGCCCTTTTGAAACCCCAGACCAGGATAACCCTGTCCGCAAGCCGCTCCATGCGCAGTCCCCATCAAGCCGCGAATCAACCCGGCTCGCAGTCTTTCAAAAAAGCAGCTGTTTGTCGTGCTTTACGGGCACTCAGTTTGCCGCAGAAGATTCTGCGGGCCTGTCGTCGCCCTGCTCCGAGCCACCAACGCCGTCACCATCCGCCTTGACGCGGCGGCGGATTGCCTGACGCTTGCGGGTGATGCGCACGCGCTTGATGCGCCGCGGATCGGCATCGAGGATGTGAAACTCGAAATCCGGCAGTGCCTGAACGACTTCGCCACGCACCGGGATACGTCCGAGCGCCGAGAAGATCAGGCCGCCCAGCGTATCGACCTCGTCCACCTGTTCGGCAATGTCGAAATCCGGGCCGATCGCCGCAGCGATCTCTTCCAGCTCGACGCGCGCGTCGGCAACGAACATGTCTTCGGAGACGCGCTTGAACATTACTTCGTCGTCGTCATGCTCGTCGTCGATGTCGCCGACGACCATTTCAACGATGTCCTCATGCGAGGCGAGACCATCGGTGCCGCCATACTCGTCGATGACAAGCGCCATCTGCGTGCGGTTGACCTGCATGCGGCGCAGCAGGTCCGATGCCAGCATCGACGGGGGCACGAACAGGATCTTGCGGATGATGCCGGCCTCTGAGAGCGTCTTCTGCAGGTCGACGCGCGCCAGATCGAAATTCGGCTTTGCGGCGCGGCTCGGCTTCTGGATATTTTCGGGCGCGATCTCGACCAGCGGCTCGGCAGCCTTGGTCTTGGCGCCGGCGCGGCGCTTGTTGCGCGCCTGCTTGGCGACATAGGAGAGAAGGTCGCGGATATGGACCATGCCGCGCGGATCGTCGAGCGTATCGGCGTAAACGGGCATGCGCGAACGGCCGGACTCTTCGAAGAGGATCATCAGCTCGCCGATCGTGATCGTCTGGTCGACGGCCTCGATATCGGCGCGTGGCACCATGACGTCGGCGACACGGACTTCGCGGAAGCGCAGGATGTTGTGAAGCATCGCCCGCTCGTCGGGCGAAAAGGCGTCATCGCCGGTATCGCTGGTCATCAGCGCGTCGGCAATGTCTTCGCGCAGGCGTGAGCCTTGCTGTGGCCGGAGGATGCGGGCTGCGCGTGCCCAGAAAGATCGTCCGGAGTGTCTACTACTTCCGCCTTCGTCTGAGGAGGAAGATTGGTCGGCATCCTTTGTGTCTGCCGCGGGTTTTGCTGTAAAGTCGCTCATGGTTCCAATTTAAGGTCTTGACCCTCGTATGGGTCAGATAGGCCGAGATCTGCCAAAATGCGAGTCTCCAACCCCTCCATAATTTCGGCTTCTGCATTATTCATATGGTCGTAGCCGAACAGATGCAAGAAACCATGTACCATCAGATGCGTCAGATGGTCGTCGAAGGGCTTTTCGAGCTCGGCAGCTTCGCGCTCGACGGTTTCCCTGGCGATGATGATATCCCCGAGCATCGGCCCCGGCATCTTGCCGGGCGTGATCGGAAAGGCCGGGAAGGACAACACGTTCGTCGCCTTGTCCTTCTGGCGCCATTCGGCATTGATCGCCCGGATGGATTCGTCGTCGGTGAAGACCAGAGACAGCTCCGTCGCCATCTTCGGAAACTTCTGCTTGGCGTGCGTCTTCAGGTGACCCGCAGCCGCCTCTAGCACGCGTTCGGCCAGAGGCTGCAGCTCATCCTCGGAAGGCCAGCCGCCTTCCTCCACACTGATCTGAATATCGAGCAGGGTCATCAGTCCTGATTGACCGCGTCTTCTTCGCGCGCCGTATAGGTCGCGTCATAGGCGCGGACGATGCGGCCGACCAGCGGATGGCGCACGACGTCTGCATCCTTGAAGCGGACGGTCGAGATGCCCTCGACTTCATTCAGGAGGCGCAGAGCCTCGACAAGGCCCGACTTGACGCCGCGCGGCAGGTCGATCTGGCTCGGGTCGCCGGTAATCATCATCCGCGAGTTCTCGCCGAGGCGCGTCAGAAACATCTTCATCTGCATCGACGTCGTGTTCTGCGCTTCGTCGAGGATGATCGCGGCGTTGGAGAGCGTGCGTCCGCGCATGAAGGCGAGCGGGGCGATTTCGATGACGCCGGCAGTGATCGCCCGCTCCACCTTGTCACCCGGGATCATGTCATAGAGCGCGTCATAGAGCGGACGCAGATAGGGATCGACCTTTTCCTTCATGTCGCCAGGCAGGAAGCCGAGGCGCTCGCCGGCTTCGACGGCCGGGCGGGTCAGGATGATCTTCTCGACGGCGCCGCGCTCCAGAAGCTGGGCGGCCTGGGCGACAGCGAGGTAGGTCTTGCCGGTACCAGCCGGGCCGACGCCGAAGACGAGCTCGTTGCGCTCGAGCGCACGCATATAAGCGTCCTGCGTCGGCGTCCGGGCGATGATCGTCTTCTTGCGCGTCGAAATCTGCGCCATGGTCAGCTTGGCTTTCTTTTCCATCGTCGGCAGGCTCAGCTGGTCGTCGGCGGCAACAGCCATGCGGATCGCACCTTCGACGTCAGATCGTTCCACGCTGCCACCTTTCTGAAGCTTTTCATAGAGATAATCGAGCGTGCGCCGCGCCTGGTTGGTGGCGATCACGTCTCCGGTGATGACGACGGAATTGCCTCTGGCGCGGGCGTCGATATGAAGCCGCTCTTCAAGCAGCTTCAGGTTCTGATCGAACTGACCAAAAAGTTCGCTGGCGAACCGGTTGTTCTCGAACGTCAGGACAAAGTGATTGGCGTCGCTCGCAATGCGTGGGTGGCGCGGTGAAGAAGAAACCAATTCTTGTCCGTTCAAGCGGTCGAGCTCCTTGTTGAACCTCAGCCCTCTGCAAATTCGGCAAACAGGCTGTTCGTTCCAGTTCCGGTGATTCGCACTTTAATAATGTCACCGATTTGCGATGCTTTTGCATCAACATTCACAGACTGAAGCCAGGGAGAACGCCCAATAAGCTGTCCTTCCATGCGACCGGGCTTTTCGAGCAACAGATCAATCGTTTTACCGACGCAGGATTCGGCAAATTCCTGCTGCTGCTTCAAGAGAAGCGCCTGCAGGCGTTCGAGCCTTTCTGCCTTGATCTCTTCGGGCACCTGGTCCTTCAAGTCAGCGCCGGGCGTACCCGGACGTGTCGAATATTTGAACGAGAAAGCCTGCGCATAGCGCACTTCCTCGACGAGCTTGAGTGTATCCTCAAAATCGGCCTCTGTCTCCCCCGGGAAGCCGACGATGAAGTCACCCGAAAGAGCTATATCGGGCCGCGCGGCACGGATACGCTCGATCAGCGCCAGATACTCGGCAGCCGTATGGCGGCGGTTCATGGCTTTAAGAATGCGGTCCGATCCGGCCTGAACCGGCAGATGCAGATAAGGCATCAGCGGCCGGATATCGCGATGCGCTTCGATCAGCCGGTCGTCCATGTCGCGCGGATGGCTGGTCGTGTAGCGCAGGCGCGCCAGGCCGGGGATGTCGGCGAGGCGGTAAAGAAGGTCGCCGAGGCTCCATTCTTCGCCGTTTGGGCCGACGCCATGCCAGGCATTGACGTTCTGGCCAAGCAGCGTGATCTCGCGTACGCCGCCTTCGACGAGCTGCTGCGCCTCCTCGACGATCTGCGCGACAGAACGCGAGACTTCCGAGCCGCGGGTATAGGGCACCACGCAGAAGGTGCAGAACTTGTCGCAGCCTTCCTGCACGGTGAGGAACGAGGTGACGCCGCGCGAGCGGATCTTCTTCGTTTCGGCGATCGGCAGATGCTCGAACTTGTCCTCGAGCGCATATTCCGTATCGACGATCCGCTGGCCTTCCTTGGCCTTGCGCAGCGCTTCCGGCAGACGGTGATAGGTCTGCGGACCAATGACGACATCGACGGCCGGCGCGCGGCGCAGAATCTCTTCACCTTCGGCCTGGGCGACGCAACCGGCAACGCCGATCATCATCTCCTTGCCGGCGGCAGCCTTCTTCTTTTTCATTTCCCGCAGGCGGCCGAGGGCGGAATAGACCTTCTCCGCTGCCTTCTCACGGATATGACAGGTATTGAGCAGGACGAGGTCGGCCTCTTCCATATCCTCTGTCGGTTCATAGCCGTCGCGGGCGAGAGCGTCGCTCATGCGCGTCGAGTCATAAACGTTCATCTGGCAGCCATAGGTCTTGATGAAGACCTTGCGGCTGTTGCTGCCATCGCGGAGGCTCTCGCTCGGGAGCTGCTCCGGGGCCTGAAGAAGGGCGCTGTCTTGGGTCATGGCGGGCTATTTAGTGGTTTTTTGCCCGCTAGAAAATCGAAATCTTGTCTCAGGCGATGTCGCGGCCGCGCAGGCTGCTGTTCAGCATCGCGCGGATGCGCTGCGCGATCGTCGCACTGACATCCTTGCGCTTCGAATCCGCACGGTAATCGACCGGCTCGCCGAAGCTCACTTCGGCATCGAGCGCGCCCATCCTGAGAACATCGAGGAGATGCGGCATCAGTTCGACATCACCCGGCCAGCCAGCCAGCGGGCGGTGATAGCGGCCCATCGCGATGCCATGAACACCAGTATAGGCGATGGCAACAGGCTGGACGAAAACCGAGCCGTTCGGGGAGTGCGGCACTGCCATGGCGGCGGCGCCGAAGAGCGAGGATTTCACTTCGAGCAGGCGGTTGCCGTCGGAGGTCGTGCCTTCAGGAAAGAGCACGATGATCTCGCCATCGGCCATGCGCCCGGCGATCTCGCTCGCCTGGTTGCCGGTGTTGCGCTTTTCCTCGCGGACGATGAAGACGCTCTTCTGCAGCTTGGCGAGATGGCCGAACACCGGCCAGCCGCTGACTTCGATCTTTGCGATGAAGGAGACGTCGGCCACCGACGACATCACCATGATGTCCATCCAGGAGGCGTGGTTGACGCAGAGCATCAGCGGGCGGCGGGTTTCAAGGTTACCCTTGACCCTGACCCGGATCCCCAGAGCGTGGCAGGCGAATTTGTGCCATACGCGCGGCAGCGTGCGGCGGAGCTTCCAGTCGAATTTGAGCGCCAGCAGCTGGAAAGGCATCAGCAGGATGCTCGCCAGCGCAATGACGACGGCGGCATAGATCATGCGCACCCACACCATCAGCGGAGGCCTTCTGCTGCGGTCATCGGATTAGCGTTCGTCTTTCTTCAGCGGGATGCCATAGAGCTCCAGCCGGTGATCGACCAGTTTGAAGCCATGCTCGCGGGCGATCCGTTCCTGCAGCGCCTCGATCTCCGGCGAGCGGAACTCGATGACGACGCCGTTCTTCAGGTCGATCAGGTGATCGTGATGCTCTTCCGGCACCGTCTCATAGCGCGAGCGGCCGTCGCGGAAGTCGTGACGCGCAATGATGCCGGCGTCCTCGAACAGCTTGACGGTGCGGTAGACCGTCGAGATCGAGATCTTGGCATCGACTTTCACGGAGCGGCGATAGAGCTCCTCGACATCAGGATGATCCGCAGATTCTTCGAGAATGCGGGCAATGACGCGGCGCTGCTCGGTCATCCGCATGCCGCGTTCGGCGCATAGCTCCTCAAGGGTCTTGGCTACGTCGGTCATTGGCGGCCTTCACAACAGATTCCAGTTCCGCAAGGGAACTAGCGAAGAACGCGCTTCATGACAAGCGCCGTGGAAACAGCACCCTTGTCGTCCTTGTAATAGCCGCGGCGCTCGCCGACCTTCTCGAAGCCGAGCTTGCGGTAGAGACCGAGCGCCGGTGCGTTGCCCGCATCGACTTCGAGGAACAGGCTTTCGCCGCCGCGCGCATGGGCTTCTCGCATCGCAGCCTGCATCAGCCGCCAGCCGAGACCGGAGCGCGCAGCCTTGGCCTGTACGGCGACCGTCAGGATTTCGGCCTCTCCGGCAACCTGGCGGGCGAGCACGAAACCGGGCAGCGGCTTCTTGAGGAAGGCATTGGTCTGGCGCGCCACAAAGCCGAAGACGTTATCCTGGCTGAGCAGGCTGTGAAATTCGCCATCGCCCCAAGGGCGGGCAAAGCGTTCGCCATGCAGCACGGCAACAGCGTGGCAGTCGTCGCCGTCCATGGGGACAATCTCGAATTCCGGCTTAAGCGTCAGATAGGCTTCCAGCATTGTCATACTCGCGCAATCGCAAACCCCGCCTGTGGCTTGGCGTCAGGTCCACGCAGATAAAGGGGCTTCGGCTTTCCGGAAGATGGGTCGGCGGCAGCGCCGAGGCGCGCCACGAACGAGATGGGGAAGGAATTGGCGTAGTCGCCAGTCAGTTCGGGGCGCAGCAATGGTGCTGCGGAACCGGTGATCTCGCCATCGAAGGTCGAGGCGAAGGCTTGCGCTTCCTCGATGGTGACGGCGCGGGGATCGTCGAGAGGTTCGCCCTCGGCCGAAAAGCTCTGCAGATAGATTTCACCGCGCTTGGCATCCATCGCTGCGAGTACGGCGCGACCGGGCGTTTTCACGCGCTGGGCTGCGGCCATGGTTTCGAGCGTGGTGATGCCAACGGTCGGGATATTCAGGGCGAGGGCAAAGCCGCGCGCTGCGGCAACACCGACGCGGATACCGGTAAACGAGCCTGGACCGATCGTGACGGCAATGCGTTCGACCATCGCGAGCTTCTTTCCCGCCTGCGCCAGCACGCGGTCAACGATGCCCATCAGATGTTCTGCATGCCCCTTTCCAATCATGTCCGATGCCTCCCCCAGCATCGTATCACTACCGCTGTCATAAACAGCGGCAGCGCAATCCACACCTGCCGTGTCGAGCGCCAGAACAATCATGCCATCAATTTCCGAATAAATTCTTCCGCGCGCAGAATAAATTCATCCGGCCGTGCTGCAATAGCCCGGCCGGGTGAATTCATGCGCAAATACTGTTGTTTAGGCCGCGACCACTTCCTGCACTTCGGGAACGAAGTGGCGAAGCAGGTTCTGAACGCCATGCTTCAGCGTCGCGGTGGAGGAAGGGCAACCCGAGCAGGAGCCCTTCATGTTGAGATAGACCTTGCCGTCCTTGAAGCCACGGAAGGTGATGTCGCCGCCATCCTGCGCAACGGCCGGACGCACGCGGGTATCGAGCAGTTCCTTGATCGTCAGCACGATCGATTCGTCGCCGGCATCGAAGAACTCGTCACCGGCATCGGCATCTTCGGAGAGAATGGAGGCGTCGCCCATGACCGGCTTGCCGGACATGAAATGTTCCATGATCGAGCCGAGGATCGCCGGCTTCAGGTGCTGCCACTCGGCATTGTCCTTGGAGACGGAGATGAAATCATAACCGAAATAGACGCCGGTTACGCCCGGGATTTCGAAGAGGCGCGCGGCGAGCGGCGAAGCCTGGGCTTCTTCCGTGCTGCGGAATTCGGCCGTGCCGTTCTCCATCACCACCTTGCCCGGCAGAAACTTCTGCGTGGCGGGGTTCGGGGTGGCTTCGGTCTGAATGAACATTTCGCTCTCCATGCGGGCCAAGCCGTCGCTCGGTACCGTCTTTAGAATTCTTCAAAAGAAAATAGGCCGTTTGGACGCGCCATTCAAGAGATAATGACTCCAGAATTGCTGGTTTAGGCCAGCGCGTCCAACTCTTCGTTGGTCAATGTATCGGGCAGCACCGTTACCGGGATCGGAAAGGCCGCGCCCTTGCCTGCGACGGAGGAAACGAGCGGTCCCGGTCCCTCTTTCGCGGAGCTGGACGCAAGCACCAGGATCGCGATGTCCCGGTCTTCCTCGATCACCATGTTGATCTGCTCGGCAGCGCTGCCTTCGCGAATGACGATCTCGGGTTCGATACCGATCGTCTCGCGCACGACCTGCGCCGATTTGGCGACCACGGCTTCCGCCTCTTCGCGCGCCTCGGCACGCATGATCTCCTCGACCCCCAGCCACTGCTGGAAATCGCCTTCCGGGATCACATAAACGAGAACGAGACCGCCATTCGAGTTCTTGGCGCGCCGGCCGGCATAGTGGACGGCACGCTGGCATTCGGGTGTGCCGTCAATGACCGCCATGAACTTGCGGCGATGACCTTCGAGACGTGAGAGTCGCTTTGATACCATGGCGCGGACTCTGACACCCTAACCCGAAAATTTGCAAGCCCCGGCCTGTGAACTCAATGTTCAGGGTCCTGTGACATTGGGCAGCCAGTTCGGCGGATCGTCGGCGTGGAGCGCGAGCACCGATCGCGAGGTGATCGCGAGCCGCGCCTGCTTCCAGGCCTCGATGCGAACAGGATGGTTGCTGGCGAGCGCCTCGTTCTTTTCATGGAAAAGTTTGGAAAGCACCGGTCCCAGCCGATGGCCGAATTTTCGGTCGAAATCCTCAGGCTGAGGTTTGAACGTCGCGACTTTCAGTCCCTCGGCGCTCGCGGTCTGCACATAGAGGCCGAGCAGGCGTTCGATCACGAATGGCCGCATTCCGGCGCCTCTGTCACGGGCATAGTTGGCGACGCCGCGATAGGCGAGGCCTGCCGGACGGCCCATGCCTGCTTCCTGGTCAAGGCCGTAGAGAACGGCTTCGCAATAGGAGAAGTAACCACGCCAGAAGCGCTCGTTGCCGCAGACGTAGTTGCACAGAAAGAACGTATCCTGCCCCTGCGGCTGAACGACAGGGTAGCCTTTGTTGCCGAGATACTCGCAGATCCTGTCCAGGCCGGTATGGCCGGTGGCTATGCCTTGTTCCCATACATTGATGTAGATCGCGGCATTCGCCAGCATGGGATTGTAGATATAGCAATCGAAACCGGCGTCTTTGGCCTTCGCTGCTTCCGATGCGAAATGCGAAAATGACGTCGCAGCCTTCAGTTCGAATTTGCTTGAGACCAGACCCCAGAACGCCTCCCGATCAAGACCGATAGCCTTGTGGTGGTCGTAGAGGGTGCGGAAAAGCTCGTACTCGCGGGTATTGGCATCCGTATTGAACGAGATATCGAAGGCGATCGCGTCCGGATGGAGATACGCCCGCTGGTCGCTGTTGAGGTAGGGCTGGTAGACCAGGCATCCGCTCTGCGACGCCTTTGCGGCAACCGTCGCGGCATCGGGTAGATACGTAGCGGCCTGCATAGCGGCAAACGGGGTCATCGATATTCCCTATGGCATGTGATTGCTGGACTGCGGCTGCGGCACCGCAGCGGTCTGTCTCATACCATAGGAGGGAGAGCTTGAGCCGGGCTTGCAAAGCCCGGCTCGCTATCTGCTAGTAGAGGAAGCCGATGATGTCGCGAACGTCCTTCATCGTTGCCTCGGCGCGGGCGCGGGCGCGTTCGCCGCCATTGCGCAGGATCGCGTCGATATGGCTCGTATCGTCCATCAGGCGGCGCATTTCGGCGGTGATCGGCGAAAGCACCTGAACCGAGAGATCGATCAGCGCCGGCTTGAAGACGGAGAACTGCTGGCCGCCGAATTCGGCAAGAACCTGCGCCTTCGTCTTGTCGGCAAGCGCCGCATAGATGCCGACGAGATTGTCGGCTTCAGGGCGGCCCTTCAGGCCTTCGAGTTCGCTCGGCAAACCATCCGGATCGGTCTTGGCCTTGCGGATCTTCTTCGAGATCGCGTCCTCGTCGTCCATCAGGTTGATGCGCGACAGATCCGACGGATCGGACTTCGACATCTTCTTGGTACCGTCGCGCAGCGACATGACGCGCGGCGCGGGGCCGTCGATCAGCGGCTCGACCATCGGGAAATAGGCGTGCACGGGCTCGTCGCCGACGGTGATGTCGGTGCCGTGACCGGCGCGCCGGATATGATCCTGGTAGTCGAGGTTGAACTTCATGGCGATGTCGCGCGCCAGCTCGAGGTGCTGCTTCTGGTCGTCGCCGACGGGAACATGCGTGCCGCGATAGACGAGAATGTCGGCAGCCATCAGGCTCGGATAAGCGAGCAGACCGAGCGAGGCATTCTCGCGGTCCTTACCGGCCTTGTCCTTGAACTGCGTCATGCGGTTCATCCAGCCGATGCGGGCGACGCAATTGAAGATCCAGGCGAGCTCGGCATGCTGCGGCACGGCGGACTGGTTGAAGACGATATGCTTCTCGGGGTCGATGCCGGATGCGATGAAGGCGGCGGCGATCGAGCGGATCTGGCCGCGAAGATCCTCATGCACGAGCTGTGCGGTGATCGAGTGCAGGTCGACGACGCAATAGATGCAGTCATTGCCGTCCTGCAGCGCCACGAACTTGCGGATCGCGCCGAGATAATTGCCGAGATGCAGATTGCCGGTCGGCTGAACGCCGGAGAAAACGAGCTTCTTGAATTCGCCCATGATGATGTCCTCGATTAGGCTGGTGGAGGGCCCCAGGGCTAAACGCCCATGTTGCTAACGGGCGCGCTTATGCACGCGCCAAGGGCGGCAATCAAGAGGCCGTGGGTGCGGCGTGTTGGATGAGGTCGAAGGTGTTGCCGTAAGGATCCGAAAACACCGCGACGGTGCCGTAAACCTCATGCCGCGGCTCCTCCAGAAAGCGGACGCCGGCGGCGGTCATTGCCGCGTGATCGCGCGTAAAATCATCGGTCTTCAGGAAGAAGCCGACGCGTCCGCCGGTCTGGTTGCCGATCGCCGCCTTCTGCCTGTCGTCCGCAGCCTGCGCCAGCAGGAACGCAGCGCCATCACCGTCACGCGGCTTCACCACCACCCATCGCTTGCCATCCGGCATTGCCTCGTCCTGCAGGCAGTCGAAGCCGAGCGCACCGCAATAGAAAGCTTTGGCGCGATCGTAATCATCGACGACAAGCGTGACGAGAAACAGCGATTGCATCGCTCCGGGCTCCTGGTTCGAGGCATTTCAACGGGTTGAAGATCACTCTCTTAAACTTTTTTGAGCCGCCACACCGCATTTTTCGCGCGTCTCCCGCGATTTCGAACGGGCTATGCACGCCGCCTTCAACGTATTGATTCCGTTTTGGGTGCCGGGAGTATTTTATACTCATAAATAGCTATGTTGAAAACGGTTATATCCTATAAATGAGGGATTTTCACATTTTGAATTAGTAGAAAATTTCACAAAATGGTCACAATTGAAACCAACGTTCCTCCCGCCATCCGGCCGGGCAGCGCCCCTTCAGCCCGGCCCTTTCCGGAGGGACGTCGATGCATACCATTCTATCCCTGGCGCTCGCCGGCCTGTTCGCCGTGTCCTGTTGCCTCAACGCCAATGCCCAGACGGCCAAGAAGCCATCCGTCAGACTGCTGAAGAACAGCGCCAATTCCGCCTATACGGTGCAGACCGTCAGCGTTCGTGTCGGCTGCTTTCCGCCGCGGCTGAGAGGAATTCTCGCGCATATCGCCGCAAAAACCGGACGCCGGCCGATGGTGACATCGGGCTTCCGGCCGCATTCCGGCCGCTCGCACTCGCAGCACCGGCATTGCAATGCCGCCGATATCCGAGTGCCCGGCGTTTCCGAGCGGACGGTGATTGCCGCCGCCCAGAGCGCACCAGGTATTGGCGGTATCGGCCGCTATTGCAACGGTATCATTCACGTCGATACCGGGCCGAAACGGCGCTGGACCTATTGTTGAGCCTCAGCTTTCCGTGGAAGGTGCGGGCTTGCGGTTGAGGTTGCGGCGGATCATGCCGAGATCGGCGCCGCCGATCAGGAATGCTGTCGCGAAATAGACGATCATGGAAATGCCGATCAGCAGACCGAGCGTGCCGACCTTGGTCGTCAGATGCGCGTCCGATGCGAGCGACGGCGCCCAGCGATGCTGCAGATAGATGATGACGGCGCCCATGACGGCCGCCGAGACGACGAGCAGAACCGCGCGCCGCGCCAGTGCCCATTCCCAGGCCAGATGTCCGCGACGCAGCAGCGTTACGAAAAGCAGGACCGTGCTGATCCACCCCGCCGTCGCCTCGGCGACCGCGATACCGGGAGCGCCGAGATAGGGGAACAGCGTCAGCGCCGTCGCGCAGTTGACGCCGACGGCGATCGCCGAAAAGCGCATCGGCGTCTTGGTGTCCTCGCGGGCGTAGAAGCCGGGCTGCAGTGCCTTGATCAGCACGAAGGCCGGGAGGCCGATGCCGTAGATCGCCAGGATGGAGCCGACGATCAGGGTGTTTTCCTGATGGAAGGCTCCGCGCTCGTAGAGCACGCGGATGATCTCGTCGGAGAGGATCCAGAGCGCGAAGGCAGCCGGGATCGTCAGGAACAGGACGAATTCGATCGAGCGGTTCTGCAGGTTGCCCGCCTCGCGCAGATTGCCGCCCTTCAGCGCGCGCGCCAGTTCCGGCAGTAGCACCACGCCAACGGCGACACCGACGACGCCGAGCGGCAGCTGATAGATGCGGTCGGCATACTGAAGCGCCGCGATCGCGCCCTCGCGAGACGAGGCGATCGCCTGGCCGATCATCTGGTTGATCTGCGTGATACCGCCGGTGACGGCTGCGGGCACCGCGAGGATCAGCAGCCGCTTGACGTTAGGCGTCATGCGCGGGCGGCGAAGGCCGATGCTCATGCCGGCATGGATGACGCCGAGATAGACGACGGCGAGCTGCAGAATACCGGCCGCGAGAACGCCCCAGGAGAGATACCAAGCCGTCTGCAGCGGCTCCGAGCCGGTGTAGAGCGCATAGAACAGCGCGCCGATCATCACGACGTTCAGGAAGACGGGCGCGACCGCGGCGGCGAAGAAGTGATGCAGCGAGTTCAGCATCCCGCTCATCATCGCCGTCAGCGACATGCACATCAGATAAGGGAACATCACCGCCGCCATGCGCACGGTGATCGAGAACTTGTCCGGATCGTCGGTGAAGCCGGGCGCGATGATGAAGCGCACCAGAAGCGGCATGCAGAGCTCCATCACGATGGTGATGAGCAGCAGTACCGAGAAGAGCACGCCGAAGACTTCTTCCGAGAAGCGCTTGGCGCCGTCGGTGCCGTTCGCCTCGATCTCCTTGGCAAACAGCGGCACGAAGGCGGCGTTGAAAGCGCCCTCGGCAAACAGGCGCCGGAAGAGGTTCGGAAAGCGGAAGGCGGCGTAGAACACGTCGGCCATCGGACCGGTCCCGAGGGCTGCGGCCATCAGCGTTTCACGGGCAAAACCGAAGATGCGGCTGCCGAGCGTGGCGCCGCCGACGGTGGCAAATTTCTTGACGAGGCTCATGCGGGGGAACCGGCTTTCTTGTCGCTCGGCTGCGAAGAGCGTGCCGTGGCAGCGGGCGCGATGATGCCGGATGGCATGCGTTCGCGCAGCTCGTCCTCTTCACCGGCCATGACGGCCTTCAGCCGGGCGGTGATGTTGGAGCGCTTGCTGTCGCTGGTGATCTTCTGGCCGACGAGGTCGGTGACGTAGAAGGTGTCGATCACCTTCTCGCCGAAGGTGGTGATGCGGGCGGATTGAATGTCGAGCGAGAGATCGGAAAGCACCGCGGTGATTTCCGACAGGAGACCGGCGCGGTCGAGGCACTCGACCTCGATGACGGTGAACTTGTTCGACAGGTTGTTGGTGATGTTGACCGACGGCGGAATGACGAAGGCCTTGCTCTTCTTGCGGTTCTTCGTCCGCGTGGCGATGACTTCGGGCAGCCGCTTGCGGCCGGAAAGCACGTCCTCGATCATCCGGCCGATGGTGGCGGCACGGCGAAGCTCGTCCTCGTCATTCGGGAATTCGCGGCTGACATGGATCGTGTCCAGCGCACGTCCGTCCGAGGTCGTGAAGATCTGCGCATCGACGATATTGGCACCCGCTGCCGCGCAGGCACCGGCGATGACGGCGAGCAGGCGCGGATGGTCCGGCGAGAGCACGGTGATTTCGGTGATCGCATGGAAGCTGTCGGTCCGCACCGTTGTTGCCAGCGCCTGGCCGGCCTTGTCGGCCTGGCGGATGAAATGCGCATGGCGCACCTGGTCTTCCAGCGGCACCGAGAGCAGGTAGGGCTGGTAGTGCAGCTTCGTATAAGTCTTGCGGTCCTTCTGCGTCCATTCGGAGAGCGCGTTGAACAGCGCCTCGGCGGCAAAGCCGGCGCGCTCCTTGCGCGACACTTCCGAGAAGCCACCGGCCAGCAGAAGCTCGGTTTCATAGTAGAGCGTGCGCAGCAGCTGGCCTTTCCAGCCGTTCCAGACACCCGGGCCGACCGCACGGATATCGCAGATCGTCAGGATCAGCAGCATCTTCAGCCGGTCGAGCGACTGCACGCGATCGGCAAAATCGGTGATCGTCTTGCGGTCGGTCAGGTCGCGGGTCTGGGCGACCATCGACATCGTCAAATGTTCCTCGATCAGCCAGACGACCATCTCCGTCTGCTTCTGCGACAGGCCGAAGCGGGCGCAGAGCTTGCGGGCGACGCGGGCACCGGCGATCGAGTGATCTTCCTGGCGGCCCTTGGCGATGTCGTGCAGCAACACCGCGACATAGAGCGAGTCCCGGTCTTCGATATGCGGCATCAGCTTGTTGGAGAGCGGGTGCAGCTCTTCCGCCTTGCCCTTGTCGATCTCCGAGAGCACGTCGACGCTGCGGATCAGATGCTCGTCCACCGTATAGTGGTGATACATGTTGAACTGCATCATCGCGACGATCTTGCCGAATTCGGGAATGAAGCGGCCGAGCACGCCGGCCTCGTTCATCCGCCGCAGGATCAGGGCGGGGTCGCGATGCGAGGTGAGGATCGAGAGGAAGAGGCGGTTTGCTTCCTCGTTGTCGCGCAGGTCGTTGTCGATCAGCCCAAGCGAGCGGCTGACGCGCTTCAAGGCATCCGGGTGAAACTCAAGCCCGTTCAGATCGGCGACATGAAAGAGCCGGATGATGGCAACCGGATCGCGCTTGAAGACATCGGGGTCGGCAAGCGTGATGCGGCCGCGATCCTCGACGAATTCGACGCTGCCGGCGATCTTGCGGGTGCGGTGGGTGAAGCGGCTGAGCACGCCCGTCAGGCCGGGGATCGATTTCGCCTGCTGGTCTTCAAGCGCCGCGCAGAGAATGCGCGTCAGGTCGCCGACATCCTTCGCAACGAGGAAATAGTGCTTCATGAACCGCTCGACGGCCGAAAGGCCGGGGCGGGCGTGGTAGCCGAGCGCCTCAGCGATCTCGCGCTGGATGTCGAATGAAAGCCGCTCTTCTGCCTTGTTGGTCAGGAAATGCATGTGGCAACGCACCGCCCAGAGGAAATCCTCGGCGCGCATCAGCAGCCGGTATTCCTGCTTGGAAAGAACCCCGAGCTTGATCAGCTCGGCAGGATCGCGGACGTGATAATAATATTTCGAGATCCAGAAGAGCGTGTGCAGGTCGCGCAGGCCGCCTTTGCCTTCCTTGACGTTCGGCTCGACCAGATAGCGCGTGTCGCCCGCCTTGCGGTGGCGCTCGTCGCGTTCGGCCAGCTTGGCGGCGATGAATTCCGGGCCGGTGCCGGTGACGATTTCCTTGTCGAAGCGGGCTTCGAGGTCGGTCTCCAGTGACTGCAAGCCGCAGATGTAGCGCATCTCGAGGATCGCCGTGCGGATCGTCATGTCGGACTTCGACAGCGCGATGCATTCCTCGACGGTGCGCGTCGCATGGCCGACCTTGAAGCCCATGTCCCACAGAATGTAGAGCATGAACTCGACGGCCTTGTGCGTCTCCTCGCCGGGCTTCGGCAGGAAGAGGAACAGCAGGTCGATATCCGAACCCGGCGCCAGCGTGTCGCGCCCGTAGCCGCCGACGGCGGTGACCGAGAACTTGTCCTTCTGCTTCGGGAAAATGTGCGTGACGGTGAAATGATAGAGGACCGTGATGATCTGGTCCTGAAGCCAGGAGATACGGTAGGCGCAATGCAGGCCGCCGCCATCTTCCGAGAGCAGCTCGCGGGCCTTTTGCCGCCCCTCGTTGCTGGCCTTTTTCAGGACTGCGAGGAGATCCGAGCGCAGAAGGTCCGGGCGGTTCTTGTTGGCTTCGGCCACGGCATCGCACTGGCTCTGCAGATAGGCCGTATCGAGGATGCCGGAAAAGTCGATGTCTTGCTTCGCCATGCTGTGTTCGCGCGGCGCGGCTTGCTCGGTCTGCGCCTCTCGTTTCGTCTGCATGCGATATAGCCTCTCTACCCGGCTGATGACACCGGCTTCATACCTCAAGAACCTTTAATTTTGGCGAAAAGGTGTTGCGAGCCGCAGGGGCGGGGCGCTTTGCCGCAAGTTGGCAGATTGCCGGCGGTCAGACCGTCTGGGCCTGAACCGAGTAGAGCACCTGGCGGGCTTCCTGAGTGATCGCCTCCAGCGTCGGCCGGTCGCATTCGCGGTAACCCGCCTTGGCGATCATCGAGGCGAGCTCGCAGATCAGTGTGCAGCAGCGGGTAACCTCAAGCAGGCCGTAGGGCGATTTCCAGCCGCGCGGATTGCCGTGCTCGTCGGCGCGGCGAAGCGCTTCGAGGATCGTGAACATATCGGAGAGCCGCTGTGTCTCACGAACGAGGCTGCGCATGAACATCGGACGGCTCCTACTTCACTTGTTTCTTCAATGCGTAAAGCGCATCGAGCGCCTCGCGCGGCGTCATGTCGTCAAGGCTCATGCCCTTCAGCGTTTCCTCGACCTTGGACGGACCGCGATTTGTATCCTCGCGGCGCACCGCCACCTGGAAGAGCGGCAGGTCGTCGATCAGCTGGCTCGCCGGGTTCTTTCTGTCGGCATCTTCAAGCCGCGTCAACACATCGCGTGCACGGGCAACGACGGAAGCCGGCAGACCGGCCAGCCGGGCAACCTGAATACCATAGGAACGATCGGCAGCGCCCGGGCCGACTTCATGCAGGAAAATGACGTCGCCGTCCCATTCCTTCACCCGCATCGTGGCGTTCGATAGCCGGGCAAGCTTTTCAGAAAGCACGGTCAATTCGTGAAAGTGCGTCGCAAAAAGCCCGCGGCAGCGGTTCGCTTCATGCAGATGCTCGACGGCGGCCCAGGCGATCGAGAGGCCATCGAAAGTCGCGGTGCCGCGGCCGATTTCATCAAGGATGACGAGCGAGCGGTCGGTGGCCTGATTGAGGATAGCCGCGGTCTCGACCATCTCGACCATGAAGGTCGAACGGCCGCGCGCCAGATCGTCGGATGCGCCGACGCGCGAGAATAGACGGTCGACGATGCCGATATGCGCCGACGTCGCCGGAACGAAGCAGCCCATCTGCGCCAGGATCGCGATCAGCGCGTTCTGGCGCAGGAAGGTCGATTTACCGCCCATGTTCGGGCCGGTCAGCAGCCAGATAGCGCCGTCCTTGCCATCGGAGACCGGCGACAAATCGCAATTATTGGCAACGAAGGGGCCGGACGACTGACGCCGCAGCGCCTGCTCTACGACGGGATGACGCCCGCCCTCGATCGCAAACATCTTCGAGCCGTCGACGAGCGGGCGGCAATAGGCTTGCTCTTCGGCAAGCAGCGCCAGTGCAGCCGCAACGTCGATAATGGCAAGCGCCCGGGCGCCGGCCTTGATCGCCTCGGCTTCCGCGACAACAGCCGCCGTCATCCGGTCGAAGGCGGCAAGCTCGATCTGCAGCGCCCGGTCGGCAGCATTGGCAATGCGGCTTTCGAGATCGGCAAGCTCCGTCGTCGTGAAGCGCATGGCGTTGGCCATCGTCTGGCGATGAATGAAACGGGCCTTGGCCTCCGCGGTGTCGGTCATCGGACCGGCATTGCCGGCCGTGACTTCGATGAAGTATCCGAGAACGTTGTTGTGCTTGATCTTCAGCGACTTGATGCCGGTTTCGTCGGCATATTGCAGCTGTAGGCCGGCAATCACCCGGCGCGACTGATCGCGCAGCGCCCGGACTTCGTCGAGCTCGGCGTTGGCGCCATCGCGCAGAAAGCCGCCGTCGCGCTTCAGCAGCGGCAACTCATCGGCCAGCGTTTCGCCAAGCATGCGCTCCAGCGTGGGCGGGAGCGCTTGAAGCTCGGCTGCTGCAGCATCCAGCTCTCCCGGCAGCAGGGCATCCGAAAGCCGGCGCGCCAGCTCGGCCGCAGCGCCAAGGCCCTGGCGGATCGCCCAGAGATCGCGCGGTCCGCCACGATCGAGCGCCAGCCGCGAAAGGGCGCGCGGCATATCGGGCACATGCTTCAGGGCATCCCGCAGGTCGCCACAGAGCGACGGCTCCTCGATCAGGAAACCGATGGAATCGAGACGTTCGTTGATCCTCGCCGGATCTGTCAGCGGCGACATCAGCCGCTCGGCAAGCAGACGGGCGCCGCCACCGGTGATGGTACGGTCAATCGCCTTCAGCAGCGCGCCGTTCCGGTCGCCTGAAAGGGTCTTTGCCAGTTCGAGATTGGCGCGGGTTGCCGGATCGATGAACAGTGTCGAGGCACCGCTTTCCCGCTCTGGCTTTCCGAGCGGCGGCCGCTCGGCGATCTGGGTCTTCTCGACATAGGCGATCGCCGCTGCCGCCGCGGCGAGTTCGGCACGAGAAAATGTCCCGAAGCCATCGAGCGTCGAGACGCCGAAATAGCGCGTGATCCGGCTTTCGGCAGTGGCGCTGTCGAACAGTACGCCCGGTTGCGGCACGGCCACACGGCCCAGCACGTCGAAGACGGGTTTCAGTTCCTGATCATAGAACATCGTATCGGGAACGATCAGCTCCCGGGGCTCGATGCGCAGGATATCGGCCAGCAGGCGTGAACTCTCGGTCTCGGCAACACGGAAAACACCGGTCGAAATGTCGATCCAGGCAAGCGCCATCAGCGGTTCGGACGCGCCGCGGATACGGGTGAGCGCCATCAGGTAGTTGGATTCGGATGGCGAAAGCAGCTTTTCTTCGGTGATCGTGCCGGGCGTGACGAGACGGATGACGTCACGCTTGACGACCGACTTCGAGCCGCGCTTCTTCGCTTCCGCGGGGTCTTCCACCTGCTCGCAGACAGCGACGCGGAAACCGAGACCGATCAGCCGCTGCAGATAGTCGTCGGCCGCATGAACCGGCACACCGCACATCGGGATATCCTGCCCCATGTGCTGGCCGCGCTTCGTCAGCGTGATGCCGAGCGCGCGCGACGCATCGAGCGCGTCCTCGAAGAACAGCTCATAGAAATCGCCCATGCGATAGAAGAGCAGCGAATCCGGATTGTTCGCCTTGATCTCGATGAACTGCTCCATCATCGGCGTCGCCGAAGCGCGGCTTTCCTCTGTCGCGAGTTCGGCAGCCGAAAAGGCTTCGTGTCGAGGATCCATTCTGTCGTTCACGTCGGTAGGCTTTTCCCTAAAAAATCAGGTGCCACCCTATCGAAGCGCGGCTATAGAAGACAACAGCTATCGGGAAATGGGAGCCGTTAGCCCACAGGAGGATTGAGGGAGGTATTCGCTGAACCGCGCGGTCAGGAAGTCCTTGAGGGGCGCCTGCCAGTTCCAACGGATATTTTAATCGATTGTAGCCGTACGGCTTTTTCGCAAGGCGTCGTGTCAGCCCCTATAGCCCTGTCTATAGATTGGGGAAACGGCGCAATCGAAAGCCGATTGCCAGGAGATTTGGAGGAGATATGCCCGACATGAACAGCAAGCAGCGCCCCGCCAACGGCATCACCGACAAGGAAGCACTCGACTTCCACTCAATGGGGCGGCCGGGCAAGCTCGAGGTCAACCCGACCAAGCCGATGGCGACACAGCGCGATCTCTCGCTTGCCTATTCGCCGGGCGTCGCCGTTCCCGTCAAGGCCATCGCCGCCGATCCCGCCACCGCCTATGATTACACCTCGCGCGGCAACATGGTGGCCGTCATCTCCAACGGCACGGCCATCCTCGGCCTCGGCAATCTCGGTGCCTTGGCGTCGAAGCCGGTCATGGAAGGTAAGTCCGTTCTCTTCAAGCGTTTCGCCGATGTCGATTCCATCGACCTGGAAGTCGATACGGAGAATGTCGACGAGTTCATCAATTGCGTCCGCTTCCTCGGCCCCTCCTTCGGCGGCATCAATCTCGAAGATATCAAGGCTCCCGACTGTTTCATCATCGAGCAGCGCCTGCGCGAGCTCATGGATATCCCTGTTTTCCATGACGACCAGCACGGCACGGCAATCATCGCCGCCGCCGGCCTGATCAACGCGTTGGAACTGACCGGCCGCGACCTGAAGACGACCAAGCTCGTCTGCAACGGCGCAGGTGCTGCGGCAATCGCCTGCGTCGAGCTCATCAAGGCAATGGGCTTCGCGCCAGAAAATATCGTTCTCTGCGACACCAAGGGCGTGATCTACCAGGGCCGCACCGAGGGCATGAACCAGTGGAAGTCGGCGCATGCGGTGAAGACCAAGGCCCGTACGCTGGAAGAGGCCATGAAGGGCGCCGACGTCGTCTTTGGCCTGTCGCAGAAGGGTGCTTTCTCCGAGGACATGATCCGCTCGATGGCCGACCGGCCGATCATCTTCGCCATGGCAAACCCGGATCCGGAAATCACGCCGGAGGAAGTCGCCCGCATCCGCGACGATGCGATCATGGCGACCGGCCGCTCGGACTATCCGAACCAGGTCAACAACGTCCTCGGTTTTCCCTATATCTTCCGCGGCGCGCTCGATGTCCGCGCCACGACCATCAACGACGACATGAAGATCGCGGCCGTCAAGGCGCTCGCGAGCCTCGCCCGCGAAGACGTTCCTGACGATGTCGTTGCCGCCTATCAGGGCAATCGCCCACGCTTCGGCGCGCAGTACATCATCCCGGTTCCCTTCGATCCGCGTCTGATCTCGGCCATTCCGGCTGCCGTCGCCGAAGCTGCGATCGAGAGCGGCGTCGCCCGCAAGGTCATCACCGATATGGAAGGTTATCGCCGCGAGCTCTCCGCCCGCCGCGATCCAATCGCCTCGACGCTTGCAAGCCTCTACGAGCGCGTGCGCCGCCGGCCGAAGCGCATCGTCTTTGCCGAGGCTGAAGAAGAGCAGGTCATGCGCGCTGCCATGTCCTATGCCAACCAGCAGCTCGGCACCGCGATCCTTCTCGGTCGTGAGGATCTGATTAAGGCAACCGCCGAGCGCGCCGGTATCGATCTCAATCGCCCGGGTCTCGAAATCGTCAACGCCCGCATCTCGACCCGCGTCGAAGCCTATATTGACTATCTCTACGCCCGCCTGCAGCGGAAGGGATACCTTCACCGTGATGCGCAGCGCCTGATCCATAACGACCGCAACCATTTCGCGGCAACCATGGTGGCGCTCGGAGATGCCGATGGCATGGTCACGGGCATCACCCGCAACTACTCGACAGCGCTGGAAGACGTCCGCCGCTGCATCGACGAAAAGCCCGGCCACCGCGTCATCGGCGTATCGCTGGTGCTCGCCCGCGGCCGCACTGTCTTCGTCGCCGATACCGCCGTCCACGACATGCCGACGGCGGAAGAGCTGGCGGATATTGCCGAGGAAGCCGCGGGCCTCGCGCGCCGCATGGGTTACCAGCCGCGCGTCGCGATGCTCGCCTATTCCACCTTCGGCCACCCCTCCGGCGAGCGCTCCGAGCGCGTCCGCGAAGCGGTGAAGATCCTCGACAAGCGCCGCGTCGATTTCGAATACGACGGTGAAATGTCGGCAGATGTGGCGCTGAACCGCAAGGCGATGGAGCAATATCCGTTCTGCCGTCTGTCCGGCCCGGCCAACGTGCTCGTCATGCCGGCTTTCCACTCGGCCTCGATCAGCACCAAGATGCTGCAGGAACTCGGCGGCTCCACCGTCATCGGCCCGATCCTCGTCGGCCTCGACAAGGCCGTCCAGATCACCTCGATGGGCGCCAAGGACAGCGACATCGTCAACATGGCCGCAATCGCGGCTTACGCGGCGGGGTCGTAAAGACAACGCCCTATCGCGATATCGCGCGGTAGGGCGCTATTCCGGGAATTTGCCCGGCCACAGGCGCGCGCCGTGAAGAACGCGCAGTACTCGCACCCGATCCGGCAAGGCGATGTAAGCGATGATATAGGGCGTGCGCGGCACAGTGAGTTCGCGCGTCCCTTCGATCCGGCCGGCTCTGCCGCTTTGTGGAAACGCGGTCAGGCGCTGGGCCGCAGCCGCAATCTGCTCGTCGATCAGCACTGCGGCCTGCGGATTTTCCGTCTGGATGAAGGAGAAGATGTCGTCTCGGTCTGAAAGCGCATAGCGGGTCCAGACAAGCTTCACCGGCCGCCCCCCGCATTGCGCAAGGCGTCGGCGCGTCTCTTTGCGAAATGCGCTGCCACCTCGTCGTCGTCTACATCCGCCGATGTATCGGCGAGCGCCTCCAGCACCTTCGCCTTGAACCAGGCGTTATGCGCCTCGCTGCTGCTCACCAGTTCGAGTGGTAGAGCGCCTTCGTTCGCCGTCCTCGTCAGCAAAATCCTGACAGCATCGGAAACGGTCAGGCCCATCGTCTCAAGAACGGCTGCCGCGCGTTCCTTGATCTCAGGATCGATTCTCGTTTGAACAAGAGTGGTCGAAGACATTGGTCACCTCCGTCAGGAGATGACCGTACTTCATTTGAATGACAAGTGCCAGCTTAGCTAGAGAACCGGCCGGCGTCGGCGCCGTAGTAGTTCAGGTAACGGTCCGAGATGCTGGAGATCGGCAAAACGATCAGCACGTCGGTGGTGTTGAAGGCGTGGTCGACCACGGCGGTGGAGCCGACCATCGCGCCCAAGCGCAGGTAGCCCTTGATCAGCGGCGGCAGTGCCATCAGCGCCTTCTTCGGGTTGACGGCTTCGGGCGGCATCAGGTCCATCGGACGGGCCAGATGCGGCAGGGCGTTGACGGCCCATTCGTTCTTGGCCTGAACCGTGTGGTGCAGGAAGGAGAGGGCCAGTGCATGGCTTTCCGGATGGATGCCCGGGAAGGAGGCGCAGCCGAACATGGCACTCATGCCGTGCTTCAGAGCATAGGCCCAGTTGCCCTGCCAGAGCAGTTCGACGGTACGCTTCGTACGATATTCCGGCAGCACGCAGGAGCGGCCGAGCTCCATGAATTTCTTGTCGGGATGGCGGGCGAGCAGTTCGCCGATCGCGAATTCGGAAGCCGAGTAAAAGCCGCCATTCGCCATCGCGACATCCTGACGCAGCAGGCGGTAGGTGCCGACGATCTGGTCTTCGCTGTCGCCTTCCAGCGAGCGGTCGAGGACCAGCAGGTGATCGCAGAAGGCGTCATAGGCGTCGAAATCGCGCTCGCGGCGCATGGCTTCAGCCGGAAGCTGTGCCTTCATCTCCTCGACGAAGACGCGGTAACGCACATGCTGGGCGGCATCGATTTCGCTGGCGCTGCGGGCCAGCCGGGTCTCGAGATTGCCGATACGGCCGAGAACGTCGCCTTCCTTCGGCGCAACAGTCGCCGAAGACCGGCTGGTCTCCGCAATCGTCTCGCGTTTCAAGGTGTCGATATCCATTGAAGATTCTCCCGTTGCCGGCTCATGAGCTGCCATAAAACACTTATGTGCGACAGGAAAGTGACATGAACGTTAGGGGGAATTTGGGGCAATGTCACCCCGCTTTAAAGGGCTTCCGCCCTGCGGGCCGAGAGCGCGGCCACAGCCTGGACCTCGGTCAGTAGCCGGATCGGATCGACCGGCTTGATCATCACCCGGTTAGCACCGGCCAGCAGAACGGCACGACGGGACTCGTCGCGCTTGTCTGCCGTCAGCACGATGACAGGCACCGGCACCAGATCGAGACGCCGCTCGTGACCGCGCAGGCGGCCGATCATGTCGACGCCTTCGCCGCCCGGCATCGTGAGATCGCTGATGACGATATCGGGGCGGCTGCCGTTCTCGGAAAGCGCGCCGTCGAGCAGGCTCTCGAAGTCCTCGACATGGCGAACCGTATGGCCACCCTTCTCCAGCATGGCGCGCACCAGCATGGCATTGATCGGGTCGTCCTCGCCAAGCAGGATGTTGAGACCGCGCTGCAGGCTGGCTTCGGGAATGGAGGCGCTGAAGCCCGGCTGATTGTCGTTCAGCGCATCCCGCTTCTCCATGCCACGCATCCGTCCACGCAACACGTCGATCAGCGACTGTTCGCGCAGTGGCCGGATCAGCCAAGCGTCGAAAAGATCGAGTGCATGGGCGTTCCGCTCTTCCGGGTTGACGAGCAGGATCTTGCGCAGGCCAAGCGCCGCAATGTCGGTGCGGTCGGCGAGATGGCTGGCGAACTCGGTCGAAAGACGGTGATCGATGATGATATCGGTCGGGCGCTGGCCGCGGCCGGCCATATAGAGCAGCGTCTCGCGGGCGGTCTCACCATCCTCGACGAGATGGCAGGCGCCGCCGAGCGCGGTGACCGTTTCGGCAATTGCCGCCCGCGCAGCACCCGCAGGCGCGAGCAGCACGACGGTATTGCCGGCCAGCAGACCCTTGCGGCGGCCGCGGCCCTCTTCAGTGATGCCCGCCGGAAAGCGGATGGTGAATTCACTGCCCTTGCCCTTCTCACTGGCAACCGTCAGCGAGCCGCCGAATTCGCGCATGATGCGCGCCGAGATGGTCAGGCCGAGACCGGTGCCGCCGCTCTTTTCGACCATGGTTCCTCCCTGTTCGAATTCACCGAAGATCCGGGACTGCTCCTCCGCAGTCATGCCCGGGCCGGTGTCGGTGACGGTAATGACGAGGTCCTCGTCAGACAGTGTGGCGCGAATGAAGACGCCGCCGGCATGCGTGAACTTCACCGCATTGCCGATCACGTTGAAAAGCACCTGGCGCAGCCGCGCCGGGTCGAAGCTCATGAATTCCGGCACATCGGACGAGACCGTGGCGCCGATCTCGATGTCCTTCTCGTGCGCCCGGTGCGCCAGCATTTCCACGACGCTTTCGAGAAGCTGCCGCAGCGATTCCGATCGTGGGCGCAGCTGGAAGCGGCCGACCTCGATGGTCGAGAAGTCGAGAAGGTCTTCGACCAGCTGGGTCAGGGCGTGGCCGGATTGGCGGATGCCGCCGAGATAATTCTGCTGCTCCTGCGTCATCTGCGCCTGGGCAAGCAGATGGGTCATGCCGAGAATGCCTGAGAGCGGCGTGCGGATTTCATGGCTGACGGTCGCAAGCAGCCGCGACTTGGCGGCGCTGTTATATTCGGCTTTCTGGCGGGCCTCTTCGCGGGCCTGGGCGGTCAGCCGCTCGTTGGTCACGTCGCGGGCAATGCTCTGGATCAGCAGATTGCCGTTTGCCGGATCGCGGGTGACGACATCGTGCCAGACGAAAATGCGCTGCCCTTCCAGCGTCGAAATCTCGACATCGAAGCGGTGCGGCTCGGCACCCGGGCGAAAGGCGATGCCGATCTCCTCGCATGTCTGCCCCTCGGGCTTCAGGCGGCCGGTCAGGCGCCGGAACGTGGCATTGGCGCCGATGATGCGCCGGTCGATGCTGCGGGTAATGGTGATGTCGCCGAGAACGTCATGCACATTGGCGAAGAGCTCGGCAGCTTCGCTCGTTGCAGCGCTGCCTGTCTGTTTCTTCGGCAGTGCCTTCGCCTTGCGCCTGGAAACCACGAGATAGGTAATGAGGGCAATGGCAATTGCTGCAAGCCCGATCGAAAAGAGCAGCGGGCCGCCGGCCTGACCGAGGATGAGGAGCAGGGCCGCGGCAAGAATGCCGGCGCCGCCGAGCCAAAGCGAGACCAGTGACTTCTTGCGCTGTATCGTTCTCGGACCAGCCACCGGTTGCAGGGAATCCTCGACCGTCCGCACGTCCTGCGGTTTGGCGGGGCCGAAAGCAGCGGCCAGTCTTTCCTGCAGTTGAGCCAAGCTTTGCATGACTGCTGGCTAACATAGGCGCTCTTCCGAATGCCTTCAGGAAAAGACTAAGATTTTAGCTTTCGCTCTTTTTCGGTTGCAGCAACTCGTCAAGAATCACGCATCCCGCGCCGATCGTGATGAAACTATCGGCCAGATTGAAAACTGCGAACGACCATGTCTCCGTATGAAACAGGATATAGTCGATCACGTGCCCGTAGAGAAAGCGGTCGATAAGGTTGCCGAGCGCGCCCGCGATGATCAGCGCAAAGCCGGTATGGGCGATCCAGCGGTCCTTGGCGGTGCGGTGCCACATCCAGATGACGAAGGCGACGATCACAAGGCGCATGCCGACGATGAACCAGCCGTCCATCCCTGACAGCATCGAGAAGGCAACGCCGAGGTTGTAGGTGCGGTAGAGCGCCAGCATCGGAATGACGGGAACGGCTTCCTGCAGCGGCAGGTAATGATCGACGGCGATCTTGACTATCTGGTCGAGGATCACCGCCACGATGATGAAGAGCAGGATCGGCAGCGGGCGCGAAAAGAGGGCCGGGCGCGGAAGCGTCTGTTCGGTCATTTTGCCTCTGACAGTGAGAGAAGGTGGCGGCGCGCCTCGAAGAGCATGACGGCGCTCGCAACGGCAAGATTGAGCGAGTCGGCGCGGCCCTGCTGCGGAATGCGGGCAAGCGCATCGGCCTCCCTGGCGAGCTGCTCGGGAATGCCGGATTGCTCGTTGCCCATCAGGAGCACGACAGGCTTCTTCTTGTAATCGATGGTGCGATAATCGACGGAGCCGGCGAGATGCGTGGCAACGACCTGCACACCGGCCGTCTTCTTCCAGGCGATGAACTCGTCCATCGATGCCCGGGCGACCGGCACGGCGAAGACCGAACCCATCGTTGCCCGCACGGTCTCGAGCGAAAAGGGATCAGTTGCCTCGCCGACGAGGATGACGCCGGAGGCGCCGGCCGCATCGGCAGTGCGGATGATGGTGCCGAGATTGCCGGGGTCACGAACGCGATCGAGCGCAATCCAGGTCTCGCCCTGCTGCGGGCGGATATCGCGCAGCGGCTTCCAGCGGGTCTCGAAAATGCCGACCACCATCTGCGGATTGTCGCGCCGCGTGACCGAAGAGAGCACCTTCTCACTGACTTCGAGAACCAGCCCGCCGGAGGCGACGGTTTTCGCCGCCATCTGCTCGACCAGCGGCTTGCCCTTGGCGGCCTTGGCATAGACAAGCGTGCGGATCGTCCAGCCGAGCTCGATCGCGTCGATGACGAGCTTCAGGCCTTCGGCCATGAAGGCGCCGCTCTGCTCGCGGGACTTCTTGTCGCTGAGCGCCTTGATGTCCTTGATGATGGGGTTGGCAAGCGAGGTGACTTCCTTCACCTGGCCGACCCGGCGCGGTCCGCGGTCGTGGAATTCGTTCATTTCGGCACCCAGCGCGAAAAGAGGGATGTGGAGAGGGCGCGGCCCGGCGTCTTGCCGTCAAGCCCGCCTTCGCGGATGACCAGCTCGCCCGACTCGACGGCGCCACCGGCGCCACGCATGATTTCGCGCATCAGCTCGTGGATCGAATAGAAGCTCGCCCGGATCGAATAGGCGGTCAGCACCAGGCCGACAGCCTTCGGCGAGAGGATCTCCCGGCAGATATCGAGCATCAGCGGAAGATGTTCGAACAAATGCCAGACCTCGCCGTTCGGGCCACGGCCGAATTTCGGCGGATCGGTCAGGATGATGTCGTAGGTATTGCCGCGGCGTTCTTCGCGCAGGATGAATTTCATCGCGTCTTCGCAGATCCAGCGGATCGGCAGCTTTTCCATGCGACCGAGCGCCTGGTTTTCGCGCGCCCAGCCGATCGCCTTCTTGGATGCATCGACATGGGTGACCTCAGCGCCGGCAGCGGCGGCCACCAGCGAGGCGACACCGGTATAACCGAAGAGATTGAGCACCTTCAGCGGCCTGCCTGCCTTCTCCACCTGCTCTTTCATCCAGCTCCAGTGGACGATCTGCTCAGGGAAGACGCCGACGTGGCGGAACGAGGTGAAGCGGCCGAAGAAATCGACGCCAAGCAGGTGCAGCGGCCAGGTTTCGCCGAGCGCTTCCTTCGGGAAGCGCCAGCGGCCGGTGCCCTCTTCGTCGACATCGCCGGTAAAGACGGCATCGACCTTGTCCCAGACCGGCTGGGAAAGGGTCGGCTGCCACAGCGCCTGTCCCTCGGGCCGCACGATGCGGTAGGGGCCGTATTGCTCGAGCTTCTGGCCGTTGCCGCTGTCGATCAGGTGGAAGTCGCCGGCGCCGAGCGATTCCAGGATGACGGGCACGCGCTCGATCGGGCGGTCGCCGGTGCGGGTCTTCAGCGGCCGCTCGACGGCAACAGGCACGGCTGCCTCACGCACCGCCTCGCGGGGCGCTGCGGGTTTGGCAACCGGCTTGGCCGGGCGGTTCGGACGGTCGTCGCTGCGGCGAGGGCCGGAGGAGCCGGAAGGCGTCTTTGCGCCCGGCCGGCGGTCTTTTTGTCTCAACGTGGTTTTCCGCGTCTTCAATTCGATGGAGCCCGTGCAAATAGCATTCCGTTTCACCTTGGCAAAGCGCTTTCCCGCTGTGATAAGTTTAGCAATCCGAAATGGGAGGATTTCGAATGGATATGACCGGCGAAGAACGCATCACCGCACCGCGCGATGCCGTATGGGCGGCGCTCAACGATCCCGAAGTCCTCAAGCGCTGTATTCCGGGCTGTCAGACCCTGGAGATGAAGTCGCCCACCGAGCTCGCCGCCTCCGTCAAGATCAAGATCGGCCCCGTCTCGGCAACCTTCAACGGTGAGGTGACCCTCTCCAACATCAATGCGCCGGAAAGCTACACGATCTCGGGCGAGGGCAAGGGCGGCATCGCCGGCTTTGCCAAGGGCGGCGCCGATGTCGTATTGAAAGAAGACGGCGCGGAAACCGTGCTGCAATATAACGCAAAGGCCCAGGTCGGCGGCAAGATCGCTCAGCTCGGCGCCCGCCTTGTCGATTCCACCTCGCAGAAGCTGGCGCAGCAGTTCTTCGCCGATTTCAACGCCGCCGTTTCGGAAAAGGCGGGTACGTGATCCGGCCATTGGCGGCTGTCCGTTCATCGGCTAATTCTTGATCATGGATTTGATGATCAGGACGCCGCGGCCGTCGGACCGCGAGGAGCTTGCCGATATCTATCTCGCGGTCCGCCGCCAGACTTTCACCTGGGTCGATCCGTCGCGCTTCAAGCACGAGGATTTCTTTTCCCATACGCAAGGCGAGCTCGTCTGGCTCGCCGAGACGGCGGATGGCTCTGTTGCCGGCTTCATGACGCTCTGGGCGGCCGACGATTTCATTCACATGCTCTATATCCGCAAGGAATGGCAGGGCAGGGGCGTCGGAACGGCGCTGCTGGGCGCACTCCCTGATTGGCCGCGCCACAGATACCGGCTCAAATGCCTGGTCAACAATGTGGGCGCCAAGGCCTTCTATGTCGCGAAGGGTTTTGCCGTGACCGGCACCGGAACTTCGGCCGAAGGCGAATACGAAGAGCTGACCTTCGATCCGTCGCGCCAATCAGCGTGAGGGCAGCTGCCCGGCGATCTCTTCCGCACGCGCCTTGTGGCGGCCGGCTTCGCCCTGCCAGCGGATTGCTTCCTTGGCTTCGACGCGCGCCCGCTTGCGGTGCTTGCCCTGGCTGAACCAGGTGACGGCAGAGCCGGCGAGCATGCCGATGATCAGCGCGATGAACAGGAAGACGAAGAATGGCGCGGAGAGCGACAGAACCTGATCTTCCGGGCGGAACGGGTTGAAAGCAAGCGTCACGCTCTGCCGGTTGGCCACGCAGAAGATGATCAGGATGATGCCGAGCGGCAGCAAAATCAAAAGGTTGGTGATCTTCTTCGCCATGTATGGCCTCCGCGCATTATGGCGCCGTCGTTGAAACGGCGCTTCTCAAGCTAAGAGCAGAATAGGAATCCGGCGGCGAACTTCAAGCGCGGTTTCGCCGCAGGCGGAAGGCTCAATCGTCCTGATCGGCCTGGCCGGGGTTCAGCCGCTCGCGCAGCTCCTTGCCGGTCTTGAAGAAGGGAACCCACTTTTCCTCGACGAAAACGGTGTCGCCGGTGCGGGGGTTGCGGCCGGAGCGCGATGGGCGGTTCTTGACGGAAAAGGCGCCGAAGCCGCGCAGCTCGACGCGGTTGCCCGCCGCCAGTGCATCGGTGATCTCGTCAAGGACGGCATTGACGATATTCTCGACGTCGCGGTGATAGAGATGCGGGTTGCGCGCGGCAACTATCTGCACCAGTTCCGACTTGATCACGGTCGCCCCCTTAAATTATTGATTTCTTATCAATCGCGGCCAAACTGCCAAACTGAAACGAGCCCGTCAAGGAGCAACTTTTGTGGCAGAATGCCCTCAAGGTCCTGGGCTTTGAAGAGGTCGCCGTAGCCGAGAAGTGTGGCGACCTTCGAAACCGCGCCGGCGAGCAGGAAGGGCGTGTTGCTCTTCTTGTCCCAATCAACGACCGGCAGGTCCTTGCTAATGTCCCGCTTGGCCAGATAGTCGCGGATTTCAGGGTCGCCGCCGAGCTGGTCGATCAGCTTCACTTTCAGCGCCTGGCGGCCGGTATAGATCGTCCCGTCAGCGAGCTTAAGTACTTCATCGCGCGGCAGTTTCCGGCGATCGGCGACGAGATCCACGAACCAGGCATAGCTGTCCTGGACCATGTTATTGATCATCGCTTTGGCCTCTTCGCTGGTATTGTGGAAAGGCGAGGGCTCGGCCTTCAGCGGAGAGGACTTGATCTCCTGCAGCGACACGCCGAGCTTTTCGAGCAGCGGCTGGATCTGCGGATACTGGAAGATGACACCGATCGAACCGGTGATCGAGCTGTCTCCGGCAATGATCGTGTCACCGGCGGTGGCGATCATGTAGCCGGCGGAAGCGGCGAGCGTACGCACGTCCGAGACGACGGGCTTCTTGGCCGAGATCGCCCGGATCGCCTTGAAGATCTTCTCGCCGCCGTAGGTCGTGCCGCCCGGCGAGGAGATCGAGACGATCACGGCCTTCACCTGATTGTTCTCTTCGATCTTCTTCAGCCGCTCAAGCAGCTCGTCGTCGTCGGTGATCAGGCCGGAGATCGTCACATGGGCAATCTGCGGACGGCTCTGCTCGATATCGCTGCGGAAAAACAGGTAGAGCGAGAGGCCGAGCGCCACCAGAAGCACCGCTGCTGCGATCCGCCAGAAGCCCAGTCGCCGGCGAAGTCTGCGGCGGTCGGCGATCGTCGAGCTGTCCATAAGTCCTCCAGGGCCTGAGACGGCCACAATTCACAGCGATATCAGATAAGGCGGCATGCTGTTGTGAAAATGCCGGTTTGCCGCGTTTTCTTGCCTTTGTTGCTTGTTGCAGAAAAAAATCCATATTGGCAAGGTAATGTAATAATGCGAAACGATCTGTGATCGGCCGAAGTAGTTCCTATATAGGAATGCCGATCGACAGACACGGACAGACTTAATGCTCGATACGATCAACAGCGGCGGGAAGGCTGCCTTTGCCCGACCCGCGCGCACTGCCTATGGCGCTGCGCTCAGTCATTCGGGGCGCGTGCGCCGTCTGAAGGTGCTGCTTCCGGTCGCCGCCGTCGTCGTTTCTCTGGCCTTCATCGCCGTCTCCATGGTCCGCGCCTATCTGCCGGAAAACCTGAAGATCGAGGGCGCCAAGATCGAGAACGGCAAGGTCGTCATGGCCAAGCCCGCGATCGCCGGTCGCAATTCCGATGGCATCAATTATTCGATGCTCGCCGAGCGCGCTCTGCAGGACATCAAGAACCCGAGCCTCATCACGCTGGAGACGATCAAGGCGGCCGTCCCTGTCAACGACGATCTGATCGCTCGCGTCGAGGCGCAATCGGCCGATTACGACCGCTCGACCGACAAGCTCGCGCTTACCTCGCCATTCACCGTTCTCCTGAGCAACGGTCTGACCGCCGATTTCAAGTCTGCCAAGCTCGATATCAAGGGTGGCAGCATGAGCACGGACGACCCCGTAACCATTACCAAAGAGGGAACTTCGGTTGTTGCGAACTCCCTCAAGATGACGGATAAGGGTCGCGTGATCACGTTCGAGGGGAAAGTTCGTATGAACGTCGATCCATCCGCCATCCGCAAACAGGGCACCTAACAGCCGGGTTCTTTAATGACAAAAGATTGTCACTCTCCAATTCGTAAGCTTGGCGCAGCAGCAACCGGCGGCGCTCTGGCGCTTCTGATGATTGCAGGAGCTGCATTCGCGCAGGCAACGACCAGCCAGATGGACGGCCTCAAGCTCGACAAGAACGAGCCGATCCAGATCGAGAGCGACAAGCTCGAAATCCACGACCAGGAACACAAGGCCGACTTTACCGGCAACGTGAAGGTCGTTCAGGGCAAGACGACGCTGCAGGCTGGCCACATGACGGTCTTTTACAAGCCGAAGGCAAATGCCGACGGTCAGGCGACGGATGCGAATGCCAAGCCGGATGCCGGCGCTGCATCGATCTCGTCCGGCAACGCCGATATCGACCACATCGTGGTCACCGACAAGGTTTTCCTGAGCTCCGGCACACAGACGGCAACCGCCGATAACGGCGCCTTCGACATGGCGGCGCAGACATTCATCCTGAAGGGCGACAAGGTTGTGCTCTCGGATGGCCCGAATGTCTTCACCGGCTGCCAGCTCACGGTCCACATGCAAACCGGACAGGCACAACTGGATAGCTGCGGGGGCCGCGTCCAGATCCAGCTCGATCCGAAGTCCCAGAAGAAGAACTGACCCGGCCCTCTCGTGAAACTTCTCTCGCTTCCCAAAATGTTCGGCAAGTCCGCGCCGCAGGCCGCGGACGCATCTGCCGGAGACAAAAGCCGTTACCAGGGCACGCTGATTGCGCGCGGTCTGACGAAGACCTACAGCACCCGGCGTGTCGTCAATGGCGTGTCGCTGGTCGTCCGGCGCGGCGAAGCGGTAGGGCTTCTCGGGCCGAACGGCGCAGGCAAGACCACCTGTTTCTACATGATCACTGGTCTCGTGCCGGTCGATGAAGGCACGATCGAGATCGACGGCAATGATGTCACGACCATGCCGATGTATCGCCGCTCGCGCCTCGGCGTCGGCTACCTGCCGCAGGAAGCCTCGATCTTTCGCGGCCTGACGGTCGAGGAAAACATTCGCGCCGTTCTCGAAGTTCACGAGAGGGACAAGGCGGCACGCGAGAAGAAGCTCGACGAGCTGCTCGAAGAGTTCCACATCTCGAAGCTTCGCAAGGCGGCAGCCGTATCGCTGTCGGGCGGTGAGCGCCGGCGTCTGGAAATCGCCCGCGCGCTGGCGACCGACCCGACCTTCATGCTGCTCGACGAACCCTTCGCCGGCGTCGATCCGATTTCGGTCTCCGATATCCAGAACCTCGTGCACCATCTGACGGCACGCGGCATCGGCGTTCTGATCACCGACCACAATGTCCGCGAGACCCTGGGTCTGATCGACCGCGCCTACATCATCCATGCCGGTGAAGTTCTGACGCATGGCCGGGCCAACGATATCGTCAACAACCCTGAGGTTCGCCGCCTCTATCTTGGCGATAATTTCAGCCTTTGATACGGTCGAAGGCGACGGAAATTCACCTTCCCGTCACACTTGAGCTTGACCAAATAGAATAAAAAAGCAATTTTTGGGCCAACTGGATTTCCGTGGCCTGAAATGCTTGTTCGGACGCGGCTTCCCGGAGGAAATGAACGGGAGTTTCGCGTCCGCCATGGCCCTGTCTGCCAATCTTTTCCTGCGACAGAACCAATCCCTCGTCATGACGCCGCAGCTGATGCAGTCCATCCAGCTGCTGCAGATGACGCATTTCGAACTCGTTCAATTCATCTCCCAGGAAGTCGAAAAGAACCCGCTGCTGGAATTTCCGTCAAATGACGCGGAAACGGGCAGCGAGCGTGACGGCGAAGATGAATCCCACACCCACCAGCAGGATGACGACGAGCGCACCGATGCGCTCTCCGGCGACTGGTACGACAATGGCAGCGAAGGCAGCGTCAGCCATCTGAGCGAAGAGCTCGATTCCAACTATTCGAATGTCTTCCAGGACGACGGCGCGCCACAGCGGGCCGATGCGCCGGAGCTGATGAGCCAGTGGAAGTCGATGCCCGGCAGCGCCGAGGGCGAGGCCTATGATCTCGATGATTTCGTCGCCGGCCAGGTTTCGCTGCGCGACCATATCGTCCAGCAGGTGCCCTTCGTCCTGCCTGACATGGCCGACCGGCTGATCGGCCAGCACCTGCTCGATCAGCTCGATGAGGCCGGCTATTTCCAGGGGGATATCGCCGAAGCCGCCGAACGTCTCGGCGCCACGACGGTCGATGTGGAGCGCGTGCTCAGCGCGCTGCAGACCCTCGATCCGCCCGGCGTCTTTGCCCGCAACCTGGCGGAATGTCTGGCGATCCAGCTACGCCAGAAAGATCGCTTCGATCCGGCGATGCAGGCCTTTGTCGCCAATCTTGAACTCTTGGCGCGCCGCGATTTCTCGACGCTGAAGCGCCTCTGCGGTGTCGATGAGGAAGATCTGCTCGACATGCTTACGGAGCTTCGCCAGCTCAATCCGAAGCCGGGCAGCGGTTTCGAGACCGGCGTCTCCGAAGCCATCATGCCGGATGTCGTCGTGCGGCCGTCGAGCGACGGCAGCTGGCTGGTGGAGCTCAATCCCGACACGCTGCCCCGCGTGCTGGTCAATCAGTCCTATTTCGCCAATGTCACGAAGAATGGCGAGGAGCACGCTTTCCTCTCCGAATGCCTGCAGAATGCCAACTGGCTGACGCGCAGCCTCGACCAGCGCGCCAAGACGATCATGAAGGTGGCGACCGAGATCGTCCGCCAGCAGGATGCGTTCCTGCTGCACGGTGTCGATCATCTTCGCCCGCTGAATCTGAAGACCGTTGCCGACGCCATCAAGATGCATGAATCGACCGTCAGCCGCGTCACCTCGAACAAATACATGCTGACGCCGCGCGGGCTCTTCGAGCTCAAATACTTCTTCACTGTCTCGATCAGCGCGGTAGAGGGCGGTGATGGTCACTCCGCGGAAGCCGTCCGCCACAAGATCCGCATGCTGATCATGCAGGAAAGCCCGGAAGCCGTGCTGTCGGACGACGATATCGTCGACATGCTGAAAAAGGGCGGGATCGATCTCGCCCGCCGCACCGTCGCCAAATACCGGGAAGCGATGAACATCGCCTCTTCGGTGCAGCGCCGCCGCGAAAAGCGGGCGCTCGCCAAGGTCGCCGGCTTCTGAGGCCTGACGGCCGGGCGTTGACTTTTTGGTAACCTCCGTTTATTAGCCCGCCGCAATTGGCGCTGTGAACAGCGTTCAGACTTATCCCCATCATCCTCAGGGCGCTTGAAGCACGAGACTTAAGCCGATCTTGCTTGAGTTTGCGTGAAGTGCTTGGATGAGAAGTAGGCTTGGCGTAAACTGGTACCGCAAACCACTATAAGAAGGGAAACTCCATGAGTGTGCGTGTATCCGGTAAACATATGGAAATTGGTGACTCGTTCCGTCAAAAGATCGAGGACCAAGTGGCCATGGCCGTCACGAAATACTTCGACGGGGGATATTCTGGTCAAGTGATCGTTGAGAAGTCGAGCTCGCGCTTCTCGGCCGATTGCAAGCTCCACCTCGATAGCGGGGTCGTGCTGCATGCGGCTGGTGAGGCGATGGATCCGCAGGTGGCTTTCGATGCCGCTTCGGAGCGTATCGAGAAGCGTCTGCGCCGCTACAAGCGGAAGCTCAAGGATCATCATGCCGGAAATCATCTGAACGGTTTTGCGGAAGTCGCCTATACGGTCATGGACGCAGTGCCTGACCACGAAGAAGAGGTTCCCGACGATTTCGCCCCGGCCATCGTGGCCGAGAGCACGAAGCAGCTGAAGACAATGTCCGTCGCAACCGCCGTGATGGCGCTCGACATGACGGATGAGCCGCTGCTCCTGTTCCGCAGCCCGGGCAAGGAACATTTGAACATCGTTTACCGCAGGCATGACGGTAATATTGGCTGGATCGACGCAGCCAATATCAAGAGCTGAAATCGGGCGAAGAGCGGCGCCAAGCGCCGCTCTTCCAATCACCCGGCTTCGGCCACAGAAGGAAAAAGAAATGGCATTGGCAGATCTGCTGCATCAAGATGCGATTATCCCCGCCCTCAAGGTAAATTCCAAGAAACAGCTGCTTCAGGAATTGGCGGCAAAGGCCTCGAAAATCACGGGCCTGTCTGAGCGGGAAATCTTCGACGTCGTGCTGCAGCGTGAACGTCTGGGTTCGACCGGCGTCGGCAATGGCATCGCAATTCCGCATGGCAAGCTCGCCAGCGTCCGCTCGATCGTTGGCGTCTTCGCACGTCTCGAGAGCCCGGTCGATTTCGAGGCCCTGGACGATCAACCCGTTGATCTCGTTTTCCTGCTGCTCGCTCCCGAAGGGGCGGGCGCCGATCATCTCAAGGCCCTGTCGCGCATCGCGCGCGTGCTGCGTGACCAGGATCTGGTCGCCAAGCTGCGCGCCACCGACTCCGCCTCGGCGATCTATGCCTTCCTCAACGAAGAGCAGACCTCGAACGCCGCCTGAGATTTTCAATCGCAGAAATGAAAGAGGCGCCCGGTCATCCCGGGCGCCTCTTTTCGTTTGAGATGGTTTCTCAGAACTCTTCCCAATTGTCCTGCGCGACTGCGGCCGAGCCGTGGGAGACAGCCGCTCGGCGTGGTGCCGGAGCCCGGTATGCGGGTGCGGCGACGGGCGCGCGCAGATGCTCGGCGGTTGCCCGCAGCGCCGCACTGTTTGCCTGGCCGGAAACCCGGAAGCGCAGCACGAGCGCCTTCAGCGTCTGCGCCTCGTCGTTCAGCGTCACACTGGCCGCCGTTGCCTCTTCCACCATCGCGGCGTTCTGCTGCGTCACCTGGTCCATCTGGTTCATGGCCTGGTTGATTTCCTTCAGCCCGATCGCCTGCTCGCTGGCCGACGCGGAGATCTGACGGATCAGGCCGTTGATGCCCATGACCTGCTCGGCGATTTTGTGCAGTGTACCGCCGGCGCGGCCGACGAGATCGACGCCTTCCTTGACCTGGACGGCCGAGGTGTTGATCAGCGTCTTGATCTCCTTTGCGGCACTTGCAGAGCGCTGTGCGAGCTCACGGACTTCCTGTGCGACGACGGCGAAGCCCTTGCCTGCCTCACCGGCACGCGCGGCTTCGACACCGGCGTTGAGGGCGAGCAGGTTGGTCTGGAACGCGATCTCGTCGATGACGCCGATGATGCGCGACACTTCCGTGGACGACTGCTCGATGCCGTGCATCGAGGCGATCGCCTTCTGCACGACTTCACCGGACTTCTCGGCATCCTCGCAGGCGAGGTTGACGTTGTCAGCCGCGGTGCGGGCATTCTCGGCGCTCGAATTGACCTGCGCAGTCAGCTCGTTCAGCGCCGCAGCGGTCTCCTCGAGGCTTGCAGCCTGCTGTTCCGTGCGCTTGGCAAGGTCAGAGGCGCTGTTGCTGATCTCGCTGGTGCCGGAGCCGATGTTCACGACGCTCGTGTTCATCGTATGGACGGTCTCTTCGAGGCTGGCGAGGGCGGCGTTGAAGTCCTGCTTCAGCTTCGCGTATTCGCCCGGGAAATCCTCGTTGATGCGGTGGCCGAGATTGCCTTGCGACAGTTCGGAAAGACCGGCACCGACGATCGAGACGATCTGGCGCTGCAGGGCGACCGACTGCTGACGCTCGCTCTCGGAGCGGCTGCGCTCGGATTCAGCTGCGCTGCGCTGGTTGTTTGCTTCGGCTTCAAGGCGGCGCGTATCGGCAAGAGCGAAACGGAAGCCTTCGAGAGCCTTGGCGACCGAGCCGATTTCGTCGGCACGATCCTGACCGGCAACCGGCTGATCATAGGCGCCGTCGCTCAGCTTCTTGACGCCGGCGACCAGCTGGCCGAGCGGCTTCTGCACGAAGGAGCGCACAGCGAAGTAGAGGGCCAGCATAACGGCGCCGAGGACGAGAATGCCGCCGACGATCATCATGAAGGTCTGATCCTGAACCGGGGCATTGATCGCGGTATGCGGTACGTCGACGAGGACGACCCATGTTGCGTTGAGATCCGGGACGGCGAACGGATAGACGACGCGGTCGAAGGGCTCGTAACCATCGAAGGTCAGGTTGCGGACAACGGTCGGCGCCATCGACGCGCGGGCGTTCTTGATCTCGGTCGAGCCGTCGCCTTCATAAGGCTTCGACATCAGTTCCTTGGTCGGCGCGACGATCCAGTTGCCATTCTGGGCAACGAGCGTGACGCGGCCGGAGCCGAACGGATGCAGGGCCTGCAGCTTGTCGGTCAGCGACTTCAGCGAGATATCGACGCCTTCGACGCCGATCATCTTGTCACCCGAGACAACCGGGTAGGCGATCGAGGTCAGGAGGGTCGGAACGTCGGTGCCTTCGGCGAGATAGGGCGACGTGATCGCGCCCTTGCCGCTCTCGGCGGCAAGCTTCCACCACTCGGCGGTATAATCGTTATCGAAGGTCGAGAACTGGATGGCGCCATCCTTTGTCTTCGACCAGTAGGGCGTGAAGGCGCCGGCCTTGTTGGTGCCCTGATCGAGCTTGTCGGCAATCTCGGTGGTCTTGCCATCGAAGGCGCCGAGCTGCTCGCAGAACCAGCTGCCGAAGGCGAAGGGGTTCTTTTCGAGATTGGCCTTCAGGACGTTGATGATGCCCTTGCGGTCGAAATTGCCGCCCTCGTGGCCGCGGCCGACGACGCCGGACATGGAGCGCGCTGCGCTGGCGAGTTCGCCGACATTGGCGGCGATTTCGTTGGCAATGGCTTTAGCTTCAAGATTGGCCTGATCCATCGTGAGGGTCTGCACGCGGCTGCGCGTCTGATCGATCAGGAAAAAGTTAGAAACGAAAAGAACGAGCGCGATTGCAACGCCCGTGATGACAATAAGCTTTGCGGCAAGCGACTTCATGCGAAAGATGAACATGGTGCCTCGGCGGGGCGACTTGCCGGACGAACATTTCCGGCAAAGGCGAGGTGAGCCGCTTCGTCATGGAGCGGCCGTGGGGCTAAACCGGGCACCCTCTGAGGAGGCCTGGCGATCGCCGAAAAGATCGCCAGAAATCTCTTAAATTTGAGTGAAATTGTATGAAAGCGGACCGTTAGTAGTCTGAACACCTTCACTTTTTGCTTGCGTCTATCGGAAACAGAAAAGTCTATAGCTTGTTTGCGACTTCGGCACTCAGCGGGATCGACGGCTGGGCTCCGGCCTTGAGGCAGGCAAGCGATCCGGCAACGGCTGCGCGACGCAGCGCGGCCTCGAAATCGAGCCCTTCATCAAGGCTGGCAGCGAGATAGCCGCAGAAGGTATCGCCGGCGCCGACCGTATCGACCGGCTCGATCTTCAGACCCTTTGCGCGCACCAGCTGGCCGTCGCGAATGGCGATCACGCCATCGGCTCCGAGCGTCACGATCAGCGTCTGGCCGGTCTCGCCATGCAGGCGCTGAAGCGCGGCCTCGCGGTCGCCCGCTGTCATGTTCTCCTGGCCGGCAAGCAGCTCGAATTCCGTCTCGTTGGCGATGACGATATCGGCGAGGCGCCCGAGGCGTGCGGCATCGGCAATCAGCGGCGCGAGATTGAGCACAGTGCGAACGCCCTTGTTGCGGGCGGCTTCGAGCGCACGCTCCACCGCAGGCGCGGGAACCTCAAGCTGCAGCATCAGGATATCGCTGGCATCCATCGCTGCGATCGCAGCATCGGCATCCGCCGCGCTGACCGTACCATTGGCGCCGGGCACAACGGCGATCATGTTCTCACCATCGCCGCCAACGAGGATCAGCGCAGTGCCGGTCGGGCCTTCGACGCGCTTGACGGTTGCGAGGTCGGTTCCGGCGTCATCGAGCAGCGCCAGCGCCGGCGCCGCAAATTCGTCCTTGCCGACGGCGCCCGCCATCCGCACCGTGCGTCCAGCGCGCCGGGCCGCCAGCGCCTGATTGGCGCCCTTGCCGCCCGCCGCAGTCGCAAAGCCGTTTCCGGCGACCGTTTCACCGGGTTTCGGCAGGCGTGCGGTGGTGGCGATGAGGTCCATATTGATGGAGCCGAACACAGTGATCATGTGAATGTCCCGTCCTTTGATTTTGGCGCGACACTGCCCGAAGGCCTCACTCTTCGTCAACCACCCTGAGCTTGAGAAGACCGGTGCGGCTCTCGACGGATTTCGCCGCCGGCTCCGCGTCGCGCTCCGGCTTGGCGCCGTCAGCGGTCGCCTCGAATTCCAGCGCTTCGATCTTGGAGCCGCGCTTGGTCAGCTTGTCGGCAGAGGTGACGATCATGTCGACATCCTTCTGCGCCATGGCGAAATGACCCTGCAGCTTGCGCACACGCTCGTCCAGACGTCCGAGATCGTCCATCAGGTTTGCGACCTCACCCTGGATCACATGCGCCTGCGCGCGCATGCGCTGATCCTTGAGGACGGCCTGGATCACCTGGATCGACAGCATCAGCAGGGATGGGGAGACGATGACGATCCGCGACCGGTGCGCCTTCTGGACGATCGGCTCGAAATTCTCGTGGATCTCGGCAAAGATCGATTCCGACGGCACGAACATGAAGGCCGTGTCCTGCGTCTCGCCCTGAATCAGGTATTTCTCGGAAATATCGCGGATATGGATTTCCATATCGCGGCGAAACTGCTGGGACGCTGCCTTGCCTGCATCCGAACCGCCGGCATCGCGGATCGCGTTCCAGGCCTCCAGCGGAAACTTGGCGTCGATGACCAGCGGCGGCGCGCCGTTCGGCATCTTCACCGTGCAGTCCGGGCGCGAGCCGTTCGACAGCGTCTGCTGAAATGCATAGGCGCCCATCGGCAGGCCATCGGCGACGATCGTTTCCATGCGCGACTGGCCGAAGGCACCGCGCGTCTGCTTGTTGGAGAGGATCGCCTGCAGGCCGACGACATCCTTGGCAAGCGTCTGGATGTTGTTCTGCGCCGCATCGATGACGGCGAGCCGCTCCTGAAGCCGCTGCAGGTTCTCGTGCGTCGATTTCGTCTGTTCGGTGATCGTATGGCTGACGCGCTGCGACATGCCGTCCAGCCGCTGGTTGATCGCCTGATTGAGCTCGGCCTGACGAGTGCCGAAGACTTCGGCCATCGTCGAGATGCGGCCCTGCATCTCGGCCTGGATCTTCAGCAGTTCGGCCATGCGCGCATCCGCTTCGGCGGAGCGAATGGCCGCTTCCTCATTCTGCTCCCGTCTGAGATTACCGCTCCTGAAAAGCAGGAAAACCAGCAGGACAATCATCGCGGCGATGGCGCCGCCGACGAGAGCAAGAATGGCCGGATTGATGGCGGCGAGCGAAATGGCGAGCGAGTCGGCGGAATTGTTCATGCCCCACCATAGCAAACTTCAACGCCCTGACTAGATCAAAACGTGAACATATCAACAGCTGCAGAAGATGCCGCCAAAAGGCCGCAGCCTGCCAAGTTGCTGCAACGATAAATCGTAGCGGGGTTTAACGATTGCTCAACCATATTTTAGAAATGTCGCTGCGGAAACAATTCCTTACATCGCCCCCCGGCAGACAGAGATCATCATGACCAGCCAGCATTCGCAGTCCTCCCTCAAGCAGCGCCTTGATTTCATCGAGCTCGATGATACCGCGCGCAAGACGATGAGCGAGATGCGGCCGGTGATCAGCTCGCTGGTCGGCGGTGCGCTGGACAAGTTCTACGCCAAGATAGCCAAGACCCCCGCAGTCGCCGGTTTCTTCTCCGACAAGTCGCATATGGGCCACGCCAAGAAGGCGCAGGAAAACCACTGGGCGAACCTCGCGGGCGGCAATTTCGACGAGACCTACGTGAGGGGCGTCACCGCCGTGGGCCGCACGCATGCGCGCATCGGTCTGGAGCCGCGCTGGTATATCGGCGGCTACGCGATCGTCATGTCCGAGCTCGTCAAGGGCATCATGGAGAAGCAGTGGCCGTCGATGTTCGGCCGCCAGCAGGGTAAGGCGCTTGCCGAAAAGCTCTCCGCCGTCATCAAGGCAGCGATGCTCGACATGGATTACTCGATCTCCGTCTATCTCGAGGCGCTCGAAGAGCGGCGCCACAAGCTGGAAGAGGAGCGCGCCAGGGCCGAGGCGGATCAGGCGATGGCGCTCGATCATTTGCGCCGCGGCCTCGAAGCGCTGTCGAACGGCGATCTGGAAGCCTCCCTCCCGGCCGATCTGCCCGGCAATTTCAAGCATATGGCCGAAGACTATAACCGCGCCGTTGCGGCTCTGCGCAGCTCCTTCGGCTCGGTCCGCAGCACGTCTGCCGAAATCCTGAGCGGCACCAACACCATCTCCAAGGCAACCGACGATCTGGCGTTGCGCACCGCGCAGCAGGCGGCCGGCGTCGAGGAGAGCTCAGCCGCCCTCCAGCAGCTGTCCGTCAGTGTCGGCCTGACAGCGGCCAATGCCGAGAAGGCTTCGGACGCGGTTCGCGAGACGCAGCAGCGTGCGAAGAGCTCCGGCGAGCTCGTCAGCAGCGCCGTCTCGGCCATGGCCGGCATCGAGAAGTCATCCGACGAGATCGCCAAGATCATCGGCGTCATCGACGAGATCGCCTTCCAGACGAACCTTCTGGCACTGAATGCCGGCGTCGAGGCCGCCCGTGCCGGTGAAGCGGGCAAGGGCTTTGCCGTCGTGGCGCAGGAAGTTCGTCAGCTTGCCCAGCGCACGGCGGAAGCTGCCAAGGAGATCAAGAACCTGATTTCGGAAAGCTCCGCCCAGGTGGACGAAGGTGTCGGCATCGTCAGCAGCACTGGTGAAGCTCTGAACGACATGATCAGCCGCATCGACATGATCAACCATGTCGTGGCCGAGATCGCCGCTGCCGCCCGCGATCAGGCGACCGGTGTCAACGAAGTCAGCGTCGCCATCCGCAACATGGATACGATCACCCAGCAGAATTCCGGCATGGTCGAGCACACCTCTGCCGAAACCCGCCGCCTGCGCGGCGAGGTCAGCAATCTCATGGATCTGCTGCAGCGCTTCCGCACCCAGGCCGATATCCGCGGCACCATCAGCCGCCGCGCTGCGTAAGACGAATACGGCGATTTTCCGGTGGCGGCAGCAAAAAACCGCCTCCGGAAGTTTCGGGATAATTCCCACGCCCGAAAAGATAGGTTATGGGAACGCCATGACCATCAAGCCACTCATCATTCTTCCCGATCCCATTCTCCGTCAGGCTTCCAAGCCGATCGAGCGCGTCGACGATGAACTGAAGCGTCTCGCCGACGACATGCTGGAAACCATGTATGACGCGCCGGGCATCGGCCTTGCCGCTATCCAGATCGGCGTACCGCGCCGCATGCTCGTCATCGACGTCTCGCGCGAAGGCGAAGACAAGCAGCCCCAGGTTTTCATCAATCCCGAAATCCTGAAGTCCTCGGACGAGCGCTCTGTCTATGAAGAGGGCTGCCTTTCTATCCCGGATTACTATGCCGAGGTCGAACGTCCCGCCACGATCACCGTCAAATATCTCGACCGCGACGGCAAGGAACTGACCGCCGAAGCCGACGGCCTGCTGGCGACCTGCCTGCAGCACGAAATCGATCACCTGAACGGCGTGCTGTTCATTGACCATATCTCGCGGCTGAAGCGCGAGATGGTCATCAAGAAGTTCACCAAGGCTGCCAAGTCGAAGGCGATCTGACCGGTCGTTGAAAAAGGCGCGCGGAAGCACTATGATATCAGTGATATCGTAGGAGGCTTTCGTGGGCGATCTGCTGATCAGGAATCTGGACGATGCGCTGAAGCGTGAGCTTCAGGAGCGCGCCCGCGAAAGCGGCCGTAGTCTTTCCGACGAGGCAATCGCTCATCTGCGCCGGTCACTTGCTTCCGCCGGAAGCGGCAGCCGTCCGGCGGGCGAATGGCTTGCCGCACTGCTTTCCACCGAGCGGTGGACGGATGACGAATTGGCAGCGATTGAGGCCGCCCGGCGGGAGCCCGACCGCGAACCGCCGAAGTTCGACGAATGAGTGTCCTGCTCGATACCAACGTGCTTTCGGAGCTGGAAGGTCGGCTGTATAGCGAGCGGCTTGTCTCGTGGCTGAATGGCTATCGTCCGGACGAACTCTTGATCAGCACCATCAGCATCGCCGAGATTCAATACGGCCTTTCAAGATTGCCTGACGGCCGGCGGCGCGATGGCTTGATGGAGAGCTATTTGCGGATTGAGCAAGCCTTTGCAGGGCGTATTGTGGCTTTCACGGCTGATGCGGCGCACCGCTATGGGAAGCTCCGGGCCGAGCAGGAGAGACGCGGAAGGCGCATGGAAACGAAGGACGCCATGATCGCCGCCATCTGCCTCTCGCATGGCGCGACGCTGGCGACCCGCAACATAAAAGATTTCGAGGGGCTTGATCTCAAGCTCGTAAACCCGTTTGAAGACGGCTGATCGGTAAACGGCGGAACAGAATGTCACTTCGTATCATCTTCATGGGCACGCCCGAATTCTCGGTTCCGACGCTGCTCACGCTTGTCGATGCCGGGCATCAGATCGTTGCCGTCTATTCGCAGCCGCCGCGCCCGGGTGGCCGCCGCGGGCTCGATCTGCAGAAGTCGCCGGTGCATCAGGCAGCGGAGTTGCTCGGCCTGCCGGTCTTCACGCCGGTCAATTTCAAGGATCCGGACGAGCGCGAGAAATTCCGCGCCCTCGATGCCGATGTCGCCGTCGTCGTCGCCTATGGTCTTTTGCTTCCCGAAGCGATCCTGACGGGCACGCGCGACGGCTGCTACAACGGTCACGCATCGCTGCTGCCGCGCTGGCGGGGTGCCGCGCCGATCCAGCGGGCGATCATGGCCGGTGACGCAAAGACCGGCATGATGGTGATGAAGATGGACAAGGGGCTGGATACCGGCCCTGTCGCGCTCACCCGTGAGGTCGAGATCGGCCCGAACATGACGGCCGGCGAGCTGCATGACAAACTGATGCATGTCGGCGCCAAGGCAATCGGCGAGGCGATGGTTGCGCTCGAAAGCGGCAACCTGCCGCTGACGCCGCAGCCGGACGAAGGCGTGCTCTATGCGAGCAAGATCGACAAGGGCGAAACCCGGATCGACTTCGCGAGGGACGCTGCTGACGTTCACAATCACATCCGCGGTCTGGCGCCGTTCCCGGGTGCGTGGTTTGAACTCGAAATCGGCGGCAAGCCGGAACGCGTCAAGGTTCTCGGATCCGAACTCGCAGAGGGCAATGGCCCGGCGGGCGAGTTGCTGAGCGACGATCTGGTCGTGGCCTGTGCGAGCGGCGCTATCCGGCTCACCCGGTTGCAGAAAGCCGGTGGCAAGCCTCTGCCTGCCGCAGACTTCCTGCGCGGCACGCCGCTTGCCCGCGGCACAAGGATCAGCTGATGCCGCGCTACCGGATGACCGTCGAATATGACGGCGCGCCCTATGTCGGCTGGCAGCGCCAGGACAACGGCCCGTCCGTACAGGGCGCCATCGAGGCCGCGATCCTGTCGCTCAGCGGCGAGACCGTTTCGATCCGCGGCGCAGGGCGCACCGATTCCGGCGTTCATGGGCTCGGCCAGGTCATTCATGCTGATCTCGCCAGGGAATGGTCACCCTTCAAGCTGCAGAATGCCCTGAATGCCCATCTGAAGCTCGCCGGCGAGCGGGTTTCCATCCTCGATGTAGAGGCCGTCAGCGATCTCTTCGACGCGCGCTTCTCGGCGCTGCGTCGCCATTATCTCTACCGCATCATCACCCGCCGCGCGCCGCTGGCGATCGAGGCCGGAAAGGCCTGGTGGGTGCCGAAGGTTCTCGATCACGAGGCCATGCATGCGGCCGCCCAGCGCCTCGTCGGCAACCATGATTTCTCGACCTTTCGCTCGGCGCATTGCCAGGCGAACAGTCCGGTGCGCACGCTGGACAGGCTGGATGTGACCCGTAGTGGCGAGCTGATCGAGATCAGGGCGACGGCGCAGAGCTTCCTGCACAACCAGATCCGCTCCTTTGCCGGAACGCTGAAGCTCGCCGGTGAAGGAAAATGGACGCCTGACGATGTGCAGGCCGCGCTCGAAGCCCGCGACCGCAAGGCCTGTGGCCCGGTGGCGCCGCCGGATGGTCTCTATTTCATGCAGGTCGACTACCCCGATGTGATCACGGATAGGCGCGCAACGGCGGAGAGCAGCGATGACGGTGAAGATCTATCATAACCCGGCCTGCGGCACCTCGCGCAACACTCTGGCGATGATCCGCCAGTCAGGCGAGGAGCCCGATGTCATCGAGTATCTGAAGACGCCGCCATCGCGCGAGGAGCTGATCGCCCTGATCGCAAGTATGGCGATTTCAGCACGCGACCTGCTGCGCGAGAAGGGCACGCCCTATCACGAGCTCGGCCTCGATAATCCCGTGCTCTCGGACGATGAACTGGTCGATGCGATGATTGCCCATCCGATCCTGATCAACCGGCCGATCGTGGTGACAGAGAAGGGTGCGCGCCTCTGCCGTCCGTCCGAACTGGTGCTCGACATCCTTCCCAATGCCGATATCGTGACCTTCACAAAGGAAGATGGCGAAGTCGTTCCCGGCCGAAATCAGGCCGGGTAGATCCCGAGAAACTTCTGCAGATATTCGGCAAGCATCATCGTCGGGACCAGAAGTGCCAGCGTCAGCGCCCCGACCATCAGCCCGTGGCCGTGAAAGATCATCCTTAGGATGCGCGCCAGGATGAAAACCTGCGCGATCATCAGGATCAGCAGCAGGATGGAAACGATGCTGACCGTGCCCGGAATGAAGAACACCAGCGCCAGCAACAGCCCGTTGATGTAGGAGAGCGGGACACCCAGCCAGTTGACGCTGACGACGACGGCGGCGAAGCGGTTGCCCATCTTGAAGATCAGCAGCAGGATGCCGGTGAGAACAAGCGGCACGAACCAGTTGGCGATCTCGACCATTCCCAGCCGGAAATAGAAGGGCAGGCCGACATCGTAATGTGGCGGCATCGTCTGGAGGAACGCCTGGCGCCACCAGAGCCAGGAAATCCCCATCGGCGGCAGGCACCAGACCATCGCCCAGAAGGATCGGTTGACGCCGCGATCCGAGACGTCGAGAAAGCGGAAGCCGCGCGGATCCATGCGGATCAGCAGCCAGAGCCCCGCCAGATAATATTGGACTTCCCTAAGCCCCGGCATTCTCGAACCAGCGCTCGATGAAGGTCTGATAGATCTGCGTCAGCGTCTCCAGGTCGGCGACCGAAACGCGCTCGTCGACCATGTGCATGGTCTGCCCGACGAGACCGAATTCGACGACCGGGCAGTAATCCTTGATGAACCGCGCATCCGATGTGCCGCCCGTCGTCGAGAGCTTCGGGGCCTTGCCGGTGATGTTCTCGACGGCCGAGGAGAGCGAGGCGATCAGCGCATTGTTGCGCGTCAGGAAGACGTGGCTGGGACGATCAGCCCAGATGATCTCGTAGCGAACCGGCTCGCGGCCCGGACGCAGTGCGCCGTCGGCCGCAGCGGCGTCGAGACGGCGGATGATTTCCGCCTGCAGCGTGTCGGCGGTCCAGGTGTCGTTGAAACGGATGTTGAAGCTCGCCGTCGCCTTCGCCGGAATGACGTTGGTCGCCGGGTTGCCGACATCGACGGTCGTCACTTCGAGATTGGAGGCCTGGAAGCTCTCGGTACCGCCATCGAAGGGCGGATCCATCAGCGCCGTCGTCAGCTGCAGCAATCCGCGTACCGGATTGTCCGCAAGATGCGGATAGGCGGCATGGCCCTGAACGCCGTGAACGGTGATCTTGCCCGAAAGCGAACCGCGGCGGCCGATCTTGATCATGTCGCCGAGCGCATCGGGATTGGTCGGTTCGCCGACGACGCAGGCATCCCAGCGCTCGCCGCGTTCCGCCGCCCATTGCAGCAGCTTGATCGTACCGTTGATCGAGGGGCCCTCCTCGTCACCGGTGATCAGGAAGGAAATCGAGCCCTTCGGAGCGCCATGCTTTTCGACATGGCGCGCAACAGCTGCCACGAAGCAGGCGATACCGCCCTTCATGTCGACGGCGCCGCGGCCGAACATTTCGCCGCCGGCGATTTCCGCCGCAAAAGGCGGGTGCGTCCACGCCGCCTCGTCACCGACAGGCACGACATCCGTATGTCCCGCAAACATCAGATGCGGGCCGTCATTGCCGATCCGCGCATAGAGGTTCTCGACATCGGGCGTGCCCGGCTCGGTGGCCATCACCTTGTCGACCTTGAAGCCGAGCGGCGAAAGCATCGCGCCGAGCGCCGAGAGCGCGCCACCTTCGGCGGGCGTAACGGACGGGCAGCGGATGAGGGTCTGGAGATTGGCGACGGGATCGGTAGCGGTCATGACGGTCGAATTATCCGGCAGGAATGGCAAAGGCATGGCGAGGCGGAGACCGCCTCGCGTTAAGAGGGTGCCGTCTGTTTACCGGATCGCGGTCCGGCTGTCACTGCAGCTTAGTCGCGCAGCAGCTCGTTGATGCCGGTCTTCGAGCGGGTCTGCTCATCGACGCGCTTGACGATGACGGCGCAGTAGAGATGCGGTGCCGGCAGGCCGTTCGCCATGGTCTTGTTGCCCGAAGGCATCGAGCCGGCGACGACGACGGAGTAGGGCGGTACTTCGCCATACATCACTTCGCCGGTGGCGCGATCGACGATCTTGGTCGACTTGCCGATATAGACACCCATGCCGAGGACCGAGCCCTCGCGGATGATGCAGCCTTCGACGACTTCCGAGCGGGCGCCGATGAAGCAATTGTCTTCGATGATCGTCGGGCCGGCCTGCATCGGCTCCAGAACGCCGCCGATGCCAACGCCGCCGGAGAGATGCACGTGCTTGCCGATCTGCGCGCAGGAACCGACCGTCGCCCAGGTGTCGACCATCGTGCCTTCGCCGACATAGGCGCCGAGGTTCACGAACGAGGGCATCAGCACGACGTTCTTGGCAATGAAGGCCGAGCGGCGCACGACGCAGTTCGGAACGGCGCGGAAGCCCGCGTCACGATACTGGTTCTCGCCCCAGCCTTCGAACTTCGAGGGAACCTTGTCCCACCAGGTCGAGTTGCCCGAACCGCCCTTGACGACTTCCATGTCGTTCAGGCGGAAGGAGAGCAGCACGGCTTTCTTGAGCCACTGGTTGACCGTCCAGGCGCCATCGGCACCACGCTCGGCCACACGAGCCTTGCCGCCATCGAGCAGTTCGAGCGCAGCTTCCACCGCATCGCGAACTTCGCCCTTGGTCGACGTGCTGACGTTGTCGCGGTTGTCGAAGGCCGCTTCGATGGTCTTTTCGAGGGATGCGAGATCGGTAGCGCTCATGAGGATTCCTTAAACTTCGAACTTTATCCTGAAGGCTACAGCGCCTCCGGGAATTGTGATCTGCAAGATGCGATCTGCTCTATCGCATGGACGCCCAAAATGGAATGATTTTTCGAACCAGATCGTTCTGGATTCAAGGCGTTAAAGACGTCGCTTGGTAAGGACTGAAAGGCATTTGAGAATGGCAAAGGGTAAGAATGGCAGGCTCCGGCGCAAGGATGGGGTCTGGGATCCGCTGAAGACGAGCGAAACCGACAAGGATCGCGCCCGCGCCGTACCGAAAACGCCTCAGACACTATCGCCGTCCTATCGCCTGGCCTATGTCGACGAAGACTTCCTCTGCCGCGAAGAACTGCGCCCGATCCGCCTTCAGCTCGAATTGCTTAAGCCGGAAATGCTGCTGGCCGAACGCGGCATCAAATCGACGGTCGTCATGTTCGGCGGCGCCCGCATTCCGGCCCCCGGCCAGAGCGCCTGGGCGGCCCGCAACGATATCCAGCGCGCCAATCTCGAGGCCGCCTCGGTCTATTACGACGAGGCCCGCAAATTCGCCCGTCTCTGCTCGCGCTATTCGGCAGCTCACGATTTCCACGAATATGTGATCGTCACGGGCGGCGGGCCGGGCGTGATGGAAGCCGGCAATCGTGGCGCTGCGGATGAAGGCGCCCCTTCGATCGGCCTCAACATCGTGCTGCCGCACGAGCAGGCGCCGAACGTCTACGTGACGCCGGAGCTCAGCTTCAATTTCCACTATTTCGCCATCCGCAAGATGCACTTCATGGTGCGCGCAAAGGCGATCGCGGTATTTCCCGGCGGCTTCGGCACGCTCGACGAGTTCTTCGAGTGCCTGACGCTGATCCAGACTGGCCGCATGGAAAAGATGCCGCTGATCCTGTTCGGTGAAAAGTTCTGGCGCAGCATCGTCAATTTCGAGGCGCTTGCCGAGTTCGGCACCATCGCCCCTGACGACGTCAATCTCATCAGTTTTGTCGATACCGCCGATGCCGCCTGGAAGATCATCCAGGATTTCTACGAGCATCAGGAATAAAGAAAACCCGCCGCATGGCGCGGCGGGTTCCAATTTTTACATTCGCTCTTAGAGGAACGGCCGGTCGGGCATGTCGTCGATCGAGATGAAGCCGTCCTTGTTGGTGTCCAGGCGGTCGAAGAAGCGGCTCATCGCATCCTCGGCTTCCTGCTTGGAGATCTGGCCGTTCTCGTCCTTGTCGACGCGGCGCATCATCGCGGCGAACATCATCTCGCCGCCATGGCGCTTGCCCCAGCGGTGGCCATCGGGGCCGCCATGCCGGCCCTTGCCGTCATTCTGAGCCATCTGCTGATCGTCGCCGCCGTCCTTCTTGGCGTCCTTGTGCGCATCGCGCCAGGCCTTGAACTGCGCCTGGTGGTATTCGCGGATTTCGCCGGGCGTCAGGCTGCCGTCGTTGTTCTTGTCGGCGGCAGCGAAGATCTTGTCGACGCCATCGATCGCCTCCTGCTTGGAAATCTTGCCGTCCTTGTTCTCGTCGAACTGCTTGAGCATGCGCACGAAGGCGATTTCACGGAAGGCGGCGCCGCGCGGCCCGCCCATCATTTCGTGGTGATGGCGCGGCCGGTCGGGATGTTTGCCGTTGGCAGCAAAGCTCGCGCCGGCGGCTCCGGCGATCAGAGCGGCGGAGAGACCTGCCAGGATAAGCTTGTTGCGATACATGAGAATTCCTTTCGGTTCGTATCCCTTCACGACCAAAAGGTAAGGCTGCGATGCCCGAAAACCCAATTAAACCTAGGTAAGCTGGATGAAACTTTCGTAAGTCAGCCGGTAATCTTCGCCAGGAATGCGGTGAGGTCATCGGTGACGAAATCGATGTGATCCTCGTCGCCGCTGGTCTTCTCCCACCACTCGACGACGGTGTCTTCCAGATTGTTCGGCACCAGAAGAACCGTCGCCATTCCGAGTGCCTTGGGCACCACGAGATTGCGCGGCAGGTCCTCGAACATCGCGGCCTTCCTGGTCTCGACGCGCTTCAGGGCCATGAACTTGTCATAGGTCACCTGCGCCGGCTTCGGCACGAAATCGGCAGCGACGATGTCGAAGATATCGTCGAAATGATCGAGAATGCCGAGCGCGCCCGCTGCCATCTCGGCGTGCTTCACGCTGCCGTTGGTGAAGATGAACTTCCGGCCCGGCAGCGCCTTGATCGCCTCGCCAAGCTCCGGCTGCGGCAGCAGCGAGGAGTAATCGATCGCATGCGCTTTCTCGAGGAAATCGTTGGGATCGACCCCATGATGGATCATCAGCCCCTGCAGCGTCGTGCCGTGATCATAATAATACTGCTTCTGGAGCTTCCGCGCCTCGTCCCGCTCCAACTGCAACAGCGCCGACACATAGGCCGTCATGTTCTTGTCGATCTGCGCGAAGAGGTTGATGTGATGCGGGTAGAGCGTGTTGTCGAGGTCGAAGACCCATTCGCTCACATGCGCAAAATCGGAAGTCGTCGGAGTGCGGTCGATCTTTGTCATGCGCGCCTTATGGCATGGCGCGAAGATCAGGGAAATCGCCAATCAGAAAATAGACGCCCGTTTTCGGGCGGACGGCGGGTCGGTGGGGTGGTAGAAAGACGCCATGCTGTTTGATCTGCCAGATGACGATGCGCTCTATGGTGCGCTGATTGCCCGGAGCGCCGACTACGAGGGGCTCGCTTATGCCTGCGTCAAGACGACGGGTGTCTTCTGCCGGCTGACCTGCCCGGCGCGCAAGCCGAAGCGGGAGAATACGCTGTTCTATGATTCCATCGCCACCTGCATGCAGTCGGGCTTCCGCCCCTGTCAGCGCTGCAGGCCGCTGGAGCAGGCGGGGCGTGAAGCGATCGTCGATGATCTCCTGAAGGCGCTGGATCGTGATCCCTCGGTGCGCTGGACGGAGGATGATCTCGTCGATCTCGGCTACGATCCCTCGACCGTTCGCCGCGCCTTCAAGCGCGCACTCGGCATGACCTTTCTCGATATCGCCCGTTATCGCCGCCTCGGTCAGGCCGCCAAGCAGCTGGCCGATGGCGCCCGCGTCATCGATGCGCAGCTGGATGCCGGCTATGAATCCGCCAGCAGCTTTCGCGCTGCCTTCCACCGGATGATCGGCAAGGCGCCCGTGATCGTGCAGAACCGCGAACTGCTCTTTGCCGATATCTTCGATACGCCGCTCGGGCCGATGATCGCGATCGCCGACCAGACGCATCTGCATCTCCTCGAGTTTCACGATCGCAAGGCCTTGCCGGGTGAACTCGAGAAGCTGCAGCGCAAGACGCGCTCGACCGTTGCAGCCGGAAGGACGTCGGCGATCGAGCGGATAGAGGCGGAGATGAAAGCCTATTTCGACGGCCGGTTGACGGAATTTGAGACGCCCTTGGCGCTGAGTTTTGCCACGGACTTCGAGCGGGAAATCTGGGCGCGGCTGATCCGCATTCCCGCCGGCGAGACACGCGCCTATGGCGATCTCGCCCGCGACATGGACAATCCGCAGGTCGTCCGCGCTGTGGGGCGGGCGAACGGCGCCAACCAAATCGCCGTCGTCATCCCCTGCCACCGGTTGATCGGCGCGGACGGGTCGCTGACCGGATACGGCGGTGGCCTCTGGCGCAAGCAGTGGCTTTTGAAACACGAAGCGAAAATGCGGGCGGCAAAGCCCCAGATGGAGGAAGCATCATGAACCAGGCGGACAAGGCAAAGGCATTCGCAGCACTGCACCAGAAGGGCAAGCCGGTCGTTCTCTACAATATCTGGGATGCCGGAACGGCAAAGGCCGTCGCCGAGGGCGGCGCCAAGGCGCTGGCGACTGGTAGCTGGTCGGTTGCCGCCGCGCAGGGCTATGCCGATGGTCAGGAACTGCCGATGGCGGCGCTTATCGATACGGCGAGAGCAATCGCCGCATCGACCGATCTGCCATTATCCGTCGATTTCGAGGGCGCCTATTCCGAGGAGCCGGATGGTGCTGCGGCCAATGTCGCCAAGGTGATGGATGCCGGTGCGATCGGTATCAATTTCGAGGATCAGATCGTCGGCGGGAGCGGCCTGCATCCGGTGGAAAAGCAGGCGGCCAAGATCAAGGCGATCCGGGCGATGGCGGATGCCCGCGGCATCGCGTTCTTCATCAATGCCAGGACCGATCTCTTCCTTGCAGAACGCGATGAGTCCAAGCATGCAGGTCTCGTCGACGAGGCGATCGCGCGCGGCAAGGCCTATGCGGCGGCCGGTGCCAATGGCCTCTTCGTGCCCGGCCTCGCTAATCCTGCGCTCATCGAGAAAATCTGCGCGGCTTCCACGCTGCCGGTCAACATCATTATGCGCGCGGGCGTCCCTGACGCGAAAACCCTGGCGAACCTCGGCGTCGGCCGTATCAGCTACGGCCCGGGACCTTATCGGATGATGATGGAAAAGCTGAAGGAGGCCGCGGCAGCGATTTACACCGCCGCGCCTTGAAGGGTGATCAGGGCACGATCAGCGTGCCCGCACCATGTTCCGTGAAGATTTCGAGCAGGACGGAATGGGCCGTCTTGCCGTTCAGGATGACGACGCCCTGGACGCCCGCCTTGATGGCGTCGATGCAGGTCTCGACCTTCGGGATCATGCCGCCCGAGATCGTGCCGTCGGCGATCAGCGCATGCGCCTGGGCAACGGACAGTTCCTTGATCAGGTTGCCCTGCTTGTCGAGAACGCCGGGAACGTCGGTGAGGAAGAGCAGGCGGGTGGCGTTCAGCGCACCGGCGATCGCGCCTGCGAACGTATCGGCATTGATGTTGTAGGTCGCGCCGTCGCGGCCGGGAGCGACCGGTGCGATAACCGGGATCATCTCGGAGCGGGCGAGCAGGTCGAGCAGCGTGCGGTCGACTTCGACCACTTCGCCGACGAAGCCGAGATCGAGAACGCGCTCGATGTTGGAATCCGGATCCTTGATCTTCTTCTGCGCCTTTTCGGCGAAGACCATGTTGCCGTCCTTGCCGCAGAGGCCGATCGCCCATTCGCCGGTCTGGTTGATCAGCGCGACGATTTCCTTGTTGATCGAGCCGGCGAGAACCATCTCGACGATCTCGACCGTCTTGGCGTCGGTAACGCGCAGACCGCCTTCGAACTTGGATTCGATGCCCATCTTCGTCAGCATCGCGCCGATCTGCGGGCCGCCGCCGTGGACCACGATCGGATTGACGCCCGACTGCTTCAGAAGCGCGATGTCGCTGGCGAAAGCCTTGCCGAGTTCGGGGTTGCCCATGGCATGGCCGCCGTATTTCACGACGATCGTCTTGTTCTCGTAGCGCTGCATGTAAGGCAGCGCCTGCGCGAGAAGATGGGCCTGCATTTCGCTTTCGGACTGGTTCATGGCTTACCCCGCAGAATGGATCGCGGGCCTTTTATCTCAAGTTTTTGACAGATGGAATAATGTGCAGGTCATTAGTTGGCTGCGCTCTTGTCAATTTTGCGCCCTGCCTTTTATCTAGGGGAGCACAGGGAGAGCGGCAGCGGCATGACAGGCGACGAACTCGCAAGACTGATTGGCCGCGTGGCGATGTCCGACCGCCAGGCGTTCGTCGCACTTTACCGGGAAACAAGCCCGAAACTTTTTGCGATCTGCCTGCGTATCTTGAAGGATCGGGCGGAAGCCGAGGAGGCGTTGCAGGAGATCTATGTGAAGATCTGGCAGCGCGCCAAGGCCTTCGCCTCATCGCAGGGCGCTCCCAATTCCTGGCTTGCGGCAATTGCGCGCAATCAGGCAATCGACACGATGCGGGCACGAAAGCCGGTCGCCGACGAATTGGACACCGCCTACGATCTTGCCGACTCCGGATTGGATCCGGAAAAGCAAGCTATGATATCCGATGAAGGAAGGCGGATTGACACCTGCATGGAAGAGTTGGAAGCTGACAGGGCGACATCGGTTAGGCGGGCCTATGTCGAAGGACTGAGCTACCAGGAACTTGCCGATCAGTTCGGCGTTCCGCTCAACACCATGCGGACATGGCTGCGGCGCAGCCTTTTGAAGCTGAGAGAGTGCATGGAACGATGACATCGCCTGATCAAAGCAAGGGAGGCCGCTCTCGCGACGAAGTGCTCGCAGGCGAGTATGTTCTTGGCGTTCTCTCTTACCAGGATCGGCGGGTCGTCGAAGAACGCATGCGCCGCGACCGGCAGTTTGCCGCCATCGTCAGCCGCTGGGAAACGAATCTTTCCGCCTTCAACGATGAATATGAAAGCGTCGCCCCGAGCCGCGAGACCTTCAAGCAGGTCGAGGCCCGGCTTTTCGGCGATGCGGCGCATTCGCCCTCCTTCTCGCGCGGCCTCTGGAATTCGGCAGTCTTCTGGCGATCGTTGACCTTCGCCTCGCTGGTCGTTGCCGCCGGTGCGATCATCTTCGCCTCCGGCATCGTGCCGCCGCCGCAGGGGGCAGTGCCGCTGGTGGCGGAATTGTCGGCCGCAGGCAGCCAGGTCAATCTGCTGGCTTCCTATCAGGCAGATACCGGTCGTCTTCGCATCGTCCCTGTCGCGGCCGGCAAGCCCGAAGAAAAATCGCTGCAGCTCTGGCTCGTCCCGGGCAGCGGTGCGCCGCAGTCTCTGGGCGTCTTCCAGCCGGGCGAGGGCGGCGATCTCCTGATCCCGGCCAATATGCGCAGCCAGATCGGCGAAGGCGCGACGCTCGCCGTCAGCCTCGAACCCTTCGGCGGCTCGACCACGGGCTTGCCGACCGGACCCGTGATCGCCAGCGGCGCGGCACACCATCCGTAAAAACTTCGGTCCCGTCTGAAACTCTTTTCCGAAAGCCTCCGTAGCTCTCCTGACCGGGCGGCGCGAGGCATCAGGCCAGCGTTACGCGGCCGGTTTGGAGGAGAAGATCATGCTCAAGTCCGCTATGCGCACCATCGCGCTTGCCGCCGCCGTATCCGGGATCGCCTTTGCGGCCCAGGCGAAGAACCCGATGGTCGGCGGTGCACCCATGTACCCGACGAAGAATATCGTCGAGAATGCCGTTCACTCCAAGGATCACACCACGCTCGTTGCAGCCGTGAAGGCGGCGGGCCTGGTTTCCACGCTCGAAGGCAAGGGACCGTTCACGGTGTTTGCGCCGACCAACGAAGCCTTTGCCGCGCTTCCCGCGGGCACAGTCGATACGCTCTTGAAGCCTGAAAACAAGGCCAAGCTCACCAAGGTGCTGACCTGCCACGTCGTTGCCGCCGACGCGATGTCGAAGACGGTTGCCAAGATGATCAAGGACGATGGCGGCGAGCACGACATCAAGACGGTCGGCGGTTGCATCATCAAGGCCAAGGAAAGCATGGGCAAGATCACGCTGACCGATGAAAACGGCGGCGTGGCTCATGTGACGATCGCCGACGTAAAGCAGTCGAACGGTGTCATCCACGTCATCGACAAGGTGCTTCTGCCGAAGATGTAAATGATTGCAGGCAGGAGAATGTGGGGAGGCGCCTTTCGGGGCGCCTCTTTCATTTCCAGTTGCTGATTTCGACTGTTTCGGCGATCGCCTGGCGCAAATCGTCCAGTCCGTCGCTCTTCTCAGAAGAGGTAGCAATCACGAAAGGATAGGCGGCCGGGCGCTTCTTGATCTTCTCGGCGGTCTCCGCGAGCAGCTTGACGACAGCCGGCGGCTTGATCTTGTCGGTCTTGGTCAGAACGATCTGGTAGGAGACGGCCGCCTTGTCGAGCAGCGTCAGCACGTCCTCGTCGTTCTTCTTGATGCCGTGGCGGCTGTCGATCAGCACATAGACGCGCTTAAGCGTCGCGCGGCCGCGCAGGTAATCGAAGACCAGTTTCGTCCAGGTGTCGACCTGATCCTTCGGCGCCTGGGCATAGCCGTAGCCCGGCATGTCGACCAGCGCCATCGGCGGCAGGTCGCCGCCTTCGCCGGTATAGCCGTCGGGCACGAAGTAATTGAGCTCCTGGGTGCGGCCCGGCGTGTTCGATGTGCGCGCCAGACCTTTGTGGCCGACAAGCGCATTGATCAGCGACGACTTGCCGACATTCGAGCGCCCGGCAAAGGCAACCTCGAAAGGTCCTTCCGGCGGCAGGAATTTCATGGACGGCACGCCGCGGATAAAGATCCACGGGCGTCCGAAGAGTGGCTTGTCGTTCTTGTCCGTCATCCGGCCCTTATCCAGTATCAGAAATCTGTCAGCTACCGCATTCAGCTTTTGCGGCCCAATGTCAACCTTGCGGCTGCGCGGTAAGGGCGCCCTGAAACGAAAAAGCCCCGCCGGAGCGGGGCTTTCAACGTCATTTCGATGGTGCCGGTTTTCGCTTGAAGAGGCCCTTCAGATTGTCGAAGAGCTCGATCTTCACGCCGTGGCGCTTCATGATGACCGACTGCTGGATGACCGAGAGCGTGTTGTTCCAGGCCCAGTAGATGACCAGACCGGCCGGGAAGCTTGCCAGCATGAACATGAATACCAGCGGCATCCAGTTGAAGATCATTGCCTGGGTCGGATCCGGAGGCGTCGGGTTCATGCGCATCTGCAGGAACATCGTGACGCCCATGATCAGCGGCCAGACGCCGAGATGCAGCAGGGTCGGTGCCTCGAAGGGAAGCAGGCCGAAGAGGTTGACGATCGAGGTCGGATCCGGAGCCGAAAGGTCCTTGATCCAGCCGAAGAACGGCGCGTGGCGCATTTCGATGGTGATGTAGATCACCTTGTAGAGCGAGAAGAAGATCGGGATCTGCAGCGCGATCGGCCAGCAACCCGCAACCGGATTGATCTTCTCTTCCTTGTAGAGCTGCATCATCGCCTGCTGCAGCCCCATGCGGTCGTCGCCGAACTTCGCCTTCAGCTCCTCCATCTTCGGCTGCATGCGCTTCATGTTCGCCATCGAAGCGTACTGCTTGCTGGCGAGCGGGAAGAACAGCGCCTTGACGACGATGGTGGTCAGCAGGATCGCCACGCCGAAATTGCCGAAGTAACGGAAGAAGAAGTCCATCAGTTTGAACATCGGCTTCGTCAGGAAGTAGAACCAGCCCCAGTCGATCAGACGGTCGAAGCGCGGGATCTCGTAGGAGGTTTCGTAGCCGTCGATGACCGGAACTTCCTTGGCGCCGGCGAAGACGAGGCTCTTCAGCTCGACAGACTGGCCGGCCGGAATGCTGACGGCGTCTTCCTTGTAGTCTGCCTGGTAGGTCGGCCGCTCGCCGGCATAGTAGGCGAAGCGGGCTTCATAGGCCGACTTCTGCGGCGGAACGATCGTCGCAGCCCAATACTTGTCGGTGATGCCGAGCCAGCCGCCGGTGGACTTGGCGGGCGTAACGGCTTCCTTTTCGGCGGCGCTATACTTGGTTTCGACCAGGCCATCGTCACCGATGACGCCGATGAAGCCTTCGTGCAGAACGTAGACGGAAGGCGTCGTCGGCTTGTTGTTGCGCGTGACGCGGCCATAGGAAGAGATCGATGCCGCGCCGGCGCCGCTGTTCGTCACCTTGTCGGTGATCGTGAACATGTAGCGCTCGTCGACCGAGATCGTACGGGCAAAGGTCAGGCCCTTGTCGTTGGTATAGGTCAGCGTGACAGGGGTCTTTTCCGTCAGCTTGGCGCCCTCGGGTGCCGTCCATACCGTCGATGCGCCGGGAACCGTGCCCGTCTGGTCGTTGCCGACATAACCGAGCTCGGCGAAGTAGCCGTCCTTCGATTCAGCCGGCGAGAACAGCGTGATGATCGGGCTGCTCTTGTCGACGGTCTCGTGATAGCCCTTGAGCTTCAGGTCGTCGAGGCGCGCGCCCGTCAGGTTGATGGTGCCCGAGAGAGCAGCGGTGTCGATGACGACGCGCGGCGACTTGGCAAGCGCTTCTTCACGCGTGGTCGTCACCACCGCCTGGCCGGTCGGTGCGGCGCCATTCGTCTGCGGCTGAGCGCCACCAGCGGCGGGCGTCTGCGTCTGTTCGGTGGTCTGCTGCGCCTTCTGGGCTTCCTGCGCCTTGCGCTGCGCTTCGATGCGCGGGTTCATATAAAGGAACTGCCAGCCAAGAACGATCAGCACGGAAAGAGCGATCGCAATGAAATAATTGCGGTTGTTTTGCATCATACGTTCCTGGAGCGGCCTTCATTCGACCGCTTTTGTTTCGGCTTGTTTTCAACGCGGGCTTTGAGCTCCGCAGTCAACTGTTGGAAAGATGCCTTCAAGACATCCCTTCTTGCGACAACCACATAGTCGTGTCCGGCTTGCATTGCAAACCCTGCATGAAGCCGCACGGCCTCTTTAAGACGCCGCCGCATGCGGTTTCTCTCGACTGCGTTGCCATGTTTCTTGGTGACTGTGAAGCCGACACGGGCTTCGGTGTCGGGTTCCTTCCGGTCAAGGACCTCGAGAAGGAAGAAGCCGCCGCGACGTTTTTCGCCATTGCGCGCAGCAAGAAACTGCGGGCGGCTTTTCAGCCGCCCGACAGTCGATTTTTCTTGTTCTTTTTTGGTCGTCAATTCGCCCGCCATCTCTTATCGGGCAATTCCGGCCTTAGGCCGAAAGACGCTTGCGGCCGCGGGCGCGGCGAGCAGACAGAACCTTCTGACCGCCCTTGGTGGCCATACGCGCACGGAAGCCGTGGCGGCGCTTGCGGACAAGCTTGGATGGTTGGTAGGTACGCTTCATTTATTTAAACACCGCGGAGTGCGGCCCTTCTTAAGTTTTGCAAAGTGCAAGGAGCGTTGTTTTGCGAACGGACGAGGTCAGAGACCTTGAATGACCGGACGTGCGGCGGCTTATACGGATGGTGACCCCGGAAGTCAATTATACCAGCGTAAATGATCTTGCCGGCGCTGCCCATCAAAGTTGCACAATGCAAAAAGTCGCACATTGGTGTTAACGACTACGACAGAGCCCGGAAAGGTTGAATTTTGCGGCAGATGTGTGGCTGCCGTTACGATTTTCCGGTGTCTCGGCCGCAACGCCTGCAATTTTTGCGAAAATCGTGCTGCGTTCCGGAATAATAGGGATAATTTCTTGTAGTCGGAACAACTAAAATCCGAAACATAACTTTAAGAAATTTCGCCGATATTTTGTTCATCGGCTGGGAAATTGCTTTCCAGGCTCTCTTCACCCCCAGGGAGACTATACTTTGAAAATTCGTGGAAAGATCAATTTGCTGGTCAGCGTGATGGCCGGCGTTGCGCTCGTTATCGGCGCCACGGCATTGTTCGCTATGAACGAATACAACAATAAGCTGACCGCATATGAAAGCGCTTCCAGCCGCGCCTATGCCGGTGAGCGCCTGAACCGTTTCGTGACGGCTGTCGTCATGGAGGCCCGCGGCATCTACGCTGCCAAGGACGTCAAGGACGTCGCACCCTTCGCCAAGGGCATTGCAACCGATCTCGACGAGATCGACAAGGTTATCGCCAGCTGGGCGCCGCTCGTGCCCGATAGCCAGAAGGATACCTTCAGCAAGCTCGTCGATCGCTCCAAGGAATTCCGCACCTTCCGAACCGAGACCGCTCGTCTTGGTACTGAAGTGAGCCCGGCTGCCGCAAACGATCAGGGCAACAACGACGCCAACCGCGCCAACCGCAAGGCCTTCCAGGCCGAGATCGACGCCATCGTCAAGACCGACCGCGCTGAACTCGATGCCGTTGACGACGAGATCGAGGCGTTCCGTGAGTCCATCTTCTGGCTCGTGCTTGCCATCACCACCTTCGGCATTGCCGCTGGCGTCGGCCTCGGCTTCTACATCGGCACCAGCCACCTCAGCCATCCGATCAAGAAGGTCACGACCGCGATCAAGGAAGTTGCCGATGGCAATTTCGACGCCGAAGTGCCTTATGCCGGCCGCCAGGACGAAATCGGCGACATGGCCGCTGCCGTCGCCGTCTTCAAGCAGAACGGTCTCGCCGTGAAGCGCCTGAATGCTCAGGAAGCCGCGATGCGCGCCAAGAGCGACGACCTGCAGTCCAGCATGTCAGTCGTCGTCGCCGCCGCTGCTGCCGGCGATTTCAGCCGCCGCATCGAGAAGGACTACGAGGACGACAGCCTCAACCACTTTGCCGGCAACATCAACTCGCTGCTTTCGAGCGTTGATAGCGGTGTCAACGAAACCCGCCGCGTTATTGCAAGCCTCGCCGAGGGCGACCTGACGCAGACGATGCGCGGCGAGTTCCAGGGCGCCTTTGCCGAACTGCAGCAGAACGTCAACAGCACCTTCGTCACCCTGCAGACGACGATGCGCGAAGTTCGCGAAACCACCGAAGCGATCAACGGCAACACCAACGAACTGCGCGTTGCGACCGACGATCTGTCGAAGCGTACCGAGCAGCAGGCCGCTGCACTCGAAGAGACGTCTGCCGCACTCGATGAGATCACCGCGGTCGTCCAGAACTCGACGGAACGCGCTCAGGAAGCCAGCGTTATGGTCTCCGAAGCCAAGGACAAGTCCGGCGCCTCCGGTGTCGTCGTCCGCAACGCCGTCGACGCCATGGGCCGTATCGAGCAGGCATCCCGCGAAATCAGCCAGATCATCAACGTGATCGATGAAATCGCCTTCCAGACCAACCTGCTTGCTCTGAACGCAGGCGTCGAGGCAGCGCGTGCCGGTGAAGCCGGCAAGGGCTTTGCTGTCGTCGCACAGGAAGTCCGCGAACTGGCGCAGCGTTCTGCCACCGCCGCCAAGGACATCAAGGCGCTCATCACCAAGTCGGGCGATGAAGTCAATGTCGGCGTCAAGCTGGTGCAGGCAACGGGCGAGGCGCTCTCCGAAATCGAAACCCGCGTCATCGCCATCAACGACCATATCCATTCGATCGCAACCGCGGCGAAGGAACAGTCGACCGGCCTCAAGGAAGTCAACACTGCCGTCAACCAGATGGACCAGGTGACCCAGCAGAACGCCGCGATGGTCGAGGAAACCTCGGCTGCGACCCACAAGCTCTCGGCAGAGGCCGACGGCCTGGTGCGCCTCATCTCGCGCTTCAAGGTGTCGAATACGGGCCATGCTGCGGCTCCGGTCGCTGTTGCCCGCCGCGAAGAGCATCGCCCGGTCGCTTCGCCCGCTCGCCGTGCCATGAACACCGTCGCTCGTGCCTTCAACGGCAATGCTGCGGTCGCCGAGCAGAGCTGGGAAGAGTTTTGATCGCCAGACGCGCTCGAATTCAGGAAACGCCGCCTCCGGGCGGCGTTTTCTTTTGTGACGAACTGCCGCGCCTCGCGAAGATTTGAAAGTGCAAAATAATCCGTCTAATATAAGTCTCTGCCTCGCAGGCGCTTGCGCCGAACGGAAACAGCGATGCCGGTGCAAGACCAAAGCGGAATTTCAACAAATGTAACGATGGCTGCTGGCGGTGAACGCCCGGCAGGGTGGCTCAGTGGTCTCTCGGGCAAGCTGCTCTGGATGATCGTGCTGTTCATCATGCTCGCCGAAGTGCTGATCTTCTTCCCCTCCATCGCCAGCATGCGTATCCGCTGGCTGGACGACAAGCTGAACACAGCTGCCGCCGCCGCGATCGTCATCGATGGTCTGCAGCCCGTGGAGCTGCCGCGCTCCGTCCAGAAGGAAACGCTGGAAGCCACCGGCACCAAGGCGATCGTTCTACGCAAGGACGGCACCTCCCGCCTGCTGGCGATGAGCGAGATGCCGACATCGGTCGACGAGCAATATGATCTGACCAAGGTGACGCCCGTCAGCGCCATCTGCGATGCGCTGGATACCTTGATCTTCGGCGGCAACCGGATGATCCGCGTCTACGGCCCTGTCGGCGATACCGCGACCGGGGTCGAAGTGGTCATGAAGGACCGGGCACTGCGCAATGCGATGTTCGTCTATGCCCGCAACGTTCTCCTGCTGTCGATCCTGATCTCGCTGTTCACGGCAACGCTGGTTTTCTTCGTCATCAACCGCATTCTCATCCGGCCGATCCGCAATCTGACCGGCAGCATGCAGGACTTCTCGGCCGATCCCGAAAATCCGCAGAACGTCTTCGTCGGCGAGGGCGGGCGCGACGAACTGGCCGTTGCCGGGCGCCATCTGACCGCAATGCAGGTGGAACTGCAGAAGACGTTGAAGCAGCAGAAGAACCTTGCCGCACTCGGCCTTGCCGTCTCGAAGATCAATCATGACATGCGCAATATCTTGGCCTCGGCTCAGCTGATGTCCGACCGTCTCGTCGATGTCGATGATCCCATGGTCAAGAGCTTCGCGCCGAAGCTGCTCAGAACCATCGACCGCGCCGTCGGCTACACGACCGAAGTGCTCTCTTACGGCCAGGCGAGCGAATCGGCGCCGCGCCGCCGCCGCATCCGTCTCTACGAGCTCACCCAGGATGTCCGCGACATGCTGGCGATCGATCCGGCAAGCGGCGTCGAGTTCGTCGAGCAGATGTCGACTGATCTCGAGATCGACGGCGACAGCGAGCAGCTCTTCCGTGTCATCCACAACCTCTGCCGCAATGCGCTGCAGGCGCTGATGATGCCGGGCGAGCTCGGAATGGATGGGATCAAGCGAATCACCGTCTCGGGCCAGCGCGTCGGCAGCGTCGTAAGCATTATTGTCGACGATACCGGTCCAGGCATGCCGCTGAAGGCGCGTCAGAACCTTTTTACGGCCTTCCGCGGCTCTGCCCGCTCCGGTGGCACGGGACTTGGCCTGACGATCGCCCGCGAGCTGGTCCTCGCCCACGGCGGCACCATCGCGCTTGTGGAAAAACCCGCGGCCGGCACGCAATTCCGCATCGAGATCCCGGATCGCCCGGTTTCCCTGGACGATTACCGCTCCCGCAGCCACGCTGAAAAGTAATGCAAATTCCGCAGATCAGCTCTGTGGAACGAAAGTCGCGATTTTTTCACAAACCCTATTGCATTCCCCCGGAGGACCCTTTAGAGGATCGCCACGCAAGCGGTTCAGCCGCTTCGAGACGCACCCGTAGCTCAGCTGGATAGAGCACCAGACTACGAATCTGGGGGTCAGGAGTTCGAATCTCTTCGGGTGCGCCACTCTCTCTTCTCATCTAAATTTAGACCGAAGCTAGAAGTGCACGTTTGACGCTGCGCCGTGAAAAATGACATCCTCGCGCCTGGCGGATCATTCGGATCAGGTGGTCTTCGAGATAACTCGCCGCGCATGACAGCGGGCGAGTCGTTCGTGTGAGCTGTCGCGGTGTTTATTGACCGCTCGTCGCATTCGCCATTTTGGTAGATACGCCGCCGAAGGTGGCGTTGATCGAGTTGCCGAGGCTTGAGGCGCCTGCGATCAGCGCGACGGAAATGAGCGCTGCAATAAGACCATATTCAATTGCGGTGGCGCCAGACTCGTCTCTGAATAGACGCTTTACAAACTTGATCATTTTTTCCTCATACGGGGGCTGTTCAAATGAAGGATTCGCCAAATATCATGGCCCAAAGATTTTAGGGTATTCGTCATTTAGATTTGATTAAAATTCGAATTATCTAAGTTCAGATAAAGAAAAATCTATATGACAAAGTAAAGCGCGCCGCGACTGCCAATTTTTATTGCGGCAGTGTCCGCGATTTGAACTTTATTGATTTGCGATGCGTCTGCGCTCCAGCCTAGCTTCGCGCAATCTTCAGGCGGTATCTGCGAGATCTTCGCGCGCAGGAGAGAATGCAATGAAGGCAAGTGGTTTGGTTGTGGTTTCGGTCGCCAGTATGGCGGCTTTGCTTGCCGGTTGCGTCGATCGTGCCAATTCTCCGGTTCTCTATCCTGTTGGTACGCCTACCAATCCGTCCTTCGTCGCGCATGCGATGTGCATGGGGGAGGGCAATGCGGCCTATGACGAATCGATGCGGCTCTACAAGGAGCGCTCGCAGATCAGCGGTCAATATGATGAGGATGAAGGCAAGGCGGTCTCGCGTAGTGCCGCGCGCCGTGCCTACACCGCCTGCGCCTCGTCGGAAGGCTATCGGGCCGTCTACGATCAATAGACCGTGTAGGCGCCCCAACACCTCTCAAAAACGTGCCGGCTGACGAGGGCAGCATATTGCCCCGCACATGGTCGCTGCCCATCTATCTTCAGCATTGTTCTGCCTTGCCGCCGGAAGCGGAATTGCCGAGCTGTGCGCATTTGGATGTCCGGCCAGCTCCGGCTGCTGCCTCTCGTCCGTTTTGATTGTTTTCACGCATCGATAAGAGAGGAAAGACAATGTCCGCTTTGAATGCTGCACAATCCGGCACCTTCAAGATCGGTGGCGATCTCGAGGTCAATCGGCTCGGCTTCGGCGCCATGCGCGTCACCGGCGACGGTATCTGGGGCCAGCCGGCCGATCATGCCGAATCCATCCGTACGCTGAAGCGCCTTCCGGAACTCGGCGTCAATTTCATCGACACTGCCGATTCCTATGGCCCCGACATTTCCGAATGGCTGATCAAGGAAGCGCTTCATCCCTACAGCAAGGGTTCCATCATCGCCACCAAGGGCGGCCTGACCCGGCATGGCCCGAATATCTGGCTTCCCGTCGGCCGTCCCGAATATCTGATCCAGCAGGTGCACAAGAGCCTGCGCAATCTCGGCGTCGACAGGATCGATCTCTGGCAGCTCCACCGCATCGACCCGAAGGTCCCGGCCGGTGAGCAGTTCGATGCGATCAAGTCGCTGCAGGCCTCCGGTCTGATCCGCCATGCGGGTTTGAGCGAAGTCTCCGTCGCCGATATCGAGGCGGCATCGAAATACTTCAAGGTCGCCACCGTCCAGAACCGCTATAATCTGGTCGATCGCACCAGCGAGGATGTGCTCGACTATTCGGCAAAGCACAATATCGGCTTCATCCCCTGGTATCCGCTCGCCGCTGGCGACCTCGCCAAGCCGGGCTCGCTGCTCGATACGATCGCCAGGAAGCACAACGCGGCGCCGAGCCAGATCGCCCTTGCCTGGGTGCTGAAGCGCAGCCCCGTGATGCTGCCGATCCCCGGCACCTCGAAGGTCAAGCATTTGGAAGAAAACGTTGCCGCTGTCGGCATCACGCTGTCGGATGAGGAGTTCGCTGCGCTCGATGCCGAGGGCAAGAAGCTTTTCAAGGCCGCCTGATATTGTGACGAAAGGTGTGGCGGCAACCGTCGCCATGCCCCGCATCCGGCCGAAAATCGGTCAGGAATTTGACCGGTTGATTAAAATTGCTGCAAAATGAGGCGACTTCGCAAATGTGCTACAGTTAGCTATGCGAATGATGCATTGCTGCGTTGCGGTAATATCCCTATTCCTGATCAAATGAATGGGCTATCTATATCTCCGTAAGTAGCGCACTCCTCCTCCCAGCGCTCTTACGAAGACTGGTAACACTCCTCCTCCCAGTTGCCAGTCAAGATCAAGAGCTCGGTGCACCTCCTCCCGCACCGAGCTCTTTTCTATTTCAGTCCTTGAAAATCAGTCGCCGATCCGCGCCACGCCGGTTTCGCCGTTGTCGCGCGTCCACTTCACCTTGCCGGGGCCTGCGCGCTCCAGCTGGAAGCACATCGGTGCGCCCTTGTACCAGGTCTGAAATTTCTGGCAGAGCTGGTCCGATTGGATCCACCATTTGCCGGTATCGCTGGGCTTGAAATAGCGGCCGAGACCGATCGCCTTGCCACTGCCGTCGACGGCGCCCGATGTGTGATAGTTGAGCGGCAGCTCACCGCCGAGCGGTGTGGCGAGATAGATCGTCTTGCCGATAATATCGCGCCGGATGTCGTCTTCCGCCAGCCGTTCCGCATGCGCGAGCGACGGCATCAGCAATGCCGCCGAGGCGAGGGCGATCAGAATAGCCTTCATTGCATCCGTCCATCTATCCATGAGTATTGGGTGAAGAACGGACAAGACGAAGATAAAGTTTCACCCGGACGCGATCGGCCTGCCTTATTTGACTCCGCTGCATTGGCCGTCTTATTTGGCGGGCGGCCGGACTGTCGGCAGTAACGGGGAGATGGCATGCTCGGCGGATCAGGGGCGATGCAAAAGACGCTTGCTGCGATGACGCTTGCAGCCTTTCTGCTGACCGGCTGCGGTGGCCGTGCCGTCGGCGTCATGACCCCCGTAGGCGCGACGCAGCCAGGCACCTCTCAGGTCAATCTGCTGGTCGCGACCACCCGTGCACCGGATACCGATCCAGGCGTTCTGTTCTCCGGCGAGCGCGGAACCGGTCTGATGGTCAACGCTGTCGATGTCTCGATCCCGCCGGATGCCAATCGCAAGGTCGGCCAGGTCCAGTGGCCGAAGCGGCTGCCCGCCGATCCGCTGCGCGATTTCGTCACTGTCTCTGTCGATCCGCTGCAGGGCGAGAAGGCGGGCGAGGGCTGGCTGAAGGGCCATATGCCGAAGAGCCGCCGGGTGCTGATTTTCGTTCACGGCTTCAACAATCTCTATGAGGATGCGGTCTACCGCTTCGCGCAGATCGTTCACGACTCGCATGCCGACGTCGCGCCCGTCGTCTTCACCTGGCCGTCGCGCGGCTCGATTTTCGATTACAATTATGACAAGGAAAGCACCAACTATTCCCGCGATGCGCTGGAAGAGTTGCTGCGCCGTACCGCCGAGAACCCCGCCGTCAGCGACGTAACGATCATGGCGCACTCGATGGGCACCTGGCTGACCGTCGAGGCGCTGCGGCAGATGGCGATCCGCGATGGACGCGTGGCCCCGAAGATCAACAATGTCATCCTGGCGTCGCCGGATCTCGATGTCGATGTCTTCGGCCGCCAGTTTGTCAGCCTCGGCAAGGACAAGCCGCATTTCACCATCTTCGTCTCACGGGATGACCGGGCGCTAGCCCTGTCGCGCCGCATCTCGGGCAATGTCGATCGCCTCGGCCAGATCGATCCCTCGGTCGAGCCTTACCGCAGCAAACTCGAAGCGGCGGGCATCACAGTGCTCGATCTTACCAAGCTCAAGGGCGGCGACCGCCTGAACCACGGCAAGTTCGCCGAGAGCCCGGAAGTAGTGAAGCTGATCGGCGATCGCCTGATTGCGGGACAGACGATCACGGATTCGAATGTCGGTCTCGGCGAAGCTGTCGGGGCCGTCGCCATCGGCGCGGCGCAAACGGTCGGCAGCGCCGCCAGCGTTGCCGTCAGCACGCCGATCGCCATCTTCGATCCGCGCACCCGGCGCAATTACGATGCCCAGCTGAAGCGACTCGGCCAGTCGGTGGAGAACACCGCAGGCTCCGTCGGAGACAGCGTCGGCGCCGGGCTGCCCAGCCAATAAAATTCCCGTAGGCAAGTGGATTGATCTGATATATCACGTCCTTTGGCGGCGATCTGCATGGCGCCGATGGGAATGGATGGCGCGATGACGGATAATGTGAAGCAAACGGTTGCCGTGGTCGGCGCAGGTGTGATCGGCGCCTCGATTGCCTTCGAGCTCCAGCGGCGCGGCTTCCAGGTGACGCTGATCGACAAGGGCGAGCCGGGTCGCGGCACCTCCTATGGCAATATGGCCAGCATCGCGCTCGATTTCGCGGCCGGCTCCGGCCCCACGACCTGGAAGAAGATCCCGCGCTGGCTGCTGGATCCGGAAGGCCCGGTCTGGCTGCGCCCGTCCTATGCGCCGAAGATGCTGCCCTGGTTCCTGCGCTTCATCGCCGCCGGCCGCCCATCGCGCCTGCGCGAGATCGAGGATGCCGGCATGCTGCTGACCGGCCGCGCGCTCGGCGACTTCCGCACCATGCTCTCGGCGATCGGCGCGCCTGACCTGATGGCCGATGAAGGTTGCCTGGCGATCTACGAGACGGAAGCCGAATTTGCCGGCGACCGCGGTCATATCGAGATGATGCAGCGCTACGGCTTCGAGTTCGAAGTGCTGAACGGCGGCGCGATCCAGCACTATGAGCCGACGCTGTCGTCCAAGGTCGCCAAGGCGGTGCTGCTGCCCGACAACAAGTCGATCCGCGATCCCTACCAGCTGGTCGTCAAGCTTGCAGCCGCGGCCGAGGCGGCCGGTGCGCGCTTCCTGTCCGGCAGCGTGCAGGGAATCGAGCGCAAGCCCGATGGAACTAAAACCGTCATCCTGGAAAGCGGCGGGCGTATCGAGGTCGGTTCGGTCGTCCTAGCCGCCGGTGTCCATACGCGCACGCTTGCCGAAAAACTCGGCGAGCCGATCCCGCTCGAAACCGAGCGCGGCTACCACACGCAGATCATGAAGCCCGGCATTTCCATGCGCTATTCGGTGATCTGGCCGCACCGCGCCTTCATGGTCACGCCGACCGCGGGGGGGATCCGCATCGGCGGCAATGTCGAACTCGCCGGTCTTGATGCCGCGCCCGATTTCCGCCGCCCGCGTGTTCTGGTACGCCATGCACAGCGCGTGCTTCCCGGCTTGAAGGTCGAGGACACCAGCGAGTGGATGGGCCATCGCCCGGCCTTGCCGGACACGATCCCGATCATCTCGGCTTCGTCGAAGGTGCCCGGCGTGTTCTACGCGACGGGCCATGGCCATCTCGGCCTGACGCTGGCAGCGACGACGGCGCAGCTGATCGGCGATATGGTCTCCGGAGAGAAGCCGGCGATCGACATGAAGCCGTTCCGCATCGATAGATATTGATTTGCATGACGAGCCTGAGCTCGCATTGGAAGGACTAGGCAGATGAGATGGAAGCGCACGATCCAGCTTCTGGACGTTCATTGCGAAGGCGAAATCGGCAAGGTCGCGATCGGCGGCGTGCCGAAAATCCCGGGCGAAACCGTGGCGGCCCAGCTGCACTGGCTGAACACCGATCCCAAGGGCACCGAGCTTCGCCGCTTTCTCTGCCTCGAGCCGCGCGGCGCGCCGATCGGCTCCGTCAATCTCCTGCTGCCGGCGAAGCATCCGGATGCCGATGCGGCCTTCATCATCCTGCAGCCCGACCAGGCACATGCGAGCTCCGGCTCGAATTCGATCTGCGTCACGACCGCGCTGCTCGAATCCGGTATCGTCGAGATGAAGGAACCGGAAACGGTCGTCACGCTCGAAACGGCCGCCGGTCTGGTCAAGGCCGTCGCCACCTGCCGCGACGGCCGTTGCGAAAAGGTGCGCCTGACGATGGTTCCGGCCTTCGTCCACGAGCTCGATGTCGAGGTCGAAACGCCGGAATGGGGCAAGATCAAAGTCGATCTCTGCTACGGCGGCATCTTCTATGCGCTGGTCGATGTCGGCCAGATCGGCTCGAAGATCGAGAAGTCCAATGCCGCCGAGCTGGTTCGCGCCGGCATGGTGCTGAAGGACATCATCAACCGCGACATCCAGGTCGTCCATCCTGAGATCCCAGCGATCTCGGGCGTCGCCTATGTGATGTTCCGCGATATCGAGCCGGATGGCGCCGTGCGCACCTGCACGACCATGTGGCCCGGCCGCGCCGACCGCTCACCCTGCGGCACCGGCAGCTCGGCAAACCTCACCACCCTGCATGCGCGCGGCAAGGCAAAGCCCGGCGACATCTTCACGTCGCGCTCGATCATCGGCTCGGAATTCGAAGTCGGCCTGCAGTCCGTCACCGAAGTCGCGGGCCGCCCGGCAATCATCCCGACCATCACCGGCCGCGGCTTCACCTTCGGCCTCTCACAGGTCGCCCTCGACCCCTTCGACCCGCACCCGGGCGGCTTCGCCCTGACCGATGTCTGGGGTCCCCAAGCGGGTGAGATCTAAGGAATAATGCCGGGCTCAGAGCCCGGCAGCTTTCCGCAGGGCGGCGTTCATTCGTCCTTGCCAGCCTTTGCCGCTCTCACGGAATTTCGCGACGACATCCTCGTCAATGCGCAGTGTGATCTGCTTCTTGGGATGTTCGATCGGTGGCCGGCCGCGTGCGCGCCGGTGCTCGTCCATTGCATCGAAAAATGCTTTGGGCAAAACGTCTTGCGCGGGACGCATGGCGGCAAGTTCTTCGTCCGTCAGTGGTGGTGAATCGACGGCGTCCCAATCATCCTTGGAGTAGCCACGGCCGGGCTGAAATGTCTTTAGGGTTTTGGCCATTCAAGCTTGCTCCTTTCCTTCGCGTTAGCCTTTCGAAAGCTGATGATGGATATGGCTTCATTTCCGAGCGTCGCGAAAATCACAACGGCTGTCCCATCACGATAGTAGCCAATTGCCTTCATCCGCTGTTTGCCCTCGGCGTCAGGCTTGGTCACCTCGATAACAGCGCGGCGCCAGTCGAGCTCATCGACATCGGCAAAGTCAAATCCATGCTTATCAAGATTTGACTGCCGCTTCGGCTCGTCCCAGACGATCTTCATGAATTTAATGTAGCTACTTTATTGAAGTTTGCAACGCATCGCAAATGACCTCAATACTCGAAAGGATCGCTCTTGCCTTTGGCGTTGCCATGCTGGTCCGCAGTCTGCGGATAGATCACGCCCTTGCGCAGGATGATGTTGGCGTAGAGCCGCGGTTCGCTCGTCTGGATGATGGCGTGGGCGGCGCGGACGCGGCCGTAGAAATCCTGGCCGATGAGCGGCGTGACGGCGCGGTGCGGTTCGTGGCGGGCGCAGCAGTCGATCATTTCTTCATGCACGGGATCGAGCTTGTCGCGCTCGGCCTTGACCGTCGAGCGGAAGATTGCTTCAGGCACGAAGTCATCGATCGGCAGCACGCTGAGCACGGCGTCCAGCACGGGGATGAGGCCATGGCCGTCAAGACGGATCAGGCGGCGGGCATGTTCGACGCCCGGATAGTTGCCGTCGACGATGGCGATTTCGTCGCCGTGGCCCATGGCGCGCAGCGTCGAAAGCAGTTCCGGACTCAAGAGCGGATCAAGCCCCTTCAGCATTTTCAATCTCCTTGAACAGCACGTTCTGATCGGTCAGATAGCGCGCAAAGATCGGAAGGCTCGCCCCGCCGATCGCGCGTGCCTGCGACCCAACTGCGCCCTCGATAATCTCGGGCATGACGACGCCTTGAAGGTCGAGCTTCTCGGCTTCACGCATTGTCGCCCGAACGATCCGCTCGCGCACCCAGCCCGGAAAGCCCCCGTCGATCACGGCGGCGCTGAAGTCGATGATCGAGGCGGCCGCAACGATCGCCTGCGCCAGCGCTTTGGCTGAATCCTGGATCCAGAGCTCCATGGCCTCGCCGAAATCCACCCAGTCGTCGGCGGAATACCAGAGCGGCTCGGGATCGATGCCGCGTTCGCGCAGCATGTTTTCGAGCACGAAGATCGAAGCGATTTCAAGCAGCTGCAGCGTCTCTCCGTTCTTGCCGCGCACGGGCAGGGGGCCGATGGCACCCGCCGTTCCGGTGCGGCCGGAAAAGATGGCCGAGTTCAGGACGATGCCACCCCCGATGAACGAGCCGATGAAGAAATAGACGAAATCGGGATAGGAGGGGCCGACGCCGAAAACGAGCTCGGCGCCGCAGGCGCTCGTCGCGTCGTTCTGCAGGAAGACGGGGTAGGAAACCCGCTTGGTCACCTCGCCCTGCAGGTCGAAGCCGCGCCAGACATCCATGGCGCCGGGCGGCGAACCGACTTCCTCGGCCCAGTTCCAGAGCTCGAAGGGGGCGGCGATGCCGATCCCGGCAATCCGTCCGCGCTGCTGCGCATCCAGCCGTCCCTCAAGCTCGGCAATGCCTGATACGATGAAATCGAGAAAATCGCCGGGCAGGGGATAGGCATAGGTCTTGTGCAGCTGCATGCGGATATTGCCGACGAAATCCATCAGCACCAGGTCGGCGCTTCGCCGGCCCATCTTCACGCCGAAGGAATAGACGGCGTCTGGATTGAGATGCATCGGGATCGATGGCTGGCCCACACGCCCGCGTATCGGCGCTCCGCGCGAAAGCAGACCTTCCCTCTCAAGTTCCCGCATGATGACGGAAACCGTCTGCGCCGATAGACCGCTGCGGCGTGCGATATCGGCCTTCGACAGCGCGCCGTAGAGGCGCACCAGCGAAAGCACGAGCCGCTCGTTGTAGGCGCGCACCCGGATCTGGTTCGCGCCCCCGGCGGGGTTCAATATTGGCGGTTGGGCCGGTGCGTGCACCGGGCCTTCCAGGGATGCCATTGGCCACTCCTCCCGACCATCGGCCTATGCCTGATTTTCAACCAGCATGCCATACCGAATTAATAATTCAATTGGATTTATTTATTGACAAGCGATTTTCTTTTCGCTTTTAATCGCCAACGTGAACGGCATCGAGCGGCCTGGGAGGAGGCTAAACGCGAAATCCGCGGCCGCGTTCGTGCTTGAAAATACGGGTTCGGCCATCGTGGCGATCCGGTTAATCTCTGGGAGGAGTTCTCATGAAGAAATCAGTTCTCGCTTTCGGCGCGCTCGCACTCGGCGTCGCCTTCTCGGCTCCGGCAATGGCCGCCGACGTTTCGGCCTGCCTGATCACCAAGACCGATACCAACCCCTTCTTCGTCAAGATGAAGGAAGGCGCGACGGCCAAGGCCAAGGAACTCGGCGTCAACCTGAAGTCCTATGCAGGCAAGATCGACGGTGACAGCGAAAGCCAGGTCGCCGCAATCGAAACCTGCATCGCTGACGGCGCCAAGGGTATCCTGATCGCCGCTTCGGACACCAAGGGCATCGTTCCGAACATCAAGAAGGCGCGTGACGCCGGCCTGCTGGTCATTGCTCTCGACACCCCGCTTGAGCCGATCGACGCTGCCGACATGACCTTCGCAACCGACAACCTGCTCGCCGGCAAGCTGATTGGCCAGTGGGCCAAGGAAACGCTCGGCGACAAGGCTGCCGATGCCAAGGTTGCCTTCCTCGACCTCACCCCGTCCCAGCCGTCCGTCGACGTTCTGCGCGACCAGGGCTTCATGATGGGCTTCGGCATCGACCCGAAGGATCCGAACAAGATCGGCGACGAAGACGACAAGCGCATCGTTGGCCACGACATCACCAACGGTAACGAAGAAGGCGGCCGTACCGCGATGGAAAACCTTCTCCAGAAGGACCCGACCATCAACGTCGTCCACACCATCAACGAACCGGCTGCTGCCGGCGCCTATGAAGCGCTGAAGGCTGTCGGCCGTGAGAAGGACGTGCTGATCGTTTCCGTCGACGGCGGTTGCCCGGGCGTCAAGAACGTTGCTGATGGCGTCATCGGCGCCACCTCGCAGCAGTACCCGCTGCAGATGGCCGCTCTCGGCATCGAAGCGATCAAGAAGTTCGCCGACTCCGGTGAGAAGCCGAAGCCGACCGAAGGCAAGAACTTCTTCGACACCGGCGTTACCCTCGTGACCGACAAGCCGGTTTCCGGCGTCAAGTCGATCGACACGAAGGAAGGCCTGGGCAAGTGCTGGGGTTGATCCCCGCCTAGCCTGACCAAAACGCGGAGATGCCAAAGCGGCATCTCCGCTCCCTGCTCATCTTTGACAGCGCGCCGAATTGGGTGCAGCTTATCCCACGTCCTGCCTGAAAGTGGCGGGATGCCCCTTAGGGAGTGGGGTCACGCGGAGGATTTCCATGAGCGAGCCGACAACAGCCGCACCGCATCACGATTATGAAAAAGTCCTCAAGGACAGTTCGAAGGACGTTGCTTCCTTTGACACGGACGACAACTCGGTCATCCAGAAATTCAGGCATTTCCTGCACTCGTCGCCATCGGCCGTATCGCTGATCGTCCTTGTGCTGTCGCTGATCATCTTCGGCGCCCTTCTGGGGACCAAGTTCTTCTCGGCATTTTCGCTGACGCTGATCCTGCAGCAGGTGGCGATCACCGGTATCGTCGGCGCCGCGCAGACGCTTGTCATCATGACGGCCGGCATCGATCTTTCCGTCGGCGCCATCATGGTGCTCTCGTCGGTGGTCATGGGACAGTTCGTGTTCCGCTATGGTCTTCCGGTCGAGCTCGCCGTTCTCTGCGGCTTCGCCGTCGGCGCCCTCTGCGGCTACATAAACGGCCTGCTGATCGCCCGGATGAAGCTGCCGCCGTTCATCGTCACCCTCGGCATGTGGCAGATCGTGCTTGCCACGAACTTCCTCTATTCAGCCAACGAGACGATCCGTGCGCAGGATATCGAAACCCAGGCGCCGTTGTTGCAGCTCTTCGGCAATACCTTCCGCATCGGCGGCGCGGTCTTTACCTATGGCGTCATCGCCATGGTCCTGCTCGTGGCGGTTCTCTGGTATGTCCTGAACCACACGGCCTGGGGCCGGCATCTCTATGCCGTCGGCGACGATCCTGAGGCCGCCGGTCTTTCCGGTGTCAACGTCAAGCGCATGCTGGTATCGACCTATGTCCTGTCGGGCCTAATCTGTGCGCTGGCCGGCTGGGCTCTCATCGGCCGTATCGGTTCCGTGTCTCCAACTGCCGGCCAGTTCGCCAACATCGAATCCATCACCGCCGTGGTGATCGGCGGCATCTCGCTCTTCGGTGGCCGCGGCTCCATTCTCGGCATGATGTTCGGCGCGCTTATCGTCGGCGTCTTCTCGCTCGGTCTTCGCCTTCTCGGCACCGACGTGCAATGGACTTACCTCCTGATCGGCGTGCTCATCATCGCCGCAGTTGGAATCGATCAGTGGATCAGAAAGGCAGCAGGCTGATGGCACTCGAACCTCTGCTCACGGCACGCGGCCTGGTCAAACGCTACGGTCGCGTCACTGCCCTCGATCATGCCGATTTCGATCTCTATCCCGGCGAAATCCTCGCCGTGATCGGCGACAACGGCGCGGGCAAGTCCTCGCTCATCAAGGCGATCTCGGGTGCTATCCGTCCCGACGAGGGGGAGATCCGGCTGGAAGGCCAGCCGATCCACTTCTCGTCGCCGATCGAGGCTCGCAAGGCCGGCATCGAAACGGTCTATCAGAACCTCGCCCTGTCGCCGGCGCTGTCGATCGCCGACAACATGTTCCTCGGACGCGAGCTCCGCAAACCCGGCTTCATGGGCCAGTTTTTCCGAAAGCTCGATCATTCGGCGATGGAAAAGCAGGCGCGTGCCAAGCTTTCCGAGCTCGGCCTGATGACGATCCAGAACATCAACCAGGCGGTGGAGACGCTCTCCGGCGGTCAGCGCCAGGGTGTCGCCGTTGCCCGCGCCGCAGCCTTCGGCTCGAAGGTCATCATCCTTGATGAGCCGACGGCCGCCCTCGGCGTCAAGGAGAGCCGCCGCGTTCTGGAGCTCATTCTCGATGTCCGTTCGCGCGGCATCCCGATCGTGCTCATCTCGCACAACATGCCGCATGTCTTCGAAGTCGCCGACCGCATCCACATCCACCGTCTCGGACGCCGTCTCACGGTGATCAATCCGAAGGAATACACGATGTCGGATGCCGTCGCCTTCATGACCGGCGCCAAGGCCGCTCCCCAGGAGACGGTCGCCGCATGAACCTGAGGATGGACGAGATTACCGGCGCGGTGCTCGACCGCGCCGGAATTGCGAAGCGCTTCCTGATCGCCATCGCCGGTCCGCCCGGTGCCGGCAAGTCGACAATGGCCGATAATCTCGCCAATGGCCTCAAGGCCCGCGGGGAGACTGCGGCCGTGCTGCCGATGGACGGCTTCCACATGGACAATGCCGTGCTGATCGAGCGCGGCCTGCTTGCCCGAAAGGGTATCCCCGAGACCTTCGATGTCCGCGGTTTCCTCGACATCGTCCGCGCCGTCCGCCCGGCCGATCAGGAAGTGCTGGTCCCGGTCTTCGACCGCTCACGCGAGCTCGCCATCGCCTCCGCCCGCCCCATCTCACCCCACGATCGCTTCATCATCATTGAAGGCAACTACCTGCTCTTCACACAGGGTAAATGGGCCGATCTCGACGGCATCTTCGACTTCACCATCATGCTCGCCCCGCCGATCGAGGTTCTCGAACAGCGCCTCTGGGAGCGCTGGCGCGGCTACAAGCTCAGCGAAGAAGAAGCCAGCGCCAAGGTCTACGGCAACGACCTTCCAAACGGCCGCCTCATTTTGGAGAACCGCCGTCCGTCCGATGTCACCCTCGAGATCGCGCTCTAGGGCTCATCATTGCGGCACTTGCCGACCGGCGAGAATCGCGACATCCATTCAACCTCTGGCTTTAGAGCCGGAGGTTTTTCATTTTCAGCGGCAGGCATCTGTTTTCAAGCCTCACGCGATTTTCAAGTCTGCCTTTGCCGATGCTGCGATCCTATCTTGCCTTTGCACGCCAGAACCCCCGGCTCCTCGGTTACGCGGTCATCCTGATGGTCCTGTCGAGCGCCGGACAGACATTCTTCTTCTCGCTGTTTTCTGAGGCGTTCCGCAGCCACTACGCGCTCAGTGACGGCAGTCTGGGAACAGTGTTTGCCATTGCGACTTTCGCGTCGGCCTTGGCGCTGCCCTCCCTAGGCCAGAAAATCGACAGGGTAAGCCTTCGCAGCTTCACGCTCGGCGCCGGCCTGCTGCTCGGCATCGCCTGCGCGATGATTGCGCTCTCTCCTGCGTCGGTTCTCTTCTTTGCCGTCTGCCTCTTCCTGCTTCGGCTTGCCGGTCAGGGCTTGATGGTGCACACGGCAATGACGTCGATGGTCCGGTTCTTCCCGGCCGACAGCGGAAAGGCGATGGCCGTCGTCAGCCTCGCCTATTCGGCGGCCTTGGTCTTCATTCCGGCCGTTGCGGTTGCCGTCATAGGCGTCGCGGGTTGGCGGGGGACGTGGCTGCTGACGGGCGTAGCGGTCGCTCTCGGTGTCTGCGCATCGTGCCTGCTGCTACCGCGGGATGATGCGTCCGGCAATGCGGCGAAGACCAGTGTTCAGGCGGCGAAGCCGCAAGCAGCCCGGCCGAAGCTCGCATTGATGCTGCTCCTGTGCCCGACGATGCTGGCGGTCTCCTTCATCCTGACGGCAATGATCTTCCATCAGGCCGTCCTTGCAGCTGAAAAGGGCTGGCCGCTCGAATGGCTGGCGGCCTGCTTTTCCGTTTTTGCCATCGCGCAGGCGGCGACATCGGCTCTCGTGGCACCCGTCATCGACAGGATTCGCGGCGTCCGCATCCTGCCGGTCTTCCTCTTGCCGCTCGCACTAGGGCTGAGCCTGATCGCACTCTTCGACGGCTTCTGGGCGGCGCCCGTCTATATGAGCCTCCTCGGCATGTCCGCCGCGATCGATCTGAAGCTCGGCACCATCCTCTGGGCCGATCTCTTCGGTGCCGGGCAGTTTGGCTATGTCCGCTCGCGCTTCGAGGCGATCCGGATCGTCGTTACCGGCGGCGCTCCGCTGGTAGCCGGAAAGCTGCTGGATGCCGGCATTCCGCTCGCGAGCCAGGCCGCCGCCTACGCATGCTATGCCGTCTGCGCCTCCGCTTTGGGCGTTATCGTCGGCCGGTTTGCAGCCGTCGCTCACAAGTGATTGCCGCGCTGTCTAAACGGTTGTTTCCATCGGCCTGTTGATGCTATCGAAGCGCCACCCGCAGCGCTCCGGAGGCTCCCATGCAATCGATCACCATCCGCCGTCCCGATGACTGGCATCTGCATCTGCGCGACGGCGCCATGCTGGAGGGGGTGATCGGCGATACCAGCCGTGATTTCGCGCGTGCCATCATCATGCCGAACCTCGTGCCTCCCGTCGTCACCACCACGGATGCGCGCGCCTATCGCGAGCGGATCATGAAGGCTCTGCCTGCAGGCGACCGGTTCGAGCCGCTGATGACCCTTTACCTGACGGAGCATACCAGCGCCGATGATGTCGAAGAGGGCAAGAAGAGCGGGCTGATCACCGCGGTGAAGCTCTACCCGGCCGGCGCCACCACCAATTCGCATGGCGGCGTGCGCGATATGGACAAGGCCATGCCGGTTCTGGAGCGCATGGCGAAGATCGGCCTGCCGCTTTGCGTCCACGGCGAAGTCACGACGCCTGAAATCGATATCTTCGATCGCGAAGCCGTGTTCATCGAAACCGTGCTCGATCCGCTGCGCAAGCGTCTGCCGGAACTGAAGGTGACGATGGAGCATGTGACGACGGCCGATGGCATCGACTATATCAAGTCGTCCAAGGCCAATCTGGTCGGCTCGATCACCACGCATCACCTGATCATCAATCGCAACGCCATCCTCGTCGGCGGCATCCGCCCGCATTATTATTGCCTGCCGGTCGCCAAGCGCGAGAACCATCGCCTGGCGCTGCGCGCCGCCGCCGTCAGCGGCGATCCGCGCTTCTTCCTCGGTACGGATTCCGCGCCGCATGTCGATCCGCTGAAGGAATGCGCCTGCGGCTGCGCCGGCATCTATACCTCGATCAACACGATGAGCTGCGTGGCGCATGTCTTCGAGCAGGAGAACGCGCTCGACAAGCTCGAAGCCTTCGTCTCGCTGAATGGTCCGGCCTGGTATGGCCTGCAGCCGAATGAAGAGACGATCACGCTGGTCAAGCGCGAGGAAGCGATTACGGTTCCGTCAAAGATCGAGACTGGCGCAGGGCCGGTAACGGTCTTCGACCCGATGTTCCCGCTTCATTGGGACGTAAAGCGCTGAATAAAGCGCGAAAACTGTCAATTTCGGCGGGTATTCCCGCCGCTTTTACTGTGTAATTGTTACCGCTCTAACATTCGTGTTCGCGGTCCATGATTTTTTAACAGAATGCGTAAGACATTCGTCACCAGTGGCACGATAGCCTGTGGACGGATTATTGGGCGCGGCAGGAGCCGCGGAGTTACCAAAGCATGATGCTGGATTATAATTCCCTTCGGCGCTCGGCGTTTCAGCAACGTGTCTGGCTGTGACCCTGATGGGCAGCTGGTTCGCACGCCGTGCCGAGACCTTCCTGCTCACATGCACCTGCGGCCTCGTGCTCGTCGTCAGCGGCATCTTCGTCTACAGCATCTATGTTTCGTCGCCCGGCATTGTCATGGGTATCGCGAGCTTTGTGCTTTTTCAGGCGGGCTTTGCCGCGATCTGGGGCGCCGGCTATCAGTTTCGCACCAACCGTCTGCCGCTCGCGGGAATCCTCATCCGCGCACTGTCGGCCATGCTTCTGCCGGTGGGCGCGATGGCGACCGGGTATGACGGCCTCGGCTTCATCGCCGACAACACCTCGATCACCCTGCTGCTGCTGGCGACCGCGCTTCAATACTGGCGGGCAAGAGCCGAGGCGCCCGCGCCGATCATGGGCATCACGGTGCTCTACACGCTGACTGGCGTATCCTTTGCGCTCTGCGCCGCCGTGCTGATCTGGGACGGCAAGCTGGTGCTGGGGGTGGCGCCCAACAATTGGGCCGAGGATCTGAGCCTCGCGGTCTGCATCGCCAGCATGACCGGCATCGGCGCCTTATCGCTGGCGCTGCACCAGTGGCGGCTTGCCGCCAGGCACCGCCAGGAGGCGATCACCGATTCTCTGACCGGCCTTCTCAATCGCCGCGCGCTCTTCGATCGTCATGGCGAACGCCAGATGGGCTCGTCGACCGCCGTCATCATCTTCGACCTCGACCATTTCAAGTCGATCAACGACCGTCATGGTCATGCCGCCGGTGACCGCGTTCTCAAGATCTTTGCCGGCGAACTCGCCGCCCATTGCCGCTCGGGCGATACCGCTGCCCGCCTCGGCGGTGAAGAATTCGCGCTCGTTCTCAAGGAGATCATGCCCGGCCGCGCCGAGATGATCGCCGAGCGCATCCGCCGTACTTTCGAGGAACGTGAAATCTATATCGATGACGAAGTGCTGAAATGCACCGTCTCGATCGGTGTCGCGCCCGGCCGTGCCGCGCCGATGGATTTCGATACCATGCTCAGCGAGGCCGACAAGGCGCTCTATGCCGCCAAGCGCGCCGGGCGCAACCGCGTCGAGCTTGCAAACCACCTGCAGGCGGTTCCGGCCGCGCCCTCGGTGCGCAGCGCCTCTTGATCATCCGGCACGAGTTGCTAATGTCGGGACTGGCCGGATGCAGCCAGCCGTCCCGCGGCGCGCAAGCGCTAAGGTGAATGCATCCAGATGAAATCCTTCACATCCTTGCCAATGGCAAACGATGGCGAACGGGTCAGCAGACGCGGGCACTGATCTTCCTGTTCGCTGCCGATGGAAGGATGAACCATGCGCGATTTTCGCGATGCCAAGATCATGGCAAAAGCACTGCGGCAAGCGCTGGCTTGCCGCGATATTTCCCTCACCCATAGCGAGACATTGGAGATCGTGGCCCGGCAATTCGGCTTCGACCAATGGAATATCCTCGCCGCCAAGCTGGACGAGGCGGAAGGCTCGAGTTCAGCGATTGCGCTGGAGCCGCCGATCCCGATCTTCCGCATCTTCGATGTCGCAAAGGCCATGGAATTCTATTGCGGCTTCCTCGGCTTCACGCTCGATTGGGAACACCGCTTCGGCGAGAACTTCCCGCTCTATTGCCAGGTTTCGCGCGGCAAGCTGATCATGCATCTCAGCGAGCATTCCGGCGATGCGAGCCCAGGCGCCAAGGCATTCGTGTGGATGACAGGCGTGCGCGCCTTCCAGGCAGAACTGTCGGCCAAGGACTATCGCTACATGAAGCCGGGGGTCGAGGACGCGCCCTGGGGGCTTGAGATGACGGTCACCGATCCGTTCAGCAACCGGATCGCCTTCTGCGAAAAGAAGTGACGGTGAGGGCGGGATGAATGCCCTCCCGCCTCATTCAAAGGATCATCAGCGCACGGACAAAAGCGATGGCGGAAGCCAGCGACGCCAGCGTGCGCACATGGTTCCACCAGGTCCAGTCGCTGAGATAGCGGTTCCAGAGCGTCACGGCTTCGCTGCCGTTACCGCTGACATTCGCCAATGCATCGTTCATCGGCACGTTGAAGGCAATGGTGGAGATGAAAGAGGCGAAGATATAGGCGGCCGCGCCGCCGATCATCCAGATGCTGGCATTCCCCCGCCAATCCATGAACGCCATGACCGCAATCGCGATGCAGAGGATCGCGACCGGGATGAACAGCAGCATGAAGGGCGAGCGCACGATCGTTACGTTGATCGAGTTCATTGCCGCGATGCCCTGCTCGGGCGGGATACGCGCAAAGGCCGTCATGATGAAGGTCGAGAAGGCGAAGAATATGCCGGCGATCAGGCCGCTACCGATCGCCGCGGCGACGAGCAGGATGGGAAGAATGAATGCCATGGCGAAACCCCTCCATAAAACAAGAGAAAATCTCTCATTTGCAAAATGAGATAAACTCTCTTATTTTCCTTGTCAACCGAGGAGGGATGCGCATGGACGACAAGACGCCGGTGCGGCGCAGGCGGCAAGCCGTGCCCGTGGGGCAACCCCGACGCATCCCGAGCCAGCAGCGCGGCCGCGATCGCTTTGAGAAGATTCTGGCTGTGGCTGCCGAGCTGATAGGGAAAAACGGCAGCGATGCCCTGAAGATGAGCGAGATCGTCGAGAAGGCGGAGCTCTCCTTCGGTGCCCTCTATCAGTATTTCCCGGACAAGACCTCGATCATCCGCACCCTTGCCGAGCGGTTCAACGAAGAGGGCAGGCGGTGCGTCGAGGAGGAGCTGTCGAAGGTAACGGATGCCGCCTCGCTGCACCGGGCGCTCGGCACGATCACCGACGAATACTACCAGTTCTTCCGCCGCGAGCCCGTCATGCGCGATATCTGGCATGCGACGCAGGCAGACCGTTTGCTGCGAGCCGTCGATGCCGAAGACATGGAGTTTCATGCGCAGGCACTGTTTTCGGTGCTGAAGCGCCTCTGGCCCGAACGGAGGGAAAGTGACCTGCTGCCGGCCGCGCGGCTGCTGATGCAGCTGCTGGCGGCGGCCGTGCGCTATGCGATCTCGCTGGATGATGAGGAGGGGGAGACGGCGATCGCGCTTTACAAGAAGATGCTGCCCGCCGATCTCGAGCGCTTGGTCTAGCTGGCGACGCTTTCGCCGGAGACCGACCGGGCTGCCGCCCAGTGCACGGCGTTGCGGCCATTGTTCTTTGCCGAATAGAGTTTCCGGTCTGCTGCCGTCAGCATCACCTTCAAGCTCTCGCTCTTGGGGTCACCACGATAGACGCCGAAGCTTGCGGTCACGCGTCCGGCCGGAAGCGGCCCAATCGCCTTGGCGGCCAGTTCCTTGCGCAGCCGGTCGGCAATGGCGATCGCTGCCGTGGTACCAGTCCGAGGCAGAACCAGGCAGAATTCCTCGCCGCCGATGCGGGCGGCAATATCGTAGGGCCGCAGATTGTGCTGGATCGTCGCGCCCGCCGCCATCAGCACCTGGTCGCCGACATCGTGGCCGAATTCGTCGTTGATCGATTTAAAATGGTCGAGGTCGAAGACGACAACGCTGATTGCCGTGCTCTCGCGAGCGGCCCGGGCGATCTCCATCGAGCCGATATCCTTCAGCCAGCGGCGATTGCCGAGGCCGGTAAGTACATCTGTCGTCGCCTGACGGCGCAGCTGCGAGAGGGTGGCGTCCAGCTCGACAATGAGAACCGAAATGCCGTTGGTGACGACACCGACCTCATCCGTGCGCTTGCTGCGCACCGGCTTGACCGCGCCGTTGGCGCGATAGGTCTCTACAGTCTTTGCGATCTCATGCAGCGGCTTGATCAGCATCCAGACCGATGCCAGGCAGAACGCCGTGCCGATGAGCGTGGCGCCCAACACCGTTCCAAGCACCGGGATGGCTTCGCTGCGAAAGCCGGTGACGAGGTAGGTGATCAGGGCGAGTAGGGGGATATGCGTCGATGCAAAGCATATTGAGAAAATCTTGAAAGTGAGTGACGCGTTGAACTTCTGAGTGATTTCGGACACCGCCAGATTCATTCCGGACTCCTTGCACGGCTTTCAGAACCGCGCAGAAATTGGCCTGTCAGGTGTTTTTCAAATCCTAAGGCATCCATTAGAATTTTAGCGAATACCGGTGGTTTGCCGGTCCGGTAAGGCCAAAAGCCTTGGTTCCCAATATTTATCAGTAGGTCCTTAAATTTGCGCGGATTTGTGGAAAAAATCGAGGGCTCTACGCTGCGAACGCGCTATGGTTTTGCCGTTCCGGATGGCGCTCGCGCCCGCGTCGAACGTGCAAAAAGTTCCGGCACTGGAAAGATTTTTTCGTTGCTGCTATTGCCGCATAGCACCGTAAGCCGAAGGAGAGAGCCATGACCAAGACGACATTTCCCGACCGCGCCATTATGGCGGAACTCCTTGCCAAGATGCTCTGGGAAATCAAGGCGGTCCACTTCAACGCCGAGCAGCCCTATAAGCTGGCATCAGGCATGGCCAGCCCCGTCTATATCGATTGCCGCAAGCTGCTCTCCTATCCGCGCGTCCGCTCGGCGGTGATGGATTTCGCCGCCAGCGTCATCACCCGCGACGCCGGCTTCGAGCGCTTCGATTGCATCGCCGGCGGCGAGACGGCGGGTATTCCCTTCGCAGCGCTCTTGGCCGATCGCCTCAGCCTGCCGATGATCTATGTCCGCAAGAAGCCGAAGGGTCACGGCCGCAATGCCCAGATCGAGGGTCATATGCCCGAGGGGTCGCGCGTTCTCGTCATCGAGGACCTGACGACCGCCGGCGGCAGCATGTTCACCTTCATCGATGCGATCCGCGCGGCCGGCGGCATCGTCGATCACGGCATGGCGCTCTTCTATTACGGCATCTTCAACGAAGGCGCCTTGCGCTTTGCCGACGGCAAGGTGAAGCTCCACCATATCGCTACCTGGCGCAACGTTCTGGCCGTCGCCAAGGAGCAGAAGCTGTTTGACGAAAAGACGCTGAGCGAAGTGGAAGCCTTCCTGGACGCGCCGCTTGCCTGGTCCGGCCGGAATGGCGGCGTCAGTGAGCTTTCGCTCTAGCCTTTTGACAAAAGCTCACTTATTGGATTGAGGCAACAAGAGCCTTCTGGGAGGAATTGCGATGATTTTGTGCTGTGGCGAAGCGCTGATCGACATGCTGCCGCGTGAGACGACGCTGGGCGAAAAGGGCTTCGCGCCCTATGCCGGCGGCGCGATCTTCAACACCGCGATCGCGCTCGGCCGCCTCGGCGTGCCGACGGCCTTCTTCACCGGCATTGCCGATGACATGATGGGCGAAATCCTGCTCGGCACGCTGAAGGCCAGCAATGTCGACTACAGCCCCTGCGCAATCACGCCGCGGCCTTCGACCATCGCCTTCGTCAAGCTCGTCAACGGCCAGGCGACCTACGCCTTCTACGACGAGGGCACCGCAGGGCGGATGATCACCACCGATGACCTTCCTGTTCTCGGTGACGATTGCGAAGCGCTGCATTTCGGCGCCATCAGCCTGATCCCGAGCCCCTGCGGCGAGACCTATGAGGCGCTGCTCGATCGCGAAGCCGCCAAGCGCGTCATCTCGCTCGATCCGAACATCCGCCCGGGCTTCATCAAGAACAAGGAAGCCCACATGGCGCGCATCAAGCGCATGGCCGCCAAGTCGGATATCCTGAAGTTCTCCGACGAGGACCTCGAATGGTTCGGCCTCGAAGGCAGCCATGACGATCTCGCGGCCTACTGGCTGAAGCACGGCGCCAAGCTCGTGGTCATCACCAAGGGCGCCGAGGGCGCATCCGGCTACACCAACGAGCGCAAGGTTACCGTGCCGAGCGAGCGCGTCACCGTGGTCGATACGGTCGGCGCCGGCGATACGTTCGATGCCGGCGTCTTGGCGTCGCTGAAGATGGACAACCTGCTGACCAAGGCGCAGGTCGCCTCTCTCGATGAGAAGGCACTGGGCAATGCCCTGGCGCTCGGCGCCAAGGCTGCGGCCGTCACCGTCTCCCGTGCTGGCGCGAACCCGCCATGGGCGCGCGAAATCGGCCTCTGAGATCAGGTCTGGCTGCCGAGAAAGGCCAGCACCTCGCGATTGAAGAGGGCTGGCCGCTGCAGCGGCGCAAAATGGCTGACGCCGGGTATGAGAACAAGCTCGGCGTCAGGGATTGTTTTCGCGAGATAATCGATGTGTTCGCGGCGGATGAACTCATCGCTCTCGCCGATCGCAACAGTGACCGGCACTTTGAGCGCCGCTAGTTCTCCCGCCGTATAATTCGGCTCGCTCTGCATCATCTTCCCGACATCCGCCACGAAAGCTTCGAAATCCTCAGGTGTTGTCGAAAGCGCCTGATAGTCCTTCCGGTGACGGCTGAAGCAGCGGTCTATGACGGGCGTCGGGCGGAACTCTAGCGTTCCAGTCGCATCCATGTTGCAGGCGAAGAAGAACACGCCCGAGACGCGCTCCGGATGCCGGTCGGCAAGGATCAACGCCGTACACGCGCCGTCGCTCCAGCCGATGACCGATGCCTTCTCAATCTCCAGACGATCCATCACGGCAAGCACGTCGCCGGACATCAGCACATAGCTGAACGGCCGGTCATCGCGCGTGCTGCGGCCATGGCCCCGGCTGTCGATGACGATGACACGATATCCGGCATCGATGAGGGCCGGCACCTGATAGCCCCAGTTCCCGGCATTCCCGAGCCCGCCATGCAGCAGGATCACCGCCGGACCGGCGCCATAGCTGGCGTACCAGATCTCCGCGCCATCATTCGAAACCCGGCCTTCAGCGCCGGAGGCGGGGAGCGGCTCGGCGCCTTGTTCATCGAATTTGAAAAGCTCGTTGTCGGTGAATTCCATGGGCATCTCCTCGTGCATTTCCCATAGGACGAATAGATGGCCCGTCATTCGACAGCATCAAACAAAAAAGCCCACCCGCGCTGGCGGATGGGCTCGAAAAGCGATCGAAAGGTGCCTTACTTGGCAAGCTTTGCCAGAGCGGCGACGAGTCCCTGCGTCGAGGAGTCGTGGCCGGCAGCGCTTTCCTTGCCTTCGACGACAGGCAGCAGGCCGGTCGCCAGTTCCTTGCCGAGCTCGACGCCCCACTGGTCGAAGGAGTTGATGCGGAAGAGCACGCCTTCGACGAAGACGCGGTGCTCATAGAGCGCGATCAGGCGGCCGAGCGCGTAGGGCGTCAGCTTGTCATAGACGAAGGTGATCGACGGGCGGTTGCCGGTGAAGACACGGTGCGGCGCAATGAAGTCGGCCTTCTTGTCGTCCATGCCCTTGTCGGTCAGCTGCTTCTTGGCTTCCTCGAAGGTGCGGCCCTTCATCAGCGCTTCCGACTGCGCCAGAACGTTTGACATCAGCAGCTGGTGCTGGTGGCGCAGCTCGGGCTCGAAGGCATTGGCGGCGATCATGAACTCGGCCGGGATGATGCTCGTGCCCTGATGGATCAGCTGGTAGAAGGCGTGCTGGCCGTTGGTGCCGGGCTCGCCCCATACCACCGGACCGGAATTGCCTTCGACCGGCGTACCGTCGATCGTCACGCCCTTGCCGTTCGATTCCATGTCGAGCTGCTGCAGATAAGCCGGAAAGCGCGACAGGCGCTGGTCGTAGGGCAGCACGGCGCGCGTCGGATAGCCAAGAACGTTGCGATGGTAGAAGCCGATCAGGCCGAGCAGCATCGGCAGGTTTTCGGTAACAGGCGCCTTGCGGAAATGGTTGTCGACGGCATGGGCGCCATCGAGGAACTTGCCGAAATTGTCAGGGCCGATGGCGATCATGATCGGCAGGCCGATGGCAGACCAGAGCGAATAACGCCCGCCGACCCAATCCCAGAAGCCGAAGACCCGCTCGCTGCCGATGCCGAAAGCGGCGACCTTGTCGAGCGCCGTGGAAACGGCGGCGAAGTGGTACTGAACGGCGGCGTCACCGAGAGCCTTGGCAATGAAGTTGCGCGCCGTCTGCGCGTTGGTCATCGTCTCGACCGTCGTGAAGGTCTTCGAAGCGATGATGAAAAGGGTGGTCTCAGGCTGAACGAGCTTCAGCGTGTCGGCAATATGCGCGCCGTCGATGTTGGACACGAAATGCGCACGCGGACCGTCATGGAAAGGCGCCAGCGCCAGCGTCGCCATCACCGGACCGAGGTCCGAGCCGCCGATACCGATATTGACGACATCGGTGATCTTCTTGCCGGTCGCGCCCTTCAGCGCGCCCGAGCGGATGCCATCGGCAAATTTGCCCATGGCGGCGAGCACCGAGTTGACGTCAGGCATGACATCCTTGCCGTCGACGAGCACTGGCGTGTTGGAGCGGTTGCGCAGCGCTGTGTGCAGCACGGCGCGATCTTCGGTGAAGTTGATCGCCTTTCCGGAGAACATCTCGTCACGCTTCTTCGCGACGCCGCCTTCTTCGGCGAGCTTGACGAGCAGCGCCAGGATCTCGTCGTTCACCGCGGTCTTCGAATAGTCCATCAGGAGATCGTCGAGGGAGGCGGTGAAGCGCGAGAAGCGCTTGGGATCGGTGGCGAAGGCAGCGCGGATATCGGTGGCTTTGGTGGCGGCCGCAGTGCTCTTCAGCTTTTCGACGATGGCATTCATGGGAGGCTCCTTTGGAGGCGGAGAGGGTTGCGGAAACTATTCGCTTTGTAGGGCGCAAATCAAGTTCAGCCACAAGCTGCCTGCAAAAAATGACACAAGTTGTGCCGCGCTTGATGAAAAGGGAGAGTGCGGGTATATTTGGGGAGTGGCAGGCGGAGTTCGAGCTCCGCCTGCCGTTGCCTATGACTTTTGGATTGTGACCCGGACGGACACTGACCAGCTCGTCCGGGTTCTCCGCACCATAAGCGTAACGCTTAGCGGTTTATACCACATGGCATTACCTCCGTTTCGCAAAGCAAGGCTCTTGCCAAAGCCGGTGCGGCCCATCCTCACCGGTGGGCCGGCTGGTCTCGGCCCATGCTGCTTCTGCTATTGAAACGGGCTGATGAAATCACATCTTATGGTTGCTTTCAATTGTGCGTGAGGATCAACCGCGCAGATCCTTGCGCAGGATCTTCCCGACCGGGCTCTTGGGCAGCTCGTCACGGAATTCGATGATCCGCGGCCGCTTGTAGTTCGTGAGGTTGGCGGCGCAATGCGCCTTCACGTCGGCCTCGGTCAGGTTCGGGTCCTTGCGCACGACGAAGAGCTTGACCGTCTCGCCCGAATGGCCGTCCGGCACGCCGACGGCTGCCGATTCCAGAACGCCCGGGTGCATGGCCGCCACTTCCTCGATTTCGTTCGGATAGACGTTGAAGCCGGAGACGAGGATCATGTCCTTCTTGCGGTCGACGATCTTGGTATAGCCACGCTCGTCCATGAAGCCCATGTCGCCGGTGCGGAAATAGCCGTCCGGGGTCATCACGCGCGCCGTCTCATCCGGCTTGTTCCAGTAGCCGGCCATCACCTGTGGTCCGCGAATGCAGATCTCGCCGATTTCGCCGAGCGGCAGCGAATTGCCGTCCTCGTCGCGGATATCAAGTTCGGTCGACGGTATGGGCAGGCCGATCGAGCCGGTGAATTCTGAGGAATCGAAGCGGTTGGCGGTAGCAACAGGCGACGTCTCCGAAAGACCATAGCCTTCGGTGATGTGCGAGCCGGTCATCTTCAGCCAGCGCTCCGCCACCGGCCGCTGCACGGCCATGCCGCCGCCGAGCGACATGACGAGCGACGAGAAGTCGAGCTTGGCGAACTCGGCATTGTTCATCAGCGCGTTGAAGAGCGTGTTGAGGCCGGGGAAGATATGGACATTGGCCTTGCTGAATTCCTTTACGAAGCCCGGAATGTCGCGCGGGTTGGCGATCAGGATGTTATGCGCGCCGAGCGACATGCCCATCAGCGAATTCACCGTCAGCGCGAAGATATGGTAGAGCGGCAGGGCGCAGAGGAAGTTCAGCACATCCGGCTGCTTCTTCTTGTCGAAGGCCGATTTCAGCCAGAGCTGCAGCTGCAGCTTGTTGGCGAGCAGGTTGCGATGCGTCAGGATCGCGCCCTTGGCGACACCCGTCGTGCCGCCGGTATATTGCAGGAAGGCGATATCATCGCCGCTGAGTGTCGGGCGCTGCAGCGAGCGGCCTGCACCTTCCGACACAACCTGCTTGAAGGTCTTGTGCTGCGGGATCGACCAGGATGGCACGAGTTTCTTGACCTTGCGCACCACCAGATTGACGATCAGTCCCTTGGCGCCGAGCATCTCGCCGAGCGAGGTGACCACGACATGGCGAACGTCGGTCTTGACGAGAACCTGCTCCACGGTGCGCGCAAAATTCTCCAGCACGAAGATCGCTTTCGCGCCGGCATCGCGCAGCTGATGTTCGAGCTCGCGCGGCGTATAAAGCGGATTGACATTCACGACGGTGAGGCCGGCGCGCAGGATGCCATAGACGGCGACCGGGTTCTGCAGCACGTTCGGCATCATCACGGCGACACGATCGCCCTTCTGCAGGCCGAGGCTCTGCAGCCAGGCGGCGACCTTGCGGGTCTGCGCTTCGAGATCGCGATAGGTCAGCATCTTCCCCATGCTGGAGAAGGCGACGCGATCGGCATAGCGCTCACAGGACTTTTCCAGCAGTTCGGCAACCGATTCGTATTCCAGCGGCGGAATTTCGGCCGGTACGATATCCGGATAGGTCGCGAGCCAGGGCTTCTGCCGCTCTTCGCCACCTGGATGCACGGAAATGCTGTTCATCGTGTCTCTCTCCCTATCCGGCCACGGTGCCGGTTCGCGGCTGCCGGCCGGACGATCCTCCATCATCCTTGCGGGCAGCTTATGCCAATGGCCGAACGGTTCAAGCCGCTATAAGCGTTACACTAACTTTGACGTAAACGTCAACAATTCACCCCCGTACATTTGAAACGGACGCGGGAACAATGATTCCGGCCTGGCGTTTTCCAATCATGCAAACAGCAAAGGAGCTGAAAATGCTTAATCAGGGTACAGACGCCAGCCGCCGCGATCCCAACGTCAAGGACACGCATTCGCTGATTGCCAGCGACCGCGTGGAAGGCACCCGCGTTTATGGTGCAGATGGCAAGCATATCGGCTCGATCGAGCGCTTGATCATCGGCAAGCGCGATGGCCGTGTCGCCTATGCCGTACTGAGCTTCGGCGGCTTCCTGGGGATCGGCCACGATCACTATCCGCTGCCGTGGGAAAAGCTGAACTACGATACGCAGCTCGACGGCTACCGCATCGATCTCACCAAGGAGCAGATCGAAGGCGCGCCGAGCTATGCGGACGATGACGACACCTGGTACAACGATAATGGCCGCCGTGTTTACGACTATTACGGTGTGCCGCCGTACTGGATGTAAGTCGTTCGCTAGGACGAGCCGGAAAGGGCCCCGCCGCGTGCGGGGCCTTTTGGCGTTTTAGGGCAGCAGATCGTTGGCGCAGCGCAGGACGACGCCTTGCGTGATGTCCTCAGCCTTGAACATCTTCCCTGTCTTTATCGAGAAGGTATGGCTTTCGCCCGGCAGGAGAGTGATCAGCATGCTGTCGACGACGGCAGCCGGATCCAGCCGGTCGGCCATCAGGCAAAGATCTTTCAGGAAGGTGCCTGCCGTGACCGTCACATCGGCGCCATTAGCAACGGCGCTCACTGAAACCTGCATCTGAGGCTTCGGCAATTTCAGATCGATATCCTCGACGAAATAGTGGAAGGCGCGCTTGTCGAGCATCTGCACCACCACGACCTCGTTCGCCGCGTTGTCAGGCGTCGCAATATCGTCTGCAAGCTCGAACTCTTTCGCTTCGAACCGGTCGCAGAGCAGCCGCCAGAATTCGAACTCGGCCCGCACCGTGCCGTCGAGCCGAACGCGCTTGCCCGAGATTTTCGATCGCCAGAACAGCGTCCGCTCATTGACGGCAACGGCCGCGAGCTTGTCGCCACGCGGCTGGATGGTCAGCAGGCGCGGATCGAAGGCCTGCTGCATCGCATACCAGAGCGGCTTGCGCCGCCCGGCGGAATCGAGGGCTGCCCATGAGGTCACCGGCCAGCAATCGTTGAACTGCCAGACAACAGCACCCTTGCAGATCGCCCGGTGCGAGCGCATGTGCTCGATCGCGAAGCGGATGGCGCGTGCCTGATTGAGCTGCGTCGCGAAATGCCAGTCATCCATGGTCTCGGGCACCGGCAGGTGTCCGGCAAGGCCGCGGATCAGCTTCTCATTGCCCTGCGTCGCTTTCTGATGATGAAAGACTCCGTGCGATTGCGGCGTCAGGGGCGCATCATGCACGCTCTCCTCCAGCGTCGCCCAGTTTGGCGGCGCCTGCCAGCCGAACTCCGAGCAGAAGCGCGGGATATAGTTGCGGTAGACCTCCCAGCCCACATCGTTCCAGACATCCCAGATATGCTTGCATCCGTGACGATCGTCGTTCGGCTCGATATCCATCGTGCCCGAGTAAGGGCTGCCGGGATAGTAAGGCCTGTCAGGGTCGAGTTCGGCACAGAGCTTCGGCAGGACATCGAGATAGTAGCCGAGACCCCAGCTGACGCCGTCCTTGATGATCGGGCGCCAGCCCCATTCGTCGAAGCCCCAGATGTTCTCGTTATTGCCGTTCCAGACGATCAGCGACGCATGCGGCATCAGGCGGACAACGTTGTCGCGAACCTCGGCCTCCACTTCGCTGCGCAGTGGCTCCTCCTCGGGATAGGAGGCGCAGGCAAAGAGGAAATCCTGCCAGACCATCATGCCGGCCCGGTCGCAAGCCTCGTAAAATTCGTCCCGCTCGAATATGCCCCCGCCCCAGACGCGCAGCAGATTGATATTGGCCGCCTTCGCCTCGTCGATCCGCGCCGCATAGCGCTCGGCGGTGACGCGCGACGGGAAGCAATCGTAGGGGATCCAGTTGGCGCCGCAGGCAAAGAGCGGAACGTCGTTGACGACGAATGTGAAGGCTGAGCCGTGCTCATCGGGCGCGGTGTCGAGGCGTACGGAACGGAAACCGATCTCCTTGGAATAGCTGTCCAGCATATGGCCATCGCTATCGCGAAGTTCGATCAAGAGCGGGTAGAGCGGTTGCCCACCAAGATGATGCGGCCACCAGATCTGCGGTGAGGGAACCGTCACCTGGACGCTTGCCTCGCCTGAAGCATCGACCTCGATCGTTCGCGAAATGCCGCCGATCTGCGCAACGATCAAGCAGCCCGAACCGTCCTGCTCAGCAGCGATCTTCGCGTTGATCGTCACGACGCCATCACCCCCGGCAAGCGTCGCGGAAACGCGCGTCTCCGCCAACCGGGCACGATCCCAGCTTTCCAGCCGCACCGGCTTCCAGATACCGGCCGTCACCAGCGTCGGACCCCAGTCCCAACCGAAGTTGCAGGCCATCTTGCGCATCAGGTTGCCGGGGCCGGGATAGTTGTTCGGCCGGTAGCCGTACTGCTTTTCCATCTCCGCGCCATAAGCATAGGCGGAATGGAAGGTGACGGTCAGCTCGTTGGATCCGGCCTCGAGGCGGCTCGAAACATCGAAGCGATAGGTGCGATGCTGGTTGAAGGTCCGGCCGATCTCTTCGCCGTTCAGCCGGATCGTCGCGATCGTATCCAGCCCGTCGAAGACCAGCTCCTGCACCTTGCCGGTTTCAGGCGCCGCATCGAAGCTGAGCCGGTAGACCCATTCGCAGCGGCCGATCCAGTCGTTGGTGATCTCGTTGACATCGAGATAGGGGTCCGGAATGAGGCGGGCCGCCAGCAGGTCGGTATGGACGCAGCCGGGCACCGTGGCGGGGATGGCTTCGGGCAGTCCAGGCCGGGCTGTATCGTTGCAGGAAAGGGTCCAGCCGGTGTGAAGCTCTGTTTTCTCGATCATGCGGATGCTCTTACTGGAAACGGCCGTGGCGCTGCAGGACTTCGATCTTGTAGCCGTCGGGATCAGTGATGAAGAAGAACAGGGCGAAGAGTTTGCCGTCGCGGTTGAGTTCGACCAGCTTGCCCGGATTGAGCCCGGCCTTCCCCAGCCGCGTGTGTTCGACAGCCACTTCATCGACCGAGACGGCCAAATGGCCATAGCCGTCGCCGAGATTATAGGGCTCGACGCGGCCCTTGTTGACCGTCAGTTCGAGCTCGAAGCCGGTCTCGGGATTACTCATGTAAATTAGCGTGAAGGTCTCGAAGTCGATGCGATCGGCAACCTTGAGGCCGAAGACCTTGCCGTAGAACTCGGTGGATCGCGCCTCGTCGAGAACGCGGATCATGGAGTGGATCATCTTTGCCAAGGCGGCCTCCTCTTGCCGTATCACGGCAGCCTTGGTAGCCGCCGGATCAGGCGGGGCGCAAGCCAATTCTGCGGGTAATTGCGCTTTCGATGACACCCATCGCGTCATAGATCAGCACCGCCATCAGGCCGACGATCAGACCGCCCTGCAGGATGAAGGCGGTATTGTCGGAAATCAGTCCGGCAATGATCACTTCGCCAAGCCCCTTGGCGGCAACCGTCGAGCCGATCGTCGCCGTGCCGATATTGATGACGGTCGCCACCTTCAGACCTTCGAGGATCAGCGGCAGCGCGAGCGGAAGCTCCACCTTGAAGAGCCGCTGCGTCGGGTTCATCCCCATTCCGTCGGCCGCATCGAGCACGGCGGGGTTGACCTGCCGGATGCCGGAAACGGTGTTTTCGAAGATCGGCAGCAGGCCATAGAGAAACAGCGCGATCAGCGTCGGCCCGGCGCCGAAACCGGTCGCGGGAACGGCTAGCGCCAGCACGGCGACCGGCGGAAAGGTCTGACCGGCATTGGCGATGGCGCGCGACAGCGGCAGGAAATCGGCGCCGCTTTTGCGGGTGACGAAGACACCGGCGAGGATCGCCAGGATCGCCGTGCAAATAATCGAGCCGATGACGAGTTCGAGATGCGCCAGCGCCAGCGAGGGCAGGCTGTTCTGCGTGTAGACGGGTGGGGCGTTGTTGCTGGTCAGCGGCACGAGCATGAAGGAGAGCCACTCCGTCCTGAAGAGCAGGATCAGGAGCAGCACGAAAGCCGCCACACGGAAGATATTGGCGACGACAAACTTCATGCCTTGCGGCCCAGTTCGAGAAGCTTTGCCATCGAGATCGAGCCGACAGGCGCCTTCGCGCCATCGGTTACCGCCGCTTCATCGGCACCCTGCCAGATCATCTCGGCCAGCGCATCGCGCAGGCTGAGCGATTGCGGCAGCGTAAAGCCGAGGCCGCTCTTTGCCGGCGCCATACTTTCCTTCAGCGGCGAAAGCGACATCAGCTTCAGCGCCCGGTCAGACGTGCCCGTCAGTTGCTGCACGAAGGGATCGGCAGGTTCGGTGAGGATCTTCTCCGGCGTCGAACATTGCAGCAGCTTGCCGCCGCTCATCACGGCGATCTGGTTGCCGAGGTGGAAGGCCTCGTCCATGTCGTGGGTGACGAGAATGACGGTCGTGCCGAACTGCTTCTGGATCGCCAGCAGATCGTCCTGCGCCTTGCCGCGAATGACGGGGTCGAGCGCGCCGAAGGGCTCGTCCATGAGCAGCACTTCCGGCTCTGCCGCAAGCGCGCGTGCGACGCCGACACGCTGCTGTTGGCCGCCGGAGAGCTGATGCGGGTATTTCTCGGAGAAGGTGGCCGGGTCTAGATTGAAGAGGCCGAGCAACTCATCGACGCGCTTGGCGATCCGCGCGCCATCCCAGCCAAGAAGCTGCGGCACGGTCGCGATATTCTGCGCGACGGTGCGATGCGGGAAAAGGCCGTGGCCCTGGATCGCATAACCGATCTTGCGGCGAAGCTCGGTCACCGGCGCGTCCATGACATTCCGGCCGGCAACGAAAATCTCGCCTTCGGTGATCGGCACCAGCCGGTTGATCATCCGCATCAGCGTCGATTTGCCGGAGCCGGACGTGCCGACGATGACGGTCACCGATCCCTTTTCGACGCTCATCGAGACATTGTCGACAACGGTGGCGGCGCCGTAGCGCTTGGTGACGTTCCTGATCTCGATCATGGTCATGCGGCGGATCCCCGTATGCTGTCGATGACCGCATCGAGGATGACGGCCGATGAGAAGGCGAAGAAGACTGTCGGTACGGCGCCGAGCATCACCAGATCCATCGCCGTCTGGCCGATGCCCTGGAAGATGAAGATGCCGAAGCCGCCGCCGCCGATGAGTGCGGCAATGGTCACGAGGCCGATGGCCTGGACGAGCACGATGCGGATGCCGGTGACGATGACGGGCAGGGCCAGCGGCAGGTCGATCCCGGTCAGGATCTGGCGTCGCGTCAGGCCCATGCCGGCTGCCGCATCGCGCACCGAGAGATCGACGCCTTCGAGGCCGACGACGGTATTGGCGACGATCGGCAGCAGCGAATAGAGCACGAGCGCGATCAGCGCCGGCGCCGTGCCGATGCCGCGAATGCCGAGCTCGGCGGCCAGCGGCACATGCGTGGCGATGTAGCCGAGCGGCAGCATCAGGATGCCGAAGAGCGCCAGGCTCGGGATCGTCTGGATGAGGCTGAGACCCTGCAGCACGGCGGCGCGAAGTTTAGGCACCCAGAAGCAGAAGATGCCGAGCGGCAGGCCGATGACGATGGCGATCGCCAGCGAACCGAAAGCCAGGAGAAGATGCGATTTGGCTTCCGTCCAGAACTGCGCCGAACGCGTGGCGAATTCCTTCATGATCGACAGGCTGTCGAGCAGCCCGGATGTCAGGCACACGGCCAGCAGCGCGCTGTAGGCAATGAGAGCGCCAACCCGCATCCAGGGCGTCAGCCGGATCTTGACCAGCGCATCGGAGATGATCAGGCCGACGACGCCGAGCAGGATCCAGAAGCTGCCGCCGGGCGTCATGCGCGCGGCATTGCTGTTCGGCGGCGTAAAGGCGGTGGCGGCAAAGCCGATCGCGGCGATCAGCGCCGCAAGCGCCAGCGTGCCGATCGCAAGCCGCAGCACGGCATTCTGCAGGAAGAGCGCTGCAAAGGCGGTGGCGACGAGCAGGAGGGTGAGAATGATGGCGGCGGGCTGGTCGAGAAGCTGCGTGAGAAGCATCGGCTTGCCTGAGGCAATGCGGTTTGCCTTCACATAGATGAAGGGCAGAAGTGCAGTGGCAAGAACGCCAGCAATCACCAGAACCACGCCGAGCCGGTCCAGTTTGCGGACCGCTAAGGTTTCTTCCATCGATCCATCCCTGTCCGGAAAGAAGGATGCTCCGCCCCGGAGGGCGGAGCACTGCGAATTACTTCAGGAAACCTTTTTCCTTCAGGTAGCCTTCGGCAACGGACTTTGCCGGTTCGCCATCGACCTGGATCTTGGCGTTGAGCTTCCGGAGCTCGTCAGCCGTCAGGCTCTTGAAGATCGGCGCGAGAACTTCCTCGATCTTCGGATTGGCCTTCAGCACTTCTTCACGGATGATCGGGGTCGGCGCATAGACCTGCTGCACGCTCTTGTCGTCTTCGAGAACGACGAGTTCGGCCGCCGCGATAGCGCCGTCGGTGCCGTAGACCATTGCGGTGTTGACGCCGTTTGTCTGGTCGGCTGCAGCCTTGATCGTCGCCGCGGTATCGCCGCCGGAGAGAACGACTTCCTGATCAGCCGTCAGCTTGAAGCCGTAGGTCGTCTGGAAGGCGGGCAGCGCGCCGGCGGAGTTCACGAACTCGGCGGATGCCGCGAGTTTGGCAGCACCGCCACCGGCAACCCACTTGCCGAAATCGGACATGGTCTTAAGATTGTTCGGGCCGGCGACATCGCTGCGTACAGCGAGAGCCCAGGTGTTGTTGGCGGGCGAGGGCGTCAGCCAGACGATCTTGTTGGCGTCATAGTCCAGCTTCTTGGCCATCTCGTAGCCCTGGTCGATATTCTTCCAGGCGGCGTCATCAGCCTTGTTGAAGAAGAAGCCGGCATTGCCCGTATATTCAGGATAGATGTCGATTTCGCCGGCGGTGATCGCCTTGCGAACGACAGGCGTTGCGCCGAGCGCGATGCGGTCCTGCGTCTTGATGCCGTTGGCTTCGAGGGCGAGCGCGATGACGTTGCCGAGCAGCGTGCCTTCGGTATCGATCTTCGACGAAACGACGACGTCGGCAGCATGGGCCGCACCCGCCGCGAAGGCGGAAATAGAAACGGCAAGCGCGAGTTTCTTCAGCATGGAGTGTCCCCTTGGTTAACACCGTTTACGAACGCGGAGACCCTGGCGGAAAGCTCCACGCGTGAAATCCCCCGGCCCAGACGGACAACCCGCCGGAATGCCGGACCTACGAGCATCATGGAAATAGTGTGCGCTCTCGAAAAATCGATGCAACCCCTCTCCAGTATTTGCGATCGCGGCGCGATTATCGCCGTGAAAGCAACGCCATGCGCGCAATTGCATTTCGTTCTGCAACGCCGCAGCGATTTGTTTTTGTCCCCTTGCGTGTTTCCACGATCATCGGGTGCTCAATCGCTCCATCAGCCACCGGCCCCGCTTTTCTTGTCCGGTGACGATAGCCTGCGGATTCCGAAAAGGGATATCTTTTTTCGTGAACACACAATAGTGTCCGCTTTTCAGTCACTTCCGGAGGTCGGCGCTTTGCATCTTGGCGCTCTTTTTATCGCCAGCCACGTCCTCTCGTCGGGGTCGGTCAGGGAGACGGCGCGGCGCTTCTCGCTTGCTGCGTCGACGGTCTCTGCGGCCGTCTCGAACCTCGAAAGCGAGCTGGCGCTGAAGCTGACGGAGCGCAGCGCCGGAGAGCTGGTGACGCTGATCGCAAGCAGCCAGGTGCGCCAGGGATTGACGCCGATACTGGAGGCGATCGCGCAGCTCGCCGAGCTATCCGGAGAGGCGCCGGAAGAGTTCGAAGGCTGGGCCGCGCGCATCCCGGTGAAGATCGCCACGATGGAGCGCTTCCTCGAAGTCGCCGATCAGGGCAGCATCAATCGCGCCGCCCGCCGCCTCGGCCTCGGTCAGCCGCAGCTTTCGCTGCAGATCGCCAATCTGGAGAAGTTCACCGGCCAGAAGCTTTTCGAGCGGCAGGCCCAGGGCTCGGCATTGACGGAGGATGGCAGGCGCGCCTACGCGATCTTCTCGGCAATCAGCCAGGCCTGGAACGACCTGAAATCGGCGGCCGACGAACGCTATCAGCGCACGGCGCGCTCGCTGCGCATCGGCTCGATCATCCCGACCGGTGCGGAAAGCTGGGTGGCCCGCTGCCTTGGCGCGCTCGTCGCCGACTGGAATAGCGGCCGCAACAAGAATGCCATCTCGCTGATTTCGATGACCGCCGACGATTTGCGTGAAGCGCTGAAATCCGGCCGCATCGACGTCGCCATCCTCGATTCCGTCTTCGGCCTCGAAAGCTTCCAGAACCGCGAACTGCTGCGCACCGATCTCGTCGCGATCGCCCCGCCCGGCAGCACGGAGACGGATGTCGCAGCGCTGGTCGCCGCCCACCCGATCTGCACGCCGAGCGAGCGCACCGGCTTGGGTGACGCTGCAACGGAACTAAGCCGCGCCGGCATGGTAAGCCGCCGCTTCCGCAATCAGGATATCCGGGCGGCGGATTCCCTGCCCGTGATCGTCGATCTCGTCGCCAATCACGGCTACGTCTCGTTCCTTGGCCGCGTCAGCGCGTTGCCGATCGCTGATCGCGTCCGGATCGTCGATCTCGCTGAGCCGATCCCGATTTCTTATCATGTCGCCTTCAATCACCGGAAGGCCTCGGCCGATGCCTGCACGATGATCATCGAGGCTGTCCGCAAAATCGTCCGCCAGCCCATCGCAAAATCGCCGGCCATGGCGTAGAGCGTTCGGCGCGCCAATACGAGGGAGATGAGAGATGCCGGTTTTGCTTGAAGTATGCGTCGACAGTGCCAAGGGCCTTGCCGCCGCAATCGAAGGCGGCGCCAACCGCATCGAGCTCTGCTCTGCTCTCGAAGTCGGCGGCCTGACCCCGGTCGCGGGCATGATGAAGGCCGCTGCCGCAGCGCCTATCCCCGTTTACGCCATGATCCGCCCGCACGCCGGCCCGTTCATCTTCGACGCGGCCGACGAAGCGGCGATGATGGCGGATATCGATGCCGTCAGGGCTTTCGGCCTCGCCGGCGTCGTCATCGGCGCCAACCGGCCCGATGGCACGCTCGACATGCCGCTCATCCATCGTCTCAGGGCGCATGCCGCGGGCCTCGGCTCGACGCTGCATCGCGCCTTCGATCTCGTTCCGGATGCCGACGCGGCGCTGGAGCAGGCGGTCGAGCTCGGCTGCGAACGCATCCTCACCTCGGGCTGCGTGCCGAAGGCGATGGATGGTCTGGAAACCCTGAAGCGTCTCTCCGCCAAGGCTGCCGGCCGCATCTCGATCATGCCGGGAAGCGGCGTTCGTCCGTCGAATGCCGCCGAAATCCTGCGTGCCACCGGTGCCCGGGAAATCCACGGCTCCTGCAGCTCGCCGGTCGCAAGCATGGACCCGCGCGCCGTTGCCTTCGGCTTCGAAGCGCCGAGCTCCAATCAGACGGATACCGCAGTTGTCAGGCAGATGCGTCAGGTCATAGACGCGATCTGACCGCGATCAGCCGGCGACCTTGATGACGGCCTTGATCAGGCCGCTCTTCTCATGCGCCCAGCGGGCAAGATCCTGCGGCGCATCGGCAAGCGTCGTGCGGTGGGTGATCAGCTTCTCGACCGGGACGAGACCCTTGGCGATCGAATCCGCCACATGCTCGAAATCGACGCGTGTCGCGTTGCGGCTGCCGATCACCATCATTTCGCGCTTGTGGAACTCCGGATCGGAGAAGCGGATATCGTCCTTGACGACGCTGACGAGCACCAGTGCGCCGCCGTGGGCGACGAAGCCGAAGGCCTTTTCCATTGATGGCCCGTAGCCGGTCGCATCGAACACCACGTCGAAGCCATCGCCATCCGTCGCGGCCCTGACCGCATCGGCAACCGCCTCATTCGCAACGATGCCCGACTGGAAGCCGAAACGCTCTGCCGCCATCTGCAGCCGCTCGGCGCTGGTGTCGAGCAGCGTCACCTCATGACCTGCGATCCGCGAGAAGATTGCTGCACCAAGCCCGATCGGCCCGGCACCGATGACCAGGGACCGAGAGCCCGCAGGCGCCATCGACCGGCGGACGGCATGGGCGCCGATCGCCAGGAATTCGACGGTCGCGGCGGCCTCGAGACTTAGCCCCTTGGCGGCGTAGAGATTGCCGGCCGGAACGGTAATCTCCTCGCAGAAAGCCCCGTCGGTGTGAACGCCGAGAACCTTGATGTTGGTGCAGCAGTTCGGCTTGTCCTTGCGGCAGGCAACGCAGCTTCCGCAGGAGAGATAGGGATTGACGATGACAGGCGTACCGACCGCCATCGCCACGCCGTCGCCGGCCTCGATGACGGTTGCCGAAATCTCGTGGCCCATGACGCGCGGATATTCGAGGAAGGGGTGCTTGCCTTCGAAGATGTGGTAGTCCGTGCCGCAGATGCCGACATGGCTGACCGCCAGCCGCACCCAGCCGGGAGCGGGCGTGCCGGGGGAAGGGCGCTCGACGGTTTCGAGCACACCGGGCTTCTGGCAAAGCACTGCTTTCATCTTGGTTCTCGCATTCTGAAATGAAAAGGCCGGCCTCGCGACCGGCTTCCCTTCTTGTCCTAGACGCTCCGGCGGCGGCGCAGCTGGTCGAAATAGACGATCACGATGATCAGAAGACCGGTGATGATGCGCTGCCAGAAGGAGTTGACGTTCAACAGGTTGGCGCCGTTGTTGATGGTCGCCAGGATGAAGGCGCCGATCAGCGGGCCGTGAACCGAGCCGACAGCACCAAAGAGCGACGTGCCGCCGATAACCGACGAGGCGATCGCCTGCAACTCCCAGCCATCAGCCTGTGTCGCGTTGCCAATGGCGATACGCGAGGCGAGCAGCACGCCGACGAAGGCGGCAAAGGTGGCGGAGAGGATATAGGCGAGGAAGATCATCCGGTTGACGTTGACGCCGGAAAGGCGCGCGGCTTCCGCATTCGAACCAACGGCGAAGAGGTAGCGTCCCCAGCGGCTGAGATGCAGGAAGACGAAACTCGGCACCGCTACCAGGATGACCATCCAGAACAGGCTCGGGATGCCCAGGAAATCGGCGCGGGCGAAGTTCGAGAAGTCCTCGTTGACGATGTTGATCGACGAGCCGTTGGTGATCAGCAGGCCGACGCCACGCAGCGACGTCAGCGTCGCCAGCGTGATGATGAAGGGCGGCAGGCCCATCTTGACGATGCCGAAGCCGTGGAACGTGCCGATCAGGACGCCGAACAGCAGCGTGATCAGGATCGCTGCCCACACCGGCACCCCTGCCTGTAGCAGCCAGGCGATGATGACACCGGCAAAGCCGACGATTGCGCCGACCGACAGGTCGATACCTGCGGTAATGATGACAAAGGTCTGCCCCAGCGCCAGAATTGCTGTCATCGAGCCCTGCCGCAGCAGGTTGCTGATGTTCAGCGGCGTCCAGAAGCTGGCGGTGAAAATTCCGAGCATTAGCCAGAGGAAGAGCAGCAGGCCGATCAGCGTCAGGCCGAAGAGGATGTTGACCTTGCGGCGTGGCGGCGGCGGTGCAATTTCGGTGGGGGTTGCAGTCACTGTTCTCTCTCCCTCTTATTCTTCTTGCTCAGACGCCGATCGCTTCGCCAAGCACTTCTTCGTGCGACGCCGCGTGGAAATCATGGCTGGCGACAAGCTTGCCGGCGCGGAACACGTGCAGCCGGTCAGCGAGCTCGTAAACCTCAGGCAGGTAGGAGGAGATCAGGATGATGCCCGCGCCTTCCTTCAGAAGTTTGGAAAACAGCCGGTAGATCTCCGCCTTGGTACCGACGTCGACACCGACGGTCGGCTCGTCGAAGATGAACAGCCGCGCGCCATGGCTCAGCCACTTGCCGATGACGATCTTCTGCTGGTTGCCGCCGGACATGCTGGACGCGTTGACGCGGCGGCTCGGCGTCTTGATGCTGAGATCACGGATCTGCTTTTCGGCGTTGGCCGTTTCGACGCTGTGGTTGATCACCGGACCGCTGCTCAGCCGCTTGAAGACCGGCAGATTGATGTTGAGGCCGATCGGCAGGTTGAGGCAGAGACCCTGATCGCGGCGGCTTTCTGGTGCCAGGGCGATGCCGAGGTCCATGGCGGCGCGCTCGTTCTTGATATCGACCTTCTTGCCCATCCAGTGAATTTCGCCTGCGGTCGTCTTCTCCCGGCCGTAGAGCCCGAGCGCGAATTCGCTGCGCCCGGCGCCGATCAGGCCATAAAGCCCGACGATTTGCCCTGCCTTGACGCTCAGCGACACGTCCTCGAAACCCGGTCCCGAGAGACCGCGCACTTCGACGATCGTCTCGCCGATCGGCACTTGCTCCTTGTGATAGATCTGCTCGATCGAGCGGTTGATCATCAGGGCGATCAATTCGTTCTCGTTGGTCTCGCCGATCAGCCGAGTGCCGACATGCGTTCCGTCGCGCAGCACCGAAACCCGGTCGGCGAGCTCGAACACTTCTTCCATGCGATGGCTGATATAGACGATCGTCACGCCTTCGGCTTGCAGACGGCGGATCAGCTTGAAGAGCTGTGCCGATTCCTGGCGCGTCAGATAGGCTGTCGGTTCGTCGAAGATCAGGAACTGCGTGCCGCGCATTGCCGCACGCGCTGTCGCGACCAGCTGCTGCTGGCCGATTGTCAGATCGCTGAGCAGCGCACCAGCAGGCAGGCCGAAGCCGAGGTCGTCGAGCACGGTCTGCGCCATGTTGACCATCTGCCGTTTGCGCATCAGGCCGAACTTGTTGACCTCGTCGCCGAGAAAGAGGTTGGCCGCAACAGTCAGGTGCGGGCAGAGCACCACTTCCTGGTGAACGGCGTTGATGCCGCGGGCGATCGCCTCATTCGGCGATGACAGGCCGACCGGATGGCCGCACCAGAGAATTTCACCGGCGGTTCTGGTGATGACGCCGGTCAGAAGCTTGATGAGTGTGGATTTTCCGGCGCCGTTTTCGCCGACGATCGCATGAATTTCACCGGCCAGAAACGTCACTGTCGCCGGCTTCAGCGCCTGGACGTAGCCGTAATTCTTCTGCAATCCCTTGAGTTCCAGAATGGGCGAACCTGCCGGAATACGGCTTGCCTCTTTCAGCGTGGCACTGTCATCGTGGCGATGACTGACCTCTTCCAGTCCGTCCATGGACCTCTCCTCCCATATGCGAATTCCGGTCCTCCACCGTCGCCCGCTCTCCATGTGCGGACGATAACACAGGTGAAGAAAAGGCCGCGCGGAATTTCTTGCGCGCGGCCTCGACTGAAGATTACTTGATCTTCGGGTTCAGAAGAGCGTCGATCTTCGGTTCAGCCATGTTGGCCTTGGTCACCAGATTGGCGCCGGTATCGACGTTCTGCTCGACCTTCTCGCCCTTGGAGACGGCCAGCGCGGTCTTGATGCCGTCGTAGCCCATGCGATAGGGGTCCTGCACCACGAGACCGGCAAGTGCGCCGTCCTTCAGGAAGCCGACCGTCTTGTCGTCGCTGTCGAAGCCGATGACCTTGACCTTGTCGCCGAGCTTGTTTTCAGCAATCGCCTGGCCAACGCCCTGTGCCATGATCAGGTTGGACGCGAAGACGCCAACGATGTTCGGGTTGGCAGTGATCAGGTCGGTCATCATGTTGAGGCCGGTGGTTGCCTGGCCGTCAGCATACTTGTCAGCGATGACCTTGAGGCCCGGATACTTGGTCTTGACCTGATCGAGGAAGCCTTCGCGGCGCTGTTCCAGCGAGCCGGCACCGGCAATGCTGGTGATGATGGCGATTTCGCCTTCTTCCTTGCCGGTGGCGCCCTTGATGGCAGCGGCCAGACCGTCGGCAGCGATGCGGCCGCCCTGGACGTTGTCGGTGGTCAGGAACGACTTGAAGGCCTTGGAGTCGGCGCCGGAGTCGATGCCGATGATCGGAACGGACTTGGCAGCTTCGTCGATCGGCTTGCCGAGCGCCTTGAATTCGGTCGGCGAGATGACGACAGCGGCCGGCTTGCCGGCAACGGCGTTTTCGAGGATGCTGATCTGGCCGTTGACGTCGGATTCAGACTGCGCGCCGAGTTCCGGTACCTTGACGCCGAGATCGGTGCCGGCCTTGCGGGCGCCGGCCAGAACGATCTGCCAGTAGAAGGACGTCGTGTCCTTGACGATGATCGGGATCGTCACGTCGGCAGCGAAGGACGCGGCCGGCATTGTGGTTGCGATCATCGCTGCGCCTGCGAGCGCCGTGAAGCTACGGCGCGACAGAAGGGACTTCATTTTCATTGCGGGTTCTCCTCCCAAGTTGCGTTCTCCTCCAGGAAACCAGACCGCTGAACGCAGGCGGACGATTTTTATCGATAAAAAACATTTACTCGATGAAGCTAGCTGAGGCCTTTTGAAATTGCAAGTGGGGCAATTTCGCCTTTTTTGCTCTCTTCAATCCTCCGTAAGCTTATGTTTTTCCATCAATTCAAAGATTCTCTAAAATTACAATCGGCCGCGATAGACCTCTTCCGGAAGAACGACGCCTTTCTTCAGGATCAGATTGCCGTAGAGCCGGAATTCCGTTGTCGCGACGATATAGGCCGCCTTGCGCGAACGCTCGTAGAAGGCGAAACGCTCCAGCGTGGCGATGCGGAAGTCGCCGGCCTTGCGGTCGACGATCGCCTGGAACTCCTTGCAGACCTCCGGCACGGCGGCGGCATCACCGACCACTTCCATGCGCCAGGCGCTTTCCGGCACGAAGGTATCGAGAGGGAAATGCGTCAGGATCGCCTCGGCCATATCGGTCGCCGAAACGCCATCGGCGCGGATCATTTCCGGCCCCATGCTGGCCGACGGAAAGTTGGCGTCGGCGATGACGATCTCGTCGCCATGCCCCATCCTGGCGATTGCCAGAAGCAGATCGGGGCTGAGGACGGGATGGATACCCTTGAGCATGCTTCACTCCTATACGCGGACGGCGTCGCTGCCCAAGGGCTTGGCGACCAGCGTCTGGCTTTCGAATTCTGGGTAAATACTGTCCGGCAGCCGCGGCTCGAAGAGCTGCATGTTGCGGTCGACGCTCGATGCCTTGGCAGTGCCGATCAGCACCGACGAGACGATCGGGTCGCGCAGCGGAAACTGCAGGGCAGGCGCGGCCAGCGGCACGCCGTGGCGCCTGGCGATCTCCTCCATGGCAGTCACCTTGGCGGCGACGTCAGGCGTCGGCGCCATATAGTCGAAATGCGCGCCGGGGACCGCCCCTGTCGCCAGGATTCCGGAATTGAAGACGCCGCCGACCACGAGGCTGGTGCCCTTTTCGCGGCAAAGCGGGATCAGCTCAGCAACGGCGGAACGGTCGAGCAGCGTGTAGCGTCCGGCCATCAGGATGACGTCGATATCGGCGTTGCGCATCACGTCGAGGCAGACGGGCACCTCGTTGACACCAAGGCCGAATGCCTTGATCGCGCCGCTGGATTTTAGCTGGTCCAGCGCCTTGATGCCGCTGTCGAGCAGCTGCTTCTGATAGATCGCATTCTTGGCCGCGCCATGCGTATAACCGCCGATGTCGTGGACATAGAGAATATCGATGCGGTTGAGGCCGAGGCGCGCATAGCTGAACTCGACCGAGCGCATGATGCCGTCATAGGAATAGTCGTAGTCGGCATCGAAGGAGAGCGGGTCGACATAGCTGTAGTCGGGCACGGTGCCCGTCGGGACCGGCCGCAGCAGACGTCCGACCTTGCTCGACAACACGTAGTCGTTCTCCGGCTTCGCCCGCAGGAAATCGCCGACATAGCGCTCGCCGAGGCCGAGGCCATACCAGGGCGCGACGTCGAAATAGCGGATATCAGCCGACCAGGCGGCTTCCAGCGTTTCCATGGCCTGGTCGCGCGGGCAGGCGCGGTAAAGGCCGCCGAGAGCTGCGGCGCCGAAACTGATTTCGGTCACCTGCAGATCCGTCTTGCCGATCCTCCTCGTCTTCATCATTCCTCCTCTGAAGACTTGTCTGTCAGTATATTAGAGCGTCGCTCCGAGATGCCATGGCACGAATTCGTTATCGCCGTAGCCGAACTCTTCGCTCTTGGTCTTCTTGCCCGATGCGGTGTCGATGATCAGGTCGAAAATCTCGCGGCCCTTGCCGGAGATCGTCGCGTCACCCGATGCGATTGTGCCGCAGTCGATATCCATGTCCTCTTCCATCGCCGCATAGAGCGCCGAATTGCTGGACAGCTTGAGTGACGGGGCCGGACGACAGCCGAAGCAGCTGCCACGTCCGGTGGTGAAGGCGATCATGTTGGCGCCGCCGGCCACCTGGCCGGTTGCCGAAACCGGGTCGTATCCAGGCGTATCCATGAAGACGAGGCCGGATGCGGTGACGCGCTCGGCATAGCCATAGACGGCCGTCAGCGGCGAGCGTCCGCCCTTGGCGACTGCGCCGAGCGACTTCTCGAGAATGGTCGTCAGGCCGCCGCGCTTGTTGCCGGGCGAGGGGTTGTTGTCGAGCGATGCGCCATGCAGGCCGACATATTTCTCCCACCAGACGATCTTCTCGTCGAGCTTCCTGGCGACGTCATCGCTGACGGCGCGGCTGCGCAGCAGGTGTTCGGCGCCATAGATTTCCGAAGTCTCGGAAAGAATGGACGTGCCGCCCGCTGCCGCCAGCAGGTCGGCTGCAACGCCGAGCGCCGGATTGGCGGTGATGCCCGAAAAGCCATCCGAGCCGCCGCACTGCAGGCCGATGATGATGTCGCTGATCGGCAGCGCCACGCGCCGCTCCTTGCCGACATCGGCAGCGATCTCGCGCAGCATGCCCATGGCGCGTTCGACGGCGCGGCGAGAGCCGCCGGCATCCTGAATGTTGAAATGGCGCTTGGTGTCACCCGCACCGCTCTGGCCGTACAGCGTCAGCTGGTTGACCTCGCAGCCGAGGCCGATCATCAGCACGCCGCCGAAATTGACGTGGCGCGTATAGCCGGCAAGCGTCCGATGCAGAACGGCCATGCCGTCGCCGGTCGAGCTCATGCCGCAGCCCTGGTCGTGAACGATCGGCACGAAGCCGTCAATGCCTTCGTAATGCGGCAGGATCGTCCGGTTCGCCTCGTCTGCGATCGCCCGGCAGACGGTGGTGGAACAGTTCACGCTGGCGATGATGCCGATATAGTTGCGGGTGGCCGAGCGGCCGTCGGCGCGCTTGTAGCCCATGAAGGTGCGCGCCTTGTCTTCGGCGGTCGCCGCTTCCGGCGCGGAATTGGCGGTGGCTGCCAGGCGGTCGTTCTCAAAATGCAGATTGTGGCTGTGAACGTGATCGCCGGCCTTCACGTCCGCGGTCGTGCGGCCGATCGCCTGTCCGTACTTGACCACGGCGCCGCCGGACGGGATATCGGCGATGGCGACCTTGTGGCCGGGGTCGATCTTCTGGCGCGCGGCAACGCCGGCGACGATGGCTCCGGGCTCGATCGCCGCCGTTGCGACGGCAACGTTATCTCCGGCCGAAAGGATGAGCCAAGGCAGTTTATCCAATTTACTTCTCCCTGAGGAAACGCTCGCTGCATCGGCGAAATGCGCATTGATTTTGTTTTTTATCTACAATAAACATTTTCAAGTCAACGGGAATATTGTTCCTGTGGACGAGGGAGGCAAACAGCCGCAAGCGATCCAGAATAATATAAGGATTGCAATAGATAAGCTCCCGGCGCACCGGCCGCACCATCGCGTGCGCCGATAGCGGACGGGCAGGAGTGGGGTCGCATGGCAAGACAGAATACAGTCTTCAAGGAAGCATACAATCGCTATGCCGCCGCATTGCGTCCGGAGGCCGCACTTCCGTCGGAGCCTGAAATCGCGGCCCAGCTCGGCATCAGCCGCAGCACCGCCCGCGCCATCCTCACGAGGTTGAGCGACGAGGGCATCATCCGCTGGAACAAGCGCCAGAAAGTGGTGCTCCGCGCCCCGACCGCCAAGGATCTCTTCCCATCCGAGGAAACGGATTCACTGCACGACATCATCGAGCGCAGCTTCATGCAGCGCATTCTCTCGGATGATGCGGCGCCGGGCATGCAGATCAACGAGCTCGAGCTTGCCCGCGAGATCGGTACGGGCACCACCAGCGTCCGCGAATTCCTGATCCGCTTCTCCCGCTTCGGCCTGATCGAGAAGCGCCCGAACAGTCACTGGATCCTGAAGGGCTTCACCCGCGAATTCGCGCTGGAGCTTGCCGACGTGCGCGAGATGTTCGAGCTGCATTCCGCCGCCGATTTCGGCAGGCTCCCGAAAGATCACGCGGCCTGGACCGATCTTGCGGCGATCAAGCAGGATCACCTCGACGTGCTCTCCGACATGGATCAGCGCTACAAGGAATTCTCCGCCCTCGACGAGCGCTTCCACCTGCTGATCCACCGCGCCTCGAAGAACCGCTTCATCGCCGACTTCTACGACGCGATCGCCATCATCTTCCACTATCACTACCAGTGGAACAAGGCGGCCGCCCGCCAGCGCAACGAGCGCGCCATTCATGAGCATCTCGATTATATCGCCGCCCTTGAATCAGGCGATCAGGCCCAGATCGATTTCTCCGCGCGTCTGCATCTGCGCTCGGCCCGCCAGACCCTGCTGCAATCGCTGCCGCAGAATCCGGCCGACGCCTGACTGTTAATGTGAGGCCGCCTCGCTGGCGGGAACGCTGGTCGTCTTGCGGCCGTGGTGGCCGACCGGGATCAGCCAGGTCGAAACCAGCGTCATGACCGCGACCACGACGATGCCCCAGAAGCTCCAGTGCAGCGACGCATCGAAGATGCCGCGGACGACAGGATCGCCTGCAAGCTCCGTCAGCCCCGTCGGCTGGTTCAGGACGTTGTGCAGGTTGTCGGCGGTATCGCCGCTGGCATAGTGATTGATCCCCGCATTCAGGATCGCGCCGAGAACCGTGGCGCCCAGTGTATTGCCGAGGCTGCGGGCAAAGATGATCGACGCTGTGGCGCTGCCGCGCATCGACCATTCGACGCTGTCCTGCACCAGCGCGATGCTGGTGAGATTGATGAGCCCCATGCCGAAGCCCATGAAGAACGAACCGGCGCCGGCGACGATGGGCGAACTGTCTGGCGTCAGGAACAACAGGAAGAGCGCGCCGAACGGGAAGAGCAGGCTGCCGAAGCGCAGCGTGTTGCGGATGCCGAAAACCTTGAACAGCTTGCTCGACATCATCACCGACAGCGGCCAGCCGACGACGAGCATGGTGAGCGTGAACCCGGCAACGATCGGCGAGCGGCCGAGTACGCCCTGGATATAGACCGGCAGAATGGTGGAGAGGCCGATCAGCGCCATGCCGGCGAGCAGCATGCAGATATTGCTGGTCGCCACGAGGCGGCGGCTCCAGAGCGCGATCGAGATGATCGGTTCCGGCGCGCGCTTCTCCTGCCAGAAAAACAGGGCGCCAGAGATGATGAAGACGGCGGCGAGCGACAGCAGGATCCAGGCTTCGGCATCCGTCTCGGTCAGGATGACCAGCAGCGCGATGATGGCGATCGAGAAGAGGATGGAGCCGAGATAATCGATACTCGCCTGCTTGTGCGTCACGGTTTCCTTGAGGAAGAGCGAGAAGGCGATGATCGAGAAGATGCCGATCGGCAGGTTGATCCAGAAAATCCAGGCCCAGGAGATATTGTCGACGATGATGCCGCCGGCGAGTGGCCCGACGACCGCAGATGTGGCCCAGACGGTCGCCATGATGCCCTGAACACGGCCGCGCTCCTCGAGCTTGAAGAGGTCGCCAATGATCGTCATCGTCACCGGCTGAATGGCGCCGGCGCCGAGCCCCTGCAGCAGACGGAACAGGATGAGCGAGGTCATCGACCAGGCGAGGCCGCACAGCAGCGAGCCGATCAGGAAGACGACGATCCCGGCGATCAGCACCGGCTTGCGGCCGAAAATATCGGAAAGCTTGCCGTAGATGACAGTTGTCGTCGACTGCGCGAGCAGGAAGGCCGAGAATACCCAGCTGTAATAGGTAAAGCCGCCAAGCTGGCCGACGATGCGCGGCATGGCGGTCGCGACGATCGTGGCTTCGATCGCCACCATGAAGGTGGCAAACATGATGGTCGCGACAACGAGAACGCGGTTCGAGCGCTGGGCCGTATCAGACATGACTTACCTTTCAGGATGCTTCGCGGCAGGCCGTCAGAGGGCGGCTCGGCAGAAGGGGGCAGTGCCGGCGCGAAGTGCTGCTTTGGTTTTTAGGCCCTAGCTGCTGCTGCTGTAAAGGTAATTATCCGTACAGTTACAAAAGCCCGGCCGCCGCAGCGTTGGTCTCGCTGCGGCGGCCGGGAATGGTTTCAAGCTTAGAACGACGAGCCGCGCCAGATCGGGCCGTTGCCCTCTTCATCCTTCAGGCTGCTCGAGCCGAAGTGATAGCGCATGCCGACGAGGAAGTTGTTGGCGCTGTCGCTGTCGCTGCCGAAGCCGTCGACAGAGAGCTTGGCATGCTCGAAGCGGTAACCGGCATAGAAGGAAACCGGGGTGCCATCCGGCCGGTAATTGCCGATCGCCGAGATCTTCCAGACATCGGCCGTCTCGACATCGTCCTGATAGCGGTCGAACGCGACTTCGGCATCGGCACGGATATTGTCGGTGAAGAAATAGCGCATGCCGGCGCGGCCGGCATAGTGATCGTAGTTGAACCCGCCGATATCGGTCGTGCCAAGGCCAGCCTGACCATAGATGGTCATGTCTGTGCCGAGCCATGCGGCTTCCAGGCCGCCGAGATAGTCGCGCGCCGTCGTATCAGGCAGGAAGCGCGATTCAAATCGTCCTGTCTGGCCGAAGACGCCGACCGCATAGTTGCTGTCCGGCCGGTAGTAGACATGCAGCGTGCCGCCGATATTGTCGTTCCAGCCGAATTCCTGGAGATAGGAATGCGCATAGTCGGCATCCGCCTGCAGGTTGAGCCCGGTGTCGGAGCTCGCATTCATCGATCCGCGCAACCGCCACGAGTGGCTGTCGAGATCCGTGTCCCGCGAAGACCCAGCCTCGAAACCGCCCTCCACATAGCCGGTAAAACGGCTCGCCGTCGCCGGCGTCGTTGCCGGTTCATCCAGCAAAAACTTCGGCACCATCACGTCGTTGGGCGCCAGATCAGCAGCCAAAGCGCCCTGCGCAGCAAGCAACGAAATGCCCGGACCCAACATCCAAGCCGCCAAAACCTTCATCGAAGCAGTCCCCCAGTAATCAAAACTGGCAAGACCGTATCAACCAAGGGTTAACCATGTATTTCAATCATTGCGTAATCAAACAAAAACTGAACAAACCCATAGGCTGTAGTTTTTGCGAAGGGGAAGAGTGCGTCGGGAGAGAGAATGGTGCCGCTTACGTGACTCGAACACGTGACCCCATCATTACGAATGATGTGCTCTACCGACTGAGCTAAAGCGGCAATCCAGGCGGGCGAAGCGTTCGGCCCGCGATTTGCATGGCGCTGATACAGGCATTGTTTGAAGATTTCAAGCACCGTCTGATCGCTTTGGTAAAAAAGAACGGCGCTGTGGAAATCCGTTCAAAGCGAGAGGCGGGTGCGGGCGGCGTGGTACTCGCTCTCGAGGCGGCCGACCAGCTTGGCGACTGGCTCGACGGCTTTGATCGCGCTGATCCCCTGGCCGCTGCCCCAGATATCCTTCCAGGCCTTGGCGCCGCCGACGGCCTGTTCGAAGTCCATTTTCGAGGGATCGGCAACCGGCAGATTGTCGGGATCGAGGCCGACGGCCTTCACCGAAGGCTTCAGGTAATTGCCGTGCACGCCGGTGAAATAGTTGGAATAGACGATATCGTTGGCGGCGCCCTCTACGATGGCGTTCTTGTAAGCGTCGCTGGCACGAGCCTCTTCTGTGGCGATGAAGGGGGTGCCGATATAGGCCATGTCGGCGCCCATTGCCTGCGCCGCCAGGATCGCCCCGCCATTGGCGATCGCGCCAGCAAGCAGCAGCGGCCCGTCGAACCATTCACGGATTTCCTGGACAAGCGCGAAAGGTGAAAGCGTGCCCGCGTGGCCGCCGGCGCCCGCTGCCACAGCGATCAGCCCGTCTGCGCCCTTGCGGATCGCCGAGTTGGCGTGCCGGTTGTTGATAACGTCGTGCAGCACGATGCCGCCGTAGGAATGGACCGCGGCATTCACCTCCGGCACCGCGCCGAGCGAGGAGATGACGACCGGCACCTTGTATTTCACGCAGAGCCTGAGATCGTGCTCAAGGCGCTTGTTCGACATATGGACGATCTGGTTGACGGCGAAGGGGGCGGCCGGTCTGTCGGGATTGGCGGCATTATGGGCAGCGAGATCCTCGGTGATCATCGCCAGCCACTCGTCAAGCTGGCTTTCGGGGCGGGCGTTGAGCGCCGGAAAGGCGCCGATCACTCCTGCCTTGCACTGCGCCAGCGTCAGCGCCGGATGCGAGATGATGAACAGCGGCGAGGCCACGACCGGCAGGCGCAGGTTCTTCGTCAGGATTTCGGGCAGGGCCATGAGATCACCATCAATTGACGTTTACGGAAGCGTCAATTTGATAACAGAGTTCCATCGCGCCGAAAAGGCCACCCAACTGGGCAGGCTACCGATTTCGCGATTTTCGGATATTCTGAAAGGCAGCGTTTTCCCCTGCCGATCGGCCGGGCGGCGCGTCGGAGGCTTGCGGTTTGGCGCTGTTGCCGCTACCGGATTTTGTTAGGCATTTGTAAAGATTTGAGCGGAATGCCGGTTTCAAGAGTGAAGGATCGCACGTGAGCGGATTAGAAACGGCCATCAGAACTGCGCTTGGCAATTCCGATCGCGACAATCCCGAGATCCGCGCCAGAATCTATCAGTCTGCCCGTCAGGCGCTGGAAGCGGGGCTGCGCAAGCAGGACATTACCGACCGCGAGGCGATCGCCCATCACCGCCACCGTCTGGAAACCACGATCCACATGATCGAGGCCGAGGAGCGCGAGCGCATGCATCCGCGCCAGGGGCCGCCGGAAGTGCCGGTTCCGCCGGTTGTCGATGTCCCCGAGCCCGTCCATCACCAGGTTGAGCCGGAAGCCCCGGCGCCGGAACTCGCTGGCGAGACCCGCTATGCCGAAGAGCCGCGCCGTGCCTATGACGACGCCAGCCTTCATGGAGTGCATGCCGGCGAGGCCGATCATCTGGGTGCAGCGCCCGCTGCCGAAGAGAGCTTCGCCGCCGAGCGCCGGGCGCCGTCTGCCGCCGCCAGTATGGATTTCCGCCCGGAAGGAGCGGCCAAGCGCCGCAAGCCGCGCAAGATCTTCTCGCGCCTGCTTGTCTGGTGCGTGCTGATCGCCTTCGTCGGCACCGGCGCCTGGTGGGCGCACAAGTCCGGCCTGCTGCTCACGGCGCAGGAGCGCGACACCAGCGTCGCCAATCCGCCGGCCAGCACCCAGCCCGAAGATTTCGACGGCAGCGACAGCCAGACCGCCGACAATAACAATAATGCCGGTACGCACACCGATCAGCCGGTGACGATCGACCCGCAGAACAGCTTCTCGGCTGCCTGGATCGAAGTCTTCAAGGCCTCGGATGCCGGCAAGATCGAGAACGGCGCCCAGGCGCGCACCGAAAACATCACCGAAAATGACGAGGCGGCCGTCCGCCTGATCTCGCAGAGCAACGGCGTCGATGGCAATATCGCCATTCCTGTCGCCGCCGATGTGCTGCAGCAGCTGGCGGGCAAGTCCTCGACCATCGCCATTACTCTGCAGTCGACGAGCGATGAGCCGACGCAGATCACCGTCGAGTGCAATTTCCAGACGCTCGGCAATTGCGCCCGCCATCGCTTCAGTGTCACGCGCGAAAAGTCGGATGTGCTGGTTCAGGTGAATTTCGACCGGTCGCTGGCGCCGAGCTCCGCCGGCAAGCTGCTGATCAACAGCGATGTCGACGGCAAGGCTCGCGGCATCAACCTCTACGCCGTCCGCATCCTGCCGGGCCAATAAGCCGACGCGTCAGGTGCCTGGTGCCTGGCTGAGCAGGATCGAGAGGTCCTGCGGCGTATCCTCGACGATGCCGTCGAAGCCGCAGCTTTCACGCACGATCAATGCCGGAGCGTCATTGGTCAGTTTCAGGCCGACGATGACGTTGTTGTAGCCATCCCAGATCTGCGGCGCCGGTTTGTAGCGCCGTTCCCAGCGCGCTTCGATGATGGGTGCGGCAAGCGGCTTTCCTGATAGCACCTGCTCGATTTCCAGGCGGAACAGCGCATCCTTCTGCTCGGGACGCGCCTGATAGCCGATGACCTTGGCGCGGACGATCGCATCCGAGCGGTAGAGCACGCTGTAATCGACATCCTGCAGCAGCACGCAGGCCTGCGCCTCAGCCGCCAGCCCCATCATCACGAGTAGTCCGCCGATTACAGCCGTAGGCCGCATCTTCACTCCTATTTCAGAAAGCCCGGACCCCAGCCGATGATCTTCTCATCCAGCTCGCCGATCGCCTTCTCGTCCTTGCCGTCATAATCCATCGTCTTCAGCATGTGACGGATGAGATTGAGACGGGCGCGCCGCTTGTCGTTGGCGCGGATGACGGTCCAGGGCGCTGCGTCCGTATGCGTTGCCTTCAGCATCCGGTCGCGCTTGTCGCTGTAGTCGCCCCATTTCGTCAGTGCCGCGATATCCATGGAAGATAGCTTCCAAACCTTGAGCGGATCGTGCCGCCGGTCATGGAAGCGCTTCAGCTGCATTTCGCGGCCGATATCGAGATAGAACTTGAAGAGATAGATGCCCTCATGGGCGATGACCTTTTCGAGTAGCGGCGCCTGCTCGAGAAAATCCTCGTATTGCTTCGGTGTGCAGAAGCCCATGACCGGCTCGACGCCGGCGCGGTTATACCAGGAACGGTCGAAGAGCACGAATTCACCGGCCGTTGGAAACTGCGCGATATAGCGCTGGAAATACCACTGCCCGAGCTCGCGGTCGTTCGGCTTGGCGAGTGCCACGACACGCGCAAGGCGGGGGTTCATCTTGCCGGAGGAGGCAGAGATCGCGCCGCCCTTGCCGGCCGCATCGCGTCCCTCGAAGACCGCCATGACGCGCTTGCCGGTCGCCTGCAGCCAGAACTGCACTTTGACGAGCTCCACCTGAAGCTTCTCGAGATCTTCGAGATACTCTTCTTCCTTCAGCTTCTTCTTGTAGGGAAAGTCGCCGGATTCGAGTGCCTTTTCGTCGATCCAGGCAGGCAGCACCGGATCGTCCACGTCGAAGACGCGCTTCTTGCCTCTGATATCCAGTTCGACTGCGCGGCTCTCGACATCTTCGGCCATCATTTCCTCCCGGCGCTTCGGCTTCTGAGCAGGCGATCATATTTCGCGTTAAAAATCAAATTGCTCGCCGCGGCATGAAAATAGTTGTGTGTTTCCACTGCGGCTTTTTCGCTTGGTGGAAGCAGTCGAAAACTTCTGTCATGAATCACGGCTATCAGGCAAAGTTTGAAGCAATGATTGCGACTGAAAGCCGGGCGAGGGGCAAGTGGAAGAGGAAATGCCGTGGACATCGGGGCTGATGGCCCGCATCAGGCAGGAACGCCCTGTGCTTCTTGCCGCTCTGGTCATCGGGCTGGTGGCGCTGGTTTCGGGGATGAATAAATGGGGCGTTCTGGCGCTCGTCATCCTGATGCTGCTGGTCGTCGTCATGAATGCCGAACCGGTGGTGCAGGCCAAGCTTGCCGAAATTCCTGAGCCTGAGCCGGAAGCGCCGAAGAGCCGCTTGCCTGAAGTGGCCGCCACGCTTGCCGGGCTCGATATCCCCGTCATGGTTCTCTCCGGCGATGCCTCGGTGCTGTTCCAGAACCGCGCGGCCGAAAAGGCCTTCGGCGAGATGATCATCGGTGCGCATCTTTCGGCGCGCCTGCGCTCGCCCGGCATTCTCGACATGGTGCGCGAAACGATCGCCACCAATGCGCCGAACCAGATCGAGCATTCCGAGCGGCTTCCTTCCGAGCGGGTCTATATCGTCCGCAGCGCCCCGATCGATCTCGGTGAGGGGGAAGGCGGCGAGCGCTTCTTCATGCTTTCCTTCCGCGATATTTCGGAAGTCCGCCGCATCGACCGCATGCGCTCGGATTTCGTCGCCAATGCCAGCCATGAGCTGCGCACGCCGCTCGCCTCGCTGCGCGGCTTCATCGAGACTATCCAGGGTCCGGCCAAGAACGATGCCAAGGCGCAGGAACGCTTCCTTGGCATCATGTTCGACCAGACGACGCGCATGAGCCGTCTCGTGGACGATCTGCTGTCGCTGTCGCGGCTTGAGTTGAAGTCACATATCGCGCCCGACGAAAAGGTCGATCTCGTGCCGCTGCTCGGCCATGTCCGGGATTCCCTGCAGCCGCTGGCGAAGGATGTCGGCGTCGAGATCAATCTCAATCTGCCGGAAGGCCGGGCGGAGGTGCTCGGCGATCGAGACGAGCTGGTGCAGGTCTTCGAGAACCTGATCGAGAACGCCTGCAAATACGGCCAGGAAGGCAAGACGGTTGACGTCTCGATCAAGAACGGCCAGGGCCTGCCTGTCGAAGTCACCGTCGCGGACCGAGGGCCCGGCATCCCCGCCGAGCATGTGCCGCGCCTTACCGAGCGCTTCTACCGCGTCAATATCGAGGACAGCCGCTCGAAAAAGGGCACCGGTCTGGGGCTTGCCATCGTCAAGCATATCCTGACCCGCCATCGTGCACGGCTGATCGTTAAGTCCGAGGTTGGCAAGGGAACGGCCTTTACCGTGCGGTTTTGACATAAAGCCGCAACACACCCATTACATCGAAAAATTTTATCTATGAATTTCAGTATTTTAGACTGTCACAAATGTTTCATCAAAGTGACATAAAAGCTCTGTGCATCAGGGGCTAAAGAGTGGCTGCCGATGAAAAAAGGCAATGCGAGGGCCCTGGGGGGCCTGCCCACACAAAGCCCAATGCCGGGAGATTTTTCTGATGAACACGCTTAAACTCACCGTTGCCGCTCTCGCCGCAACCGTTGCTTTTGCAGGCGCTGCAGCCGCTCGCGACCAGATCCAGGTTGCCGGTTCGTCCACCGTTCTGCCTTACGCCAAGATCGTTGCCGAGTCCTTCGGCGAAACCTTCACCAACTTCAAGACGCCGGTTGTTGAATCTGGCGGCACGGGCGCTGGCCTCAAGGAATTCTGCAAGGGCGTCGGCGAAGACACGATCGACGTTGCCAACGCTTCGCGTCCGATCAACAAGAACGAAATGGAAGCCTGCAAGGCTGCCGGCGTAACGGACATCCAGGAAGTCAAGATCGGTTATGACGGTATCGTCTTCGCAACCGACGCTTCCAACCCTGACGTCGCCTACGTTCCGGAAGATCTCTACAAGGCGCTGGCTGCTCAGGTCGTCGTTGATGGCAAACTCGTTGCCAACCCCTACAAGAAGTGGTCGGAAGTCAACCCGAAGCTCCCGGCTGTTGATATCGCTGCCTACATCCCGGGCGAAAAGCACGGCACCCGCGAAGTCTTCGAACTGAACGTTCTCGCTGCAGGCTGCAAGGCTTCGGGCGCTCAGGAAGTTATCGCCAAGGAAATCACCGACAAGGCTGCTCAGGCCAAGGCTTGCGTTGCAGTCCGTAAGGACGGCGCTGCAGTCGACATCGACGGCGACTATCCGGAAACGCTGGCACGCATCGCTGCCAACAAGACCGGCGTTGGCGTCTTCGGTCTCTCCTTCTACGAAAACAACGCTGACAAGCTCAAGGTCGCGACCATGAGCGGCATCGTTCCGTCGACCGAGACCATCTCGAACGGCACCTACCCGGTTTCCCGCCCGCTGTTCTTCTACGTCAAGAAGGCACATCTCGGCGCCGTCCCGGGCCTGAAGGAATACGTCAACTTCTTCGTATCCGACCAGATGATCGGCCCTGACAGCCCGCTCGTCGAATACGGCCTGGTTGCTGCTCCGGACGCCGAGCGCGAAGAAATCCGCAAGGCCGTCGAAGCTGAAAAGACAATGTAATGCATAAGCCGGCGCGGCATCAGGGGGTGCCGCGCCGGTTTTCTAATGACAGTACCCTTGCCGCTGCATGGCAAGGTTTTGAGTTTGTCCATGATTGGGAAGCTGTGCGGGGACATCGCCGCATATGCTCTTGGGGCTGAGCGCCTGGGGACGTAAAGAATGAGCACATCCATTATACTCTTGTGTCTTGTGGTGTTCGGCGCGCTGGCCTATGTGGCCGCCCGCAGCCGTGCCACGGCGCTTGCCGGAGGCAAGTCTTCCGCGCTGCATTCGCGGCCGGGTTATTACGGCGCCTATGCCGCCATCTGGGCCGTCCTTCCGGCCCTCGTCGTTCTCTGTGTCTGGCTCGCCGCCAGCCCGGGCATCATCGAATCCACCGTCCGCAACGCCTTCCCTGAAGATGTGAAGGCCAAGAGTGCTGCCGAGCAGGACTTGAGCTACAGCATGGTCGCCACCATCGGCCGCGGCTTCAATCTGCTGACGGCTGACGAGCTCGCCGCGCTCGGTGCCGACACCAAGGCCGTCCAGGCCAAGCTCAACGAAAAGGGCGTTCCGCTCGCCGGCGAGCCGCAGCCCTACATGCTGGACGCCGCCAAGCTGCTGAACGCCGAAAGCGCCGGCAGCCGCCTGATCATGAGCGCCATCGTGCTGGTGCTTGCCGTTGCCGGTGCGCTCTATGCTCTGCGCGGCATCACGCCCCGCTTCCGCGCCCGCAACCGCGTCGAGCGCGTCATGCTCTGGGGTCTACTCCTGGCATCCTCGATCGCCATTTTGACGACGATCGGCATCGTTCTGTCGATGCTGTCGGAAGCCCTGCGCTTCTTCGCCAGCGTCCCACCGCTCGAATTCTTCTTCGGCACGGTCTGGGATCCGCGCTTTGCCGGTGCCGGCAGCTCGTCGGAAGGCCAGTTCGGCCTTATCCCGCTGCTGCTCGGCACGCTCTATATCGGCTTCGTCGCCATGCTGGTCGCCGTTCCGGTCGGCCTGTTTGCGGCGATCTACATGGCCGAATATGCCTCGCCGAAGCTTCGCTCGCTGGCAAAGCCGCTGCTCGAGGTTCTGGCCGGTATCCCGACAATCGTTTACGGCTTCTTCGCCCTCGTCACCGTCGGCCCGTTCCTGCGCGATCTTTCCTCGCAGGTCAGCGGCCTCCTGACGGGCAACTACACGAACTTCATCCAGGCACAGAGCGTTCTGACCGCCGGTATCGTCATGGGCATCATGCTGATCCCATACGTCTCCTCGCTGTCGGACGACATCATCACCGCCGTGCCGCGTGCCCTGCGTGACGGTTCGCTCGGCCTCGGTGCCACGCGCTCCGAAACCATCAAGAAGGTAGTGCTTCCCGCTGCTCTCCCGGGCATCGTCGGCGCACTGCTGATGACCGCCTCGCGCGCCATCGGCGAAACCATGATCGTCGTGCTTGCGGCCGGTGTTGCCGCCCGCATGCAGATCAATCCTTTCGAGCCGATGACCACCGTGACGGTCAAGATCGTCAACCAGCTGACGGGTGACCTTGAGTTCACCTCGCCGCAGACGCTCGTCGCCTTCGCGCTCGGCATCACGCTCTTCTTGATCACGCTTTGCCTCAATATCTACGCGCTCTACATCGTGCGCAAATACCGGGAGCAGTACGAATGACGAATATCGCTTCTCCGGTTTCCGGCACCCTCGTATCCAAGGCACCTGCGCGCCGCGACATCGGCATCAAGCGCCGCTACGCCGCCGAACGCCGCTTCCAGGCTTACGGCATGGCCGCTATCGCTTTCGGCCTGATCTTCCTGGTCATCCTGCTGTCGACGGTCATCCGTCAGGGCTACACCGCCTTCCAGCAGACGGCGATCTCGCTGCCGATCGAGTTCACTGAGAAGACGATCGATCCGGGCAACAAGCGCGCGACCGATCCGTCCGTCCTGATCGCCGCCAATTACGGCGCCCTGCTGCGTGACGCCATCGTCAAGCAGCTCAACATCAACGCATCGAGCCGTCCCGACGTGCGTGACGCATCGGCGATGCTCTCCAAGGGCGCTCCGATCCAGCTGCGCGACATGGTCGTCGCCGACCCGTCGATCATCGGCAAGACGATCAACGTCACGGTTCTCGCCGACGCCAATGTCGACAGCGCCAACAAGGGCCAGATCGATCTCTCCGTCGATGAGAAGAACCGCAAGGTCAACGACAAGCAGGTTGGCTGGATGAACGAACTGAAGTCGAGCGGCGCTCTCTTCAAGCAGTTCAACACGGGCCTCTTCGTCAACGGCAATTCCAGCCGTCCTGAAGCCGCCGGCCTCGGCGTTGCCCTCATCGGCTCGCTTTATCTGATGGCGATCGTTCTGGTGCTGTCGCTGCCGATCGGTGTCGCCGCCTCGATCTATCTCGAGGAATTCGCACCGAAGAACCGGCTGACCGACCTGATCGAGGTCAATATCAACAACCTCGCTGCCGTTCCCTCGATCGTCTACGGTCTGCTCGGTCTCTCTGTGTTCATCAACTTCATGGGCATGCCGCGCTCGGCCTCGCTGGTCGGCGGTCTGGTGCTCACGCTGATGACGCTGCCGACGATCATCATCGCGACGCGTGCGGCTCTTCGCGCCGTCCCGCCGTCGATCCGCGCGGCCGCTCTCGGTCTCGGCGCCTCGAAGATGCAGATGGTGTTCCACCATGTGCTGCCGCTCGCCATGCCGGGCATTCTGACCGGCACCATCATCGGCCTGGCGCACGCGCTCGGCGAAACCGCGCCGCTTCTCTTGATCGGCATGGTCGCCTTCGTCGCCAGTGCACCGGCCACGCCTCTCGACCCGTCCACCGCGCTCCCCGTCCAGGTCTACATGTGGGCCAACGAAGCCGAACGCGCCTTCGTAGAACGTACGTCGGGTGCCATCATCGTCCTCCTCCTGTTCCTGATCGTCATGAACCTCGGAGCCATCCTCTTGCGCCGTCGCTTTGAGCGCCGCTGGTAAACGGAGTAAAACCCAATGAACATGTTGACAGAAGCAGCAGTTGAAAAGGCTCTGGACCAGAAGATGAACAGCATTCCCTACAAGATGATCGGCCAGGACGTTTCCGTCTATTACGGCGAAAAGCGCGCCCTCTTCGACGTCAAGCTGAACATCCGCGAAAACACCGTTACGGCGCTCATCGGCCCGTCGGGCTGCGGCAAGTCCACCTTCTTGCGCAGCCTGAACCGCATGAACGACACGATCGACAATTGCCGCGTCACCGGCAAGATCACGCTCGATGGCGACGATATCTACGATCCGGATATCGACGTGGTCGAACTGCGCGCCCGCGTCGGCATGGTGTTCCAGAAGCCGAACCCGTTCCCGAAGTCGATCTACGAAAACGTTGCCTACGGCCCGCGCATCCATGGTCTGGCCAAGACCAAGGCCGACATGGACCAGATCGTCGAGACCAGCCTGCAGCGCGCCGGCCTCTGGAACGAGGTCAAGGACCGCGTTCATGAATCCGGCACCGGCCTCTCCGGCGGTCAGCAGCAGCGCCTCTGCATCGCCCGCGCCGTTGCAGTCTCGCCTGAAGTTATCCTGATGGACGAGCCGTGCTCGGCACTCGACCCGATCGCCACCGCAAAGGTCGAGGAACTGATCCACGAGCTGCGCGAAGCCTACACGATCGTCATCGTCACGCACTCCATGCAGCAGGCCGCCCGCGTTTCGCAGCGCACGGCCATGTTCCACCTCGGCAACCTCGTCGAGGAGAACGACACCGACAAGATGTTCACCAATCCGGACGATCCGCGCACCCAGGATTACATCATGGGCCGCTTCGGCTGATCTTTGGCGTCACGACCCCCGATAGACACTCAAGGACTTTACCCATGGCATCGACACATATTTTTTCTGCGTATGACGAAGACCTGAAGTTCCTCTCGCGCCGCATTTCCGAAATGGGCGGCCTGGCCGAGCAGATGGTTTCCGACGCTGTCCGCGCCCTCGTCAATGGCGACGCGGCGCTGGCGCAGAAGGTCATCTCCGACGACGTGATCCTCGATCACGCCGAGCGCGAGATCAACGACAAGGCGATTGTCACCATCGCCCGCCGCCAGCCGATGGCGTCGGACCTGCGCGAGATCATGGGTTCGATCCGCATCGCCGCCGACCTCGAGCGCGTCGGCGACCTCGGCAAGAACACCGCAAAGCGCGTCATCGCCGTGCAGAGCACCGGCGTTCCGCGCAAGCTCGCCCGTGGCCTGGAGCATCTCTCCGAGCTCGCTCTCGTCCAGCTGAAGGAAGTGCTCGACGTCTACACGACGCGCGCTGCCGACAAGGCGAAGTCGATCCGCGAGCGCGACGAGGAAATCGACGCGATGTACACGTCGCTGTTTCGCGAGCTCCTGACCTACATGATGGAAGATCCGCGCAACATCACCAGCTGCACGCATTTGCTCTTCTGCGCCAAGAACATCGAGCGCATCGGCGACCACGCCACGAACATTGCTGAAACAATCTACTACATGGCGACCGGCGCTCAGCCGGAAGGCGAGCGTCCGAAGGACGACACCGCCAACACCGTCGGCGCGGTAACGGAATAATCATCCGGACCGGGCCTCAGGAGACAGAATAGAATGATCCCGAGAGTTGCAGTCGTTGAAGACGAAGAAGCACTGAGCGTGCTTCTTCGCTATAATCTCGAAGCCGAAGGTTTCGAAGTCGATACCATCCTGCGCGGCGACGAGGCGGAAATCCGCCTTCAGGAGCGCACGCCGGACCTTCTTATCCTCGATTGGATGCTGCCTGGCGTATCAGGCATCGAGCTCTGCCGCCGGCTGCGCATGCGCCCGGAAACCGAGCGCCTGCCGATCATCATGCTGACGGCGCGCGGCGAAGAGAGCGAGCGCGTCCGTGGCCTGTCGACCGGCGCCGACGACTACGTCGTCAAGCCGTTCTCGACGCCCGAGCTCGTTGCCCGCGTCAAGGCGATGCTGCGCCGCGCCAAGCCGGAAGTTCTCTCGACCGTGCTGAAGTGCGGCGATATCGAACTCGACCGCGAAACGCACCGCGTTCACCGCAAGACCCGCGAAGTCCGTCTCGGGCCGACCGAGTTTCGTCTTCTGGAGTTCCTGATGTCGTCGCCGGGTCGCGTCTTCTCGCGCTCGCAACTGCTCGACGGCGTCTGGGGTCACGACATCTATGTCGACGAGCGCACCGTCGACGTCCATGTCGGTCGCCTGCGCAAGGCGCTCAACTTCTCGAACATGCAGGATGTCATTCGCACCGTCCGCGGTGCCGGCTACTCCATGGAAGCCTGAGTGAGGGAGGCTACGGCCTCCTGACATGCAGATACAAAAAAACGGGCCGAAAGGCCCGTTTTTCGTTTGTCTTTACCCGGCTCAGTTTGCCCGGGCTGCGGCCCTGCGGCGATCATTGACCGGCTGGTAAGCCAGACGCTGATGATACGTGCAGTAGGGCGAAGAATCCGGGCTTTCGCAGCCGCAGAAATGGAAATCGTCCTTCAGCGGATCGCCGACCGGCCACTTGCAGGTGCGTTCGGTCAGTTCCGTCAGGCCAAGACGGCGGGAGATCGGCACGACAACGTTGGAAGCCGGACGATATTCCATCTCCTCCATGACGTCGATTTCGATCTCTTCCTTCAGCATCGTTGCGCCCTGCGGGCGGGCAACGGTGCGGGTCGTCATGCGCGATGCGTAGTTCGGAGCGCGCGGTGCCGAAGTCGTGCGCTTCGGAGCCCGTGCCGCCGTTGCATTGCCGCCGGCCTTGGCACGGCCCGGCAGTGCCAGACGGTGAACCTTGCCGATGACGGCATTTCGGCTTACGCCTCCAAGTTGCGCCGCGATCTGGCTCGCGCTCAACCCTTCGGACCACAGTTTCTTGAGTTTCTCGACCCGCTCGTCTGTCCAGTTCATGCCCTGTGTCTCCGCCGTTTAAGCGTTGTGAAGGCAGAATCCTTCACCGTTTGCCCCGGATGAATCCGACACAAGAAACGCTTGACTAATTTTGGTGACTAGTTCCGCCGCATGCAGTCTAGTAATTGAGTTTTAACCTAGTGTGAGGCTGACTCCGTGACAAGAGTCGCGGGAATCCGGATGAATCGAATTTCAAGTTTTCCCCAACTTGCTTCCCCACAGAGTCATTTCTGCAACATTAGCTGTTGATGAAACGCGACATCGCTTGAGCGTCACCCAGAAGCCACGAAAGCCGTAGTTTTGTTGACATTGCAGTGCGAAAAGTAAATAGTGCACAGCGCCGCCGAGAGGCGGCATTTTTAATTTTTCGGACCTGGTTTTTTAGCCGGAGTCCGGTTGCCCATAACGCTGACAGGAGACCGCGCCATGGCTGAAGCCGCGCCGCTATATGATACCTATTCTCGTGCCCCTCTGCGGTTCGAGCGAGGTGAGGGCGTCTGGCTGATTACCGAGACCGGCGAGCGATATCTGGATTTTGGCGCGGGCGTTGCCGTGACCTCCGTTGGCCACAGCCATCCTCACGTTGTCGATGCGCTGAAGGCGCAGGCCGAGAAGGTCTGGCACCTCTCCAATATCTATGAGATCCCCGGTCAGGAAAAGCTCGCAACTAAGCTGACGGAAGCGACTTTCGCCGACAAGGTGTTCTTCACCAATTCGGGTGCGGAAGCCCTGGAATGCGCAATCAAGACCGCGCGCCGCTACCAGTATTCGAAGGGTCATCCGGAGCGCTTCCATATCATCACCTTCGAAGGCGCCTTCCACGGCCGTACGCTGGCGACGATCGCCGCCGGCGGCCAGGAGAAGTATCTCGAAGGCTTCGGTCCGAAGACCCCCGGTTTCGACCAGGTGCCGTTCGGCGATGTCGAAGCCGTCCGCGCGGCGATCACCGACGCAACGGCAGGCATTCTGATCGAGCCCGTACAGGGTGAGGGTGGTATCCGCCCGGCGACCGTCGAGTTCATGAAGGCGCTGCGCCAGCTCTGCGATGAGCATGGCCTGCTGCTGATCCTCGATGAAGTGCAGACCGGCGTTGGCCGTACCGGCAAGTTCTTCGCCTATGAATGGTCGGGCGTGACACCTGACATCATGGCTGTTGCCAAGGGCATCGGCGGCGGTTTCCCGCTCGGCGCCTGCCTTGCGACGGATGAGGCGGCCTCCGGCATGAAGGCTGGCACGCACGGCTCGACCTATGGCGGCAATCCGCTTGCCATGGCCGTTGGCAGTGCTGTTCTCGATATCGTGCTCGCCGATGGCTTCCTGCAGCACGTCCGCGATGTGTCGCTGGTCTTCCGCCAGGGTCTGGCGTCGCTGAAGGATCGCTATCCTGACGTGATCGAGGATATCCGCGGCGAAGGCCTGCTGCTCGGCATCAAGGCCGCCGTTCCCTCGAGCGAACTCCTGGCTGCGATCCGCAGCGCGCATCTGCTGGGTGTCCCGGCGGGCGATAACGTCATCCGTCTCCTGCCGCCTCTGGTGGTGACTGCGGAAGAAGCCCGCGAAGGCCTCGCACGCATCGAGCAGGCCGCCGAGAGCATTCGCGCAGCCAAGGCCAAGAAGACGGCTTGAACGGATAGATGCCTTACGAGGCAAACAGGTAAGGACGACATGGCTTCCCCCAAACACTTCCTCGATCTCTCGGCGGTCAGCTCCGCCGATCTGCGCGTCATCATGAATGATGCGATCTCGCGCAAGCAGGCTTTCAAGGCCGGCGCCGGCGACAAGCCGCTCGCCGGCAAGATGCTGGCGATGATCTTCGAAAAGCCGTCCACACGTACCCGCGTCTCCTTCGATGTCGGCATGCGCCAGCTCGGCGGCGAGACACTGTTCCTCTCGGGCACCGAAATGCAGCTCGGCCGCGCCGAAACGATCGGCGACACCGCCAAGGTCCTGTCGCGCTATGTCGATGCGATCATGATCCGCACCACCGAGCATCACCGCATGCTCGAGCTTGCCGAGCATGCCACCGTGCCGGTCATCAACGCGCTGACGGACGATACGCATCCGTGCCAGATCATGGCCGATATCATGACCTTCGAAGAGCATCGCGGCCCGATCAAGGGCAAGACGATCGCCTGGACGGGCGACGGCAACAACGTGCTGCATTCGCTGGTCGAAGGGGCTGCCCGTTTCGGCTATCGCATGAACATGGCCGTACCCCTTGGTTCTGAGCCGAAGGATCACTATCTGAACTGGGCCCGCAATGAGGGCGCCGAGATCCTGCTCAGCCATGATGCCGACCGTGCGGTCGAAGGCGCCGATTGCGTGGTAACCGATACCTGGGTCTCCATGAATCAGGAACATCGGGCTCGCGGTCACAACGTCTTCCAGCCCTATCAGGTCAATCAGGCTTTGATGGCAAAGGCCGGCAAGGATGCATTGTTCATGCATTGCCTGCCTGCCCATCGTGGTGAGGAAGTCACGGACGAAGTGATCGATGGCCCGCAATCCGTGGTCTTCGATGAAGCGGAAAACCGTCTTCATGCGCAGAAGTCGATTCTTGCATGGTGCCTGGGCGCGATCTGAACCATACTGGACGCCACATCCGGCCTGACGGCCTCGTGGCCGCGCGAGCGGAGAGACGCCTTGGTCTGCCGCTCTGAATACTAGGAGTAAGACCATGGCAGAAGCTGCAGCCGCTCTTGGCGAGTTCGATTTCGCCGGTGATGATCATGTTGTCCCGTTTCAGGTTGAAGGTCTGGATGTGCGCGGCCGCGCCGTCCAGCTCGGCCCGATGCTGGACGCCATCCTGGAGCGCCACCACTATCCCGCACCCGTTGCCCGCCTTCTCGCCGAAGTGATCGTGCTGACGGTGCTGCTCGGCACGTCGCTGAAATTCGACGGCAAGTTCACCGTCCAGACGAAGGGCGATGGCCCGGTCGATCTGCTGGTCGCCGATTTCTCGACGCCTGAGAATGTGCGCGCCTATGCGCGCTTCGATCAGGCGCTGCTCGACGAAGCGATCGCCGCCGGCCAGACCGAGCCCGAACAGCTGCTCGGCAGGGGCGTGCTCGCCTTCACGATCGACCAGGGCAAGTTCAGCCAGCCCTATCAGGGCATCGTCGCGCTCGACGGCGCCTCGCTGGAAGAGATTGCCGGCACCTATTTCCGTCAGTCCGAGCAGATCCCGACCCGGGTTCGTCTCGCTGCGGCCGAACTGCTCGACCGTGACGACAGCGGCAAGCCGCGCCATCGCTGGCGGGCAGGCGGCCTCGTCGCCCAGTTCCTGCCGGAAGCGCCTGAGCGCATGCGCCAGCAGGATCTGCACGGTGGCGATGGCGACGAGACCGGTCAGCCGCTGAAGGAAGACGATTCCTGGACCGAGGCACGCACGATGGTGGAAACCATCGATGCCGACGAGCTGACCGACCCGCAGGTCGGAACTGAGCGTCTGCTCTTCCGCCTCTTCCACGAGCGCGGCGTGCGCGTCTATGACGCCAAGGAGGTCTTCGACCGCTGCAGCTGTTCGCGCGACAAGATCAAGGGCGTGCTGAAGGGCTTCTCGGCAGACGAGATCAAAGCGAGCCAGGAGAATGGCGAAATCGCGGTCACCTGCGAGTTCTGCTCGACGACCTACCGCTTCGAGCCGGCCGAATTGCAGCCGGCCGAGTGACGGTCAGTTCAGCACTCTGAGCAGGCCGGGTGAATCCAGGGAGAAGGCGGGTATCTCGACATCGAAGAGCTCGCCTTCATCCGTCTCCATCTGGTAATGGCCGAACATCAGCCCCGATGGCGTATCGAGCGGGCATCCCGATGAGTATTCATAGGTATCACCGGGCTCCAGCCGGGGCTGTTCGCCAACGACACCCGGTCCCGTCACTTCATCAACCACGCCGTTCTGATCCGTTATGTTCCAGTAACGGTTGACGAGTTTTACAGAGAGCTCGGAATTGTTGCTGATGACGATACGGTATCCCCAGACATAGCGATCGTCGTCCGGATCGGATTGCTCCTCCAGATAAAACGGCTCGACAACAACTTCTATATCGCGTGTGAGGGCCCGGTACATGCCTTACACCTTAGTCGGGATATCTTACTCGTATCTTATACGGCATTGGCTCCGTCAAGAAATGCCGCTGCATCATCAGTCAAATACAGACGATTGCACGCCGTTTTGATTGTTAATCCTAACATTCAAAGTTAATGACTCTAATAAGGTAGAGCTGGCTTGTCCCTTAGGTGGGGCAGGCCGCCGGACCGGCAAGTCCGGCGGCTCTTTGCTTAGGCGGGGATCTTCGACAGGGCCTGCGCGAAATCTTCCAGCAGGTCGTCCGTGTCTTCGATGCCAGCCGACAGGCGAACGGTGCCTGCCGAAATGCCGAGCTCGGCGCGCGCCTCATCCGACAGGTTCTTGTGCGTCGTCGTTGCCGGATGGGTGATCAGGCTGCGGGTGTCGCCGAGATTGTTGGAGATTGTCACGACGTCGAGCGCGTTCTGCAGCTTGAAGGCGGCTTCCTTGCCGCCCTTCAGCTCGAAGCAGACCAGCGTCGAGCCACCGGTCATCTGCTTGGCGATGATGTCGGCCTGCGGATGGTCCTTGCGGCCCGGATAGATGACGCGGGCAACCTGCTTCTGCTCCGCCAGGAAGTCGGCAATCTTCGAGGCGTTCTTCGTCTGCTGCGCGACGCGCAGCGGCAGTGTCTCGATGCCCTTCAGCAACGTCCAGGCGTTGAACGGCGACATGGCCGGGCCGGTATGGCGGAAATAGTCGTGTAGGTTCTCGTCGATCCACTGCTTGTCGGAGAGAACGACGCCGCCGAGGCAGCGGCCCTGGCCGTCGATATGCTTGGTCGCCGAATAGATGACGATATGAGCGCCGAGCTCCAGCGGCTTCTGGAAGAGCGGCGTCGCAAAGACGTTGTCGACGACGACCTTGGCGCCGATCTGGTTGGCGAGCTTGGCAACGCCGGCGATATCAACGATCTCGAGCGTCGGGTTCGTCGGGCTTTCCAGGAAGAACACCTTGGTCTTTGGGGTGATCGCCTTTTCCCAGTTTTCCAGGTGGCGGCCGTCGACCAGCGTGCATTCGATGCCGTATTTCGGTGCCAGCGTCTCGACCACCCAGCGGCAGGAGCCGAACAGGGCGCGGGCCGCAACGATATGATCGCCGGCCTTCAGCTGGCAGAGGATCGCCGCGGTAACGGCAGCCATACCGGAAGCCGTGGCGCGCGCATCTTCAGCACCTTCAAGCGCGCACATGCGCTTTTCGAACATGTCGTTGGTGGGGCTGCCGTAGCGGGCATAGATGAAGCCGTCGGTCTCGCCCTTGAAGCGCGCCTCGGCCGCTTCGGACGTGTCATAGACGAAGCCCTGCGTCAGATAGATCGCTTCCGACATCTCGCCATATTGCGAGCGCAGAGTGCCTCCGTGAACGAGTTGGGTTGCAGGGCGCCAGGACTTGCTCATGCCATCACCTCAAAAACAAAAAAAACCGGCCGCAAATGCAGACCGGTTTCACACCCGGTCTTTTTAGCCACTTGTTTAACGTGGCTGCAAGCCGACCGGCCAAATCACCACGGGATAAAGCTGCAATACTGCCGTTAGCTTCTTGCGTCAATTCCCTGTATTTGGTTTTGTCGGCCACGAACTATGGATGGAGCATGATGGCTCGCGAAACTGGAATTTTGGCCGATCGTGCCATTGCTGCGTTGTTTGAAGCCGGCCGCCTCGTGTCGGAGCGGGAGCTTGATCGCGATCAGATCCAGCCGGCGAGCCTGGATCTGCGCCTCGGCGCCAAGGCTTTCCGGGTCCGCGCCAGCTTCATGCCCGGCCCCTCGCATCTGGTGGCCGACAAGCTCGATCGCCTCAGCCTGCACGTCATCGATCTTTCGGAAGGCGCGGTTCTCGAAACCGGCTGCGTCTATATCGTGCCGCTGATGGAGCGCCTCGACCTGCCATCGGATATGTCGGCCTCGGCCAATCCGAAGAGTTCGACCGGCCGTCTCGATATCTTCACCCGCGTCATCACCGATTACGCCCAGGAATTCGACAAGATCCCGGCTGGCTATTCCGGGCCGCTCTATCTCGAGATATCGCCGCGCACTTTCCCGATCGTCGTGCGCCGCGGCTCGCGCCTGTCGCAGATCCGCTTCCGCGTCGGCCACTCCATCTTGGGTGAACCGGAGCTGCAGGCCCTGCACGACGCCGAAACGCTGGTCGCCAGCAGCAAGCCGAACGTCTCGGGCGGCGGCATCGCACTGTCGATCGATCTCACCGGCGACAAGGAAGGCCTGATCGGCTACCGCGGCAAGCACCACACGGCCGTCGTCGATGTCGACAAGAAGGCCCAGCACGATATCTTCGACTTCTGGGAGCCGCTCTATAGCCGCGGCCGCAACGAGCTGATCCTCGATCCGGACGAATTCTACATCCTCGTCTCCCGCGAAGCCGTCCACGTCCCGCCGCATTACGCGGCCGAGATGACCCCCTTCGACCCGCTGGTAGGCGAATTCCGCGTCCACTACGCTGGCTTCTTCGACCCCGGCTTCGGCCACGCGCCCGCCGGCGGCCGCGGCAGTCGCGCCGTTCTCGAGGTGCGCAGCCACGAAGTCCCCTTCATCCTCGAAGACGGCCAGATCGTCGGCCGCCTCATCTACGAGCACATGCTGGAAAAGCCCGTCAGCCTCTACGGCTCCGGCCTCGGCTCCAACTACCAGGCCCAGGGCCTGAAGCTCTCGAAACACTTCCGCATCTGACCGCCTTGACACCGCCTCCCATCTGTTGGAAGGCTGGTGCTGCGCGGGTGTAGCTCAATGGTAGAGCAGCAGCTTCCCAAGCTGAATACGAGGGTTCGATTCCCTTCACCCGCTCCAGTTGTCTTCTTCGCTGCCAGCCTGCTGTTGGCGCTTCGTGCTAAGAGAGTTGCAAGGCTACGAAAACCATCGTCTCATAGAGAATCTCGAAGTGGCCGGATTTTTTTGGGCGTCGATTCTCGAAAGATATGCCACAGTTTTTTCGACGTCACTCAGAGGAAGTTTTAGGATCACATCCATGTCGCGATCCCACCATTTGAGGCGCAGAAGTTCTTTGATAAGTCGTCGTTCGAAACGGTAACGTATGATCCTAGCGGGATTGCCTGCTACAATTGCATACGGTGGCACATCTTTGGTTACAACCGCGCCGGCTCCAATCACTGCACCGTCGCCTATGGTGATGCCTTTCAGCACAAGGCTCGCGGCACCAAACCAAACGTCGTTACCGATTACAATCGAGTGTGAGCGCTTTCTGTTCTTTGGTTTTGTGTTAGCGATGATCTCAGCGCCTTGGGCCACTGGGTCGTTAGGGAACCACTTTTTAGATATACGAAAGAAGCTAGTTGAGACGTGGTGGATTGGGTGCTCTTCCCCGCCAATCTGGCAATTGCGGGCGAATGAGACGAACTTGCCAACCAAAACACCATCGAAGATGCAAGTGTTCGCGTTGATAAAGCAATATCGCCCTATGCTATCGGCCATCACTACGCACCCCGGGCCAACATGAACGGGGTGCTCAATTACGGTCCTCGATGCGATACTTACTGATTTAGGAATGGTGGACGTTGCGCTCGCGGTGAACTTTGGGTCTGCGTCATCGTCCATCTTTCGCATCCAGTAAGATCGATTGCTTGAGTGAGTTCATAGATAGGGGCCTGGCTAAGGCAGCTGATCGCTACTAAACCGAATATGCGAATCCGACTACCTGACTGCCGCAGACGCTAGCGCGTGATCATTTTTCGGTCCCAAATAGCAGTGCTCCAACATTACGCTGTAGTGGGTTCCTAAGGCTAGCAAAGAAAGCCGCGGGATCGGCGTTGAATTTCTGTAGGTCCTTCTGATTGCCGATAGCCCTCACGAAGGGCCTAACGATCGGCATCAAGGCTCTTCTAGATAATGGCACGACCTTCGGTCGTGCCATTACGCCGTTTGCGCCACCAAATGAATGAAAGATCGGCGAGTTTAGACTGTGGCCTTCCGGGATCGCCCCCAGTCGCAAGGGGGTCGGTGTCAAACCTCGAATCTCGGAGAAAGCCGTTCTGGTCGCTAGGCGTCGCAAGGATCCATCGGGTTCGACTTTGCTTGAGTATTCTGTTTTACCAAAAGAATAATAGTCGAAAACAAGATATTTCATAAATCGCAGCTTTACTTCGTCGTCAACAGAAAGGCTGGCTGTGGACAGCTCGACCAGTTCAGCTGGCGAAGTTGCCGCGAAAGCAAATCCGTTATGCTGGTAAAAGGCTTGACCGCAGCAGATGACTGGCTTTCCTAAGGCAGCCGCGATAAGCCCGCTTCCTGAATTTATCAGCACAACTTTGTCCGCCAAGTCGATCAGATCGCGGATATGGGCATTGTCGTCAGCGAAGACGACGCCGTCGATCGCAGGCTTGACCGTCTCAAGCGGATGCTTTTTTACAACGACCACGTACTTTCGTGGATCCAACGTTGCTGCAAGTTGCGCTACCCAGTCGTTAAATGTTGCGGCATCCTTGCATGCGCCCGAAAAGTAAACCGTTGCGGTATCTGAAGGTCTTTGCAAAGCAACGAATATCACCTTGCGATCCCCTAGCGGCAAACTCCGGCGAAGATGATCCGCGCCGGTTCGCGGACCGTTGATCTCAAGAGTTTGCTCTTCACGATTGAACGCCTGGAACCAGTCAAGAATAGCCTCTCGGTCGCGATCAGATAGCGGGTGATCCCAAGCGGTGCGGGCATATGAGTCGCTCTCTCCCAGAAAACCTTTGGTATCAAAAAACCAACTGTCCGGCAGTGCGCCGCGATCGTAGGCTATAAATCTAATCCCGGCTGCCTTGACGCCCTGGTAGAGTGAAAGACGGTGGGCATTGCCATATGGATTTAGGAAGAAGACACGGGTGAAGCCCTCTGCCTTTATAAAGTCGCTAAGCGAAAGCGCGTCTGCGAACGATCTTTCCGGTATCGAGCGAAACCGACCCAGAGCCGGATATATGTGGCGAAGTGCGCGCGATGGCATGGAGCTCGGATCGACGAGCACAAGTGTCATCTCCGTCGAGTTCATATCCTCCAGCGGAGGTATAGAGGTCAGCCCTCGATCGTAGTCGGCCATGCTCTTCGATACGCGCGTTTGGTTGCTTGTGCCTACGTAATCAGCCTCTTCCCTGCGAGGATGCCATAAGTGAACGATTGCAACACCTCGTTGGAAGACGTCTATCCCGTAGAGCGCGTAGAAGGCCCGAAACCCCTCATACTTCAGAATGGAATTGTTCCGAGTATTTAGATAGTAGTCTCTTGGTCTTGGTCCGCGTCGGTAATATGAGCTGAGGCGATGCATCAACTCAAAGTCTTCCGCACCATGTCCGGTGAAACTCTTGTCATGCCCTCCAATCGCCAGCAAGTGATAGCGATTAGCGACAATTGCTGAGATGGCGTAGGTGTGGCTGTCGTAGACTGATCTATCGTGCTTTATGACGCCATCATGCGCCATAAGGTCAGCGAAGTTTCCTTCGCCAGCGGAATGAAGCTCAAGATATCGCCTGGTGAAAGATTGAGTTAAGTATATGCCCGGTAACGCGAAAAAAGCGTAGGCGTTCTCTGGCATTCCTCGCAATCGGCATTCCATCAAGACTCGCTTGTATCCGTCCGTGGACATAAGGAAGTCGATGTCGTGATACACCACCAATGGTGTGCGGGCTTGTTGCGTGCCTATATCTCTGGCTGCGCCGATGCTAAACGGTTGTCCCTCGGTCTCAACTCTGACTAACCGAGCTCCATGCTTTTGTGAGACAGTTGCTAATTCATGAGCGCGCTGGACGGATGTACCGTAATCAACAATGACAAGCTCATAGCCAGCCGGCAACGTTTTTGCAATTCGCTCAATGCGCTCGACTTCATCATAAAGGCTATCTTTTGACAGGCGAACTGGAATGATCGCTGTGATTAGCGGTTCAGTATTTTCTGGCATTGTAACCCCCCGGCTATTACTACCATCGGACCAACCGGCCCTCTGTACGCCTATATGTCGCCAACTAAGGTGGTGCAACGTAAAATTGCCAACGGCGTTTCCGGCCTTGAGAGCTATCTACTCTTCATTAAAGTAAAATTCTTCACTTCTAATGTTCGGACTCCGTTCCCATGTGATGTCGCTTTTGACGACTTTTGCCGGATTTCCTACAGCTACGCTGTGGTCACCTATCTTCTTGGTAAGTACGCTACCAACGCCTAGTACTGACGCATTGCCGAGAGACGCGCCCTTTAAAACCACCGCGCGGTCGGCTATCCAAACATGCTTGCCAATGGTAATGGATTGAGAAAGGTTAATCCGTTTTTTAGTGTGTGCGTTATAAATCGGGTGACCATCGGTCGTGCGTATAATTATATCCGATCCAAAGAGGCAGTCGTCACCAATATCGATTTTTGTAGATTCGACGGCGCGCAGAGTTATATTGCTTGTTACGGTGAAATCTCTGCCTATGATGATTTTGCTGTTCAGTCCGACGGTTATTTTTCCGCTTATTGAGCAGCCTTCAGCAATACTTAACTCGGAATTGCGGCCCATTGTTATCGTGCATTGGGTGATATTCGCGTTACTTCCTATATTTACGACAGAGTTTCTTTCATTGAAGATTATGCTGCTTGCAGCAAAACGTAAGTTTTCGCCTACGGACAAGCGGTTTCCCTCGTCATCAACGTAGTCGGCCAATTCTGTGATTCTCAAAACATCCTCCGGGGCTAAGACTTAGTCGCTGTTTTTGATCATTTTTTTATGAACGGTAAACAACGCCATCCCAACAAACATCAGCAAAATCCCCGTCTCCAGAACATACCCCTTATCAAGCCCATAAGCCCGATATTCCGGATAAAACCCCGTCCTGAACCAGATCACGCAATGCACCAGCGGGTTCATCAGAAAGTAATCCGAATAGGGATGCGGCAGCTCGTCGGGCAGCATGAAGACACCGGAGAGGATGAAGAGGGGGCGGTTGACGATGCCGAAGACCTCTTCGTACCAAGGCCAGCGAACGAACAGGCCGGCATTGATCAGGCCGATGCCGATCGCGATCATCGAGGTCGAGAGTGCCGCTTCGATGATCGTCGGCCAATTGACGCTGGGTAGGCCGCCAAGGCCCTCCGCCAGTGTGAACAGTGTCAGCGCCGTCACCACCGCCGTGGTCGAAAACTGCAACACGACGCGTGAGACGATCGCGTCGAAGGGCGCGACGCGCGGGTAGTTCATCAGCGCCTTGTTGGATTTGACGGCCGACGAGACGTAGGATGACAGGTTCACGTAAAACAGGAAGCCGAGATAGCCGGTCGAGATGAACAGCGCGACGCTGCCGCCGAGGGGGGGCGTGGCGCTCAGCGAGCGGCGGATGAAACTCAGGAAGACGATATAGGCGAGCGGATCGACGATCGCCCAGATATAGCCGCCAATCTTGTTGCCATAGCGCGTGTTCATCTCGCGGATGATAAGGCTGGCAACGACCCGGAAATGAAGTTTGATGAGGCTCAACGGCTGCGACTTCCACGATGAGATCGGCTTAGGAAGTAGCCGAAAGCCGGGCGGAGGGCAAGTTCGCCGGAGCGTCTCTGCACGCTTTCCGGTTGCTGATGGGGTTTGAGCGATCGCTGATAAGCAGCCCTGAAATTGCGATGGGCGGCCGGAGCCGCCCATCGTCTACTAAGGTTCGGCCGATCAGAACTCCGTCCAATCCGCTTCCTTGCTCTCACTGGCGGTGTTGCCGCCGCTGAAGGCGCTCATCAGCTTTTGGCCGAGCGCGCGGGCAGGCGAGGCCGCCGGTCTTGCGGTGGCAGAGTTGGCGACGCGGATTGAGGCCGGGCGGGGTTTGGCGGCGGGTGTCGCCGGCTGGATCGGCGCGGGGCGCGAGGCGATCGGACGGGTGGTTGCCGATGCCGGGGCTGCCGCGGCGAAGCCGCCGGTGCCGGTCAGGCGGAACTCGGAGAGCAGGTTGTTGAGCGAGGCTGCCTCGGTTGCCAGGCTGTGGCTGGCGGCCGTGCTTTCCTCGACCATGGCGGCATTCTGCTGCGTGCCCTGGTCCATCGTGTTGACCGCCGTATTGATCTCCTGCAGTCCCGTCGACTGTTCGCGGGCGGCTTCGGCGATCGCGTGGACGTGCTGGTTGATCTCCTGCACCTCGTGGACGATCGCATCGAGCGCCTTGCCGGTCTCGCCAACGAGCGCCACGCCCGTCTGCACATGCGTGCCGGAATTGGTGATCAGCGACTTGATTTCCTTGGCCGCATTGGCCGAGCGCTGGGCGAGCTCACGCACTTCCTGGGCGACGACCGCAAAACCCTTGCCGGCTTCACCGGCACGCGCGGCTTCGACGCCGGCGTTCAGGGCAAGAAGGTTGGTCTGGAAGGCAATGTCGTCGATGACGCCGATGATGTTGCCGATCTCGACCGACGACTGCTCGATCTGCTGCATGGCATTGACCGCCTTCTGGACGATCTCACCGGACTTTTCAGCGCCGCCTCGCATGCGGGTGACGAGCTGGCTCGCCTCCTGAGCGCGGCGGGCCGCGTCCCTGACCGTCGTGGTGATCTGCTCGAGGGCGGCGGCGGTCTCCTCGACGGAAGCTGCCTGCTGCTCGGTGCGGCGCGACAGCTCGTCGGCCGAAGAACGGATCTCGTTGGCGCCGGCGCCGATCGCGCGGGCATTGGCGCCGACGGCATTCATCGTCTGGTTCAGGCGGCCGACGGAATTGTTGAAGTCGGCGCGCAGACCTTCGAGGTGCTCAGGGAAGGCCTGATCGATCTGCGAGACGAGGTCGCCGGAGGCGAGGCGCTTCAGGCCGTTTGCCAATTCGTCGACGGTGCGGGCAAGCTCGTTGGCTTCGCGGATCTTTTCCGCTTCGCGCTGGCGGCGTTCGCTGTCGCTGAGATTGCGTTCGCTCTCGGCACGCGCCTCGATCTGGCGGCGTTCGACGGCATTGTCGCGGAAGACGGCGACGGCAGCCGCCATCTGGCCGACTTCGTCGCTGCGGTCGAGACCGGGTACATCGGCATCGGTCTGGCCTTCGGCAAGCGAGGTCATCCGTTCGCGCAGCCGCATCATCGGCGCGGTGATGCCGATCTGCGCCATGTACACGCCGAGCGCGATGGCCGCGGCGATCGCAGCGGCGATGATCGCAAGGCAGATATTGATGCGCTGGTTGACGGTGACCGAGAGCGCGTCGCCGCCGTCGTTGAGCATCGACATCATCGCATCGTTATTGGCCGTCATCTTCGGCGTCAGCGCATTGAGCTTGGCGACCATCATGGCGGAGGCCAGCTGTGCGGCACCCATGTCACCAGCCTTGCCCGCCTCGACGACCTTTGCCGAAAGCGCTTCCATCTCGTCGATGCTTTTCAAGAGCTCACCGATCGCTTCCTTGCGAGCGGGAACGAGGTCCGCCGCCTGCTGCAGGCGATCACGCGCCTGCGGGATCTTGCTCGGGCTGGAGAGCGCCGATTTGAAGGCCGGCGTATCGGGCTTCATATTGGCAAGCGTTGAGGTCTGCAGCACGGAGGACACCAGCGAGGCGCTGGCGCGCGAGCCCTGCATGGCGGCGAGTGCTTCATGGTCGATGAAGGCGCTGTAATTGGCGTCCGCCCGGCGGAATTCGGTGATGATGTAACCCACGCCGGCAATCGTGATCACCCCGAGAAGCGCGATGACGGAGAGGATTTTTGTCCGGATTTTCAGATGTTTGAGCATGGAAAAAGCCCGTTGCATTCGCTGCGGCTTGTTGCTGGCGTGCGGCGAGAGATTGAAATCAATGTTTGAAACTCAGCTGTAATCTGCTGCGTTCTTGCGGCATTCCGAAATACCCTGGAAAGGTCAGACGAGCGCGCATCATGCAGACGGTGTGGGGGCCGGTGTCGTCGCGGCTGATAAGAATCCAGATTGCTTAATTCGGCCCTAACGTCCCGAGGCCAAACCACAGAAAAGAGATGCTCGCCCCGCGAAATCGGAAAATGGCGGGATCGAAAATCTATGCCGTTTTGCGGCTTGGCGCGTGTGGCGTCTTTTCCCAGAAGAACGGATTGCTGCGGAGCTGCCAGACCGCCCGCCAGGCGGCCATCGACAGCATCATCCAGTAGAGCGGCAATGCCAGCCAGCGCAGACGAAGCGCACGCCTTTCCCATGGCGTCATGCGCTTGCGGCCGAGCAGGATGAAAAGAATGTAGCTGGCGATCACGTTGCAGCTGTCCATCACAAGCAACACCCTATGCGCCGGATCCATGGCCGCGTCTTGCTGGAAGAGATCGATTATCGTGGTACCGATGAAGAACAGCATCCAGGGGTGAGCAAGGGCCGATAGCAGCATGCCGGCGATCAAAAGCTGGAAGACGACAAACCCGGGTATTCCCATCTCGCGCAACAGTTGGGCCGGATCGCGCATCAGTACCAGCCACGTTTGCAGCCAGCCTTTAAACCAACGGGTCCGCTGGTGAAGCCAGGTCTTGGCTGTGGAGGGCGCATCCTCCAGCGTATGGCTGCTGAGAACGCCGCAGCGATAGCCGCGCCGGTAGAGACGCATACCGAGATCGGCATCCTCGGTGACATTGTGCGGATCCCAGCCCCCGGCGTCTTTCAGGATCTTGGTCTTGAAATGGTTCGAGGTGCCGCCAAGCGGCATCGGCAACCGCAGCATGGCAAGCACCGGCAGAAGCATGCGAAACAGCGCCGAATATTCGAGCGCGAAGGCGGCTGAGATCCAGGAGTCGCGCGCATTGGCGATGACCAGCGGCGCCTGCAGGCAGACGATATCATCGGGCGATTTGAGAAAGGTGGCATGGGCCTCGCGCAGCTGATCCGGATGCGGCCTGTCCTCGGCGTCGTAGACCGCCAGGTATTTCCCGCGGGCGGATGTTAGGGCGTAGTTCAGCGCCTTCGGCTTGGTGCGCGGCCGGGCGGCAGGCACCTCGACGATCTCGAAATGCGAGCCGAGATCCTGCGCCTTGAGGGCCGCGATGGTCTCGCGGTCGTCGGCCTCGCAGACGAACTTGATGTCGAGTTTCGACACCGGCCAGTTCAGCCGCTTGAGACAGGCTGCGAGCTGTTCCGCGACCGCCGCCTCCCGGTAGAGGCCAACCATGACGGTGTAGACCGGCAGCGGTCCATTCTCTTCCGCGCGCAGATTGAAGCGCGGGGCGGGCTTTGCCAGCGCCAGAAACCGGATCGCCATGGCCGCGAGATAGAATAGCGAGACGAAGAGGTGGAGAAGAAGCAGAACGTCAGCGCTTGCCAATATGCCGGCGGCAAGGGCGGTCACCGCAACGCCTGCGACAAAACCCTGTTTGCCGAGCAGCACGATGCGCGCGCTCATATCAGGCTCGCGATCAAACAGCGTGTTGACGCTCTGCCTGACCCGCCGTTGAGCACCGCGCTCCCAGACCGCCCGGCGCATTTCCGAAGGCGTCGTCACCTGCATGTGCGGGCGAAGGTCCGGCCGCGCCGCGAGCCGTGCCTGCAATGCCGGGATCTGCCGCGCCTGCGGCACGATCACGTTCATGCTTTGCGGCATGTGATGGAGCTTGAGCATCTTCGGATCGAGCAGCTGGCTGTCCAGATTGTCGATATCGTAGATCAGATCGGGATCCAGCGTCTCGACGAAGTTCAGGCGGAGCATGCGCGCCAGTCCAGCATAGTAATTTTCAGGCAGAAGCCAGCCTGATGCCAGCAGCTGTTCCTCGATCGAGGTGCCGTTGGCGCGTGCAAGCGCCACTGCCTCGGCGATCATCGGCTTGCCGATGCCGAGCTCCAGAAGGACGCGTGCTTCCGTGCGGAACAGGTCATCGTCCTCCGCCGCGGCGGAGATAGTTTGGGTATTGCTGCCATGGTTTTCCCGTGCGCCATTGATGGCACCGCCGGGCGCATATTCCCCGATACGCATGACTCTGATACACCGTCACCGAAGCGGCGACGCCCTGCCCCTAACCCGAGGCTGGATAGTAATGGCACAATCCTCAATTGCATCCCTAGCTTTTAAGGGATTCTTCACCTTTCTGCTGTCGCTGGTTGTGTTTCTGCCGTCGGTCGCCGGTGCGCAGCAGCCGTCTGCCGCGTTGCCTCTGCTGTTCGACTCGCGCGAACGCCTTGCCAAGCCGGATCTCTCGGCTCTGGTGCGGCTGCGCTTTCTGACCTCGGTCGATTTTCCGCCGTTCAACTTTACCGATCAGAACGGCAAGCTTGCCGGCTTCAATGTCGATCTGGCCCGCGAGATCTGCAATGAGCTGGAGATTGCCGCCAAATGCGAGATCCAGGCGCTGCCTTTCGCCGATATGACGGAAGCGTTGGCGGCCTCGCAAGGGGACGCCGTCATTGCCGGGCTCGCTGTCTCGCCGGAGCTGCGCAGCCGGTTTACCTTCTCGCGGCCCTATCTGATGCTTCCCGCCCGTTTCGCCCGCAACGACAAGGCCGATATCAAGGGCAATAGCGCCGCGGCGCTCGCTGGAAAGCAGGTCGGCGTCGTCAAGGGAACGGTGCACGAAGCCATGCTCGCCGCCTACTTCCCGGCGATCAAGTCTGTCCCCTTTGATAACAAGGAAGCGCTGCTGACGGCTCTGAAGGATGGCAAGACCGATGCCGCCTTTGCCGATGCGCTGCAGCTATCCTTCTGGGTATCGTCCCAGGCCTCTGCGAAATGCTGCTCGCTCTTCGACGGGCCATACCCGTCGGAACAGTTCCTGGGCGAGGGGATGACCATCATGCTGCGCCGGAACGATGCGATCCTCACGGCGGCGCTCGACCATGCGTTGGCAGCGTTGTCACGCAACGGCCGCCTGCAGGAAATCTACCTGCGCTATTTCCCGAACGGTTTGTATTAGCCCTTGCGGAAGCGGGCGATGGCGCTGCGCTCGATTGCGGCGCAGGTCAGCTTGTCGAGCCCGAGCCGGTCGCGGAGCAGGCTGAGCAGGCGCAGTTCTTCCGCCTTGACCGAAAGATCGGCCGAGGCCACTTCCACGGCGAGCGCATAGGCGGTGTCGTAAAGCTTCGCCGGAAGTGTATCCTTGACGGTCTCCAGCACCACATCGAGCCCTTCCGGCCCGGAGAGCAGCGAGGCGCAATCGCGGGCGATCGGGATCAGTTTCTCGTCGTCGAAATCGCGGAACACAGGCAGGAAGCCGATCAGCTGGCCGATACGCTCCATCTCGCGGTCGTTCATCGTGCTGTCGACGGCCGAGGCCATCACCATCACGTAGATCAGGGCATCATGGGCGGAAAGCGGCTTGTTCATTTCAGTCATTCCCTCTGTTCTTCCGAAGTTTAGGAATTGCCCTCAGGCATTACAAGGGATTGTCAGATCGGATCGAGAGGATTGTCTGCAGGCGGATCGGGCGGCGGCGCCACGGGCGCGCCCTTGCGTGGATCGTCGCCGAAGATTCCTTTTTTCTCCGTCTTGGCCTTCTCACCGGCTTCTATCAGCGGCGAGCCGGTAGCCGCCTCGGCCCAGCCATTGTCGACCAGCCATGCGGAAAGATCCTGGGTGCCGATCTTGCAGCTTGCCGTTGCCGTGCCCGACCAGTTGGCGTCGTCGAGATCGCAGGTGACCGAGCGTAGCCGCAGGAACAGCCGGAAATTCGTCTTGGCCAGCATGCCGCATGGCCATTCGCTGCCATCCGCATCCTTGCAGGTCTTGTCGTCGGGCGTGGCGATGACGCCTGATAGCGCGAGCTTGCGGTCGCCGAAGGCAAGCACACCCGCATTCTCGGCAACCGGCCGCGGCAGGACAGCATCTTTCTTCGGTTCCGGCTTTGGCTTTTCGGGCTCCGGCGCTGCGACACGCTCCAGCGGCTTGCCTTCCACCTGTGCCGGATAGAACTGGCTTGCATCGTCGACCGGCCGGGCATTCATGCTGGCCTGCGGATCGGCGGTTGGCGGCGGTGGAGGAGCGTCGGCGCTACCTGCGTCAGGCGCGGCCGCTTCGCTGGCGACAGCCGATGCATCCGGCCCGGAAAACCGCTCGCGTCCTGCCATCAGCATGCCCATGACGGTGGCGATACCCGCAACAGCTGTCAGAAGTGCCGCAGGCCTCATGGAAGATTTTCCTATTGGCTGGCCCAGATGATGCGGGCTATCCAGTCGACATCGGAAAGCTCGATCGTCCGGTTCGGATGCTCGGGATTGAGCGACATCAATTCGATGGAGCGCGGGCTCTGGCGTAAGAGCACCTTCGCCATCACCTCGCCCTCGCGTGTCTTGACGACAACGCGGTCGTTGCGGCGAACCTGCGCGCCGGGCTCGACGATCAGCACGTCGCCGTCGCGGTAGAGCGGCATCATGCTGTCCCCCTGGACTTCGAGCGCATAGACGCCAGCCTTTTGCGAGGGGGCGGCGGGAAACTCGACGACATCCCAGCCCTGGCCAGCCGGAAAGCCGCCATCGTCGAAAAAGCCGCCGGCGCCCGCCTGCGCAAAGCCGAGAAGGGGAATGGAACTGCCTTGTGCCGGGAACGATCCGTCCGGAAGCCCGGAAAAGCTCGTTGCCGGGCGCATGAAGGTCAGGAACTGCTCCATCGTCGCGCCGGTCGCATCGAGCACTTTGGCGATCGACTCCGTCGATGGCCAGCGCAGCCTGCCGTCAGCCGAAAGACGTTTGGATTTGTTGAAGGAGGTGGGGTCGAGGCCGGCGCGCCGCGCAAGACCTGACGGCGTCAGGTCGTGCCGCTCGGCAAGCCTGTCGATCGCTCCCCAAATCTGCTCGTGTGACAGCATCGTGCGTGATCCTGCGCCCTGAGCGCTACTCTCCAGTCGGCGCAAAGATTAACGCCAAGCTCACGCATAGTAAAGAGGACAGAGGAATAAAATCCTGTTTTGGATCAGGCGACCATCGCCATGTTGATCTTGCCGAGCTGGATCACCGCCTGTGTGCGGCTGTCGACATTGAGCTTCAAGAGGATGGCCGAAACATGCGCCTTGATCGTCGCTTCGGAGACGCCGAGTTCATAGGCGATCTGCTTGTTGAGCAGCCCCTCGCCAAGCATGGTCAGAACGCGGCTCTGCTGCGGCGTCAGCGTGTGCAGGCGGTGGATCAGGTCGGCGACGTCAGGATCCTGTTCCTGACCGTCCCGGTAATTCTCGGGCGTCGCGATATCGCCGGCGAGCACCGTCTGGATGCTGCGGCGGATGTCTTCGATCCCTGAGGATTTCGAGATGAAGCCCGAGGCGCCGAGTTCCAGCGCCCGGCGGATGGTCGTCGCGTCGTCGGTAGCGGAGATGATGACGATCGGCAGGCTGGCATACTCCGAGCGCAATGACATCAGCCCGGAGAAACCGCTGACACCCGGCATGGCGAGGTCGAGCAGCATCAGATCGGCATCGGAATGATCGCTGGCCGCGGCCCGGGCCGCGCTGAAATCACCGGCTTCGATAATGCTCTGCTCGCCCTCCATCCCTGACACGGCCTGGCGAAGCGCATCCCGGAAAAGCGGGTGGTCATCGGCAATGATGATCGTCTGTTCCTGCATCGATCACTCCCTCCCAAGAGCTCGATCCTGTCCTCCCATGCGCGGCGGCGCCCGCCACACATGTCTCCATCCTTATATGACTATATCAAATCAGGTCTTCTGCGGAAGAGGCGCCGTCTTTTCATCCTCCTGGAATTGCTTCACCACGCCCATGAAGCTCTTCATCATCTTCTCCATGATGCTGATCGAGCGGTCGATTTCGGCATCAGAGGGCAGCGCCTTGTTGACGATGCTTTTGTTTTCGAGCGCGCTGACCCGGTCCGAGAGACGGTCGAGTTCGTCCTCGTAGGCGGCGCGTTCGTCGGCTGCCATGCGGCAGACGAGCGATCCGTCCTTCTCCTCGCAGAGCGACATCGCGCCCGTCTGCTTGTCGAGGCGCACGAAATGATCGCCGCTGCGTTCGAGCTGGAAACGCGCCGTATCGGGTTCGGCGGCAAGCAGCGTGGCGGGGAAAAGCAGGGTGGCAAGTCCGATTGCGATCGTCTTCATCTGATCATCCTCCGGATTTTCGGTGCGGCTGTCGTTTTTCGCCTGCGGGCCGTGGACATCGCCGTCTCTTTGCGGCAAAGCGCTGGCAACCAGGATCAGCCATTCGTGAGGCCATCATGACCGTGACACCGGCGGTTTACAAGATCGTGACGGAAACCCTCTGGCAGCAGGCGCGGAAAGCAGGCGTCTTCCGCGGCGCCGGGATCGATCTCAACGACGGCTTCATCCATCTCTCGACGGCGGCTCAGGCGCGCCAGACGGCAGCGCTTTATTTCGCCGGTCAGGCGGGCCTGATGCTGATCGCGGCCGATACGGCAAAGCTCGGCGAAAAGCTGATCTTCGAACCCTCGCGCGGCGGCGATCTCTTCCCGCATCTCTATGGCGAGCTGCCGCTTTCGGCCGTCATCTGGGAAAAGCCGCTGCTGCTCGACGAGGCAGGCAATCATATCTTTCCGGAGCTTATCTGATGATGGACCTTTTCAAGCAGGCAACGCGCAAAGGCCTCTTCCTCTTCGATCCGGAAACCGCGCATGGCATGTCGATCGCCGGTCTGAAATCCGGCCTGGTTCCGGCCTGCCGCATCCCTGCCGATCCGCGTCTGGCGCAGACCGTCGCAGACCTCACCTTCGCCAATCCGCTCGGCATGGCCGCCGGCTACGACAAGAATGCCGAGGTGCCGGAAGCGCTGTTGCGGCTCGGCTTCGGCTTCACGGAAATCGGCACGGTCACCCCCAAGCCGCAATCCGGCAATCCGCGCCCGCGCATGTTCCGCCTCGTCGAGGACAACGCCGTCATCAACCGCCTGGGCTTCAACAACGAGGGCCATGAGGCCGCATTCCAGCGCCTCGCGCCGATCCGCGGCGATGGCATCATCGGCGTCAATATCGGTGCCAACAAGGATAGCGAGGACCGCATCGGCGATTACGTCACCGGCATCCGCCGCTTCTATTCCGTCGCCCGCTATTTCACCGCCAATATCTCCTCGCCAAACACGCCCGGCCTGCGCGACCTGCAGGCGCGCGAAAGCCTCGCCGCGCTGCTGTCGGCGGTTCTCGCCGCTCGCGATGAAGAGGCCGCCAAGGCCGGGCGCAAGATCCCGGTCTTCCTGAAGATCGCGCCCGATCTGACGGAAGAGGGCATGGATGATATCGCTGCCGAAGTGCTGTCTCATGCGCTCGACGGCCTGATCGTCTCCAACACCACGCTGGCGCGCGATGGTCTGAAGGATCAGCGTCAGGCGAAGGAAGCGGGTGGTCTTTCCGGCGCACCGCTCTTTGCCAAGTCGACGGCGGTTCTCGCCCGCATGCGCAAGCGCGTCGGTCCGGCATTGCCGATCATCGGCGTCGGCGGCGTGTCATCGGCGGAAACGGCGCTGGAGAAGATCAAGGCTGGCGCCGATCTCGTACAGCTCTATTCCTGCATGGTCTATGAGGGACCGGGCCTGCCCGGCGATATCGTCCGCGGCCTGTCGAAGCTCCTCGACCGCGAGAAAGTCTCGTCGATCCGCGAACTCCGCGACACCAGGATGGATTACTGGGCGGCTGCGAAGGTCTGATCGGCCCGCGGCTTCACCAGCATCGCCAGGAAGATGCCGCGAAACAGCAGAAAGGCGTTCATCGCCAGCCACAGGCCGTGATTTCCAAAGAGCGGCACGAAGACCGCGAGCGCTGCCAGATATCCGGCAAAGGACATCAGCATCCGGTTGCGCATGTCCGACGACCACGTGGCGCCGATGAAGACGCCGTCCATCAGGAAGGCGAGCGCCCCGGTCAGGCCGGTGATCGCCGCCCAGGGCATGTAGGTATTGGCCGCGGCGCGAACGTCTTCCGAGGTTGTCAGTACCGAGATCAGCCAGGGACCTGCGGCAAAGAAGAAGGCCGAGACGGCGGCGGCAAGGCCGAAGGACCAGATCGCCGTCAGCTTCAGGCCACGGTCGAAAGCCGGGCGGTGTGCAGCACCGATCGCCCGTCCTGTGATCTGCTCGGCGGCATTGGCGAGACCATCGAGATAGTAGCCGGACAGCAGGAAGAAGTTCATCAGCACCGCATTGGCGGCGAGCGTTACCGCGCCGAAGCTGGTGCCAATCCGGGTCATGATCGCAAAGGAGCCGATCAGCACGAAGGTGCGGATCAGGATGTCGCGGTTGAGCGCAAAGAGCTCTGAGAGACGGTGGCGCGAGAAGATTTCGGTGCGCTGCGGCCGCTCGCCCGCCTTGAAGCCGCGCAGCACGATCGCGAGACCGGCCAGCGCACCGACGCTTTCGCCGACCATCGTGCCCCAGGCAACGCCCGCTACGCCCCAGTCGAGCTCTAGGCCGAGATAGATGGCGAGCACGATATTGATGCCATTGATCAGGATCTGCAGCGCCAGACCGATCGTGCCCTGGCCGCGGCCCAGCACGAAGCCGAGAATGGCATAGTTGGCAAGGGCTGCGGGCGCTGCGAGAATGCGGATCGAGAAATAGGTGCTGGTCGCCTGCGCCACACCGGCTTCCGGCCCCATCAGCTTCAGCCCGGCAATGAGAAGCAGCGGCGAAAGACAGAGCAGCGCGAGACCGCAGGCGATCGCCGAGATGAAGGCCCGCCAGAAGACGCCCTGCTGCTCGCGCAGATCGTGGCGCCCGAGCGCCTGCGCCGTCAGGCCGGTTGTCGAGGCGCGCAGAAAGTTGAAGCTGCCGAGGATCAGGTCGAACAGCATGGCGCCGATCGCGAGGCCCGCCAGCGCATCCGGCTGGCCCATATGGCCGACGACGCCGGTATCGACGAGGCCAAGCAGCGGCGTCGTCATGAAGCCGAGCGTCATCGGAATGGCGATCGACAGCACCAGCCGGTGCGTGACGTCAAATGCCAGTAGATTGCGTTCGCTGGTAGCGCTCATGCCTGCCTCGGATCAGGAGGCAGAATCGCCTCAGTTCGAGAGCACCATGGCCCAATAGGGCCAGTTGTTGGAAGATGGATTATGCGCGACGGCAACGCCGACGCCGCTATAGCGGCCGAGCATGTTTTCCAGATGATGCGGCGAGTTGATCCAGGCCTGGACGATACCGTCGACCGACTTCTGGCCGACGCCGATATTCTCGGCTGCGGGCAGCTGCACGCCGCTCGCCTTCACACGGGCACCAAAGCTGTCTGTCATGCCCATCAGATGCGCCATCTTGCCGGCGCTTGCCATGCGCTTTGCCTGGAAGATCGCAGCCGCGCTCGCTGCCGGATTGATGCTGAGCGGCGGCAAGCCGTTCTTGGCACGCAGCTGGTTGACGAGGGGCAGGGCCGCCGCCGTCTCGTCCTGGCCGTCTGAGGGCGTCGAGGACATTTTCGGTGTGGTGGTGCAGCTTGCGACGCCCGCGACGAGCGCGAGGCCTGAAAGACGCAGCAGCCCGCGCCGGGAAACGATTGTGAAGGTCATGGTCAGCGGCGGTAGTTGAAGAGACGAATGATGACGAAGATCGGGATGACGATCGTGGCGCCAAGCAGCAGGTAATCGCCGACGCGGCCGAGAGCCGAGAAGCCACGGTACCAGATTTCCCGGATGAAATCGCGAATGCCGTAAACGATCTCATAGGGCGTCCAGCCGAAGATCGTCATCACGAAGCCGACGATCAGCGAAACCACCAAGAGCTTCACCAATGTGCGGCCGAGCGAGTCGCCGAGAAACTTGTTCACCTGATCGGACATTCACATCTCCTGTTTGCTCTGAGATACGGTCGCGAATCGCTGCCCGCAAGCCTTTTCCAGAGCCGACGGCTTCGCCTCTGAAATAGGACTTGAGTTTTTTTGTGGCCGCAGCCAAATGCGCGGGCATTCAACGGGTCTCATCATGCAGCAGAGCCAGCTCACTTCAGGCGACGTCATCGCCGACCGCCGCGCCGATTACGCCAAGATGCTCGATGAGGGCGGCGAGCCGGACGCGGCCGCCGAACTGATGGAGCAGGCGTTGGAGCTCACACCCGGCTGGGCTGCCGGCTGGTACCGGCTGGCGACCTACCGCGAGAAGGCCGGCCATCGCACTGAGGCTGCCGAAGCCTACCGGAAAACCTTGGCGCTCGACCCCGATGACATCTTCGGCGCAACGCTGAAGCTCGCGCTGCTCGGCGAAACCGAAACCCCGGACCAGCCGCCGAGCCGCTATGTCGAGCGGCTCTTCGATGATTATGCCGGCCGCTTCGAGACCTCGCTCGTCGAGAAGCTCGACTATTCCGTGCCGCAGAAGCTTGCCGCCCTCGTCACTTCCACCGGCAGGCACTACACGCTGGCCGTCGATCTCGGCTGCGGCACCGGCCTGCTCGGGCCTGAGATCGCAGGCCAAGTGGCGCGGCTGGAAGGCTACGACCTGTCGCAGAACATGCTGGCCAAGGCCGAGGAGAAACACGTCTATGCGCTTCTGGCGCAGGCCGACCTGTCGCTGGAGCCGGAAGCTTCCGGCATCTTCTCGGGCGAGCCCGAGAGCCGGGCCGATCTCGTCACGGCTGCCGACGTGCTGATGTATCTCGGCAATCTCGAAAGCGTCTTCCTAATCACCGCCCGGCTTGCAGCCTCAGGCGCGGACTTTGCCTTCTCGGTCGAGGATGCAGGCGAGGGCGATGGCTTCCATCTGGCGCCGTCGCTGCGCTACGCCCACTCCGAAGCCTATGTGCGTGGTCTCTGCGCCCGCTACGGCTTCGATATCCTGAAAGTCGAGAAAACCACCATTCGCAAAGATGGCGGCAAACCGGTTTCCGGCATTCTCTTCCTTACGCGGCGAAATGGCTGAACGCATCTTTGTTGCGATTTTGAAATAGGTCAACATTGCTTACATATTTCGCTTGCTCGCACCTGCGAAAAGCCTGATAATTTAGCCCATAGCCGACAAGCGCCGCGATCAGCAGGAACGCCTCGGCCCTCTCATCATTGAAAATCCGTCGCGCGGGAATGTCTCCGGCGCTCTTGAACTTGTCTGCCGTTTGGAGATTAGCGACATGACCCAGCTCATCAGTGCCCTCGGTTTCTGGAACACCACCGCCACCCGGCATACCCCGGTCGAGGACGTGCAGGGCATCTTCTCCGGCGCGCTCATTTCGGCTCTCGGCCTCTATGTGCTCGCCAGCGCCGGCCTGCTCACCGGCAGCACCGCCGGTATCGCCTTCCTGCTGCACTATGCCTTCGGCATCAATTTCGGCCTGGCCTTCTTCCTCCTGAACCTGCCGTTCTTCTATCTCTCCTGGAAGCGGCTCGGCGTCGCCTTCACGATCAAGACCTTCATCGCCATCGGCCTCACCTCGGCGCTGACCAGTCTGCAGCCGAAAGTCATGGCGATCGCCACGATCCATCCGGCCTGGGCCGCTCTTCTCGGCGGTCTGCTGCTCGGCTTCGGTCTTCTGGCGCTCTATCGCCACCGCGCCAGCCTCGGCGGCGTCGGCATTCTCGGCATCTACATGCAGGAGCGCTTCGGCATTCGCGCCGGCCTCGTGCAACTCGCCGTCGATATGTGCGTGCTTGCCGCCGCCTTCTTCGTCACCACGCCGCCGGTGGTTTTCTACTCGGTGCTGGGCGCCGTCGTGCTCAATCTCTTTCTCACGATCAACCATCGCGCCGATCGCTACATCGCTCTGTGAGCGTGCGTGAACAAATCGTAACTTGCCTCATCCATGCTGCAGCGCGAAACTCATCCCGCGCCGGAAATGATGAGGTGACGATATGTCAGAACTGGAAAAGCTTGTCAGACGCCGCATGAAGGAAGAATACGCGAAGGGTGCCTCAGCCGAGGAAATCTCCCAGACCCTCCGCCAGCTCTTCAATGGCGTCGATCCCACAGCCGAACGGCCGGCCCAGACCGCACCCAAGACGAATTGATGAATGAACCCCTCTCCCCAAATGGAGAGAGGGGCTCGCAGGCTCAGGCGGCCTTTGCCGGCTGATCGATCGGGTGCTGTGCCCGGAAGCTCACGGCAAGACGGTTCCAGACGTTGATCGTGCCGATGGCAACCGTGATCTTGGTCATCTCTTCTTCGTTGAAATGCGCCTTCAGCGTTTCGAAATCCGCATCCGGAGCGCCCGTCGAAGCGATGTTCGTGACAGCATCGACCCAGCCCAGCAGTGCCCGTTCCCGCGCGTCGTAGACCGGCGATTCACGCCAGACGCACATCAGATTGATCCACTGTTCGGAGAGACCGTCGTGACGCGCTTCCTTCACATGCATGTCGACGCAATAGGCGCAGCCGTTGATCTGCGATGCCCGCAGCTTGATCAGGTGGATGAAGCGGCGCTCGAGGCCGGATGTTTGCACATACTGCTCGAGGGCAACGACGGCCTTGTAGGCATCCTGCGAGGCTTTGGCGAAATTGAAACGGGGTTGCATCGTCATTCTCCTTTGGGGGTTGAGGCTCAGCGAGCCGCTGATTTGCGTTCGTGCAATTCCATGAAGGCGCAGCCGCGGGCGGCGATGCCTCCGTCGTCATCGGCGGAAAGGTCCGCCAGAATGTCTGCAATTTTCGTCTTGGCGAGCTCGGCGCGGTAGGCGCGCTCCGCCTTCAGCATCGCCGCCGTCACCTGGCACGGCTTGGTGAAATAGCGCTGCGGCAGCGGGTTCGGCCCGCGCTGGCGGATTTCGCTGCAGCGGAAGGCGGGTGCCGGGCCTTCGACGGCGAGCACGATGTCGAGCAGCGAAATCTCGCCCGGTTCCTTCGCCAGCCGGTATCCGCCCTTCGGCCCGGGCACGGTCTTGACCAGACCGGCGCCCGACAGCGCCTGCATATGCTTCAGCAGATAGCTGGTCGAGACACCGTGAAATTCCGCAAGGGCTGCCGCCGAAAGCACGCCATCGGCGGACAAGCCGGCGAGAACCGCCACGCAGTGAATAGCCTGCTCGACACCGTCGCTGAGTTTCATCGAAATCATCTCCTCAAATCGTGGATAAAAAATATCCACGATTAACGCAGGAGTCAAGCGGCTTTTGAAACGTACCGATTTTCAGCCGGGAGACAGTGGCTGCTTGTCGAGCCAGCTTGCGAAAAAGCCGGGCCATTGCATCGAGGCGGTGCCGGGCTTGCCCATGCCGAACCCATGTCCGCCATCGGCCAGCCGGTGCAGTTCGACGGGCACATGCGCTTGCTCGCACGCCGCCTGCATGATCAGCGTGTTCTGTGGATCGGAAACCGGATCGTCTTCCGCCTGCGCCAGAAACACCGGCGGGCAGTGGGCTTTGACATGGTCTTCGACCGACCATTCCGAACTGAGGGCAGGGCTCGGATGACTTCCGATCAGCACCTTGCGCGTCGACGTATGGTCATAGGGCGGCTTCAGGGTGATGACGGGATAGGCGAGGGCTGCGAAGGCGGGCCGCGCCGACAGCGCATCGGCATCGTCGATCGCCGGATAGGACGCGAATGCCGACCGCGCCGCCGCCATGCCCAGAAGGTGCCCACCGGCCGAAAAGCCCAGGACGCCCAGCCGCTCGGGATCGATCTTGAACTTTCCGGCATTGGCCTGGATCAGTCGCAACGCCCGCTGCGCATCCTGCAATGGCGCCAGCGGACCGGCCTCCCAGCCTTCATCCGGGAGCCGGTAGGAGAGCACGAAGGCGGTGATGCCACGCGCATTCAGCCAGCGGGCGGCTGGCAGCGCCTCGTTCCGCATCTCGATGCGCTTGTAGCCGCCACCGGCAGCAATCAGAACCGCCATGCCGTTCGGCGAGGCCGGCTGGTAGATGTCGATCTTGGGCACCGCGATATTGCTGATCGCGCCCTTGGCATTTTCCTCGACATCGCCGGACGGGCCGCCGCCTTCAGGGGGAGTGCCCGGCCAGAGCGCCAGGCTAGCGGCAGCAGCGGGCGCTGCATTCGAGGTCCGGGGAAACAGGGCGAGGGCGCCCATCGTGGCGAGGATCGCGCGGCGTGTCGGCATCGATGTCTCTCATCTGCGTTGACCGTCAGGCGGCGCCCGGAATGCGGCGAAAATGCAGGCCGCTGGAATGGATAAAAGGCCGCATGTGATCCCACCCCCGAAATCATCTTGCCAAGCAGCGGCGCCAGGATAGAAAGAACGAAAACTCAGAGGGGAAAATAATGGCCGCTCGGACTGCTTTCGCAGGCGCCCTGAACTCTTCGGCGGATCGCCACTCGCTCTTCGATGATGCCCAGGGACTGGTCGCCGGCAGCATGCTGGCGGTGCTCGGCGTCTCGCTTCTCTCCGGCGCAGGCCTTCTGACGGGCGGCACGGCGGGCATGGCCTTTCTGTTGCACTACGCCACCGGCTGGAGCTTCGGTCTCTGCTTCTTCGCGGTCAACCTGCCCTTCTACTATCTCGCCTTCCGCCGTCTCGGCCCGGCTTTCACCGTCAAGACCTTCGCCGCCATCGCGCTCACCTCCGCACTGTCGGAAATCGTGCCGCGCTTCATCAGCCTCTCGCATGTCGATCCGATGGTCGGTGCGCTGTTCGGCGGCCTGGTCATTGGCGCGGGCATGCTGGCGCTGTTTCGCCATCGCGCCAGCCTTGGCGGTGTGGGCATTCTGGCGCTCTATATCCAGGAGCGCTTTGGCTGGCGGGCCGGTCTGGTGCAGCTCGGCTTCGATGGCGTCATTCTTGCGCTGTCGTTCTTTGTCGCGAGCCCCTTCATCATCGCCTGCTCGGTGCTTGGCGCCGTGGTCCTGAATCTCACGCTCGCCATCAATCACCGCAAGGACCGCTACATCGCCATGTGAGGCGATGCCCTTCTCTTTCGGTCTGATTTCACTACCTTTATGGCGTGGATCACGTCGACGCCGAAACCAGCATCGCCCTGCCTGCCCCCTTCATCCGCTGGTTTGCGGAAAAGGGCTGGCGGCCGCGCGCCCATCAGCTGGAATTGCTGGCACGCGCCGAAGCCGGTGAGAGCACGCTGCTGATTGCGCCGACTGGCGCCGGCAAGACGCTCGCCGGCTTTCTCCCGGCACTCACCGATCTCACCCGTCGCGGCAAGATCCCGCCGGGCTCGGCCTTCACAGGCATCCACACGCTCTACGTCTCGCCGCTGAAGGCACTTGCCGTCGATATCGAGCGCAACCTGACGAAGCCCGTCGAGGAGATGGGCCTGCCCGTCACCATCGAGAACCGCACCGGCGACACGCCGAATGCCAAGCGCCAGCGCCAGAAGCTCAATCCGCCCGATATCCTGCTGACGACGCCGGAGCAGGTGGCGCTGCTGCTTGCGAATGGCGAGGCGGAGCGCTTCTTCAAGGATCTGAAATATGTCGTGCTCGACGAGCTTCATTCGCTCGTCACATCGAAGCGCGGCCACATGCTGTCGCTCGGCATCGCCCGGCTGCGCAGGCTGGCGCCGAACCTGCAGACGATCGGCCTGTCGGCCACAGTCGCAGAGCCGATGGACTTGCAGAAATGGCTGGTCGCGCAGGAAGAGGGGCGGGAACATCACGCCGGTCTGGTCACCGTCGAAGGCGGGGCCAAGCCGGAGATTTCGATCCTGAGAACGGAAGAGCGCATCCCCTGGTCCGGCCATTCCGCCAAATATGCGATCCCCGATGTCTACAAAGAGCTCCTCGATCACCAGACGACGCTGCTCTTCGTCAACACCCGCTCTCAGGCGGAGATGCTCTTTCAGGAGCTCTGGACGATCAACGAGGATAACCTGCCGATCGCGCTGCACCACGGCTCGCTCGATGTCAGCCAGCGGCGCAAGGTGGAGGCGGCGATGGCCGCCAACAAGCTGCGTGCCGTCGTCGCCACCTCGACGCTCGATCTCGGTATCGACTGGGGCGACGTCGATCTGGTCATCCATGTCGGTGCCCCCAAGGGCGCCTCCCGCCTTGCCCAGCGCATCGGCCGCGCTAATCACCGCATGGACGAACCCTCCAAGGCGATCCTCGTCCCCGCCAATCGCTTCGAGGTGATGGAGTGCCAGGCGGCGCTCGACGCCAACTATATCGGCGCGCAGGACACGCCGCCGGTCGGGCAGGGCGCGTTGGATGTGCTGGCTCAGCATGTTCTCGGCATGGCCTGTGCCGCTCCCTTCGACATGCTGCAGCTCTATGACGAGATCACCAGCGCCTCTCCCTATGCGTCTCTATCCTGGGAAACCTTCGAACGGATCGTCGATTTCGTCGCTACCGGCGGCTATGCGCTGCGCACCTATGAGCGCTATGCCCGCATTCGCAGAAACAAGGATGGTCTCTGGCGCGTCTCCAATCCGCAGGTCGCCCAGCAATACCGTCTGAACCTTGGCACCATCGTCGAAAGCCCGATGCTGAATCTGAAGATGGTCAAGCGCGGCGAGGGTGGACGGATCGGCCGTGGCGGCGCAGTGCTCGGCAAGATGGAGGAGTATTTCTTCGAGCAGCTCTCTCCTGGCGACACCTTCATCTTCTCCGGCAAGGTGCTGCGTTTCGAGGGTATCCGCGAGAACGAGGCGCTGGCATCGCAAGCCTTCTCGCTCGATCCCAAGATCCCCTCCTACGCCGGCGGCAAGTTTCCGCTCTCGACCTATCTCGCCGATCAGGTCCGCTCGATGATCGCTGATCCCGATCGCTGGGACGATCTGCCGGATCAGGTGCGCGACTGGCTGTCGATCCAGAAGGACAAGTCGATGCTGCCGAGGCGCGACGAACTGCTGATCGAGACTTTCCCGCGCGGCAGCCGTTGCTACATGGTCGCCTATCCCTTCGAAGGACGCTTGGCGCACCAGACGCTCGGCATGCTGCTGACGCGCCGCCTCGAACGCGCAGGCGCCAAACCGCTCGGCTTCGTCTGCACCGATTATTCGCTCGGCATCTGGGGCCTGGAGGATCTGGGCGAGATGATCCGTAGCGGCCGCCTCAGTCTCGCCGACCTTTTCGACGAGGACATGCTCGGCGACGATCTCGAAGCCTGGCTCGACGAATCCTTCCTTTTGAAGCGCACCTTCCGCAATTGCGCCGTGATTGCAGGCTTGATCGAGCGCCGTCATCCCGGAAAGGAAAAGACCGGAAGGCAGGTCACCGTCTCGGCCGATCTGATCTACGACGTGCTGCGCAGCCACGAGCCGGATCATATCCTGCTGCAGGCGACGCGGCAGGATGCGGGCACCGGGCTTTTGGATATTTCACGCCTTGGCGATATGCTGAGACGAATCAAGGGTCACATCACGCATCGCGCGCTGGACCATATTTCGCCGCTCGCCGTGCCTGTCATGCTCGAGATCGGCAAGGAGGCGGTGCCGGGCGAAGCCCATGATGCACTGCTGGCCGAAGCGGCAGACGACCTCATCGCCGAGGCGATGAGCTGAAGATTTAGGATAGAAGACCGCAATGAACCGCCTGGCGCTGGCGCGCGAACTCAACGGAATGGTCCCGATGCCCGGCGTGGAAACGTCGGTCGCAGGCGTTGCCGCCGTCTGCGATCCGCTCGGCGCTCTCTACCTGCCCGACACAGGCGCGCTCGTCGTCTCCGATCTCCACCTTGAGAAAGGCGCCGCCTTCGCGCGCCGCGGCATGATGCTGCCGCCCTACGATACGCTGGCGACGCTCACGGTCCTCTCGGCCGTCATCACCCGCTACGACCCGAAGATCGTCGTCTCGCTCGGCGATAATTTCCATGATCGCGTCGGCTCCGAGCACCTGCCCGATGTCTTCCGGACGCTGATTGCCGACAAGGCGCGTGGCCGCGAATGGATCTGGATCAACGGCAATCACGACCCTGACGGGACCGTCGATCTGCCCGGCATCTGCGCCGACGAAATCCACTATGGCGGGCTCACCTTCCGCCACGAGCCGAAGGGCGGATTGCAGCAGGGCGAAATCGCCGGCCACCTGCACCCGGCCGCGACCGTCCGCCGCCGCGAAAAATCCATCCGCCGCCCCTGCTTCGCCACCGACGGCGCCCGCCTGCTGATGCCCGCTTTCGGCGTCATGAGCGGCGGTCTCGATCTCGGTCACAAGGCGATGAAGGGTCTGTTCGATCATGCATCGCTTGTCGCCCATTTATTGGGTCGCGACCGCATCTATTCCGTCAGGTTCGGAAATCTGCGCGGATAATCTGAAACCTCAATTGCAACCGTTCAACTGCTGCTGATAGGTCGCGGCCATGTTCGCGAATTTCTGCGCCGTCTTCTGCAGTTGCCCGTTCGAGCGCCAGTCGCCGCGCTTGTAGCCTGTCGGGCCCGAATAGTAAGCGAGGTAGAGACTGTAGGCGTCATTGCGTTGGATACCTGTCGCCTGACTGTTGCTGTAGTGGTACCAGGCGATGAAATCGATGGCGTCGGCAAAGTTGGTGCGGCGGCCGGTCCAGTTGCCGGTCTCCGACTGATAATGGCTCCAGGTACCGTCAAGCGCCTGCGAATAGCCGTAGGCGGTCGATTGCCGCGTCCAGGGAATGAAGCCGAAGAGTTTGGTGCGTGGCGGACGGGCATTCGGCTGGAAGCCGGATTCGACATACATGGTCGCCATCAGGATCGGCACCGGGATGCCATACTTGGCTTGTGCCTTCTCGGCGGAACGCTGCCAGCTGGTGAAAACGCCGTCACGCTGGTCGAAGACCGCGCAGATGTTCCGGGTCTGACGGGGTGCCGTTGCGCAGCCGGCAACGAGCGCCAGCAGCACCAGGGCGAGAAGTGTACGGATACGCAAAACAGAACCTCTCGTTTCGAGAGATTACTAACTGGTAAATCTTAAAGACCGGTTTTTATTCAAAGGCGAAGTTGTGTCCCTCAAAAGGCGGGAGCGGGGCAGAGCCGCTGCGGCCACGGATTGATCCCGTCGCGCAGCCACAGAAGCGTATCCAGCCAGAAGCCGCTCGCATGCCGCTGATGGAACAGGCTGAAATGGCCGACAGCCTCAAGCCCGAGATCGCCCGGCGTGATCATCACCTGTCTCGCATTCGCATTCCTGTAATAGCTAAGCCCACGGCTGATCGCGGCCGGCGTGCCGATCGGATCGTCGGACATGCCGATCGCCAGAATGGGTGCTTGTACCGCGGCAAAGCGTGCAATGATTTCCTTCCGCTCAGGAGCCGGATAGCTATGCTCCATCCGCGCGCCGCGAAAACTCCATTCATTGGCAACACCGGCCGGAAGATCCTCCAGCCATCCGAGCCGTCGTCCTGGAAAGTAGCCGAATGCTGCTGTCAGAGCGGGCATGGCGGCATGCCATTTCCAGAACAGCGAGCGGCGCTGCGATCTGGCATAATCGCCCCAATAGCCATATTGCGCGCCGACTGTCAGCATGCGGTCAATGCCGGGAGCACTCTCCGCAAATCCCGGCAGGAAGCCGCCGATGCTGTGGCCGACGACAGCAACCGGCAGCAGCGGATCGTGCTCCCGTGCGAAGGTGAACGCCGCCTCGAAATCGAGCCTTCCCCAATCACGCCAATGATAGCCGCAGCCGCGCAGCCGCGCCGGGCGCGACAGACCGATGCCGCGATAGTCATAGGTCAGCACCTGGAAGCCATGAGCGGAGAGAAACCGCGCATAGCGGTGATAGTAGCTGGCGAGCACGCCGGTTGCCGGGTTGATGATGACGGTGCCATCGCACCGGCCAACCGCTGGCCAGAAGTGACCGCCTAGGATCACGCCATCGCGGCATCCGATATCGATACGCTGCCCTGCAATGCCCGTCTGGCTCCCGCTATCCATCGCCGCTCGCTCCACCATCTCCGAGGAGCTGATCCATAGGCTCACAGCGCTCTTGGTAACACTCACTAGTCGGTATACTTTGCCTTCATGAAACAGCCGACAGAAAGCACCCGTGACCGTATCGTCAATGCAGCCGCCAAGCTCTTCTACGGGCAGGGTATCCGCGCCGTCAGCGTCGATGCCGTCGCCGAGAAGGCGGGCGTCACGAAACGGACGCTCTACTACCACTTCGACAGCAAGGACGACCTGATCACCGCCTATCTCGAAGGCCGCGATCAGCCGAACCTCGCGCTGTTCCAGAAATGGTATGCGGCGGCCAACGGCGGGCTGGGGGAGAAGGTCAAGGCGATCTTCGATGAATTGGCGAAAGCCGCGCGCCATCCGAAATGGAAAGGCTGCGGCTTCCTACGCACCGCCGCCGAGCTTGCCGATATGCCCGGCCATCCCGCGGTGAAGGCCGGTATCGTCCACAAGCAGCGCGTGGAGGATTGGCTCGCGGAGATCTTCGAAGCCGATGGAGTAAGCGACAGTAGAACTTTGGCGCGGCAGGTCATGCTGCTGCTCGATGGCGGCTTCGCCACCGTGCTTCTGCGCCGCGATCCATCCTATATCGAGACCGCCGGAAAAGCCGCTGCGGCACTGGTCGCCGCTGCCGCTCGCACCTGATTGAACCGCCGGTATTCTGATGGCAAAATGCAAGCGGCTTTTGGAGAATGAGCATGAGTGAAGAGCACCGTTCCGGCTGCCCCATCAACCTGACGCTGGAGGTTCTCGGCGACCGCTGGAGCCTGATCGTCATCCGCGACATCATGTTCGGCAACCGGCGCCATTTCCGCGAACTGCTGCAGGGCTCCAACGAGGGCATTGCCACCAATATCCTCGCCGACCGCCTGCGCCGCCTTGTCGAGAAAGGCCTGCTGACCAAGGAAGACGACCCGAGCCACAAGCAGAAGTCGGTCTATAGCCTGACCGAGATGGCCATCGAGCTAGTTCCGCTTCTCGCGCATATGGGCGCCTGGGGCCGCAAGCATCTGCCGGTTTCCGACGCGCTGGCGATCCGCGCCGAAGTGTTGGAAGAGGGCGGCCCACAGCTGTGGTCGGATTTCATGGACGAGCTGCGCGCCAGGCATCTCGGCACGCCATTGCCGACGGATACGCCATCCGTGCTTGCCCGCCTGACGCGTGCCCGCAACGAGGTCGCAGCGCGCGAAAAGAGCGCCTGATCAATCCTTGCGGAACACGATGCTGGCGGCCCAGCCCGTCACCAGCGCCAGGAATACGGCGAATGCGCCGTATTCGATCGGCCGCTCGTGCGCCGCATCGGTGATCATCTGCTCGATGCCCGTCTTGATGACGCGTAGCGGCACCGATTTCTGGTTCACCAGCTTGCCGCTCTTGAAGAGATAGGCGCGAACGGTGTGCACGCCGTTCGGAATGTTGGCGGGCAGGCGGAGACTCGCCTTGAACAGGTTGGAGCTGACGAAGCGCACGCCGGATGGGTCGCGCTCGTAGAGGCCACCGCTCTGCTGCAGCCGCCGGAAGGCTTCGCGGAATTCCCCGAGACTGCTGCCATCACCGACGAAGCCGACAGGCGTCAGCGGAATATGGTCGATGCCGATGCCCTCGTCGGTCAGGTCGAGCGGCGTCGTCACATCGTCGATCGCCCGCGAGCTCGACATCGAATAGGAATGCGGCACGGCCTCGAAGGTCATCGAGCTGGTATTGATCCAGATGCCGAAGACCCGCTGCTTCTTACGCACAGTCGCGTTCTCACGCGGCCCCTCGAGCACGACGACGACATCATACTGGCCGACGGCGAGCAGCAGCTGATCGGTTTCGGTCACCGCGCCGAAGATCGTCAGATCGGCGCCCTTGAAGTCGGAGGTGATGGCGATTTCGCTGGTCGAGGTGCCGATCTCCAGTCCCTCGCGCACGCTCTCGGCATTCTGCCCCGGCAGCAGCGTTTGCGCCGCGGCGAGACCCGGCAGGGCAAGGAAGAGCGAAAGGGCAAGGGCAGGAAGGCAGCGCATCAATTGCCTCCCATGACGATCGAGTAGATATCGGCCGGTGTTACCACCAGCGAGATCGCCAGACGGATGCCGACGGCGAGAACGAGCAGGCCGAGCAGCGCGCGCAGCTGTTCGCCACGCAGCTTCTGGCCGACGCGCACGCCATATTGCGCACCGATCACGCCGGCGACCATCAGGATGAAGGCGAGCACGATATCGACGGAGAAGTTCGTCGCCGCCTGCACGATCGTCGTATAGGCGGTGACGAAGATGATCTGGAACAGCGAGGTGCCGACAACGACATTGGTCGGAATGCGCAGCAGATAGATCATCGCGGGAACCATGATGAAACCGCCGCCGACACCCATGACCGAGGTCAGGATGCCGATCGCGAAGCCGAGCGCGATGACCGGGATGACGCTGAGATAGATCTTCGATTTCTTGAACCGCACCTTGAAGGGCAAGCGGTGCACCCAGTGGTGATGGCCGGGCTTGCGTGGCGTCGGCGGCACGTTCTTGGCTGCGCGGCGCATGGCATTGACGCTCTCGAGCAGCATCAGCCCGCCGACTGTGCCGAGGAAGACGACGTAGAGCAGCGAAATGAAGAGATCGAGCTGGCCGAGGCGGCGCAGCAGCGAGAAGATCCAGATACCAACTGTGGCGCCCGAAAGACCGCCGATCAGCAGCACCGACCCGAGCTTGACGTCGAGTGTACCACGCCGGAAATGCGTGATAGCGCCGGAGATCGAGGAGGCCACGACCTGGTTGGCGCCGGTGGCGACGGCGACGACGGGCGGGATGTTGTAGAAGATCAAGAGCGGGGTGATCAGGAAGCCGCCGCCGACGCCGAACATGCCCGACAGGAAGCCGACAGCGGCGCCCATGCCAAGAATGATGAAGATGTTCACCGACAATTCTGCGATGGGCAGATAGATTGCCACAACCGACCCCGATTACTCACTGCCCCCGCCGGGCAGGCGCGCTTGTCCCGTTCGAATGGCGCATCATAATGGGAAATCGTTGCCAGAGGCTTTCGAGAAACGACATCCAGGCCGCACATTCCGCGAGCGATAACTCCCGAATAATCCGGCTTTTTTCAGGTTTTGTGACAACGTGGGGCGAAGTCGCGGCGTTTTTCTTCCCGGTGCGTACCTGCCACACCGGGAAGGGGCCTTTCCGGCTCAGAGACCGGCGCGTGCGAGACCATGCTCGACCAGCCGGTCGATCACCTCAGGATAGCTGACGCCGCTTGCCGCCATCGCTTTCGCATACATGCTGATATTGGTGAAACCGGGAATGGTGTTCACCTCGTTGACCAGGAAGCTCATGTCCTCGGTCAGGAAGAAATCGACGCGCGCCATGCCGTCGCAGCTGAGCGCCCGGAAGGCAAGCGCTGCGGTCTCGCGGATCTTCGCCTCGACCTCGGCCGGAAGCTCCGCCGGAACCTTCAGCGCCGCGCCGTCCTCGTCGATATATTTCGCATCGTAGCTGTAGAAGCCGTGGCTCTCGGCCGGGATGATCTCGCCCGGACGGGAGACGAACAATCCGCCCCTGGTGTCCTCCAGCACGCTGCACTCGATCTCGCGGCCGCGGATGAACTCCTCGGCAAGCAGCTTGCGGTCATGCCTGAAGGCTTCCGCAAGCGCCGGCGCAAATTCCTGGCTGCCTGAAACCTTGCGCACGCCGACCGAAGAACCCTGCCGCGCCGGCTTGATGAACAGCGGCAATCCGAGGGCGCTCTCGAGCGTATCGAAGGACGGCGCCTGTTCCGCATGGACGGTCACCGCCCGCGCCACCGGCAGCCCCGCGGCCCGCAAGAGCTGCTTGGCTATATCCTTGTCGAGCGCCGTTGCCGAACCCAGGATGCCGCAGCCGACCAACGGCACACGGGCCACTTCGGCCAGCCCCTGCACCGAGCCGTCCTCACCGAAAATTCCGTGCAGCACCGGGAAGAGAATATCGATCTTTCCGGCATCACTCATCCGCCCGCCGTCGATCGCGATCATCCGGCCGCGCCCGCCGGGCACCAGCGCGATTTCGGTGCCGCTTGCCGGCTTGGCGAGCGTGCCATTCTCGAAGCGGCTGAGCAGCCATTCGCCTTCCCGCGTCACGAAGATCGGCACCGCCTCGTATTTCGAAGGCTCCAGCGCTCCCATGACATTCGTCGCCGACATGATGGAGACGTCGTGTTCGGCCGAGCGGCCCCCGAAGAGAACGGCGATGCGCAGCTTGCCGCGGGAAGATGTCATGAAAACCTCCAAAATGATCTCGTGCCAAAATGTGTGTCAGAAGCCGATCGCGATGCCGCGATTGGCGAAGAAGCGGTCGAAGACGGCAAGCGGCAGCGTCACGTCTGCCTGGCTTGCGGCGTCATGGCCGGATGGATTGTGAAAGCGGATCGTCTCCGGTGTGGCTGCCGTCACCAGCACCAGATGACCGCCTTTCGACGGCGGTATCTTCTCCGGCCAGCGGATGCCGCTATTGACCGAGGCGATGAAGAACGGACGATCGGCCAGCAGGCCGGGAATGCTCTCTGTCGCAATACCGGTCATCGTCTCCGCTGAGAGCCCGAAGCGTTCGCGCACATAGGTGACGAAGGGCGCGTAGATCAGCCCCTTGATCGAGGCATCGAGCTCGTTGACGACATAGCCGCCATAAACCGTGCAGGCGCGGGCGAGAGCAAGCGTCGGATGCAGGTCGCCGCGCGCTGCCAGGATCATCTTCAGGCAGGCCATGCCGCAGACATTGACCGCCCAGCGCGCATAGTCCTCGACCGTCTCGGCGCCCGATTGCCGCCAGAGCGGATCCCGCAGCAGCGCCGCCGAACCCTCGGCAAGCACTGATAACGTCATCTCCGGCGTTTCCCACTGGCTGAAATAGGGAACCTTGTCCCGCTGAATGCTAACGAATCCCCCGACCGGCAATCAATCCCGCCGCGAAACTCTGAAAGCAAAACGACCCTTTTGCGGCGAAGGCAAAAGGGTCGTCTCAAATTTTCGAGGCGAGGGCCGGATTGGCGCCCTATGCCTTGGTGGCGTTCTTGGCGTTGCGCTCCAGCAGGGCCTTGACCGTGTCGTCGTTGATCTTGCCGGACGGATCCTGGCCGATCGACTTCTGGAAGCTCTTGATCGCCGCGACGGTCTTGGCGCCCATCTCGCCGTCAGGCGTGCCGGCGTCGAAACCGTTATTGTTCAGGATCGCCTGAATGTTGCGGATCGCCTTCTTCATGTCGACGCTCGAGGTGCTGGTGCCCTTGCCGGTCCAGGCATCGGGCACGTCGATGCCGTTGGCCTTGTTGTCGAGCTGCTGCGGCTTCCAGGCGTCGGTTGCGGCCTTTGCTTTGTCGAGGTCGGCAGGCTTCATTGCCTTGGCGACTTCGTCGCGCTTGGCGCCGGCGTCCTTGTCGCCACCCTTGGCAGCGATCGCAAACCACTTGTAGCTCTCGCCGAGATCCTGGGTCACGCCATTGCCGCGGGCGCAGAGGATGGCGAGGTTGAACTGGCTGTCGGTGATGCCGAGATTGGCGGCCTTGGTGAACCAGTTGGCAGCCGTCGCATAGTCCTGCTGGCCGAGCGCGCCGGAAGCGTAGAGCACTGCGAGATTGTGCATCGCGCTGGCATTGCCCTGATCGGCAGCCTGCTCATAGAAGCCCTTGGCCTTGTTGATGTCGCGGGCGACACCCGTGCCCTTCTCGTAGATGCTGCCAAGACGGTACTGCGCCGGGGCGAAGCCCTTGTCGGCGGCCATCTGGTACCACTTGACCGCATCGGCTTCGCTGGCGGTGACGCCGTTGCGACCTTCGCTGTAGCGGGCGGCAATTTCGAACAGGGCAAGCGCATCGCCGCCGCGTGCCGCATCGGCAAGCGCCGCCGGCTGGACTACATCGGGAACAGCGATTTCAGGCTGTGCCGGTGCCGCATTGGTGGTGGCCGGAGCATCCTTCGGAGCAAAGGCCGTGGCATCCTGAGCCGGAGCGCCCTGCGTCAGCGTCGCAGCACCTTCGCCATCGAGCGGCGCGGCATCGGTCAGATGATCGGCCGGTGATGCCGGTGCCGGATCGGCGGCCGGGGGAACGGCCTCTGGTGCCGCCGGTGCTTCGAGATTGGCGGTCGCCTGGTTATCGATCTGCGGTACGGCCGCTGTGTCTGCCGTTGCCGGAGCCTGGTTCGCATCGCTCATGACCGCGACTTCGGCGGGCGGTGCGCTCTGGCCTGTGGTCAGCGTGCGGGCAAGCGGGAATGCCATGATCGCCAGAAGCACGGCGCCGGCTGCCAGAAGCAGCGGACGGCGGAAGCGCGAGAAGGCGCTGGCGCCACCGGCAGGCTTCGGCGCCTTGCTCTTCTTGTCGGCCTTCAGCGGCTGCGCTTTCGGGTCGGATTCGATAGCGGCGGCCTGGGCGGCACGGCGGGCAGCGGCGATATAGTCGGCGCGGTCGTTTTCCGAGGCAGGCTTCGGGTTGGCGCGCGCCGCACTCTGGCTGGCGCGAACCCGCTCCAGGATCTTCTTCACGTCAGGCGCGCCGGAGCCGGGCTCGAGAAGCTCGTTGGCCTCTTCGCCGGGCACGACATCGACAGGGTCGATGGACGGAGCCGGATCGATGATCGTGCGCTCGGCGGCATCGGCCTTCGGCGCCTTCTTGCCGGGCATCAGCTTCTTGCCGATCGCCAGGAACAGGCTCTTGCTCTGCTTGGCTTCGGCCGCATGCTTGGTGGCGGCTTCGATGGCGATGGCGCTGGTTTCGCTGACGGCGGGAGCCGGGGCCGGCTGCGGTGCAACGGCTTCAGCCACGGCGGCGCGCGGTGCCGCCACGCCCTTGGTGCCGAACACCGCAGGCTTCTCCGCCTCTGCGCCGGCAGGGATCAGCGAATAGGGGTCGACTTCGAAATCGACATTGGCGGCCGGCATGCGGGCGGCAGGCCGGTTGCGCGTTTCCATGTCGTCGAGGCGGTCGGCGATATGAACGAGCGTTTCATGCAGCGCCTGGAACGTCTTGTGGGTCCGTTCCTCGCCGCTGCGGCTGAGATCTTCAAGATGACGAAGATCGGCGGCCAGCGCATTCAGCGCCGACATGTCGGCGGCCGGAACGCTGCCGGCCTGCAGGCCGCCATTGCGCGAATAGGCTTCGACGACCGCTTCAGCCGCCTGGCGGGCAGCCTCGATGATATATTCGTCGCTGGTCGCCATGTAATCTTCGATGGCGCCCATGCGGCGGTCGAGATCGGCGGAGATACCGGCATCTGCACGCGGCTCGTGGAGCAGCGTGGAGAGATTGGCGATCTGGTCTTCGAGGCTCTTCAGCGCCCGCGAGTCGGTTGCCGGTGCCGCGGTGCTTTCTTCGAGACGGGCGGCGATGTCGCTGAGGCGTCCCTCGATCCGGCGGAAAGCGCTGTCGTCGATGGCAGGTGCCGCCATGACGGGAGCCGGCTGGATTTCCATCTGGTCGATGCGGCGGGCGAGATAGTCGAGCCGCTCGGCGAGAACGTCGTTGACCGCGCCGGTTTCCAGCGCGTCGATCTTGCTGGAGATATCGGCCAGCGTGCGGTTGAGGTCGGGCTGCGGTGCGGCCTTCTGGGCGCGCTCCAGCATGTAAGAGAGCTGCTCCAGCCGCTCGTCGAGATGAGCCGTCGCCTTGGTATTGGCCAGCTCTTCGACGCGGCGCGTCAGCATTTCCAGCCGGTCGGTCAGGCCATCGGCCGGTGCCGTGCGGTTGGCAACGCTGCGGCCCATCAGGTCGATCTGCTCGCCGAGCGCATTGAGACGGCCTTCGAGGCGGTGCATCAGCGCCGGGTCGCCGCTGGAGGCGTTGCGGCTGCTGGCGGCAATGGCGCGGCTGATTTCGTCGAGGCGCGTATCCATGGCCGCGAACTGCTCGGACATCGCCCGGTCATGCGGCTGGATCATGCTGCCGAACTGCTCCATCGCGCTGGCAATGGAGATCAGCTTGTCTTCGAGGGCGCGGACAGCCGGGCTCTCGCCCATGCCGCCGATATGGCGCTTGATATCGTCGAGCCGGTAGGCGAGCGAAACCAGTTCTTCCTGAAGGCCGGCGGTGTCGATCGTGTGCAGCTGGTTTTCGAAGCTGTCCCAGCGGCGCTCCATGTGGCGCACGGAATCTTCGCGGGCCAAGCCATCCATCAGCGAGCGGAGTTCGTCGAATTCGCTGCGCAGGCCAGCGGCTTCCGGGCTCGCGGAGCGGTGCGAGAGCTGGTCGATGCTGTGCGCCAGACGGCCCATGTCGGCGCGGATGTCGTCGGCGAAACGGTTGTCCTGAGCGCTAGACTTGATCTCGCGGAGCTCACCGCGCAGTGCATTCATCTCCCGCGTCACGCCCTCGGAGATGTCGCGCTTGAGGTCCTGGCGCAGGTTGACGAGCGCCTGGGCAATTTCGGTCATCGTGTCGTTCGAGGCACCGTAGACGGGAGCTGCGGCTGGAGCCGGTGCGCGCGGCGCAGGAGCGGGTTCGCGGTAGGCGGCACGCTCGGCGGCTGCGCGTTCGCGGCCGGCTTCGAGGATGCGCTGGCGCTGGCGGATTTCGGCGAGCGGGTCGGGACGGGGCTCGGCGGCGGCGTAGGCCGGCCGCGGCTCGTAGGAACGTGCGTAGCTATCGCGTTCGGGAGCAGCAGCCCGTGGCGCCGGATCCCGCGGACCGTTGGTGCCCATCAGCCCTTCGATACGCGCCTCGAGCCCTTCGATCGTGCGGTTCAGCGCGTCGAGGGAGGATCTGTCGGCGCTCCGGGGAGAATTTGATCGCGATCCGTTCATCTTCTTGCTCGCTTCGTCTGCCGCGTCCCTCGTCAGGGTTCGGCTATTGGCTTGAGAGACCGTTTCATCCGAGTTTAGTTTTTTAGACTTTCCTCAAACTGGACGGCGTAGCGGCATTCCAACGAAAAACGCGAGACTAGGAAAAGGAATGCGGATCACCACTGCTCACCGCGCACCTTTCACGAAACGTGGTAAACAACCCGTTAATTTGTGTGAGAATTTTTTAACACTTGAGGCTTTGTGGGCATTTTTGACGCTCAGGAGCGCCGCGCCTTGATGGTGTTCATCACGAAGCTGGTCTCGATCGTGTCGACGCATTTCAGCTTGGCGATCTTGTCCTTGATGAACCGCTCGTATTGTTCGAGCCCGGCGCTCATCACCTTCAGCACATAGTCCTTGGAACCGGTAACGAGGTGGCATTCCAGCACTTCGTCCCAGCCGCGCACCGCATCCTCGAACATCCGGATCTCGTCCTCGTGCTGGCGGCTGAGCCGCACCGAGGCGATCGCCGTCATCGTCCAGCCCTCGACGGCCGGGTCGATCATCGCGGTGTAACCCTGGATGACGCCGGTCTCTTCCAGACGCCGCAGCCGCCGCAAACAAGCCGATGCCGAAAGCCCCACACGCTCCGCCAATTCATTGTTGGTGATGCGCGCGTCGGCCGCCAGTTCCTTGAGGATACGGCGGTCGATCGTATCGGCAATTTTCTGCGTCACTTTTCGCTGATCTCCGCAAGAAGTTGCTTCCAACAATATCAGGCCGCGCCAAATAGCAAGAACCCGCCGCTGCATCTGATATAATTTGCCGGGCGAAGTCCGTGACATTGCTTGAGGAGACGTTTCATGACCGCGCCGCATCCGTCGAGAACCCATATCGGTAATCACGCCCTGCATCCGGAAACCCAGATGCTGAACTACGGCTATGATCCGGAATTGTCGGAAGGCGCCGTCAAGCCGCCGGTCTTCCTGACCTCGACCTTCGTCTTCAAGTCCGCCGAGGATGGCCGGGATTTCTTCGACTATGTCTCCGGCCGCAAGGAGCCGCCGGAGGGCAAGGGTGCGGGTCTCGTCTATTCCCGCTTCAACCATCCGAACAGCGAGATCGTCGAGGATCGCCTTGCCGTCTATGAGCGCACCGAAAGCTGCGCGCTCTTCTCGTCCGGCATGTCGGCGATCGCCACCACGCTGCTCGCCTTCGTCCGTCCTGGCGATACCGTCCTGCATTCGCAGCCGCTCTATGGCGGCACGGAAACGCTGCTTGCCAGGACCTTCCTCAATCTCGGCGTCTCCGCCGTCGGCTTTGCCGATGGTGTCAGCGAGAGCTCGGTAAAGGCCGCGGCCGAACAGGCGATGGCCAAGGGCCGCGTCTCCATCATCCTCATCGAAACGCCGGCCAATCCGACCAACAGCCTCGTCGATGTCGCGATGATCCGCCGTGTCGCCGATGCGATCGGCGAAAAGCAGGGCCATACGCCGATCATCGCCTGCGACAACACGCTGCTCGGCCCGGTCTTCCAGCGGCCGATCGAGCATGGCGCCGATATCTCGCTTTATTCGCTGACCAAATATGTCGGTGGTCATTCGGACCTGATCGCCGGTGCCGCACTCGGCCGCAAGGCCGTGATGAAGCAGGTCAAGGCGCTGCGTGGCGCAATCGGCACGCAGCTCGATCCGCATTCCTGCTGGATGCTTGGCCGTTCACTGGAAACGCTGCAGATCCGCATGGAGCGCGCCAATAGCAATGCCGAAGCCGTCGCCGGTTTCCTGCGCGAGCATCCGAAGGTCGAGAAGATCCACTATCTGCCCTACAACGATCCGCAGTCGCCGGTCGGCCGCACGTTTACGGCCCAGTGCAGCGGTGCCGGCTCGACCTTCTCCTTCGATATCAGGGGTGGCCAGCCGGCCTCGTTCAAATTCCTGAACGCGCTGAAGATCTTCAAGCTGGCCGTCAGCCTCGGCGGAACGGAATCGCTCGCCTCCCATCCGGCGACGATGACGCATTCGGGCGTGCCGGCAGATGTGCGCCAGCGCATCGGCGTGCTGGAATCAACGATCCGCCTGTCGATCGGGATAGAGCATCCCGACGACCTGATTGCCGATCTCACGCTGGCGCTTGATGAGGCGTAAGGGCGGGCGGCCTCAGGCCGCCGCTGCCTCCCGCACGTCATCCAGTAGGAAATGCACGACGACATATTTCGTCGTGTAGTGCCTGCCGCTGTCCGATGTCTCGTCCGCGGTGCCGCCATCGGCAGGATGCCAGGTATGGTAATGTGGATTATTGGCGATCAGCGTGATCGCCTTGCCGGCGAATTTGCCGTCGAGGCGGTAGCGCGCCTCGGCGAGCGGCCAGATGCGCTCGTAATCCTGCTGCGAAATCCGCACCCGCAGCGCCTGGCGATGGGTCGCCTCGCCATGCGAGCCGTCTTCGTGCACGGTCGCCGGAATATCCAGCGTCACTTCCTCCGCGCCGTTCAGGATGAAATTGAACTCCTCAGGCCACATCCGTCTCATGAAGTCGCTCCTCCCAAGCTCGTTCTTCGGTTAGCCAACGAAATGTAACGCACCTGTCGCGGGAAGCAACCGCCTTACGAAAGCCAGTCCGGAAAGCTCTGGCCCGGCGTCATCTTGTCCCATGCCTGCGCGGCGATCTTCCAGCCGCTGCTGTCTTTCACCAGCAGCATCATCTCGACATTGCGGCTGCGCTCGCGATTGTTCTCGACGTTCTCACAGGCAGCAATCGCAACGGCAACATTACCGAAGATGCGGATTTCTCGCGCCGGACAATGTTCGGCAAAGGCGCGCAGCGACGTCTGCGACAGCCCCTCCATGCGCTCCAGGAATTTCCGCGGCGTCTGTGCTCTTGCGGGACGCGCCGAGGCAAACAGCAGGGCATCCGGATGGAAGTCCTCCATGAAGCCCTCGGCGTCGGGCCCAGTGCCATGCGCCCAGCTGAGACTGGCAAACTGCCGCTCGATCAGATCTGAAATGGCTTGACGGTCGTCCATGCGCTCCTCCGGTTGCAAGCCCGAAATCAGTTTACCAGCTTTCCGCGCCAATGTCCGCTGCCAGACATTGCTGCTGGCAACGCCTTGTTAACATTCGTCAAACTTTGCCCTTGCCGTGACAAATCATGACATCATGTTTTAGCAACGGGTTGCGAACTGACGGAGGTATGAATGGGACAGGTCGTCCGGCTCCCCGCCAATGAAGCAGAGCGGCTGCTGGCGGTCCGCGCCTTGAATGCCGTAAGCCGCAGTTCGACGCCGGAGCTTGCGGCTCTCGCCGAGCTGGCGCGCGGCGTCTTCGAAACACCCTTCGCGGCCATCAACATCATCGATGAGGATTGGCAGCGCGTTGCCGGCCAGGCGGGGATGAAGCTCGCCGAGTGCTCGCGCGATCTCTCCATCTGCACCCGTGTCGTCTACGCCAACGATCTCGTCATCGTTCCCGATCTGCGGCGCCATCCCGAATTGTCGGATATGCCCTATGTAACCGGCGACCCGCATTTCCGCTTCTATGCCGGCGCGCCGATCGAGATGGAGGGCAGCCTGGCCGTCGGCGCCTTCTGCATTCTCGATGTGGAACCGCGGGATCTGTCCGATGCCGAGATCGGCAATCTCAGCCGCTTCGCGCTGGTCGCGGGTGCGCTGCTGCGCCTGCAGAAGGCCAATATGGTCATGGGCCTTGCCGAAACCAGCCTGCGCGCCGCGGCAATGACCGATCCGCTGACCGGCTTCTACAATCGAACGGCGCTTGCGAGCCTTGTCGATGGCGAACTCGAACGGTCGCTTGCGGCGAGCCAGACCTTCGGCGCCCTCTATCTCGACATGGATGGGTTCAAGGGCATCAACGACCGCCTCGGCCATCATGCAGGCGACGAGGTGTTGCGCGAGGCGGCAAACCGTATCCGCGCCGTCATCCGGGCCGGTGATATTGCCGTTCGCATGGGCGGAGACGAGTTCGCCGTCTTCATCCCCAACCCGCCGAATGCCGCCGCATTATCGTCCGTCGCCGAGCGCCTGGTCGCCGCTTTCCGCGAACCTTTCGAGGTCGAAGGCATATCGGTCGGTGCCCGTCTGAGCATCGGCGGGGCGCTGGCGCCACAGGCAGGCAGCAATCGCATCGATCTCCTCAAGGTCGTCGATGCCGCGCTCTATCAGGCAAAGGCCGCAGGCCGCGACCGCTACCTGATCGCCGGCATGTGACGAGCCGCCTTCAGGGCTTTCTCAAGCGCGCGGTAAATGCGCGGATCGCCGGATTGCGCGGCATTGAAGCGCAGGAACCGGCTCCCCTCCGGCGCCGTGCTGAAGGCATTGCCGGGCGCCAGCACCACACTGTCGGCAAGGCAGGACTGGGCGATATCGCCCGCATTGATCCCGTCAGGCAATTGGCACCACAGGAAAATCCCGGATTGCGGCCTGATCCAGGGCGTGATGCCGAGCGGCGCCAGCCGCCCGATCGTCTCGTCCATCGCCTTCGAAAGCCGCACCTTCAGCGTATCGAGATGCTTGCGGTAGCTGCCGTCGGTCAGAAGCAGGAGGATCAGCTCGGCATTCAGGCGGCCGCCGCCGATGCTCGTCACCAGCTTGAGATCGATCAGCGGCTCGACCCATTCCGGCTTGGCCGCGATGAAGCCGCAGCGCACCGAGGTGGAAAGTGTCTTCGAGAAGCTGCCGACATGCACGACCCGTTCCAAGCCGTCGAAGGCGGCAAGGCGCGGGGAGGGCTCATGTTCCAGATCGGCGAAGATGTCGTCCTCGATGATCGTCAGATTGGCCCGTTCCGCGAGCTTCAGCAGCTTGTGCGCGACGACGGCGGAGCAGGTGGCTCCTGTCGGATTGTGGATGGCGGAATTGGTGATGTAGAGCCGCGGCTTGTGCTGCTCGATCGCCTGCGCAAAGGCCTCGATATCCGGTCCCTGCGGCGTCATCGGCACGGCGATGGCCTTGGCGCGATTGGCGCGCAGCAATGCATGGAAGTTGAAGTAGCAGGGATCGTCGACGATGACGGTATCGCCGGGCTCTATCAACAACCGGCAGACCAGATCGATCGCCTGCGTGCCGGATTCCGTCAGGATGATATGATCGGGGGAGGCGGGAATGCCACGCTCGTTCATCCGCCGGGAAAGCAGTTGCCGCAATGGAAGCTGGCCGAGCGGCGTGCCGTAATTGGCAAGAACGGCATCCTCTCCCCGGGCAATGGTGCGCAATGCCTTTCTGATTGCATCGACCGGCATCCAGCTTTCCGGAAGCCATCCGCATCCGGGCTTCAGGAGATCCGGGCTGTCCTCCAGCGATTGCCGGTAGACCCAGAGCGGATCGATCGCCCGGTCGAGCTTCGGCCCGATCTCCGACAGCGTCAGCGGCTGCGGCGAACTCGAGACATAGAAACCGGAGCCCGGGCGCGAGCGGATCAGCCCCTCGGCCGCCAGTCGCTCATAGGCCTCGACGACGGTGGAGGCCGAGACGTGCATGGTCTTCGCGAAAGCGCGCACCGATGGCAGGCGCGACCCCGGTACCAGTTCCCGCCCGGCAATCCGCCGGCGGATCTCCGTCATCACGGCGCCAATGCGCTTGCCACTGTCCAGGTTTTTGACCGCTTGATCCATCTGTACTGTATCCGTGTCCATAACAGTTTGCGCAAACTGTACCGTACTGTTGCTGGCAATGCCATGCCTTCGGGTTCATAGCGGGCGAGAACAGGAGCATGCGCACATGGACAAGACGGCAGCCGGTTGGCTCAGTGGCTTTATGGGGATCCTCATCTTCAGCGGTTCGCTTCCCGCGACCCGTGTTGCTGTTGCCGGTTTCGATCCGCTGTTCCTGACTGTGGCGCGGGCGGTGATCGCCGGCATTCTGGCAGGTGGCCTGCTCATCCTCTTTCGCGAGAAGCGCCCGCTGCGCAGCGATCTCGTCTCGCTCGCGGTCGTTTCCTTCGGTGTCGTCATCGGCTTTCCGCTGCTGACCGCAATCGCGCTGAAGCATGTCACCTCGGCCCATTCGACAGTCTTCATCGGTCTGCTGCCGCTGTCGACGGCGATCTTCGGGGTCCTGCGCGGCGGCGAGCGGCCGCAGCCGGTCTTCTGGCTGTTCTCCTGCCTCGGCAGCGCCATCGTCGCCGGCTTCGCGCTGGCGCAGGGCGATGGCGCGACATCGGTCGGCGATCTCCTGATGCTCGCGGCCATCGTCGTCTGCGGCTTGGGCTACGCCGAGGGCGCACGCCTTTCCCGCAAGCTCGGCGGCTGGCAGGTGATCTCCTGGGCGCTCGTCCTGTCGCTGCCGCTGATGCTGGTCCTGTCGGTCGTTGCGATGCCGCAGACCTTGCCTGAAATGAGCAATCCCGCCTGGCTTGGCCTTGGCTATGTGTCGCTGTTCAGCATGCTGATCGGCTTCATCTTCTGGTATCGCGGCCTGGCGCTTGGCGGCATCGCCGGTGTCGGCCAGTTGCAGCTGCTGCAGCCGTTCTTCAGTCTGGTGCTGGCGGCAACACTGCTCAAGGAGAGCGTCAGCTGGAGCATGCTGGCGGCAACGCTGGCCGTGGTTGCCTGCGTCGCCGGCGCGAAGAAATTCGCCAAGGCCGCTCCACCTGTGACTGGCGCCGCACTCAGCCGCTGAAGGCTGCCTGCAGCTCGGCCATGTCGAGCTTCACCATCTGCAGCATCGCTGCCGTCATCCGCCGCGCCTTGGCACGATCCGGATCGGCCATCATCTTGCCGAGCACGCGCGGGGTGATCTGCCAGGAGAGGCCCCAGCGATCTTTCAGCCAGCCGCAGGCTTCCGTCGTTCCGCCATTGCTCAGAAACGCATCCCATATGCGGTCGATCTCGGCCTGGCTGTCGCATTCCACGATGATCGAGAAGGCATGGTTGAAGGCATCGAGCGGTCCGGCCTCAAGCGCCAGATAATTCTGGTCGCCGAGCCGGAATTCGATCACCTTGCAGCTGCCTTCCGGCCCGCTCGGCGTATCGGCGGGAATGACGGTCGAGCGGATGAAGGTCGAGTCCGGGATCACGGAGACATAGAAATCCACTGCCTGCTGGGCGTCCTTTTCGAACCAGAGATTGTTCGAGATCCGGGTCATGAGAAGTCCTCCTCTGTTGCCTTTTGGGGTTGAACAATCCGAGGACGGCTGAGCGGAGCGCTTCCCGACAATTCCGGCGCGTTTTCCCGCCCTTTGTCTTCTTTCGTACAGAGAGCAAAAAGCCGTGATCGGCAGGAACTGAGGGGTAGTCCTCGGCGTTGATTTGACGCCTTGAAGGAGGGCGGTCCCATGAGCTCGCATATCGACCCCAAAGTCACATCGCTGCAGGATGCCAGAAAAGTCTGGAGTGTCAGCGATTTCGCCCGCAAACAAGGCCTGGATCGCAAGCAGGAGCGCGAGCTTGTCCAGCTCTTCGGCCACTTCGCCACCAAGCAGGAATTGATGGCAAATTGCCTGCGCCCGAGGCTCACACGATAGCGTTACAAAGCGCAGCTAGAGTGGGCGGCTCACGAGGGCTGATTCTTGCATAGAAATCTGATGTCCGAAATCCGGCATGCGCAGAAGAACATCTCCGGCATGCATCGCTGGCAGCGCCGCTCGCTCATCCGCAAGATTGTCGACGAGCTTCACACGCTGCGCGATGACGAGCTTTCCGGAGGACTGTTCGATCAGAGCGACAATCTCGACAAGCTGATCTTCAATGCCTGCGCCTCTGTAACGGCGCTTGCCGAGACCGACGACGCCTATTTCGGCCTCGTCCTCGAGGAGTTTTCCTCACTGTTGAAAACCATGAGCGACGTCGTTCGCAGAAGCGCCGCGCTGTCGGCCGAACTTCACTGACCTCCAGGCGGAAATCTCCGTCGATCCGCTGTCCGTGATCCTCATCACAAATTCGAGCAAATGCAGAATTTGACGTTTACGCAAACGTCAATATTTTGTAAGACACTCCCATGTGCCGGTCTCGGTCCGGTCTGCGAATTGGAGGAATTCGAACGATGCCAGTCTATAAGGCCCCGGTTAATGACACGCTCTTCGTGCTGAACGACGTGCTGGGTCTGGAGCGCTACAACAATCTCCCGGGCTTTGCGGACGCGACACCTGACATGATCGAGGCGATCCTCGGCGAGGCCGCGAAGGTGGCTGAAGAGGTGCTTTTCCCGCTCAATTATTCGGGCGATCAGGAAGGCTGCAAGCGCGCCGATGACGGCTCCGTCACAACGCCGAAGGGCTTCAAGGCCGCCTATGACGCCTATTGCCAAGGTGGCTGGACCGGGCTCGCCGCGCCGGAAGAATTCGGCGGCCAGGGCCTTCCCTACACGCTGCATGCGGCTGTCGGCGAATACACCTCCGCCGCCAACATGTCGCTGATGATGTATCCGGGCCTGACCCAAGGCGCAATCGCCGCGATCCTCGTCCACGGTTCCGACGAGCAGAAGCAGACCTACCTGCCGAAGATGGTCTCCGGCGAATGGTCCGGCACCATGAACCTGACCGAGCCACATTGCGGCACCGATCTAGGCCTGCTGCGCACCAAGGCCGTGCCTCAGGGCGACGGCAGCTACAAGATCTCCGGACAAAAGATCTTCATCTCTGCCGGCGAACACGACATGACCGGCAATATCGTCCATCTGGTGCTCGCCCGCATCGAGGGCGCTCCCGAGGGCACCAAGGGCATCTCGCTGTTCATCGTGCCGAAGTTCATGGTCAAGGAAGGCGGCACGCCGGGCGACCGCAATGCCGTCTCCTGCGGCGCGCTCGAGCACAAGATGGGCATCCATGGCAACGCCACCTGCGTCATGAATTATGACGAGGCGACCGGCTATCTGATCGGCGCCGAAAACCGCGGCCTCAACGCCATGTTCGTGATGATGAACGAAGCCCGCCTCGGCGTTGGCCTGCAGGGCCTGTCTATCTCCGAGATCGCCTATCAGAACGCCGTCAATTATGCCCGCGAGCGCATCCAGGGCCGCTCCCTCTCTGGCCCCAAGGCGCCGGAAAAGAAGGCCGACCCGATCATCGTCCATCCGGATATCCGCCGCTCGCTGATGACCATCCGCGCCTTCAACGAGGCCGGCCGCGCCTTCCTGCTGTGGACCGCGCTGAAATCCGACATCGCCCACCGCTCCGCCGACGACAAGGAACGCCAGACGGCCGACGATATCCTCGGCCTCGTCACCCCCATCCTGAAGGGCGTGATGACCGACAAGGGCTTCGACCACGCCGTCATGGCCCAGCAGGTCTTTGGCGGCCACGGCTATATCGAAGAACACGGCATGAGCCAGTATGTCCGCGATGCCCGTATCGCTATGATCTACGAAGGTGCCAACGGCATCCAGGCGCTCGATCTTGTCGGCCGCAAGCTCGGCCTCAATGGCGGCCGCGCCGTCATGGCGCTCTTCAAGGAGATCGGCGATTTCTGCGAGGAAAACCGCAACGACGAAAAGCTCGCCTTCTTCACCAAGCATCTGAAGAAGGGCTTGAACGACGTGCAGGCGGCGACCATGTGGTTCATGCAGAATGCCATGGCCAAGCCCGACAATGCCGGTGCCGGCTCGACCGACTACATGCACCTCTTCGGCCTCGTGGTCCTGGGTTACATGTGGGCGAAGATGGTAAAGGCTGCCGAGGACGCGCTTGCGAGCGGCGACAGCGCTCGCGCCGACTACCTCAAGACCAAGCTCGTCACCGGCAAGTTCTACATGGAGCGCATCATGCCGGAGACGGCGCTGCGCAAGGCCCGCATCGAAACCGGTGCCGACACGATGATGGAACTGGCCGCCGAAGCGTTTTGAGATTTCCTTCTCCCCAGCGGGGAGAAGATGTCCGAAGGTTTCAGGTGCAACTCGTTGCACCGGAGATGAGGGGGGAGCGCAAAGCGCGAACGGCCGCAAGGCCGAAGCCCGAGCCACCTCATCCGACCCCTTCGGGGCCACCTTCTCCCCACGGGGAGAAGGGAGTTAGGTTTACCGGCGCCATGCGCCGCCAGGGAGAAGAGACGATGACCGACGTATTCATCTACGACCACGTGCGCACGCCGCGCGGCCGCGGCAAGAAGGATGGCTCGCTGCATGAAGTACCGTCCGTGCGCCTTGCCGCCAAGACGCTGGAAGCGATCCGCGATCGCAACGGGCTGGATACGGCAACGGTCGATGACATCATCATGGGCTGCGTCGATCCGGTCATGGATGCCGGCGCCGTCATCCCCAAGGCTGCCGCTTTCGAAGCCGGGTACTCGACGACTGCGCCCGGCATGCAGATCTCCCGCTTCTGCGCCTCCGGCCTCGATGCCGTGAACTTCGGCGCGGCCAAGATCGCCCAGGGTGCCGATGACATCGTGATTGCCGGTGGCGTCGAAAGCATGTCGCGCGTCGGCCTCGGCATGTCCGGCGGCGCCTGGTTCATGGACCCCTCCGTCAACTTCCCGGCCTATTTCATGCCGCAGGGCGTATCGGCCGATCTGATCGCCACGAAATACGGCTTCTCCCGCGACGACGTCGATGCCTATGCCGTCGAAAGCCAGAAGCGCGCCGCCAACGCCTGGGAGAAAGGCTACTTCAAGAACTCCGTCATCCCGGTGAAGGACCAGAACGGCCTCACGATCCTCGCCCATGACGAGCACATGCGCCCGGGCACCGACATGCAGGCGCTGGCTTCGCTCAACCCATCCTTCCAGATGCCGGGTGAGATGGGCGGCTTCGAAGCCGTCGGCATCCAGGCCCATCCTGAAGTCGAGCGTATCAACTACGTCCACCATGCCGGCAATTCCTCGGGCATCGTCGATGGCGCCGCCGCCGTCCTGCTCGGCTCCAAGGCCGGTGGCGAAAGCCTCGGCAAGAAGCCGCGCGGCCGCATCAAGGCCTTCGCCAATATCGGCTCCGACCCGGCGCTGATGCTGACCGGCCCCGTCGACGTCACCGAAAAGCTGCTGAAGCGCACCGGCATGTCGCTTGCCGATATCGATCTCTTCGAGCTCAACGAGGCCTTCGCCGCCGTCGTGCTGCGTTACATGCAGGCCTTCGACATCGCCCACGACAAGATCAACGTCAACGGCGGGGCCATCGCTATGGGCCACCCCCTCGGCGCCACCGGCGCCATGATCCTCGGCACCGTGCTGGACGAACTGGAGCGCCGCGACCTGAATACCGCGCTCGTCACGCTCTGCATCGGCGCCGGCATGGGCACGGCAACCGTCATCGAACGCGTCTGAGAAAGCCGGAGGCAAGCACTCAATGGGCCAGAACGAGACGGAACAGCATTTTCAGGTCCGCGACTTGAACGGAGACATGAGACGGGCATCGGCCGAGGCCTTTCAAGTCAACCCGAAAGAGCATGCGCGCCGGCTGCGCGGCCAAAATCGCGCTCTTCTGGTGCTGCTCGCCATCGTTGTCGGCGTGAGTTGCTATCTGTTTGGCATCTTCTGAGAGCCAGGGAAATTTAGGGAAGAGGAAATCCCCATGACCACATACAAGAATTTCACTGTCGCGACCGACGCAGACGGCATCGCGCTCGTCACCTGGGACATGCCCGGCAAGTCGATGAACGTCTTCACCGAAGAGGTGATGGAGGAACTCAACGCCATCGTTGACGCCACCGTCGCCGATAGTGCCGTCAAGGGCGTGGTGATCACCTCGGGCAAGTCGTCCTTCTCCGGCGGCGCCGATCTGTCGATGATCAAGTCGATGTTCACGCTGTACCAGACCGAGAAGGCCGCCAATCCGGATACGGCCGCCCAGAAGCTCTTCGATCTCGTCGGTCGCATGACCGGCCTGTTCCGCAAGCTGGAAACCTGCGGCAAGCCGTGGGTCTCGGCGATCAACGGCACCTGCATGGGCGGGGCGCTCGAGATGTCGCTCGCCTGCCATGGCCGCGTCGCCTCGAATGCCAAGTCGGTGAAGATCGCGCTTCCCGAGGTCAAGGTCGGCATCTTCCCGGGCGCCGGCGGCACGCAGCGTGTCGCGCGTCTCGCCGATGCCCAGTCCGCCCTGCAGATGATGACGACGGGCCAGTCGCTGACCGCCTCGCGCGCCAAGGCGATGAACCTCGTGCATCAGGTCGTCGAGCCGGACCAGCTGATCCCGGCAGCCAAGCAAATGATCAAGGATGGCCTGAAGCCGGTCGCTCCCTGGGATGAGAAGGGCTTCAAGGTTCCCGGCGGCGGCATCTGGACGCCGGCTTCCGCGCAGCTCTGGCCGGCCGCTCCGGCCATCCTGCGCCGCGAGACGGCAGGCAATTATCCGGGCGCGCTCGCCATTCTGAAATGCGTCTATGAAGGCCTGCAGGTGCCCTTCGATACGGCGCTGAAGATCGAGCAGCGCTATTTCACCCAGGTGCTGCAGACCACCGAAGCCTTCTCGATGATCCGCTCGCTGTTCATCTCGATGCAGGAACTCGGCAAGGGCGCCCGCCGCCCGGCCGGTCAGCCGAAGACCGAGCTCAAGAAGATCGGCGTCGTCGGCGCCGGCTTCATGGGCGCCTCGATCGCCTATGTCTCCGCCGCTGCCGGTCTCGAAGTAACGCTGATCGACCGCGATATCGACGCCGCCAGCAAGGGCAAGGCAACGGGCGAGGGCCTGGCGAAGGATTCCGTCGGCAAGGGCCGGCTGACGCAGGATGAGGCAGCCGCGATCCTCGCCCGCATCACCCCATCTGCCGATTACGCCGATCTCCGGGATGCCGGGCTTGTCATCGAAGCCGTCTTCGAAGACCGCGACGTGAAGAAGGCGGTGATCGAGGCTGTCGAGGAAGTGCTGCCCGAGGGCGCGATCTTCGCCTCCAACACCTCGACGCTGCCGATCACCGGTCTGGCCAAGAGCTCGAAGCGCCCTGCCGATTTCATCGGCATCCATTTCTTCTCGCCGGTCGAGAAGATGATGCTGACCGAAGTGATCCTCGGCAAGGAAACCGGCGACAAGGCGCTCGCCGTGGCGCTCGATTACGTTGCCGCGATCAAGAAGACGCCGATCGTCGTCAACGATACCCGCGGCTTCTTCGTCAACCGCTGCGTCCTGCGCTACATGGCCGAAAGCTATGACATGCTGATCGAAGGCGTGCCGCCTGTCATGATCGAGAATGCCGCCAAGATGGCCGGCATGCCTGTTGGACCTCTGGCGCTGAACGACGAAGTCGCGATCGACCTGTCGCTGAAGATCCTCAAGGCCACTGTTGCGGATCTTGGGCCAACGGCGATCGACCCGCACCACATGCAGCTCGTCGCCCGCATGGTCGAGAAGGAAGGCCGCTTCGGCCGCAAGAACACCAAGGGCTTCTACGACTACCCGCCGAAGCCCGCCAAGAAAACGCTCTGGCCTGAATTGAAGACCTTCTATCCGCAGAAGAAGGCCGATGAGGTGGATATCGAATTGCTGAAGCAGCGCTTCCTCGTCACCATCGCGCTGGAAGCGGCCCGCACCGTCGAGGAAGGCATCGTCACCGATCCGCGCGAGGCCGATGTCGGCTCCATCCTCGGCTTCGGTTTCGCGCCCTATACCGGTGGCGCTCTGAGCTATATCGACGGCATGGGCGCCAAGGCCTTCGTCGAACTGGCGGAAAAGCTCGCGGCCTCCTACGGCCCGCATTTCAAGCCGACACCGCTCCTGAAGGACATGGCCGCCAAGGGCGAAACCTTCTACGGCCGCTTCGATCCCTATCGCGGGGAGAAGGAGGCGGCGTAGGCCGCCTATGGTCGGGTAGGGCAGGCCGCGGCCGGCCACCACGCCGTCATGCTCGGGCCTGTCCCGAGCATCTGCAACGGCTGACGTGGAGCGAAACGGTTCGCGTAGGGACTCGTTAGATCCTCGGCACAGGGCCGAGGATGACGGCCTTGGTGGCCGTACTCAAGCGATCGCCGTAATCTCCAACTCCTGATCGCCCACCATGGCAAGGTCACCCACGACCTTGCCCATCAGCCCCCGCGCCACCGGCGAGACAAACGAAATCGACCCCGCCTTGGGGTCGGCCTCGTCCTCGCCGACGATGCGGTAGGTCTGCACGCGGCCATCGTCGCGGCTGAAGGTCACCTTGCTGCCGAAGGCGACGACGTCGTTGGAGGCTGGCGCCGGCATGACCTGCGCGGTGCGCACGCGCTCGGCGAAATAGCGGAAATCGCGCAGCGGAATGGCCGTCTGGCGGCGCTTCTCGTTGACATCCTCGATCCCGGCCGCCGCTTCCACGCCCTCGCGCGCCTGCTGCAGCTGCGCCTCCAGCGCCTTCAGCCCGGCTTCGGTGACGAGGTTCGGATGCGGCGAGATCGGCCGGTCGGGCAGGTGGGTTTCTGCCGCGGTTTCGGCGCTCTCTTCCTTGACGAAAGCGGTACTCAATTCTCAAGACTCCATTCAGGCACGCGCCATCATCGGGCGCAGAGGGGCGCTCAGGCGGCGCCCATCCCCTCAGCCTGCCTGATCGGACCCGAAGCGGTCAACATCGAACTCGGCTTCGTCGGCTTCCTCTTCGTCGTCGAGGATCTCGTAGGCCATGCTGTGATCGGCAAGGATCGCCCGGCGGATGATGCGGGGCGCGCTCATGCCGAGCTCGCGGCCGTTGCCATGCAGCGCCCAGCCCATCAGTGCCTCGTCGGAGATGCTGGAAACGCCGCCATCGAGTTCCGGCGACTTGGCAAGCGGCAGCGCCGCCATCAGCTCGGCCTGCGCGCCGGGCATCGAGCTCGGCTTCAGAGAGGCAAGCGCGCTGGTGCCGAAGGAGGGACCGGCGGGGCGGATTTCCGGGCGGATGGCGACCGGATCGATCGAAGCCGTCTGCACCGGATCGACAGGCGCATTCGCCTTCTCGCTGCCCGGCCGCAGAACCGGCAGCGGCACGCTGAGAGAGGCGAGATTGGTATAGCTCTCCGGCGCGGGCTTTTCAGGCACAGGCACGGCCGAAAGCATCGGAATGTCACGCTTCACGCTGCTGCGCGGCGTCGGCACCAACGCCGTCGCGAGCTTGCTCGGAAGCGCAGCACTGCTGCCCGTATCCTCGTCGTCCTCGACGGAAGCGACTTCGACGGTCTTCACGCTGCCGCGCTTCTTATATTCGGCGACCGCCTGGTTGTAGCCCGGCAGCGGCCGTCCGTCGGCGGGAACATGCATGGTCTTGCCGCTCGGGAAGATTCGCGCCAGCTCCTGGCGCGACATGCGCGGCCAGGCGCGCACCCGGCCGACATCGAGATGCACGAAGGGCGAACCGGATTTCGGATAGTAACCGACGCCGCCGCCCTGCATCTGCATGGCAATGCCGCGCAACTTGGCGAGCTGCACGCCCGGAATATAGAAATCCATCGCTTTGCCGAGCATGTGCTGGCTGTTCTTGGCAACGCCCGTCACCCGCGAGCGGGTGCGCAGCATGTTGTTGGTGGCAGGCGAGCGGTAGGCGGAGACGACATGGATATAATCGCGCCCGCCGGCCTTCTGATAGACCTCCCAGACGAGATCGAGCAGCCGCGGATCCATCCGCGCCGGCTCGTTGCGGCGCCAGTCGCGCAGGAAGCGGTTGATCTGCTTCAACCCGCGCGGATCGAACCTGCCGTCACGCTTGAAGGTGATCGTCGCCTTCTCGCCGGTATGGGTGAAATAAAGCTTCAGCGCCCGGTCTTCGGCCGCAGCCGCAACCTCGGACCCGAGAAAGGCCGGCACCGCCAGAAACGACGCCACGACGGCCCGCACAGCCTGCCGCGCCAGCGCCGAAAAGAGGCCAAACCCCTTCCCATCCTGACCCGCCCGCGTCTTCGCCGCACATTCCATATGACCATCTCCGTCTTACGCGAGTAAAGGCAGCAGAGGTCCGGTGAACGCCTACAATACCGCGCCTGAAGCGGCGATTATGGTCAATAAAGGTTTAACAAGGGGTTGATGGGGGTGAAACCCAATGAGCGCCGAAAGGCGGCTAGCAATTTTCTCGCAATGATTGCAAGATGCGCCAAGGCTGACGATCTCCCGTAGTCGCGTCGGTGTCGTTCTAACGTGATCGGCTTCAGTCTCGTTGTATGTCAGGCAAAATCAAACATTTTCGACACGGCAGCTCAAGGGCAACGTTTGTATGATCCGAAATGCCATTCCAGTTCGATTTGATCGTTTGACAGAAAATGGAAGGACTAGGCCTCTTAGAGTGGTAGTGGCGACCGATGACGGCGACGAGCACGACGTCGTCATGAAGATATCGAACGGGCCTGAGTGCACAATTGAAGGTCTGGCCAATGAAATGCTGGGATCTCTTTTGGCTGCGGACCTTGAGCTTCCGGTGAACGAGCCCTTCCTCGTTCGCATTGATGATGAATTTGTGAGTTCGGTTTCCAACGAAGCAATAAGGCAAAGGATGCGAGGATCGTCGCAAGTGGCATTTGCGTCGAAGCATGCAGGAAAGCAGTGGCGGCGATGGGGTCCCAGCGATAGGATATCGGACAGCCAAATTGGCTTAGCGCTATCAATACTGACTTTTGACGCCTGTATCGCCAACTCCGATCGCAGCCCAGCTAACTCAAATATGCTCGTAAAAGATCAACTCTGGCGACTAATTGATCATGAAAGTGCGTTTGGTTTTCGGATGAAAGTTTTTCCGCGGTGTGAGCCATGGAAGTCTGGGAATCTGGAGCTCCTCAAACGTTATGGCACAGATAGCGAGCATATCTTTGCCAAGCAGCTTGCCAAAAACAGTGATTTGGCTTTCGAAGCGATTCAAGCAAAATGGGAAGGCTTGTCAGACATACGAATTGCACAGTATGACGCCACTCTTCCGGCAGAGTGGTCCGAAGTTCGTCCTATTCTTACCGAGGCACTCGACCACATTAAGAAAGTTCGAGATCAGATCGGTAGCTGTGTAACAGAGCTAAGAAGGGTGTTGTCATGAGACGAGAACCATACACCTATGTAATTTTGCGCTATCGCCATGATCCTATCGCCGGCGAGCAGATTAACGTTGGCGTAGTGCTTTTTGCTCCCAAAAGTGGCTTCCTTGGTGCGCTATTCAGGAAGGCATACGGTCGCATAACGAAAGTTTTCCCGGATGTTAATGGCGCCGTGCTTAAGCACGACCTGATGCAGCTTGAGCGTGATTTTGCGAAGCTTTCCAAGCGTAGAGAGACCGGCGATTTGCTGTCGAACGAGCTTACCGCACTTTCTTTTGCTCATCGGATATTGCCAGTCGATGATAGCTCTTTGGTGTGGGGCGACTTGAGCTCTGGCACGACGATTGATGCGGGCAGGACACTGGAAGATTTGCATTCCCGTTTCATAAGTCAGTATGACGAGCAGCAAGTGCAACGGCGAGCTGATGCTGACATTTGGAAGCCGTTTCGCGACAGGCTTCTCGAACGCAAAATTGCCGATCTTTTCCAAGCCAAAACTATTAGCTCGCCTCGAAACGAAGTTGAATTCGAGCACGCGTGGAAAAATGGTAAATGGCATTGTATACAGCCCTTATCATTCGATCTCACAACAGAAGACGGCATTCAGGAAAAAGCAGCCCGATGGGTGGGGATGATGGTTGGGCTGTCAAAGGCTGAAGAGAAATTTAAGCCCTATTTCCTCGTCGGGAAACCAACGGATGATAAAATGCTGCCAGCATATGAGCGCGCACTAGCTTTTCTAAGCGACGCTCCTTTGGAGCCTGAGGTCATACAGGAAACGGAGATGGATCACTTTGCCGATTTGCTGGAGGATAGGATTGGCGAGAGTAAGTCCTCCTAACCCCTCAAGCCATCACCTCCATCTCCCGATGAAACTCCAGCGACCGCCTGATCCCTTCCTCAAGGCTCACCTTCGGCGCCAGCCCGAATTCCCGCTGCAGCGCCGTATCCCCGCAGCGGTAGAACACGCCTTCCGGGCGGCTGGCGGTGCCGTTTACCTCAGGTGACCAGCCGAGTTCGCGGGCGATCAGTCTGGCGAGTTCGATGAAGGAAGTAGCGTCTCCGGTCGAGAGGTTGAGGCTGGTGCCTGATGTCATGGCGTCCATCGTGTCGATGACGAAGCCGATGCAGTCGGAGATGTGGATGAAGTCGCGGCACTGGTGGCCGCTGCCCCAGACGGAGACGTTCGGCGCCCCGCGCTCGCGGATCAGGCGGCGGCAGATGGCGGGGAAGGGGTAGGCGAGGTCCTGATCTTCGCCATAGCCGCTGAAGGGACGGTAGGCGACCGCGCGGCCGCCGTAGCGCTCGACATAGAGCTTCATCAGATATTCGCCGGTCAGCTTCGTCCAGCCGTAGCTGAGGTCGGGCACGCCGATCGGCCGGTCGAAGGAGATCATGTCTTCGGAGAGGATCGTCTGCGCCTCGAAGGTCTGCAGCGAAACGGGATAGGCGGCACTCGAACTGAAATAGACGACATTGCCTGGGCGTCTCTCGCCCGCCCAGCGCCAGAGCGCAGCATCGACGGCGAGATCCTCGGCAACGAGAAGCGTCTGGTTCTCCAGCGTCATCCGCCCGCCGACGAGTGCCGCGAGATGGAAGACATAGTCGAAATGCTCGTTCGTGCGCTCGAAATAGCTGCGGCAATCCTCCTGCAGGAAGGTGAAACGGCGGTTGGAAAGCAGTCTAGGCGATGGCGGCAGCGCGCCGGTGCCCGGCTTCATCAGGTCCACCGAGACGACGTCCATTCCTTCTGCAAGCAGCCGCTCGCATAGATGCCGGCCGACGAAGCCGCATCCCCCAGTCACCAATGCACGCGCCATGATCCCTCCTAGGCCGCAAGAAAGGCATTTTCCCCCGTGTAGATCGCGATCATCCGCTGGTCCCATTCCTGGCGGGAGGGCGCGATCTTTTGTCCGAAGGCGCGGGCGCCTTCGGTAAGCTTCTGGACAAGGCTGTCGCTCTTGACCTTGTTGAGCGCATCGGCGAGCGAGGCGGCATCGCCGCTCTTGAACACCAGTCCGGCGCCATTTGCCGCGATCTCTTCGGAGATCAGCGCATTGCTGCTGACGATCAGCGGAATGCCGCTCATGATCGCCTCGGCCGCGACCAGGCCGTAAGGCTCGGGCATCCGCGACGGCATGATGAAGACGCGCGCCTCGCCGGCAAGCTTGGCAACGGTGGCATCGTCGAGCCAGCCCGGCACCCAGCAATGCGGCAGGGTCTTCTGCATTTCCTCGAGCAGCGGCCCGCGGCCGATTAGCGTCGCTGCCTGGCCGGTCATGCGCAGCGCTTCGCCGAGCGTCCGCACACCCTTTTCCCAGGTCATGCGGCCGAGAAACATGATGCGGTCGCGCAGCCAGGGTTCGGTCGGCTGGCGGGTCAGCGGTTCGGTCGGGGTGCGCAGCGTCTGGAAGTGTTTGAGCGGCCCCGGGGTCAGATAGGCCTCCATGTTCTCATGGGCGAGGATCACCTCGATCCGCTCCCAGAAGGCATCGCCGACACCCGCCTGCGCCAAGGTCCGGCGGAAGCGCCAGAGCTTGTGCAGATAGTTGCGCTTGTCGCAATTGGTCGTCAGGCAGCCCATCGACATCGGCGTCACCGAGCAGATCTCGCCGCTCTTGTAGTTCAGCAGGCCGCCATTCGGGCAATTCAGGAAGAAATCATGGGCGGTGATGATGACGCGCGCGTTGCTCTGCGACAGCGCGTGGAAGATCGATGGCGAGAGGATCTGGTTCCAGCCATGGACATGCACGACGGTCTCGTCGGCGGATTCTGCGAGCAGGCCGGAGAGTGCTTCATAGGCCCGCTTGTTGAAATGCCGGTCGAAGATATTGGCGATCGCAGGGCCGTCGCGCAGCGGCTTTTCGCCGAGCGCGATGGTGCGCACATCGAGCCCGTATTCCTTCAGCCCCGCCCCGTCGTCGCCGACGAAGAAGGTGCAGTTGACCCCGGCATCGACGCATGCCTCCAGGCACTGGATCGCAACCTTGGTGGCGCCACCCCGGACAACGGACACGTCATTGACGACAATCAGGCGCATGTGTGAAACCAAAGCGTTGCCAGGGGCCCAGGGCGGACCCGTGTCGATGAGGATAGAAGATTGTTGCCCGGCTCAATGAGGCGATGGATCGCACGCTATTGCAATTCAGCCTTTTGCATTAGCCTACCAATGCGCGCATAGGCGGCTGCGTTTTATGCAACCGCCGCGCTTGGCTTTCCCGCCCTTATCACAGCCAGCAGCCCGGCAAGGCTGACGAGCACGATCGCCGTGCCATAGATATCGGTCGTCAGCGCGTAGCCGATCGATTTCGCCAGGAAACCGGCGAGAATAGCGGGCAGACTGAAGGCGAGATAGCTCTGGATGTAGAAGGCCGAGAGCAGGCCCGCCCGCTCGTCGGCCTTGGCAAGCGGCATGATCGAGCCGACCGAGCCCATGAAATTGACGCCGAAGCCGATGCCGGTCAGCAGCGTGCCGGCGAGCAGCACTGGAACATCGGCAAGATGCACGCCCGCGACGACGGTCAGAATACCCGCAGTCGTTGCCGAAACACCGAAGCGAAGATTGGCCCTCGGCGCCTGCGCACGGCGCAGATAGACGGCGATTGCGCCCGAGATCATCAGCGCGGTGACGACAGCGCCGCCCGTCAGCGGCGCATGGCTGCCCGTGGTGGAGACGACGAGCGAGGGCACGAGCGACAAATAGAAGCCGCCGAGCGTCCAGTTGGCGATGTTGATCGGCGTCACCAGCGCCAGTGTTCGCTTCACCTGCGGCGGTACGGCGATCCGCGGTTTCAGCGAGGCGAGCATCCCCGGCCGCTTGCCACCTGTCTCCGGCGTCAACCAGATCGCGGCCGCCTGGATCGCAAAGCCGATCAGCAGCAGCGCATAGACAAGGTGCAGCGGAAAGGGGCCGTACTGGATCAGCGCGCTGGTGCCGATCGCGCCGACCGCCATGCCCGAAAGCGGCGCCAGCGAATTGACGAGCTGCCCGCGGGCGCGGTCGACATCGACGAGCGCTGCGCCGATCGAGGCGCCGGCAATGCCCGTGGCAAGACCCTGGACGATGCGGGCTGCGATCAGCCAGCCGGGGCCGCTGGCGACGGTGAACAGCGCCATTGCCGCGATCTCCAGCACGAGCGCGGTAAAGATCACCGGCTTGCGGCCGAGGTGGTCGGAAATCGAACCGGCAATCAACAGCGCCGTCAGCAGCGCGAAGGCATAGACGGCGAAGACGATCGTGATCATCACAGGCGAGACGGAGAAGCTCTCCTGATAGATGCGATAGAGCGGCGTCGGCGCCGCCGACGCGCCGAAGAAGGTGGCGAGCGTCACGGCATGAAAGGCGATCGGATTGCGGGGTGCGGCATCCGCTTCACTGGATTTGCGATCCGAGACCATCTATATACCCCTTAAAGCTAAGTCGTTGCGTTTGCCTCATGTAGGGTGGCGCGATACTAAAAGCAAATAATTTGCGTTTATGGTTCTATGAGAATCGTTGAACCATCGGCGCCGGGGCAGGAAAGGCAGGGTAAGAGAGATGGCAGGCAGGGAAGGCCCGCGTCCGGGCGGCAGAAGCGCAAGGGTTCAGGCATCGGTGCACAAGGCCGTGCAGGATCTCCTGGCAAAGATGGATCGCGCCGAGATCACCGTGCCGCTGATTGCCACCGAAGCCGGCGTCACGCCCTCGACGATTTATCGCCGCTGGGGCGATCTGCGCGAACTCATGGCGGACGTCGCCGTCGAGCGCCTGCGGCCGGACATGCAGCCGGTCGACACCGGCAACGCCCAGCGCGACCTGCAGCAATGGGCGGAGCAATATGCCGAGGAAATGGCCTCCGGCCCCGGACGCCAGGTCATCCGCGATACGCTCGCTTCCATCGAGGCCGCGGGCGCACAGCAATGCTGCGATTTCACCCGCCAGCAGATCGGCGTGATCGCCGCCCGCGCCGCCCGCCGCGGCGAGGCTTTTCCGGATATCGAGCATGTGCTGGATCGGGTCGTTGCGCCGATCATCTACCGCATTCTCTTCGACAAGGCCTTGGGGCCGGAGCGTGTCTCGGCACTGGTCGAAGACATGATGAAATCTATTCCGCCGCGGCCCGCTTCTGCCCTGAAATCTGCGTGATGAAGGCGCGCAGCGCTGCCGGGCGCACCGGCTTGTGCTGCACGGCAATGCCGTAGCGCTCCGCCTCGGCGCGGATTTCGAGCGTTCGGTCGGCGGTCAGCAGCAGCGCCGGGAGCTCGGCTCCGAAACGCTGCCGGAGATCGAGAATGGCGGCAATGCCGGTTCCATCGTCGAGATGGTAATCGGCAATGACAAGATCGGGCGCCGCGGAGCGGAAATCGGCGACCTCCGCAAGCGAGGCCAGCGACTGCACCTCGCAACCCCATCCGGAAATCAGGAGCCGCATCCCCTCCAGGATCTTCGGCTCGTTGTCGACGCAGAGGATGTTGAGACCGCGCAGCGTCTGCGTCTGTCGTTCCGCCGCCACGGCCGCGACAGGCGCGCTCCCCGCCTTCGCCACATCGAGCGGCATGACGATGCGGAAATCCGTGCCCTTGCCATGGGTCGAGTGCAGCTCGACCGGATGGTTCAGAACGCGGGCGATGCGATCGACGATCGACAGGCCAAGCCCAAGCCCCGTCGCCGTCTTGGCGCCTTCGTCGAGACGCGCGAATTCCTTGAAGACGGTGCGGAATTTCGAGGGCGGAATGCCGATGCCGGAATCCATCACCTGGATCACCACCTTGTCGCCGCGCCGCCTGACCCCGACCAGCACCTTGCCCGTCAGCGTATATTTGATCGCGTTCGAGACGAGGTTCTGCACGAGACGGCGCAGAAGATTGGGGTCGGAGCGCACCCGCAGCGTCGTCGGCATGACGGTAAGCTTGAGCTTCTTCTCACGCGCGATCGGCGCAAAGTCGGTCTCGATCCGCTGCAGCAGGTCGGAGAGCGGCACCGTCGTCAGCCGCGGCCGCATGGCGCCGGTATCGAGCCGCGAGATATCGAGCACCGCGCCGAGAATGGTCTCGACCGATTCCAGCGCCGAATCGATGTTGCGCACGATCGGCCCGTTGTCGGATTGCGCCATCCGCTCAACCAGCGCCGAGGAGTAAAGCCGCGCCGCATTCAGTGGCTGCAGAATGTCGTGGCCGGCGGCGGCGAAGAAGCGCGTCTTGCCGATATTGGCTTCATCGGCGGCGGCCCGCGCTTCTCCGAGCTCGTGGTTCACCCGGGTCAGCTCTACGGTGCGCTCGGCAACGCGCTGCTCCAGCGTCTCGTTCGCCTGCTTCAGGGCCTGGTCTGCGGCAACGCGCTGGGTGATGTCGGTGAAGGTCGCGACAATGCCCTTGTCGGGCATGGCATTGGAGCGCACTTCGATGATCCGCTCGCCGCCGCCGAGCACCAGCGAGAAGGGCTTGTCGAGCGTCTGGAAATGGCGAACGGTCTGCACCAGATCGGCGGGCGCGATATCGCCGCGCTGGCCGAGAATGGCAACGATCTCCGACAGCGGGAAGCCGACGCGTCCGGCATCCTCGGGCAGGTCCAGCAGCTGGCGGAAGCGCCGGTTCCAGATCGTCAGCTGGTTGGAGCTGTCGAAGACGGCGATCCCCTGGTCCATCTGCGAGAGCGCCGTCTGCAGCATGTCCTGGTTATATTGCAGCGCCTCGCTCGCCTGATCGAGCAGCCAGGCCGTGTCGGAAGAGGCATCCTCGATCTTCTGCAGAATCAGCGAGAGCACCAGCCGTGCAGAAGACGAGCCGATGGCGCTACCGAGCAGCTGTTCGGTGAAGTGGATCAGCGCCATGTCGGCCGGCTGGTCGTCCTCCAGCTTGCGGCCGGAGCTCTGCTCGTAGGTCGCGAGCGAGCGCTGCATGCGCTCCTCGCCGAGATAGCGAGCAATCGCCGCCTTCAGGTCGCCGACGCTGATCCGCGTCTTCCAGCCGCGCGTGGCGAACTGCGAGCGCGACTGGCGCTTGACGAAGATGCCCGCCTGGATGCGCTCCAGCGGCCGCGCATTGCGCGTCATCGACCCGACGATGAAGAAGGCGGTGTTGACGAGCAGGCTCATCGCCGTGGCATTCACCAGCGGATCGGCATCCGGGGCGGTGAAAACCGTCGTGCCGGGGAACAGGAAGCCTAGGAAGCCGCTGGCGATATAGGAATAGTCAGGCCCTCCGAGCGACGGCAGGAACAGCAGATAGAACCAGATGACGAAGCCGGAGGTCAGGCCGAGGATCGCGCCCCGCGCATTCGCCCGCCGCCAGATGAGGCCACCGAACAACGCCGGCGCGATCTGCCCGATTGCCGCAAAGGAGAGCAGGCCGATCGAGGCGAGGCCCGCCGTGCTGTCGGTCGAGCGGTAATAGGCATAGCCAAGCAGCAGCACGGCGAAGATCGCGCTGCGGCGGATATTGAGGAGCGTCTTGGCGAAATCGTCACGCTGGCTGGCCCGCCCGGCAAGCTTACGCCGCAGGAAGATCGGCATGATGATGTCGTTCGACACCATGATCGACAGCGCCACGGAATCGACGATCACCATCGCCGTCGCCGCTGAGAAGCCGCCGATGAAGGTGATCAGCGAAACGACCGGCATCTGGCCCGCCAGCGGCAGCGACAGCACATAGAGGTCGGCATTGCCGGCGCCGCCAAAGGTCAGCAGCCCGCCGATCGCCACAGGCAGCACGAACAGATTGATGGCGATGAGATAGAGCGGGAACAGGTAGCCCGCGAGCTTCAGCTGCTTCGCCGTCCGGTTTTCGACGACCGTCACATGGAATTGCCGCGGCAGCATGATGATCGCGAAGGCCGAAAGCAGCGTCAGTACGATCCAGCGGCTGATCGGCGTCTGGTAATCGAGGGCCGCCGTCACCAGCGGGTTCGCCGCACTTTTCTCCCAGAGATCCATCGGCCCGTCGAACAGGAACCAGATGACGCAGACCCCGGCTGTCAGGAAGGCGATCAGCTTGACGACGGATTCCATCGAGACGGCAAGGATCAGCCCGTCCTGATGCTCGGTCGCATCCGTGTGGCGGGTGCCGAACATCACGGCGAAACAGGCAAGCACCAGAGTCACGATCAGCGGCAGGTCGAGGAAATAGAGATTGCCGCTACCGATGCCGTAATCCTGCGGATTGACGACGACTGATACCGTGCTCGAAATCGCCTTCAGCTGCAGCGCGATATAGGGGATGACGCCGACCAGCGATATCAACGCCACGATCGTCGCGACGGTTGAATTTTTCCCATAGCGCGCCGCGATGAAGTCGGCGACGGAAGTGAGCTTCTCGGCCTTGGCGAGTTCGATGATCCGCCTCAATACCGGCATGCCGAGCGTGAAGACGAGGATCGGGCCGATATAGATGCCGGCGAACTCAAGCCCATGCTGCGAGGCGAGGCCGACGCCGCCGAAATAGGTCCAGGAGGTGCAGTAGATCGCCAGGCTCAGCGCATAGACAACAGGCCAGCCGCCCTCAAGAGTGCCGAGCCGGCGGCTCTTGCGGTCGCCATAGCTTGCGACGGCAAACAGCAGAAGCATGTAGCCGAAGGCAGAAGCAATGATCACCCAACCCGGAAGCATCGATCCTCCACCGGCGTGTCATGCGCCGGTTCTCCCTGATGCATGCGAGATTAGGTGAAATCCCCCACTTTGGAAATTGGGGTGATCTAGGCATTAAGTCCAAGACGCAGGAACCGGTGATTATTCAAAATTAACAATTGAATAATTGTGGCGGAGATGTAGCTAATGAACGCACGGACTGTCAGTGAGAGCACTTCAGAGGGAGACAGATCGGATGCTCAACGAATTCAAAGCGTTTATTGCCCGCGGTAACGTCATGGACCTGGCGGTCGGTGTCATTATCGGTGGCGCTTTCGGCGGTATCGTCAAGTCGCTTGTCGACGATATCATCATGCCTATCGTTGGCGCCATCTTCGGTGGCTTCGACTTCTCCAACTACTTCATCGGCCTGTCGTCGGCGGTCAATGCACCGACGCTGGCTGCCGCTCGTGCCCAGGGCGCCGTCTTCGCCTACGGTAACTTCATCACCGTCGTCATCAACTTCATGATCCTCGCCTGGATCATCTTCCTGATGGTCAAGGGCGTGAACACGCTGCGCAAGCAGGTCGAGCGCAACGAGGAGAAGGCTGCGGAAGCTGCGCCGCCGCCGGCCGATGTCGCGCTTCTCACCGAAATCCGCGATCTCCTGGCCAAGCGCCCGGCCTGATCCGGGGGCATTTGAGCCCTGCTTTCCGGCAGGGCTCCATCCATCACGAAAATCGATGTGACATCACGCATTCTCATTGGGATTTGCGCCGGGTTTTGTTCTATGAAGGCCAAAACCGGAGTCCTTCATGTCGATCGTCAATAGCCTCAGCCCGCGCGCCATCACGGCACCCGAAAGCGGGATCGTCGAAGTCGTCAATTATGCCCGCGGCCGCGAAGGCCTGCTGCCCCTTTGGGTCGGCGAGGGCGATCTGCCGACGCCCGATTTCATCAGCAAGGCAGCGATGGATGCGCTGGCGGCCGGCGAGACCTTCTACACTTGGCAGCGCGGCATTCCCGAGCTTCGCCAGGCACTCTCGGATTACTATGCCCGCCACTTCGGCGTGACGCTGTCTCCTGAACATTTCTACGTCACCGGCTCGGGAATGCAGGCGATCCAGATCGCCGTGCAGGCGATGACCTCGCCCGGCGACGAAATCGTCTACCTGACGCCCGCCTGGCCGAATATCGCGGCGGCCCTCGAAATCGCCGGCGCCCGCTCTGTCGGCGTCGAGCTGCAGTTCGAAGGCGGCACATGGGCTGTCGATCTCGACCGCATCGAAGCCGCCATCACCCCGAAGACCAAGGGCCTCTTCGTCAACACGCCGTCGAACCCGACGGGCTGGACAGCGACGAAGCAGGATCTGAAACAGATCCTCGAGATCGCCCGCAAGCACGGCCTCTGGATCATGGCCGACGAGATCTATGCCCGCTACTTCTATGCCGGCGGCCGCGCGCCGTCGTTCTTCGATGTCATGGAGCCCGGCGACAAGATCTTCTTCGTCAATTCCTTCTCGAAGAACTGGTCGATGACCGGCTGGCGCGTCGGCTGGATCGTCGGCCCGCCGGAAACCGGCCAGGTGCTGGAAAACCTGATCCAGTATTCGACTTCGGGTGTGGCGCAGTTCATGCAGAAGGGCGCGGTTGCGGCGCTCAACCACGGCGATGATTTCGTCGCCGCCAACGTCCGCAAGGCCACCGAAGCCCGCGATATCCTCTGCGACGCCCTGATTGCCACCAATCGCGTCGAGACCTTGAAGCCGGATGGCGCGCTCTATGCGTTCCTGAAGATCGACGGCGTCACCGACAGCCGCAAGGCGGCGCTCGATATCGTCGACAAGACCGGCGTCGGCCTGGCGCCCGGTGCGGCCTTCGGCGCTGGCGGCGAGCTCTTCCTGCGCGCCTGCTTCCTGCGCGATCCGGCTCAGGTGCGCATCGCCGCCGAGCGTCTTTGCGACTACATCATGAGCCGCTGAACACGGCATGCCCGGCTCCCTCAGCCGGGCATCTGCCCCGGATTCGGCCGGTTCGATAAAATTGTAGCGAAAGCGGAAATCGGCCTCTAACCACACCCGCAAACTTACCCGCCGGAACGGCCCAAAACGGGCTTTTGATAAGAAAATCCGAAAGGGAAAATCCGTCTGATGCCCCTGTGCGATAAAACAGGGAATGCGGGACATGGCAATCTTGGTGACGGGCGGCGCTGGCTATATCGGCAGCCATATGGTCTGGACACTGCTGGAGGCAGGTGAGGACGTCGTCGTTCTAGACCGCCTGTCGACGGGCTTCCGCTGGGCGGTGGCGCCGGCGGCCCGCTTCTATCTCGGCGATGTCGCCGACCCCGAAATCCTGCGGACCATCTTCATCGAGAACGATATCGAAGCGATCATCCATTTCGCCGGTTCGGCCGTCGTGCCGGTCTCTGTCGCCGATCCGCTCTCATACTACGACAACAATTCCGGCAAGACCCGCGCGCTGCTCAGCGCCTCTATCGAAGCCGGCGTCCGCCATTTCGTCTTCTCGTCGACCGCGGCCGTCTATGGTCCGCAGAAGACGTCGGATCCGGTCAAGGAAACCGCGACCCTCAATCCTGAAAATCCCTACGGCCAGTCGAAGCTGATGACCGAGTTCATGCTGCGCGATGCCGCCGCAGCCTATGACTTCAACTATGTGGCACTGCGCTATTTCAACGTCGCCGGAGCCGACCCGCAGGGCCGCGCCGGCCAGTCCACCAATGGCGCCACGCATCTGATCAAGGTCGCCTGCGAAGCCGCTCTCGGCAAGCGCGACGGAGTCAGCGTCTACGGCGTCGATTACCCGACGCATGACGGCACCGGCGTGCGCGACTACATCCACGTCACCGATCTCGCCGATGCGCACCTGAAGGCGCTGCAGCACCTGCGCCAGGGCAAGGGTTCGCTGGTCGCCAACTGCGGCTATGGTTTCGGCTACTCCGTTCTCGACGTGCTGAATATGGTGACCCGCGTTCACGGCCACTCCTTCAAGATCCACATGGCGCCACGCCGCCCAGGCGATTCCGCGAGTGTCGTCGCCGACGCAACCTTGGCGCGCCGCGTGCTTGGCTGGGTGCCGCAGCATGATGCGCTCGAAACCATCGTGCGCAGCGCGCTCGACTGGGAACTGGAGCTGATGCAGCGCCGCGTCGGCGATCTGCAGGGCATCTACCGCGAACTGGCTGCTGCGTCGTTCTGATCGCGCTAACACGGCATTTACCATCCGCGGCGGGATAGCCGTGCGAAAACAGCGAAACTAAGAAAAAATCAAGCTTTCTCTGGCTGCTTTATGGCCAAGGGAAAAGGGACAATGAAAAGCTTCATCGCTTCGCTACGGCTGCAAAAAGACAACCCGAAGTTCTTGATGGCACAGTTTCAGGCTCTGTCGACACAGATCCCGATTCTCTATGTCCTGCTGATCATCAACGCGCTCTCCGTCGCGATCACCCATATCAAGACCGCGCCGCTCTGGCTGGCGCTCTATATTCCGACCGGCCTCAGCGTCGTCTGCCTCTTCCGTCTCTGTTGGTGGGAAATCAACGGCAAGGAAAACGTCACTCCCGAGCGCGCCTACAAGCTGATGCGCTTCACGATCGTCGGCTCCTGCATCCTGACGGTTGCCTTCGGCTTCTGGGCGGTGGCGCTCTATAGCTATGGCAATGCCTTTCAGCAGGGCCAGATCGCCTACTTCCTGGTCGTAACGGGCATTTCCTGCATCTTCTGTCTCATGCATCTGCCGATCGCGGCTGCAATCACCACGGTCATCACCTTCACCGCGATGGCGCTGACCTTCCTGTCCTCGGGCAATCCGGTTTTCATCGCCACTGCCGTCAGCGGCCTCTTCCTGATCCTGCCGTTCCTCAGGGTGATCAACAGCTACTTCCAGAACTTCGCCGGTCTCGTGCAGATGACCGAGGAGCTGGAGAAGAAGCAGGCCGAAGCCGAGGAGCTCAATCTCGTCAACAGCCGCAACGCGCTGCAGGACCAGCTGACCGGCCTTGCCAACCGCCGCAGCTTCTTCCTGTCGCTGGAGCGCCTGCTGCAGCAGAATCCCAACGAGCCGCCTGTCATCGGCATCATCGATCTCGACGGCTTCAAGCCGGTCAACGACGTCTTCGGCCATTCGGCAGGCGATCTCGTGCTGAAGGAAACCGCCCGCCGCTTTGCCGCACTTGCCGGCAGCGAAGCGGTCGTCTCGCGTCTCGGCGGCGACGAATTCGGCCTGATCTTCCCGCAGGGCATCAGCCGCAAGGATGTCGCCGATCTCGGCCACGCCCTCTGCGCCTCCGTGCACGAAGCCTTCGAAATCCCCGATGGCTCGGTCCGGGTGTCGGCCTCCTGCGGCATCGTCTATCCCGAGGATCGTGATTCCACCGCCGAAGACCTCTATGAGAAGGCGGACTTTGCCCTCTATCAGGTCAAGAGCAAGCGCCGCGGCGGCGTCGAGTTCTTCTCTTCGGAGCACGAGAAGATCCTCAACCAGCGCTATCAGATCGAGCTCGAACTGCAGGCCAACGATTTCTCCAGCGAACTGTCGTTGGAATACCAGCCGATCATCGAGCTGAAGAGCGGCCGTGTTGTCGGCTATGAGGCGCTTGCGCGCTGGGATAGCGCCCGCTTCGGCCGCATCAGCCCGGATGCCTTCATCCCCGCCGCCGAGCGCACCGCCGTCATCGGCCGGATGACCCGCGTGCTGTTCGGCCAGGCGCTCGATGCGCTGAAGCAAATCCCCGATCATCTCTGCCTGTCGTTCAATCTCTCGGCCCGCGACATCTGCGACCACGAGACCTCGATGAACCTGCTCGCGATGATCCACCGCTCCGGCGTCGATCCGAAACGCATCGAGTTCGAAATCACCGAGACGGCGCTGCTGTCGGACTTCGATACTGCCGACCAGGTGATCGGCCTGCTGCGCGCCGCCGGCATTTCGATCGCGCTCGATGATTTCGGAACCGGCTTCTCGAGCCTCAGCCACATCCACCGCCTGGCCTTCGACAAGCTGAAGATCGACAAGACCTTCGTGATGAACTTCGATCGCGATGTCCGCTCGATGAACATCACTCGCTCGGTCGCCAATCTCTGCCAGAACCTCGGCATCGCCTCGGTCGCCGAAGGCGTCGAGAGCGAGGAAATCGCCGATGGCCTGCGCGCCATGGGCGTCCGGCTGGCCCAGGGTTATCACTTCTCCAGGCCGCTGAAACTCAACGCCGCGATCGACTATGCGCTCCAGCGCGACGCCATGACGATGGCCCACGAACCGCTCCACGCGCTGCTTCCGTATTGATCCCCACTGGAACGAAGTGCCCTGCCTGTCTATTGATTAGCTGATCAAGGAGGCGCGGCACACCATGCACAAGAACAGCGACCGGGAAGTCTTCATCGAAAAGCGCGGCAGCGCCGGCATTGTCCGCCTCAATCGCCCCAAGGCTCTGAACAGCCTCACGCTGCCGATGGTGCGCATGTTGGATGCTGCATTTGACGAATTCGAGGATGACTCTGACGTCGCAACCGTGGTCGTCACAGGCGAGGGCGAGCGCGGCTTCTGCGCCGGCGGCGATATCCGCGCGCTGCATCAGAGCGGTCTTTCCGGATCCGAGGATGCTGAAGCCTTCTGGCGCGAGGAGTTCGCGCTCAATCATCGCATCGCCCACTTCCCGAAACCCTATGTCGCGGTCATGGATGGCATCACCATGGGCGGCGGTGTCGGCCTCTCGGCGCATGGCCGCCACCGGGTCGTGACCGAGCGCACTCGGCTTGCCATGCCGGAAACCGGCATCGGCTATTTCCCGGATGTCGGCGCCACCTGGCTGCTGCCGCGCATGCCCGGCGAAACCGGTACCTGGGCTGGCCTCACAGGTCTTGAGATGAACGCCACCGACGCGCTCTATGCCGGTCTCGCCGACGTCAAGATCGCCTCCGGCCGCTTGCCAGAGATGATCGACGCACTGGCCCGCATGCCGCTCGGATCGTCTTCGACCGCGGTCGATGCGCTGCTGAAGCATATCGCCATCCACCCGCATGCCGGCCACCTGCAGCATAACCGCGATGTGATCGACCGCGCCTTCCGCTTCGACAGCGTCGAGGAGATTGTCGCGGCCCTGGAGGCAGAGGAGGGCGAGTTTGCCGCCGAGACACGCGCCACCATCCTCAAGCGCTCGCCGACCAGTCTCAAGGTGACGCTGAGGCTGCTGCGCCAGGGCAGGGCGAGTGCCGATCTCGCCGAATGCCTGAACCGCGAGCTCGCCGCATGCATGCAGATCCTGAAGACTCCGGATTTCTACGAAGGTGTACGCGCCGCCGTCATCGACAAGGACCGCAATCCGAAATGGAAACCGGCCGAGCTTGCCGCCGTCGGCCAGGAAACGATCGAACCGTTTTTCGGCAGCGTCAAACCTCTGTCGCTTTAGGCGGTGCTAGCGCCACATGCCGCGCATGCGCGCGCCCACATCGATCCGCACCTGACGGGCGTGCTGGCTAGCGGCCGTTTCGGCCTTGGCCTGCTGCCAGCCGCAGACTTCGAAGAACTGCAAGAGCGTTGCCGGGATGAAGCGGGTGCGGGCGGCGTAGACGTGACGGTCGCCCTGGGCATTCTGCCCGTGCGTGAAAAAGCGCTGTGGCACGACGAGATCGAGATTGTCCTTCGCCCGCGTCATCGCGACATAGAGAAGCCGTCGCTCCTCCTCGATTTCCGCACTGGTGCCGACAGCGAGGTCGGAGGGAATGCAGCCGTCCACGACGTTCAGCATGAACACCTTGGTCCATTCCTGCCCCTTGGCCGAATGGATCGTAGAGAGGATCAGATAGTCCTCGTCCAGCAGCGGTACCCCGGCCTGATCGCTGGTCGCATCCGGCGGATCGAGCGTCAGTTCCGTCAGGAAGCGCTCGCGGGAAGGATAGCCTGCGGCGATCTGCTCGAGCTGCAGCAGGTCGGCCTGGCGCGTCGAGGCGTCCTCATGCAGCCGTTCCAGATGCGGCTGGTACCATTCCCGCACGAGCCCGATCTCGGCCGGCCATCCCGCCTTGCCGGTCTTCAGCTCCTGCATCACGGACACGAAGGCCGTCCAGTCATCGCCGGAGCGCGGCGGTGCTGCCAGTTCGGCAAGCGCCTGGATCGGGCTCGGATCGGCCGCCATATGATCCAGCGTCTTCTGCGCCGTCGAGGGCCCGACACCGGGCAGGATCTGCATCAGGCGGAAGCCGGCGACGCGGTCGCGCGGATTGAGCGCAAAGCGCAGTGCGGCCAGCATGTCCTTCACATGCGCGCTGTCCAGAAACTTCAGCCCGCCGAATTTGACGAAGGGAATGTTGCGCCGTGTGAGCTCCACTTCAAGCGCGCCGCTGTGATGCGAGGCGCGAAACAGCACCGCCTGGCTCTTCAGCTTCACGCCTTCTTCGCGATTCTCCAGCACCTTGTCGGCAACGAAGCGCGCCTGATCCGCCTCGTCGCGCACGGTGACGAGGCGCGGCCGCTCGGCAGATTGCCGCTCCGTCCAGAGGTTCTTGGTGAAGCGCTCGGAGGCGAGATCGATGACCGCATTTGCGGCGGCGAGGATCGGCTGCGTCGAGCGGTAATTGCGGTCGAGCGTCACGATATTGGCGGCCGGCGTGAACGAGGCCGGAAAGTCGAGAATGTTGCGCACCGTTGCGGCGCGGAAGGAATAGATCGACTGCGCATCGTCGCCGACGACGGTCAGGCCCTGCCCATCGGGCTTCAGCGCCAGCAGGATCGAGGACTGCAGCCGGTTGGTATCCTGATATTCGTCGACGAGCACATGGTCGAAGCGGTTGCCGATATCCTCGGCAATCATCGGCTCGGCCACCATCTGCGCCCAGTAGAGCAGCAGGTCGTCGTAATCGAGAACATTCTGCGCCTGCTTGGCCTCGACATAGGCGCCGAAGAGCTCGCGCAGCTGGTTCTCCCAGGTCGCGCACCAGGGAAAGGCATCGCGCAAGACGAGCGGCAGCTCGCCTTCGGAATTGACGACGCGCGAATAGATTGCCAGGCATGTGCCCTTGGTCGGAAAGCGGTTCTCGGTCTTCGAGAAGCCGAGGTCGTGGCGCACGATATTCATCAGGTCGGCGCTGTCTTCCCGGTCGTGGATCGTGAAGGCCGGATCGACACCGATCTGCTCGGCATAATCGCGCAGCAGCCGCGCGCCGATGCCGTGGAACGTGCCACTCCAGGCAAGCGCATCCGCCATGATGCCCGAATTGGCGCCGAGCACTTCGGCGCAGATGCGCTCGACGCGCCGCGCCATCTCGGAGGCCGCCCGGCGCGAAAAGGTCATCAGCAGGATGCGGCGCGGATCGGCGCCCTTGACGATCAGATGCGCGACGCGATGGGCCAGCGTGTTGGTCTTGCCGGAACCGGCGCCCGCAATGACGAGCAGCGGGCCTGCGACATGGCTGCCCTCGGTAAGGGTTCCGTGTTCCACGGCCATGCGCTGTTGCGGGTTGAGCTTTTCGAGATACATCCAGCCGTCCGGTTGGCGCCCGCGCGCTTGGCGTCACGGACTATGAGACGTTCCTTGAATGTTCTTGATAGTGATTCCTGTCAAGCGCGGTCAGTAAACGAAGTCTGAAACCACTTCCTGGCGCGTCAGCTTCAGCGTCCGGTCCGGCTGCAGGATATAGGTCTCCTGCACCTTCTGGCCGCTCGAATTGTAGAAGCTGTTATAGACATAGCTGCCGGGCGGCGACTTCGTCAGCTTCGAACGCGCCGGCCCGCCATAGGTGAGGCTTCCCGGGATCGGCGTCGGCCCGGCGCTATCGGCGGCGCTGCAGGCCGCAAGCATGGCGGCGGCGGTGAAAACCGGAACGATGACCTTGAACATGAAAGCTGCCCCCATTTCGACCCATCATTGATATGGCGCCAAAAATCCGCTTCGCCAAGTAGAGCGCGCCGAAATTTGCGGGGGCAAGAGCGGGGCGCTACTTAGGCTCCGGCTGCTGGATGGTCTTTTGCGGTGTGTCGTCCTGGCTGCCGCCCTGTTCGAAGGGCTTGACGACGAGGATACTCAGAATGGAAGCGACCATGAGCGCGATGATGATCAGCATCAGTGTTTTCATGATTAATTCTACTTCGTCCGGCCATGCTGTTCTCAACCTTATTGAACAGCGCCGCTGCCCGAAAAGTTCCGGCAAGTGTGCACGAAATCGTGCGAAGAAAAGCGGGGAACCAAAGCTGCCCTTCACGGGTTGATTGGGCGGATTTCAACGCTGGAGATAGTCATGAGGACCTGCATCCGTCTGGGGGTTCCAGCCCTTTTTATTGCAAGTGCCGCTTTCGCCATTCCCGCATCCGCCGCTCTCGAAACCGATGTCGATTATTACTCGGCCCTGCCGCAGGACCAGATGGCGCTGAACGAATATAGCGGTACCGTCGCCTGCTCGCAGCCCGAATCCCACTACGTGCCGTCCTTCATCCGCGCTCCCGACGGAACGATCATCGGTGTCGGCTATCTGGAGATGGACAGCCAGAGCGACGCCGGCTGTTAACGCATGAAATTCTTGAAGTATTGCCAGAATATCGGTTGTGCGAGGCTCGTCTGCATAGTGCAGAGGGTGACGAGCCTCTGACCATCATCATGATGGCTGCAGATGTTCTATTGATGCACAACGCGAGGGCGCAACGGCAATACTTGGGCTATCCCGCGCCAGATTCCCTCACAGTTAAGTAAAAATTAACGGCCATCCCGTTCCGGCACGGCGCCGGCAAAACCGCATTCAGCAATGATCGTCCGGCACCCGGACAGCGAACGTCTCGCGCCGACAAGCCATGCCCGGCTGGCGCGTCGCTCCCGCCGGGGAGGTTGCTTAATGAAGCTTGAGCTTCGCCTCTTGCGCGGCGGCGACGAATTCCGTCCGGGCTTCCTCTGCGGTCTTGCGGCCATCGAGAGCGGCGCGGCAGGTGCTGCGGGCCTTGAGGTAACGGAGGCCGCGCGCTGCGGGCCACAGGTCGGCAAGGCACTTCAATGCATCGAACGGACCGTTCACGGTACGGGCATCGGTATCTTCGAAACCCACCTTGACCGGACTATCCCATCTTTCAGTTGCCATAGGCGTATTCCTCCAGTGTGTACGCCAAAACGCGCAGCCAGCCCCTCGCGTTCCTCCCGGAAGGGCGCTGCATGAGGGTATTTTAGCGGGTTATTTTGGCGGGGCAATGGGGGAGATGTTTTGCTACGCTTCGGCTAACACCACTCGAGCCGGCGAATCGAAGTTCTTGCAAGGGTTGCATTTTGAAATAGTCTTGTTCAAGTAAATACGTCGGCTGATTTTGAGGTAGAGAAATGTTTCTAGAATTGGTGGGGGGGCTCGCCGCTGATGCGGCGGTCAATGCAGCCTATGAAAACCGAAGTGCCGTTTTGCAGTGGGGAAGGGATTTCTACGCCCGATGCAAAGATGGAAAAAACCTCATCGTGATGTTTGGATGCGGCGGAACTGGCAAGTCGACTACCGGTCAAATCCTCTCAGGAAACAGCGCGGGCAATCAGCTCAACGGGGAGTACAACCTGTCAACAAAGATGGAAAATTGGGGGCTAAAAGGTCGATTTTTTGTGAATGTTAAAATTCCACCGGGTCAGGAAACATATCGCGCCACTTGGTCTCAGCTTGTTAGAGAGATAATCGAATCCAAGAGAGTTCCCATAATAATAAACGTCGTGTGTTGGGGTATGCACTCGCCTGCAAAGTTAGAGTTGTCTAGCATTCCCGAGTTTTCGACGGGGCTCACCTCCGACAATATAAATTCTTATAGATCAAGGCGGTTGGCGGATGAACAGAAAGCCCTAGATGAAATAGTCGCGCATGCCGATTTGTTTAAGACAAAAATCAAATTTATTACGTTGGTAACTAAGCAGGACTTATGGTGGCCAGACAGGATGGCGGTCAGGCAACATTATCAATCAGAGGCACTGCCATACCAAGCGGCAATATCGAAACTGCGCGGGCTTCTTGGAGCCAACAACTTTTCGCATGAGATTTGGTCGGTGAGCTATGGTCATTTCAACCATCGAACAATTGATAATCACCAAATTTTCAGCACGGCGGCCGGGTATGATGATAACATACAAAACTCGCATCTGAAGAGATTCGAAGCGCTGATCGACGGAATGTGCGAATGAATAGTTTCGACTGGCCGCAGCTAGGAAGCAATATGACTGAGTATCAGTCAGCGATAGAAAGGGACGTTCAGGGTCTCTGGGAAATCGTTGATTTCTGGTCCAGCCGCCTCACGTTCGCAATTGATCGATACGAAGCATCGCGCCGACGCTTCAGGCTGTTTATCGTCGGAGGTGCGACTGGTGTGGCGCTGGGTTCTACGGCGTTTTCGGTCGCTTCGATGATAGGAGCTACCCCTGAGGCTATTCTGACTGAAGGACGGGTGTCGGGAATAGTCGCCGCAGCAGGGGTAGCGCTATCTACTCTTAGTATGTTGGTACTGCTTTGGAATGAATTCCAGAACATAACGACGCAAAGGCGCGAGATTACCGACATTTTCCACGTTTTCAAAGATGTTCAGGAGATGTTTATCTCCACGATTGATGCGCAGCCGCAGGATCATCGATATCGGACGCTGGCAGATGCTCGCGGAAGGATGATGATGATGAGTTATATCGAAAGGAAGGCCTACCGATACGTCGCCGCAAGCGAGCGCCTCCGTAGGAGCGAGAGAGGCTCGGCCGTTCGCTAAGATAAAATCTCCGCACTATTCAAGCTTATCGGGGATGGTTTCAAGAAAAGAGAAAAACTGGTGCTGCCGAGTGGGATTGAACCACCGACCTCACCCTTACCAAGGGTGTGCTCTACCACTGAGCTACGGCAGCAGGACCAGGAACGCTTCGAGCCGTTGGGCTGTGTTGCGTGGACGGGGCGCCTATTGCCACAGGTTCTTGACAAGCGCAAGCCGCAATTTCCAACTTCGCGTGGATTAACGACGAAGCTCTTTTGACAAGGGCGGGAATCCGGTAAGCAGAACACATGGAAGACAATAGCGAAAAGCCTGTAAACGGCCGCAAGGCGGCGATCGAAGAGCAGGCCCGGCTCCGGCGGGAGCGGGCTGCAGAAAAACTTCGGGAAAATCTTTCGAGGCGCAAACAGCAGACCCGGGCGCGCCGTTCCGGCGAGGCAGATCAGACGATCGGCCTGCCTGCCGCAAAAATGGACGAATCGTAATGTTGGCTCCGCGGCGAATTGAAGCGTCGCGGGAATTCGTCTAAAGACCCCCATCCCTTTTAAAGGCAGAACTTTCAGGAAAGGCGGGCGCAGCCCGTAAGCCCCCATGGATCGTATCAGAATTGTCGGCGGGAATGAGCTGAATGGCATCATCCCGATTTCCGGCGCCAAGAATGCCGCACTGCCGCTGATGATCGCCTCGCTCTTGACCAGCGACACGCTGACGCTGGAAAACGTGCCGCATCTGGCCGATGTCGAGCTGCTCATGCGCATTCTCGGCAATCATGGCGTCGACGTTGCCGTCAACGGCCGCCGCGAGCGCCAGGACGATGCCTATTCCCGCACGATCCATTTCACCTGCCGCACCATCGTCGATACGACCGCCCCCTATGAGCTGGTCTCGAAGATGCGCGCATCCTTCTGGGTCATCGGTCCGCTTCTGGCGCGCGAAGGGCAGTGCCGCGTCTCGCTGCCGGGCGGTTGCGCCATCGGCACGCGTCCGGTCGATCTCTTCCTCGAAGGCCTGACGGCGCTTGGCGCCAATCTCGAGATCGACAGCGGCTATATCAACGCCACCGCCCCGAAGGGCGGCCTGATCGGTGCCAAGTACACCTTCCCGAAGGTTTCCGTCGGCGCCACCCACGTCATGATGATGGCGGCAACGCTTGCCCGCGGCACGACGGTGATCGGCAATGCCGCCCGCGAGCCCGAAGTTGTCGATCTTGCTAATTGCCTGATCGCCATGGGCGCCAAGATCACCGGCGCCGGCACCTCGACCATCACCATCGAAGGCGTGCAGTCGCTCTCCGGCGCCCGCCACCGCGTTCTTCCGGATCGTATCGAAACCGGCACCTATGCCATGGCCGTTGCCATGACCGGCGGTGACGTCGTTCTCGAGAACACCGACATGGCGCTGCTCGAAACCGCTTTCGAAACCCTGCGCCGCGCCGGCGCCGATGTCTCGGCCACCAATAGCGGCGTGCGCATCAAGCGCAATGGCGCCGGCATCAAGCCAGTCGACGTCGTCACCGATCCCTTCCCGGGCTTCCCGACCGACCTGCAGGCGCAGTTCATGGCGCTGATGACCCGTTCCTCGGGCGTCTCGCATGTCACCGAGACCATCTTTGAAAACCGCTTCATGCACGTGCAGGAGCTTGCCCGTCTCGGCGCCAAGATCTCGCTGTCCGGTCAGACGGCGAAGATCGAAGGCGTTCCGCGCCTGAAGGGCGCACCGGTCATGGCGACCGACCTGCGCGCCTCCGTGTCGCTCGTCATCGCCGGTCTTGCGGCCGAAGGCGAGACCATGGTGTCGCGCGTCTATCACCTTGATCGCGGCTTCGAGCGTCTCGAAGAAAAGCTCACGCGCTGCGGCGCGATCGTCGAGCGCGTCAGCGAATAAGGGAAGGGCGGTTTCCGCCCTTTTATCCCCCGGCAATGCGGCCGCGCCGCATTGCCGCTTGGGAGTTGCGCATTGCCGCGCGGCGTCCTATTTCCCTTGTCTAGCGCATCGTCATACTGGCGATGCGGCATCATCGACCGGGGGTACAGCCTGCATGACCGATCTGAAGCTTCTTGCACTCGACAGTGAAGACCTCGCCGTGGTCTCCGCGCATCTGCAGGACGCCGTTTTCAAGATCGGCGACATCGCCTGGTCGCCCAAGGACGCGCAGTTCGCCTTCGCTGCAAACCGCTTCGTCTGGGAAGAGGCGAATGGCAAGCGCAAGGGCTTCGAGCGCCGCCGCGCCGCCCTCGTTTTCAAGCGCGTTCTTGCGGTCCGCTCGACCGGCATCGACCGCAAGCGCCGCGATGAAGTGCTGTCGCTCCTCTCCGTCGTCTTCGAGCCGAAGGGCGAGGGTCCGGAAGGCACGATCGAAATCACGCTGTCGGGTGCTGCCGAGATCGTTCTTGATGTCGAATGCATCGAAGTTCAGCTTGCAGATATCGGTGGAGCATGGGAAACCGCCTCCAAGCCGCGCCATCCCGGCGCGTAACGATCTTTTCTGCGCTGTTTGGCGTTTAGCGTTGGTTTGGAAGGGAATTGAGCGTGGCAATCTGGCTTGATCAGGCATCCGAAGGTTTCGAGCAGCGTTTTGCCGCTTTCCTGACGACCAAGCGCGAGGTCTCGGAAGACGTCAACATCGCCGTCCGCGCCATCATCGATGATGTCCGCGCCCGCGGCGACGTCGCACTTGCCGAATACTCCAAGAAATTCGACAGCATCGATTTCGCCAAGGTGCCGATGCGCGTCACCGAAGCCGAGATCGACGCTGCCGTCGAAGCCGTACCGGCCGAAGTGCTGGGCGCGCTGAAGGTCGCCGCCGTCCGCATCGAATCCCATCACCGCCGCCAGCTGCCGAAGGACGATATCTACGAGGATACGATGGGCGTCGGCCTCGGCTCGCGCTGGACGGCGATCGAAGCCGTCGGTCTCTATGTGCCCGGCGGCACCGCGAGCTATCCGAGCTCAGTGCTGATGAATGCCGTTCCGGCCAAGGTCGCCGGTGTCGATCGCATCGTCATCGCCGTGCCGGCAACCGGCGGCGTCGTCAACCCGGCCGTTCTCGCTGCCGCCAAGCTGGCAGGCGTTTCGGAAATCTACCGTGTCGGCGGCGCGCAGGCGATTGCGGCGCTTGCCTATGGCACGGAAACGATCGCCCCGGTCGCCAAGATCACCGGCCCCGGCAATGCCTATGTCGCAGCCGCCAAGCGCCATGTCTTCGGTACCGTCGGTATCGACATGATCGCCGGTCCCTCGGAAGTTCTCGTCATCGCCGACAAGGACAACAATCCGGATTGGATCGCCGCCGATCTTCTGGCCCAGGCCGAACATGACGCAAGCTCGCAGGCGATCCTCGCCACCGATGATGCGGAATTCGCCAAGGCCGTCGAAGCCGCCGTCGAGCGCCAGCTGAAGACGCTGAACCGGGCCGATACCGCTGCCGCCAGCTGGCGCGATTTCGGCGCGATCATCCTCGTCAAGGATCTGAAGGACGCTATCCCGCTCGCAAACCGCATCGCGCCGGAACATCTGGAGCTTGCCACCGCCGATCCGGATGCGCTGCTCGATGGCATCCGCAATGCCGGCGCGATCTTCATCGGCGCGCATACGCCTGAAGTGATCGGCGATTATGTCGGCGGCTCGAACCACGTTCTGCCGACGGCCCGTTCGGCGCGCTTTTCGTCCGGCCTTGGAGTGCTCGATTTCGTCAAGCGCACCTCGATCCTGCGCCTCGGCCCGCAGCAGCTGCGCGAGCTCGGCCCGGCGGCGATCGCGCTTGCGGTTTCCGAAGGCCTCGATGCCCACGCGCGATCGGTCGCGATCCGCCTCAATCTCGAAAGGTGAGGCATGGCGAAGGGCGACTTCCGGCTTTCTGATGTCGTCCTCGACGACACGATCGGCCGTTCGACGCCCGATGTCGAACACGAGCGCGCCGTCGCGATCTTCGATCTGATCGAGGAAAACACCTTCGAGCCTGCCGGTCATCCGGGTGGGCCCTACAGGCTCAACATCTCGCTCGTCGACAGCAAGCTGGTCTTCGTCATCAGGACGGAGGAGGGCGGCGATGTCGCGACCCACATCCTCTCGCTGACGCCGTTCCGCCGCATCGTGAAGGACTACTTCATGATCTGCGAGAGCTACTACGAAGCGATCCGCTCGGCCTCGCCCAGCCGCATCGAAGCGATCGACATGGGCCGCCGCGGCATCCACAACGAGGGCTCGCAGACCCTGAAGGACAGGCTGAAGGGCAAGATCGACGTCGATTTCGACACGGCGCGCCGCATCTTCACGCTGGTCTGCGTGCTCTACTGGCGCGGATGACCGGGATGGAGCCCGCTCCGCTCACCGCTGAAGGCAAGGCGCCGGGCGCGATCCTCTTCATGTGCGGCATGAATGCCATCCGCTCGCCGATGGCCGAAGCGATCGCCCGCAGTGTGCTGCCGTCAAATACCTATATACGCTCTGCAGGCGTTCGCGCCGGCGAGCGCGATCCTTTCGTCGATGTTGTGCTCGAGGAGATCGGTCTGTCGCTTGGCCGCCATCTGCCGAAGACGCTGGACGAGCTCGAAGACGATTATTTCGATCTCATCATCACGCTGTCGCCGCAGGCCCATCACGCCGCCCTGGAACTGACGCGCGTCAACGCCGTTGAAGTGGTGTATTGGCCGACCATGGATCCGACCGGCGAAACCGGCAGCCGCGAGCAGATTCTCGATGCCTATAGAGAGGTGCGGGATCACATATCGGCGCTGATCGAGAGCCGGCTACTCAGGCGAAGTGGCATCGCCGCGCAGTCCGCGTGAACAAAAGGAAGAAAGCCCAATCAATTAGGTTCACAAATGACCCTTGATTGTGTAGTTTCCGCGCAAATTTTGAGGCGGCCCAGCTCCGCCATCTCAACCGACAGGAAGAAAAGCCTTATATGCCTAAAGAAGAAGTCCTTGAATTTCCGGGTATCGTGACCGAACTTCTGCCGAACGCGACCTTCCGCGTGAAGCTTGAGAACGATCACGAAATCATCGCCCACACCGCCGGCCGCATGCGCAAGAACCGCATCCGCGTTCTGGCTGGTGACAAGGTTCTTGTGGAAATGACCCCGTACGACCTCACCAAGGGCCGTATTACCTACCGTTTCAAGTAAGCTTGGGCCGCAAGCCCTCGAGGCTTCCTTTCCGGTCGAGGTTCCATGGCGCTCACATACAAGCTCATCCTGGCTTCCGGTTCGCCGCGCCGCGTCGACCTGCTCAATCAGGCAGGGATCGAACCGTCGCGGCTGATGCCGATGGATATCGACGAGACGCCGAAGAAATCGGAACATCCCCGCTCGCTGGCGCGCCGGCTTTCCACTGAAAAGGCGGAAGCCGCTCTCGCTGCGATCAAGGGCGACATGGCCTGGAAGGGCAGCTACATTCTGGCGGCCGATACGGTCGTGGCCGTCGGCCGCCGCATCCTCGGCAAGGCCGAATTTGCGGACGAGGCCTCTGCCTCGCTGCATCTGCTCTCCGGCCGCAGCCACTGGGTCTATACCGGCGTCTGCCTGGTAACCCCGGATCGCAAGGTCCGTCAGAAGATCGTCGAGACCAAGGTGCGCTTCAAGCGCCTCTCCGGTTTCGAGATCGAAAGCTATCTCGCCTCCGGGCAATGGCGCGGCAAGGCCGGTGCCTACGGCATCCAGGGCCTGGCGGGTAGCTTCGTGCAGAAAATGGTTGGCTCCTACACCAATGTCGTGGGCCTGCCGCTCTATGAAACCATCCTCTTGCTGACTGGCGAAGGCTTCGACGTGCACAGCCGGTGGCCCGAGGGCTAAGCCCGGAGGAGACATCCTCATGTCTGAAGATGAAAAGAAGCCGACCGCCAAGGTCGAACCGCTACGCAAGACGCGTCCCTGCCCGGAATGCGGCAAGCCATCGCATCGCGAACACTACCCGTTCTGCTCGAACCGCTGCCGCGAGGTTGATCTCTCGCGCTGGCTGACGGGCTCCTATGCCATCCCCGTTGCCGAGGATGAGAAGAAGGCCGGTTACGAGGACGAGGAATAGCCGCAGATTTTTGCGAGCGAACTCATTCATTTTGCTCGTTAATTTGTAAAAATTCGACAACTGGCAAAAAACTGTCATTTGACGCTTGCCATGTCCCGACAAGATGCTATAACCCCGCTCGCTTCCGGGGCACACCAAACCCTCCGGTTCCTTCTTGGAAGGAATGCAGGCCGAAGCAGGAATGCCCAGATAGCTCAGTTGGTAGAGCAGCGGATTGAAAATCCGCGTGTCCGTGGTTCAAATCCGCGTCTGGGCACCACTCCAAACCTCAAGAAAATCAATGCTTTCCGCCTTGCCGCTAAGGTGATT
>NZ_JBNWCF010000006.1:0-372839 GCF_053522545.1 Rhizobium sp. 21-4511-3d | reverse complement strand
GATCGTCAGGAAGACGATATCCTCGCCGCGTCCGGCGCCGAAACGATATTCGCCCCAGGCGGCGGCCTGCGCATCGTTGATGGCGATGACGGATACGCCGAGACGCTTCTCTGCGCGCGCCACCAGCGGATAGTTATCGGGAATTCCAAGTGTTGCCGGATTGAGCGCCGACCAGTTGCCGTCTTCGACGAAGCCTGTCACCGCGATACCGGCGCGGGCGAAGTGACCGGCCCACCCGGCGGTTTCGGCGGCGATCGCGTCCAGCCAGGCGTCGGGACCTTCTTCGCGCCGCGTGCGGACAACGCGCTCCTCCAGCACCTCGTCCTGTTCGACGAGGGCGACCATTGTCTTCGTCCCGCCAATATCGATCGCCAGCACGGGCTTGCCGGCATCCTCGCGCGCCGAGAAGGCGGCGTCGATCGCTTGATGAAACCAGGCCGTCGCATGTTCGGTGCGGGTGATGGCGGAGCCGACGACAACGGCGAGCGCGCCTGCATCCGCTGCCTGCGCTGCCTGTTCCGGCGTGCGGATACGGCCCTCGGCGATGACGTAAGGCGTCAGTACGCGCATTGCCGAAATCAAGGCGATGTCGGGCTCGACCGGTTCAGGTCCGCCGACATAACCAGACAGGGTCGTGCCGACAAAATCGACGCCGGCGGCCAGCGCGCGCCTGGCGTCTTCGAGCGAGGAGCAATCTGCCATCGTCAGCTTGCCCTTGGCATTCGCCGCAGTCACCAGCGCTTCGACAGGTGCCGGACGGGTGCGATCTGTCGCGTCGAAAGCGATGATATCGGCCCCCGCATCCGCCAGTGCCTCGACATCCGCAATAAAGGGCGTGATGCGGACCGGGCTGTCGTCGAGATCGCGCTTGACGATGCCGATAATTGGAAGCTTCACATGCGGCCGGGCGGCCTTCACATAGGCGACGGATTCAATGCGCACTGCTTTGGCACCGGCAGCGGCAGCCGCATTTGCAAAGCCGATGACGAAGCGCGCATCGTCCATCGGGCCGTCGGGCACCGGCTGGCAGGAAACGATGAGGCTGTTTCTGATGTCTTCGCGCTTCACGGGATGCTCCATTTCGGACATCACGATAGATGGAAAATACCAGATAGCAACCAGTTAATGACTGGTATTATCGCTGTAATTCGAAGACGAAGTCATACACGTCGCCCTTATAGCGGGTTTCGCACAGTTCGACGGTCTGGCCATCCGCCAGATAACAACGCCGCTCGGTCACCAGGAGCGGTGAGCCCGCCTCGCAGTGAAGATGGTCGGCGTCTTCAGCCGTCGCTGCTCGCGAGCGCATACGCTGGATTGCACGTTCCGGCATGAAGCCTCGCGCTTCCAGCACTTCGTAAAGCGATTGGCCGATCAGGTCGGGCGAGGGCACGAAGCGAACGGGGACGATCGACGTCTCCAATGCGATCGGCAATCCGTTCGCGGTTCGAACCCGCTTCATCCTGATCACATTGGCATTTCCAGCAATGCCGAGGGCCATCATCTCTGTGGAAGAGGCTCGGGTTATCTGCTTCGATATCCAAATACATCCAGGCACTTGTCCTCGCGCGCGAATGTCCTCGGAGAAGCTGGTAAGCGTCGAAAGCGACTTCTCGACGCGCGAGCCGATTTCGGTCTTGAACCCGTGGCGTCGGTTCAGCAGGCCCTCTTCTTCTAAGAGAGCCAAAGCTTTGCGCACCGTTACGCGGGAGAGCGAGAAAGATGTCGCAATCACCCGCTCACCAGGCAGGACGCTACCGGATTGAAAGGCCTGCGTCTGGATCGCCTCCTCGATTGCCAGCTTCAGCCGCTTATAGAGCGGGATATCGGCCGGAAGCCGGTCGAGAGACTTCCCGATTGCATCGATGACCTGATTGTCTGCCATGGGAAATCTGCCGAAGGAGGACTCAAGAAAAATTCACTGGATATATACTGGTATTATTCCTAAGTGGCAAATCCATGCTTCTTGAGGCATTGCGTTATGCACGGTGGTTTGACGGGGCGGAAATTGGCGAGCGGATTTGAGCACATGAGACCGACTGGCGAGGCTTTGTGAAAGCTGCTGGCTGAACCTCGCAGGCTCGTTTTGGTGACACGCTACCCGCGGGGCCTGTTGATGCTCAAATCAACCGCAGTCTACGCGTGCAGCGGTCTCGCAAGCGTCTCTCGGGCCGCGAGAGACCGTCACGTTCTCGCCCTGCCCAAGCCTCCAAGCCGGCCTGCGACCTACCGCTCACCGTAAAATTTACCGTAACGTACTTTCATCGACGTCTGATTGAGCGAAACATGGTTGTGGAAAGTAAGGTTCCTGGTTCGGTCCTTATTAACGGGCGATCTCTGCAGGGCTCTCATGACGCCGAACTCCGTACATCAGATGATCTCGCCGGGACCGAGTCTGCCGCGCGGTCAGGTCAAGGAGGAATTGGACCGGATCCTGGATAGCCTGGACTTCAGGTCCACCACACGCGTGCTGTGGGCTTATGCCTGTCGCCGCTCCTTGTCAGCGGCGACGTATGCGCCGGCGGCGCTTGCATGCCTGGAGAGTTCGGTCAAAGCCGATCCCGACAATGTGGCATATGACGGAGCATCCAGCGCCGTCGATCAGCGGAGGAAGCCGAGTGGCGGCACGTGAGGATATTGTTGACCTGGGCAAGCGTGTCGGGCAGTCGATCATCGGCCAGGATGCGATGGTGCAACGATTGCTGCTCGGCCTGCTTGCCAACGGCCACCTGCTCGTCGAGGGTCTGCCCGGCCTTGCAAAGACCAGAGCGATCAAAAGCCTCGCAAAGAACCTGGATTCCGAATTGTCCCGCGTCCAGTTCACTCCCGATCTGCTGCCTGCCGACATCACCGGTTCCGAGATCTATTTCTCGGAGGGCGGGAAAGGCGAGTTCAAGTTTCAGCAGGGACCGATCTTCGCGAACCTGATCCTGGCCGACGAAATCAACCGTGCGCCCGCGAAAGTGCAGTCCGCGCTCCTGGAGGCGATGGAAGAACGGCAGGTGACCGTCGGCGGGGAAAGCTATCCTCTTCCAGACCTCTTCATGGTGATGGCGACGCAAAACCCGATCGAGCAGGAAGGCACATATCCCCTTCCGGAAGCGCAGCTCGACCGCTTCCTCATGCATGTCGAGGTCGGCTATCCCGACGAAAAGTCGGAGGGGGCGATCATGCGTCTCAACCGGGAAGAGGAGAATGCCGCTCACGACAACAAACAACATGCGGCCGCGGAGCGGCTCAACCCGCAATCGATTTTCGATGCGCGTAAAGAGATCGGCACGATCAACGTTTCCGAACCCGTCGAAAAATACATTGTCGCTCTGGTGATCGCGACGCGCTATCCCGACCGTTACGACAAGGACCTCGCCAAACAGCTGCAGGTCGGCGTCAGCCCTCGCGGCGTCATCGGTCTGGACAAGGTGTCGCGCGCCTATGCATGGCTGCAGGGACGGGACTACGTGACGCCTGACGACGTCAAGGCGGTGGCAAATGACGTTCTCCGGCACCGGCTCATCCTTTCCTATGAGGCGCATGCCTCCAACACCACGGCCGATCAGGTCATCGATCGGATCGTCGAGCTGGTGGCCGTCTCATGAGCGGGGAGGCGGATCGCGAGGTTGGCGTCCACGTGACGACACAGCAACTGGTCGCGCTCGAAGGCCGCGCTCGAGATCTCACTTTTATCCAGAGGGCGCGTAGTCATCAGCAGCTGGCCGGGCGCATGCAATCGGCCATGCGTGGCCGCGGCCTCGTCTTCGAGGAGTTGCGTGAATATCTTCCCTGCGACGACGTCCGGTCCATCGACTGGCGCGTTACCGCGCGCACGGGAAGGCCGGTCGTCCGGGTATACGGGGAAGAGAAAGAACGCCCGGCCATCATCGTCGTCGATCAGCGCATCAATATGTTCTTTGGAAGCCGCTTGGCGATGAAGTCGGTTGCGGCTGCGCAAGCTGCAATGCTCACGGCCTGGCGCATCCTCGGCTCCGGCGATCGCGTTGGCGGCTTTGTCTTCGACGACCAGAAGGTCAGCGAAGTGAAGCCGCATCGCAGCCGGAATGCCGTGATCGCTTTTGCCGACAGGATCGCAGCCTTGAACAGGGGATTGAAGGCGGCCTATCCGGCTCCTCCGTCCCCGGAGGCTCTGGACGGGGTGCTCCGGCAGGTGGCCGAGATTGCCCAGCATGATTTTCTCCTCGTCATCGTCAGCGATTTCGACGGCCACAGCGAGACGACGCGTCAACTGCTGCTTAAGCTATCCTCCCGAAACGATGTCGTGTGCCTGCTCGTCTACGATCCCTTCCTGCTCGAATTGCCGTCCTCCGGCGAGATTGTCGTCAGCGGCGGGAGGCTGCAAGCCGAGCTGCCATTGAGTAAGCCGGCGGTGCGCCGATCCATCGATAAATTCGCCAAGGACCGGGGCGACGAATTGAGAGCCTGGCAGCGCCAGCTCGGGTTGCCCATGCTTCCGGTTTCCGCCGCCGAGGAAGTTGCTCCGCAACTGCGAAGTCTGCTGGAGCAATCCGCCTGGCGGCAACGGAGGCGTTGATGGAACAGCAAGCCCGACCAGATCCGATCACCGAGGCTGCCCTTCGCTCTCTCAAGGATATCGCAATCCCGCAGCCGGTCTCCTGGGTCCCGCAGACCTGGGGGTGGCTGATCTTGGCACTGGTGCTCTTCGCCGCAATTCTGCTGTGGCTGGCGATGCGTTACAGGCACTGGCGCCGCGATGCCTATCGCCGTGAGGCGCTGCGGCTTCTGGACGAGATCGCCCGCGATCTTCGAAGCCAGCAAACGCGCGATGAAGCAAACGCCCGCCTTGGAGAATTGCTCAAGCGAACGGCTCTGGCGGCATGGCCGCGCAAGACGATTGCGGCGGTGTCGGGGAACGAATGGGCCGACTTTCTGAGCGCTCACCAGGATGGCGAGATCGGCAGCTCCCTGAGGTGCTATCTCGCCGATCTGGAGTATCGAGCCGGAGCGACGCCGGGCGCCGGCGCTATCGATGATCTCCTGCGCGATGCTCGGTACTGGATCGAGAGGCATCATGTATCAGCTTGATATGCCATGGGCGCTGTTTCTTCTTCCGCTTCCGCTATTGGTCTGGTGGATCGTCCCTCCACATCGCGAAACGTCGGCCTCTCTCCGGCTGCCCTTCTTCGATCAGGTCGCGCGTGCAGCCGGCGTCGAGCCGACGGTGGGTTCAGTCGTGCCGAAGCGGTCCTGGCCGCAGATACTTGTCGATGTGCTCGTGTGGTGCCTGATCGTCGTCGCCTTGGCTCGCCCGCAATATGTGGAACCGCCATTGGAGAAAACCGAACCACAGCGGGACATCCTTTTGGCTCTCGATTTGTCCCAATCGATGGACACCCGCGATTTCGCGGCTCCCGACGGGACATCGAAGGCTCGTGTCGACGCGGTCAGGACCGTCGTTGCCGACTTCGTCGCAAAACGCCCCGGCGATCGCATCGGCCTGATTGCATTCGGCGACGCACCCTATCCCCTGGCACCATTCATGATGGATCATGCTCTGGTTCAAACGCTGGTAGAGGGGTTGCTTCCCGGGATCGCCGGGCCGCGAACAGCGCTCGGTGACACGCTGGGTCTTGGTATTCGCATGTTCGAAAAGACGACCGTTCCCGAAAGGGTGATGATCTTGCTGACGGATGGGAACGACACGGCAAGCAAGATGCCGCCACTCAAGGCGGCCGATATAGCCAAGACCAAGGGGATCCTTATCCATGCGGTCGGCATTGGCGATCCGGCGGCGAGCGGCGAGGACAAGCTCGATACCGCGTCCCTGCAGAAGATCGCCGAAACCACTGGAGGGCGCTATTTCTTTGGCGGTGACCAGAAGCAGTTGGAGGGCATTTACGACGAGCTCGACCGGATCACCCCCGAGGATCAGAAGCTGCTTTCCTGGCGGCCCCGCATAGAGCTTTTCCACTGGCCTCTCGGCGCCTCGGTCGCCATCGCCGTGTCGTGGTACGGACTAAGCGGAGTTCTTGGCCTGATCCGCAGGAGGGCCACCGCATGATCGCGGAGTTTCATTTCCTCCGTCCCTTGTGGCTTCTGGTCCTCGTTGCACCTGCCATCTTTATCTGGATGGCGTCACGCGCAGGGGATGCTCGTAGCCGCTGGAAGGGCTTGATCGCGCCGCATCTGCTTGACAGCCTGATCGTTCAGCCGGACCGAAAGCATCGCTATGCACCGGCTTGGGTTCTTGCCGCGCTGCTCGCGCTGGCGACCGTTGGTGCAGCAGGGCCGACCTGGAAGCGTGAAGCGCCGCCGTTTGTTGCGGATACCGCCTCGCTGGTGATCGCGGTGGATCTCTCCCCCACCATGGACGCGGTCGATGTTTCTCCGAGCAGGATCGAGAGAGCAAAGCTAAAGATCGATGATCTGCTTGCAACGCGCAACGGCGCGCGGACGGCCGTGGTTGCCTATTCCGGGACGGCTCATCTTGTCGTGCCGCTTACCGACGATGTGGAGCTGATCGAAACCTATACCGACGCCTTGGCAACCGGCATCATGCCGAAGCCCGGCAAGGACACGGTGGCTGCGCTCAAGCTGGCGGACGACCTGCTGAAACGGGATGGGACGTCGGGGACGATCGCGCTCCTGACAGATGGCATCGAACCCGCTGCCTCAGCAGACGCGAGACGGACCGGCAATGCCGTCGTCGTTCTCGGCATCGGCACGTCGGAAGGCGGCGTCGTCAAGCAAAGTGACGGCAGCTTCCTAACCGGCGCGGGTGGCACTCGGCTGACCGCCAAGCTCGATATCGAGGCTCTGAAAAAATTCGGCGCCGATACAGGGGCCGACGTTGCGACCATCACGCAGGACAATACGGATGTTCAATGGCTGGCACAGCGTGTGCGGACCAACTTCGCCCAGCAAACGGCAAACGAGGGCGATCGCTGGCATGATCTCGGCTGGTGGTTCATCGCGCCTGCGGCATTGCTGTCTGCACTTTCGTTTCGACAGGGTTGGCTTGTCAGACTTTCCATCGCCCTGCTGGCGGCCCATTTGCTGGCGCCGGCATCGGCCTCGGCATTGGACTTCGGGAATGCTTGGCTGACGCCTGACCAGCAAGGGCGCCTGGCTTACCAACGGGGTGACTATTCCGCTGCTGCCGGCCGCTTTCAAGATCCGATGTGGAAAGGCGTCGCGCTCTATCGTTCGGCCCTTTACCAGGATGCGCTCGACGCCTTTGCGTCCATTGATACGGCGGAAAGCTGGTACAATCAGGGAAACGCATTGCTGCATTTGAGCAAGTTCGAAGAGGCGGTTGCCGCTTATACCAAGGCATTGGAGCGGCGAGCAGACTGGCCCGATGCCGTCGCGAATCTGGCCATTGCACGCCAACTCCTGAAGCAACAAAAGGATGCCGAGCAAGAGCAGGAACAGGATCCGAACCAGAAGCCCGACAGCGTCCAGTTCGACGACAAGGGGAAGAAGGGCAAGGCCGGCGAAATGGCGGTTGCCGAGCAGACCTCGGACATGTGGATGAAGAATATCCAGGTGAGTCCCGCCGACCTCATGGCCAGGAAGTTCTCGATCGAGGCAGGAGGATCACGGCCATGACAAAGGCAGCCCTCGCCATTGCCCTGCTGTTTATTCCCTCATGCGCATTCGGTGCGGAGCCATTCGCCCGGACTATCGTTGAAGGGAAAGGCGGCATCGTTCCCGGCCAGCAAGTCCTTGTCGATGTTGACGTCTATGTCCCGGATTTCTTCACGTCGCCTCCGCAATTTCCGCTTTTCGATCTTCCCAACGCATTGGTAACGCTGGCTGGCGGACGTTCGCAAAATCTCACCGAAACGATTGACGGCGTTCAGTATACCGGCATCCGCAAGACATATGCGATCGTACCGCAGATTTCCGGTACCTATGCTTTGCCGGAATTCGGGATCGACTTCAGCTATTCCTCGGACGGCAAGTCAGTGAAAGCCACTGTGAACGCGCCAGCGGTATCCTTCAGCGTCGAAGGATCGGCGGAAGAGGGAGAGCAGCGGGTCACGTTCGCGGCAAGCGATCTGACCGTCGAGCAGGTGTTTGATCACGACGCGCGTTTCATGAAGGTCGGGGACGCGCTCACGAGAACAATATCGATTACCGCCCTAGGCACCCAGGCAATAATGATACCTCCCCTGGATCCGGGGACCGCTCCGGGGCTTCATCGCTACGAGAATTCGCCCGCGATCCAAGACGGCATCGACGCCGGACGCCACATTGCCAGCCGGCGGACCGAGACATTTGTGTACACGGCGGACAAGGAAGGGAGGTTTGTATTGCCGGCAGTTTCGTACACGTGGTTCGACGTATCGAGCCACCAGAGCAGATCTGCCTCATTGCCCGCGATCACCGTCGACGTGTCGGCTGCGGCCAGCACCACCGCCGAAATCAAACCTGCGCGGGAGGACGCACCGCTCCCGCTCCCATATGTCAATCGCCAGAAAGCCGCTATCGCCATCGCACTTGTTTTGGCGGCCTGCGGACTGATCTGGATCGGTTATAGCGCTTTGCCCGCCCTGAGGTCCCGGATAAATCTCGCTCGGGAGAGACATCGTTCCTCCTACAGATACCGTCTCGCAAATCTGCGGAAAACCATCCTGACTGCCTCCGAAATGGAGGTCTACACGGCCCTCCAACAATGGAGCCGGCAGCTGGGCTACCGCACGCTCGAGATGTGGGCACGTACAGGCCCGGAAGAATTGCGGTCTGAAATCGACCTGCTTTCGCGCCGTCTCTTCAGGCTCGAGAAGGGCAATTTCGATCGCAGGGCCTTGGCGTCAGTCATCGATTTCAGCCAATCGTCTGCACATGTTACCCCTCCGAGTCTCCCTCCGCTGAACCCGGAAGGCGGTTACCGTATGAACCGTACGAACGTCTCGCGCGCTATCTCGGGCGGTCTCCACCGCGGACAAGGGCTGACACCGCCAACACCTAACGCATGACCTGCATGTCGCAATGTGTCGGAGGACAACGGCGCAGAGCTGGCGCTGTGGCCGGGCGTCGTAAAACCGCGGGCCGAGGTCAACGACATCGTTACGCTCATGGGCTGGATGCCGACATTCGCAAACGCGGCAGGCTTATCCGATCTCAAGGAGCAAATGAAATCGGGCTTCAAACCCGGCACCAAGGATTTCAAGGTGCAGCTGGATGATTATGACCTGGTGCCGCTGTTGAAGGGACGAAGTCCGAACCGGTCCGCGCTGCTGGACGGCAAACGATCGGCAACGGGCTGGACCTGCCTTGCCGGTGCGGATCCCGCGCCTGAATTGTCATCGCGAAATTCTCGTCGCAACCAAGCCCGGTGATGGATGAGCTGAAATACATGAACCTCGCTCTGTTCGATGCTCTGGCGACGCTCGTATGAGACCGCGGACTGCCCGCAAGGAAAATCACGTCTTCTTCCTGAACCACCCCAGCGCCTGCAAGACCCTTGGGGCGTAGATCATCGCGGCAATGAAGGCGGCGAGCATGGCGAGGGAGATTCCGAGCTGGACGAGATCGTAGCGCAGCGTGTCCTCGGCCACGAACCAGCCGGCGATCACGCCGGCGATGGCGAAGGGGAGGCGGGCGAGGAGGGGAAACCACATGATGCGGTCCTTTCAGCGTGGCGTCACGGCCGATCGGTTCAGTCTGCCGGTTTTTTGATCGGGAACTGGAAATTGACGCCGGCGAAAATCTGCCAGCGGGGGGCGCCCTCGCCATCGTGCCAGACGGTATATTGCGGCTCGACGAAGGCGTTCATCGTGATGCCGCTGTCGAGCGGGATCACCTTGCCGATGCCGAGGCCGACGGGAATATAGCTGTCGCCGTCTTGCAGATCGAAGTTCCAGGTCGCCGAGGATCTCAGATACCAGCCTTCAGCGAGATTGACGTTGACGATCGGCTGGAAGGTCAGGAGGTTGACGTCGTCGCGGTCGCTGCTTCCGGCAAACGAGGTCTGGTAGGTGAGGAGGCCGGCGAAGAGCCCCCAGCTCTGCGGCGCGACGACGACGCCGGCTGCCCCGATCTGCCATTTTCCCGCTCCGAGCGAGGTATCGGTCGCCGTCGGCAGGACGAGGAGCGGCCCGGCGCCGAAGGTGACCTCGCCGTGCTTGGGGAGGATGAAGATGTCCATCAGCGTCAGGTCGCCGAGGCCCGTCACATATCCCGAAGGCGTGTCCGGCGAGGTTGCGACAGGCAGCGTGAAACGCAGCAGTTGCGGGAGGCCCCACATGTCAGAGGGAATGAGGCCGCGCAGCAGAAACTGATTGGCCTCGGGGTCGCCGGGCGCGCCGATGAAGCTCGGGATGTAGTAGTCCTGGAAATTGATGGTGATCTTCGGCGTCAGCGGGTTGTTGGCAGCGTTGACGTCCTCATGTTCCTGTGCGCTGGCTGTGCCGCTCATCAGGAGCAGAGCGGCAGCGGCTGCTTTCCATGATCGCATGGGCATTCTCCAATATGAGGATGCATCTACGCATGCGGACGGCGCGCGCGGGAGTACGTTACCGTAAACCGCGATGTAAACTCCCCGTCTCTCGCGTAAATCACCGGCGATTTACGGTTACGTACTTCCGCCGTTCCCGGCTGCGCGCATAATCGCCCGATCAACTCTGGCCGGGAGGCGGCACGGTCTGATGGAAAAGCGCAGCGGCACCGACAGGAACGGTTCCGGGGCCGCCCAGAGAGGGTTATGGCGGCTGATGCTGAAGCTGCCTGCCATGCGCGGAAGGCTGCAGCTGCTCGCGGCGAAATCGTCTTCCCTCAACGATCTCTTCGAGGCCTATGACGAGGCAAGCGCCACTGTCGAGCGGATGTCCAGGGACCGTGCGCGCGACGAGTGTCCGCTTCTCGAGGAATATGAAACTGTCTGCGCCGAGATCGAATCCGACGTCATCCACTATGTCCTGAAACACCCCTTAAACGTGCCGGATTGAGGCGGTGTACGCGTCAAAATCGATCAAGTGTCGGTTTCATTAGTGCTCCGTATTGCAACTTCTTGCCATCTCGGCGATAAATTACTTTGTTCTACTTTAGCTGGGGCAGGGTGTGCGAGGGGCAGCCATGAATGCTGAAGTGCACGACTTGAAGGCCTGCGAAGTCTCTATCGACGACGCCAGGGCCGAGTTGGAACGGCTGCTGTCAGACAGCCGCTTCCGGGTGACAGAGCGCCAGAAGGACATATTGCGATATCTCGCCGAGCGGCGCTTCAACGGTTGCGACGAAGGGGTGAAGGCCTATTCCGTGGCGCTCGATGTGCTCGGCCGCCCGAGCGGTTTCGACGCATCGACCGATCCGATCGTGCGCATCGAGATCAGCCGCCTGCGCTCGGCGCTCGATGCCTATTACCAGGCCTTCGGCTCGACCGGCGGCGTCACCATCCATATTCCGAAGGGCATGTATATCGCGCTCTTCCCGGGAACGCTGATCGCCCACGAGCCTGACGAGGAAGCCCACGGGGTTGTCGTTCCGGCGGGTTTTGACGGTGCGCAGGATGGTTCGATACCCGGTTCGCAGCTTGCCGCAAGGCAGCGCGGCCGAGGCCTTAAATTTGCGGGCGTTGCGGCTGCCGCCGCATTGGTGCTTGGCGGCGCGGCGCTCGCAGGTGTCGAGTTCTTCGGGCAGCAGGTGGTGATCACCAAACGGCCGACGGTCTATATTCTGATGGAAGCGGCTGAGGCCCGGATGCAGGGGGAGGCGAGCCAGACGCGCGACGCGCTGATGACAGCGCTAACCCAGTTCACGACGCTGACCGTCGCCAAGGCCGGCTATGCCGATATCCGCTCGGTGGAGCGTTCGGGGCGCAGCTACGAGATCACCATCAAATATTATGGGGATGCCGATGATCGCAGCGTCTGGTGGCAGATTGCCGACAGCTCGACCGGCGATCTTCTGAAGTCCGGGCTCGAGAAGATCGATACCAGCGGCAAGAGCCCGGCCTTGATACGCGAAGAGATGGCCGGTGAACTGGCGACGCGCTTCGCGGCCACGCGGGGCGTGATCAACAATATCGAGATTCACGGTAGCCCGGAGGAGGCGCTCGGCAATGTCTGCGTGCTGAGAGCCGAATATGCGCTGGACGAGGGCGGCAGGGATCAGGTTGCCCAGAGCCGCGATTGCCTGGAGCGGAGCCTTGCGGAAGCCCCGGCAGATCCCGACGCGACGGCGCTGCTTTCGCGTGTTCTGTTGGCGCTGCCGGGTTCCCCGGACGAGGGCGACATGCGGTCGCGAGCACTCGAACTTGCGAAGGCCGCGGTCTCCTTAGCGCCGCTTTCCGACCGCGCCTATGTCTCCTTGATGGCGGCTCAGTTTGCTTCCGGCCGGACGGAGGCCGCAGTGCGCGCCGGGAACCGGGCGGTAGAGCTCAATCCGAACAACAGCGATGCCGCTGCGAAGCTTGCTCTCGTCCTCTATTCGGCCGGCTACAAGGATGCCGGTGTGGCAACCGCGCACGATGCCGGGCGTCTGGTGGAAAATGCGCCGAGAGACGCCATGCTCGTGCTCGCCCTCGACGCCTATGCGTCCGGGCGCTATTCGGATGCCGCGCTGCTTGCCGAGCAGATCAATTGCACAGATTTCCTCGTCTCAACCCTGCGGACCGCCGCTCTCGGACAGCTGAACTCCCCCGATGCGCCGGAACGCCTTGCCGAGATCAAGAGCAAGGATCCAGATTTCGAGCGGAGCTTCGCCGACAGGGTTGCTGGCTGGCACCTGCAACCGGATATTGCCGCCGGTCTGGAGGCGGGTCTGGCGAAGGCTGGGGCGCAGATCGATGCCAGTGCCGTCGCCAGCGTCAAGACGCCGTAAAACAACGGCCGATTTACCGTAACGTACTTGTACGCATGCGCTGTTCCGCCAAGCTCGCTCCATCGATATGGGATGGAGCCGGTGCGATGAAGGCCTTCGGTATTGCGGTTTCGGTCTCGGTGCTGGCGACCACGGCATGGGCCGCGCCCGCGGTGATCACCACGGCGGTCAATTTCCGCGCTGGCCCCGGAACCGGATATCAGAGCTTTGGGACGATACCGGAGGAGAGCCAGGTCGATGTCGGCGACTGCGACGCGAGCGGCGCCTGGTGCGCGGTGAAATTCTCCGGCCAGGAGGGCTTCGTCAACGGCAAGTACATCAGCCGGACCGAGGCCGAGAAGCCTTCCTGGCCGCGCAGCTTCACCACCGGCAACGGCGCCACGCTGACCCTGTTCCAGCCGCAGATCACCGATTGGAAGGATTTTACCCAGCTCGATGCGCTGATCGCTACCGAGTTCAAGGAGACCGCCGATGCCAAGCCGATCTATGGCGTGATCGGCGTCACCGGCAAGACGGTGGCCGACGACGATACGGATGAAGTCGTCATCACCGACGTAAAGACGACGCAGGTCGATTTCTCGACGCTCGGGCGCAGCGAACTGACCGATCTTGCCGTCGAAGTCGGCAAGCTGATGCCGACGGGGCCGATCACGGTTTCGCAGGAACGATTGACGGCGAGCCTTGCCGACTACAAGCGCCTCTCGGATGTCAACGGCATCAAGTCCGATCCGCCCAAGGTGCTGGTCAGCTATGATCCGGCGGTGCTGGTGCAGACGGACGGCAAGGAGGTTCTGTCGCCGGTCAAGGGCATCGAGGGGCTGCAATTCGTCGTCAATACCAATTGGGATCTCTTCAAGACGGCTGATCCCGACGGCGCCTACTTCCTGCGCGACGACAAGAGCTGGCTGGCGGCGAAATCGCTCTCCGGCGAGTGGAGCCAGGTGACGCAGCTGCCGGATGCCCTCACGAAGCTCCCCGATGACGACAGCTGGAAAGATGCCAAGGCGGCCATGCCGCCGGCACCCTTCGAGGGTGGGAAGGTGCCAGTCGTGCTCTATTCGGATGTCCCGGCCGAGATGCTGCTTTTCGACGGACAGCCGAAGATGGAGGCCGTTCCCGGCACCGGCCTGAAATGGGCTTCGAACACCAGCAGTGACGTCTTCCACCGGGCGGTCGACAAGAAGTGGTACATCCTGCTCTCCGGCCGCTGGTTCTCTTCAGCCGATCTTGCCGGTCCCTGGACCTTCGCGACGCCGGATCTGCCAGCCGATTTCCAGAACATCCCTGACGATGCGCCCTATTACCAGGTGCGCGCCTCGGTGCCCGGCACGTCGGAAAGTGCCGAAGCACGGCTGAAGGCCAGCATTCCGCAGATGGCGCGTGTTTCGACCGATGGCAGCGTCACCGCCGATATCGCCTATAGCGGCGATCCGAAATTCGAGCCGATCGAAGGGACCGGCATGACCTATGCGGTCAATTCCAACGATCAGGTGATCAAGGTCGGCGACATGTATTTCGCGCTGAAGAACGGCATCTGGTTCAGCGCCACCTCGCCGAACGGGCCTTGGACGGTCGCAAAGGCCGTGCCCGACGAGATCTACACGATCCCGCCATCCTCGCCGGTCTATAACGCCACCTATGTCCGCGTCTATCAGACCGAGCCGGATGCCGTCTGGTATGGCTATACGCTGGGCTATCTCGGCGCGTATCTGGCCTGGGACACCTTCGTCTATGGCACCGGCTGGTACTATCCGCCCTATTGGGATTTCGGCTGGGCCCGCGGCTATTGGCCCTACTATCCGCGCCCGCTCACCTACGGCGTCGGCGCCTTCTATAATCCGGCCTATGGCACGTTCGGGCGCTATGGCTACGCCTATGGTCCCTATCGCGGCATTGCCGGCGGCGCAGCCTATAACCCGCGCACCGGAACCTATATTCGCGGCGGTGCGGTCTACGGCCCCAATGGGCAGGCGGGCTTCATCGCCGCCTACAATCCGCGCACGGGCAATGGCGCTTTCGTTCGCGGCGGTTCGAATGTCTATGGCTCCTGGGCCTCTGCCGGCGTGCGCCATGGATCGGATTTCGCCCGCATATCGGGCGGCCAGACGGCCAATGGCGGCGCCGTGAGGTGGAACACCAGCAACAATCAGGGCTTCGTCGCGCATCGCGATGGCGGCGACGTCTATGCCGGGCGCGATGGCAACATCTACCGCAAGGATGACGGCCAGTGGCAGAAGCATACCGATGACGGCTGGCAGGATATCAACCGTCCCGACAGTGAGCGCCTCAAGCAGCACGGCCAGGATTTCAACGCCAAGCATCCGGATGTTGCCGATCGCATGCAGAACAACATCTCGGGCCAGACGCTGCAACGCCCAGCCCAGCTTAACCCGCAACGGCAAGCGCGCGAGCGGGCCCCCGATCACCTGGCGATCGATCGTGCCGGGCGCCAGGCCGGGAACATGCGCGAGCTCGGCCATGATTTCGGGCGCCAGAACGGCGGTCAGTTCGGGGGCGGGCAGCAATTTGGCGGTGGACATGAATTCGGTGGCGCACGCGGGGGCGGCAGTTTTCACGGCGGTGGTGGGTTTCACGGCGGAGGCGGCGTACACTTGCGCCGCCGGTAAGGGCTTGCCCCGACAGCGTTATTTACGGCCCCGTTTACTGTAACGTACTTCCCGGCGAGTGCATGGCGATGTTCCTATTGAGATGCGGCACCTGAGCTCATGAAAAAAGGAACATCGCCCATGCGATCGACTGCAGCCTGCCTGTCATTCCTGCTGATTGCCGCGCCCTCGGCGCTGAAGGCTGCCGATATCGCTCCGGTCATTGCTCCGCAGCCCGCGGTGCAGGATCCCGACCGCTGGACCTTCTCCGTTTCACCCTATTTCTGGATCGCCGGGATCACCGGCGACACCGCGGTCTTCGGCCTGCCGGAGGTTCATACCGACGAGAGTTTCGGCGACATCCTCAAGGACATCGACTTCGGCTTCATGATGGCGGGCGATGCGCGCTACGGCCCCTACAGTATCGTCGCCGACATCACCTATGCGCGGATCACCACGGATTCGGCGACGCCGAACGGTGTGCTCGCCGATACGGTCGATCTGAAGTCCGAGACGTTCACCGCCATGCTCGGCGTCGGCTATACGTTCTACGAGGACGAAAAGAGCCGGCTCGACGTCATCGGCGGCGTGAAGCTCTGGTCCGTCGAAACGACCATTTCCTTTGGCGGCGGCCCGCTGGGCGGCATCTCCGAGCGCGACGACGCCACATGGGTCGATGCCATGTTCGGTCTGCGCGGCATGTATTCGATCACGCCGGAGGTCTATCTGACCGGCTGGGGCCTGATCGGCGCCGGCGGGGCGGATCTCGACTGGGACGTCATGGCCGGCGTCGGCTACAAATGGAGCGACAGCCTTTCGGCTTTCCTCGGATACCGCGCGCTCGGCGTCGATTACAGCAACGACACGCTGACGGAAGACATCGTCGAGCACGGCCCGATCCTGGGTGTCGTCCTGCATTTCTGAGGGATTACTGATCGAAGGCGAAGACCTTCTTCCAGTCGTTTTTCATGTCGACCACCAGCCAGTTGCGCCGTTCGGCTTCGTCGAGCGCCTTGTCGAGCTTGCCGACCGATGACTGCCGGTCATAGGCATATTCCCGGTCGCCATCCGTGTGATGGACGATCATCGCAAAGCCCGGGCCCTTGGCGGCCGTCGTCCAGCGCAGCATCTCGTAATCTCCGTCGGAATTGCCTGCGACGAAGATCGGCTTGCGGCCGATGAACTTGTGGATGCCGACAGGCTTGCCGGGGCCGTCGTCGACGAAATCGACCTTCGGCATGCGCTTCAGCACCGGCACGTCGCCGACGATCGCATATTGCGTGGCGATCGTGCTGCCGACCACCTGCTGCGGCGGGATGCCATAGAGCTTCTCCGTCACCGGCCGCATGAACTCGACGCCGCCGCCGGAGACGATGTAGGTGGCAAAGCCATTGGCGCGCAGATAGTCGAGCAGCTCGCGCATCGGCAGATAGGTCATCTCGGTATACAGCTTGCCGGTCTTCGGGTGCTTGGCAGCGGCGAACCAGTCGCTGACGATCGTGTTGAACTGATCCGTCGTCATGCCGGCATGGGTTGCCATGCCGAGCTCGACGATGCCCATCTCGCCGCCCTTGGCGATCCCTTTCAGGTCGCCGTCGAGAATGCTCTTGAACGGTTCCTTGGTCTTCCATTCCGGATGCTGCGGGGCCAGCGTCTTCACGCGGTCGAGCATGAAGCCGAGCTGGATATAATAGGGCTGTTCGCACCAGAGCGTGCCGTCATTGTCGAAGACGGCGATCCGGTCCTGCGGCGCCACATAGCCTTCGCCACCCTCCGTGACGGTTGCCTTGACGAAAGCCGTGATGCGGCTTTTGGCGGCGGTATCGTTCCACGAGGGGAGCACCTCTTGAGCTGCGAGCGGCAGTACGCCAACAAGGAAGAGGATGAGAGCAGCGGCAAGCGATACGAGAATGGTGTCAGTCGCGTGAAGCTTTCGGGTCATCCGTCTTCTCCTCAGGCGTGGACTCTCTTGATACAGCGAAAGCCGACATGGCTGGTGGAGGTGTCCTCGGGCTCGGCATGGCGCGCGGCCGGGCGGTAGCGGCGGCAGTAATTCGGGGCGCAGAGATGCGAGCCACCTTTCAGAACGCGCCGGGCGATACGGATTTCCGGCTGGCGCGGATCGTAACTCGCTTCGACGCCGCCACCACGCGGGTTTTGCGGAATGCAGCAGGCCTTGGTCGCGGCCTGCGGATGCCGCGTGCTCCAGTAATCCGCCGTCCATTCCCAGACGTTGCCGATCATGTCGTAGAGGCCGTAGCCGTTCGGCGGGAATGACCGCACCGGCGACGTCCGCTCGTGACCTTTGGCCTTGCTGGAATGGGTCGGGAAAGTACCCTGCCAGGTGTTCGCCATCGGCACGCCATCCGGCATCAGCTCATCGCCCCAGGCGAACTCCGTTCCTTCTCGCCCGCCCTGCGCCGCAAATTCCCACTCTGCTTCCGTCGGAAGATCGAGGCCCGCCCATTCGGCATAGGCCTTGGCATCCGACCAGGCGACATGGACGACGGGGTGGTCGAGCTTGCCGCGCAAATCGCTGATGCCGCCGAGCGGCCTTCGCCAGGTGGCGCCGAACTTGAACGTCCACCATTGCGAGATGTCAGGGCCGCTGATCCCCTTTGGCTGCACGAAGAGCAGCGAACCCGCCCGCAGCATTTCGGGACGCGCGCCGGGATATTCCTTGGGATCAGGCACTTTCTCAGCCACGGTTACGTGACCGGTCGCCTTGACGAACTCCATGAATTTCCGGTTCGTCACCGGCGTCTCGTCGATCCAGAAGCCGTCGACCTTGACGGGGTGGGCGGGTGCCTCTTCCGGATAGTGCCCGTCCGATCCCATGACGAAGGGGCCGCCGGGGATCCAGATCATGCCGCCGGGTGCTGCGCCCGCTGCCGCAACGTCGTCGAATGCCAAAGCCATCGCTGCCTCCGGTCTGATGTGGTCCCATGTTTGCGCGCCCGCGCGCGCGCCGTAAGTACGCAGCGGTAAATGGCTGCGGTATTTACGTTAGCGGGGTGTTAATGCGCATATCGGCGGCGAAGCCGGGCGCGATAGCCGCGCCCGGTCATCTTGTGCCGGTGACTACTTGGCTCCCGGCTGGTCGAGCGAGCTCATCAGCGCGGCGATCATCTGGTCGACGCTGAAGCTTGCCGGCCGTTGGCTCGGTGGGTAATCGCGGAACGTCTGCAGGAACGGAGCGACCTTGTAGACGCCATACTGGACGATGTAGGCGTTCTTCGTCATCCAGTCGTAATACTGATCCGACACGACATCTGCGCGCTCATAGGGGTCCATTCGCAGGTTGAATATCTTCGGAACGCGCAGGCAGGTGAACGGGTTCGCCCAGACGACGAAGCCTCCCGGCTGGCGCTGTTCGCAGAAGACGATCTTCCAGTTGTCGTAGCGATAGGCGACGAGTTCGCCGTCGTCGTTGAAGTAGAAGAACTCGTCACGCGCCGACTTCGGCTGTTGTCCAGTCAGGTAGGGAAGCTGGTTGTAGCCGTCGAGGTGGACCTTGAACTGGTTGCCGCTGATCGAGGTGCCTTTCGCAAGCTTATCCTTGATATCGCCGTCGCCCGCAGCAGCGAGCAGGGTCGGGAACCAGTCGAGCCCGGACATCATCTCGTTGGAGACTTCGCCGGCCTTGATCTTGCCCGGCCAGCGGATGATGGCGGGAACGCGGAATGCGCCTTCCCAGTTCGTATCCTTCTCGCTGCGGAAAGCGGTCGTCGCCGCGTCAGGCCACGAGAACTGGTTGGGGCCGTTATCGGTCGTGTAGACGACGATCGTGTTGTCGGCGACATTGAGATCATCAAGCGCCTTCAACAGCTTGCCGACGTCGCCGTCATGCTCGACCATGCCGTCGGCATAGTCGTTGCCCGGCATGCCGCTTTGGCCCTTCATCGATTCCCGCACGTGGGTGAAGACATGCATGCGGGTCGTGTTCATCCAGGTGAAGAAGGGCTTGCCGGCCTTGACCTGCCTGTCCATGAAATCGATCGCCGCCGAGGTCGTCTCATCGTCGATGGTTTCCATGCGCTTGGTGTTGAGTGCGCCGGTATCCTCGATCTTGCCGTCGGCGGAGGCCTTCAGCACGCCGCGCGGCGAGTTGGTGCGCACGAATTCCTGGTCGTCCTTCGGATAGTAGGGCCGCTCCGGCTCTTCCTCGGCATTCAGGTGATAGAGGTTGCCGTAGAATTCGTCGAAGCCGTGCTTGGTCGGCAGATATTCGTCGCGGTCGCCGAGATGGTTCTTGCCGAACTGCCCGGTCGCATATCCGAGCGGCTTCAGCGCCTGGGCGATGGTGATGTCGCGAGCCTGCAGCCCGACGGTCGCGCCGGGGATGCCGACCTTGCAAAGGCCGGTGCGCAGGCAGACCTGACCGGTGATGAAGGTCGAACGCCCCGCCGTGCACGAGTTCTCGGCATAATAATCCGTGAACATCATGCCTTCCTTGGCGATGCGGTCGATATTCGGCGTGCGGTAGCCCACCAGGCCGAAGGAATAGGCGCTGATATTGGTCTGGCCGATATCGTCGCCGAAGATGACGAGAATATTGGGTTTCGACGTGTCCTGAGCGGCGGCCGGTTCAGTGGCCGCGGGTGCGGCCGGGGCGGCCTGCTGGGCTCTCGCCGGCGACAGGAAGGTCGTCGATGTCAGCGTCATCGCGACGGCGACCGTCGCCGAGAACAGCTTCTTGGGAAAGGAGTTCGTCATGACGCTCTCCCCACGGATGGATCGTTCAGCATTGCGGTCTCCCTTGTGCCGGCGGGCACTCCCGCCAGTTCTCGATCGTCGTCAGCCGACGCGGTGGGGAGCCTTGTTCTTTATGCAGGCGGGCGGAAGTACGTAACGGTAAATGCCGCCGTAACCGGCGCGTAAACAGGCGTGTAAGCTACGGTTGCTGGGTCAGCGGGCTGGATCGCGGCTGCGTCCTCGCAGAGCGGTCGTCGTCCCCAGTTCCACACCGCCTGCAAATGTATTATCCAAGGCGAGTATTTTTCTCGCATTCCCGTAATTCTAGAATTTCATTGGCATGCCGTCATTTCGGCTTCGCCGCCCTCAGCGGGGCGTGGCCTTTCAATTTCATTTCAAGTCCGGGGGGTTGAAGATGTTTGCAGGATTTCTTCTTTTGCGCAGTCGAATGCTGCCGGCGGCCGGTGCTGCCGGTTTGCTGGTCTTTGCGTCGGTTCCGGCGCAGGCGCATGTGAAATGGTTCGCGCCCTATATCGTCGGAGCGCCGCCCGAGCCGGTGATGTCGACGCTTGCCAATACGTGGTTCTGGGTCGGGATCGGCCTCGTGCTGGTGTTTTTCGGGCTGGCGCGGGCGGTCGAGCGCAGTGCCTATGGCGACCGGGCGCTTGATATGCTCGACTGGGCCGCGGCGCCGCTCTGGCGCAGGCTGGATGATTATATCCGGGCGATCGTCGGGGCGTTTTTCGTGGCGATCTTCGCGGTCGGTGGCGTCTATCTGACGCCCGATCTGAAGACGCCGGCGGAATGGGTGTCCTGGCTTCAGCTGGTGATCGCCGGCATGATCTTTTCGCGCCGGACGATGCCGGTCGCCGGTATCGGGATCATCGCCCTCTGGATCCTGGCGTTGCGCGACTACGACCTCTTCCACCTTTTCGACTATCTGGCGCTCGGCCTCGGCGTCGCCGTCTATCTGATCCTGGAGCCGTCGAAGCGCGAGAACTGGCGCGCGCATCGCCTCGAAGCGCTTCGCTGGGGGCTGGCGATCGCGCTGATGTGGTCGAGCCTGGAGAAATTCGCCTATCCGAGCTGGTTCTATCCGCTGGTCGTCGAGAAACCGTTCCTGACATTCGGCCTGCCGCGCGATGTCTTCATCCCGATGGCCGGTGTCACGGAATTCACGCTTGGTCTCGGTCTGGTCTGGACGCCGCTGATCCGCCGGCTTTCGGCGATCGCGCTATTCGTCATCTTCACATCCGCGGTATGGCCCTTCGGCCGCGTCGATCTGATCGGCCACGGACTGATCATGGCGATCCTGCTGGCCGTTGCCGCCGACCGCAGCCGCGAGACGCATTTCCTGCCGGCCTTCAAGCAGACGTTCCGCAGCATTCCTGCCGGCATCCTCGCCGCCTTCGTGCTCTACGGCTCGGCCTATTGGGGCCTGCATGTCGCCTTCTACGGCCCGGAAGGCTATGTCGGCCCGGAAATCACCGAGAAGGCGACGCATTCTCACAGCCCCGAATATCCGCACGGTCCGCAAAGTGGCGATATCGGCGCGCCGCCGGACAAGTGATGCGGCTCCCTCACCTCTTCAGTCGAGATAGGACAGATATTTCGCCAGAGGCAGGATCGCCGATGCGGTCGCCCGGCTCGCTTCGCCGAGAACATCGGAGATCACGATATCCGGTTTCGAGAGCGGCATGCGGGTGGGAACGTCGTAGACCGAGAGATCGATATGCTGGCGCAGGGCCGATAGGACCGGGTTGGGGAAATTGCCGCCGAGGACGATCGTCTGCGGATTGAGCAGTTGGACGACGGCGCTCAGAGGTTCGGAGAGCGTTGCGCCGCGGCTTTCGATCCAGTCCATCAGCGGCTTGTGGCCCGCGTCGAACAGCTCTTCCAGGCGGCCGTGATCCAGTTCCAGGGGGTCGCATCCCAGCATGTCAGCGAGGTCGGTCACGCTCGGGCGCGGGCCGGTTTCCGGCACCATGCCGCCGATATTTCCGGCCTGGTTGTATCCGCCGCGGATCACCCGGTTGCGATCGAAAATATGGCCGCCGACGCCATCGGAGAAGGACACGAGGAACAGCACCTTGCCGAACATTTCCGGCCTGAGCGCCGATTGCATGATGTCGGCCCGAGACGAGACGACGACGGATGACTGCGGGAATTGCGCCACCAGTTCCTGCCGGATCTCGTGATAGGGGATGCTGGCCTGCTTCGGCGTGACCTCGAGAATGTCCTCCGAAGCCGAAAAGATGGCCGGAACGAACATGCCGATGTCGGTCCCGCCGGCATTGCGCTTGGCCTCCCTGATGAGCTCGACCGCCTGCGCGACAATGCCGTCGCGCGATTGCTCGAGCGGGTAGCAGGGCGAGTTCCAGACTGCCTCTGACGCCAGATTCGAGACCGCCACGTAAGCGCCGCGGGTCGACAGGTTGAGACCGATGAAGCGCATCGCGTCCGGCCGCATCCTGATGCGGATCATCGGCTGGCCGCTGTGGCGCGGGCCCGGCTTCTCGCGCTCTTCATCGACCAGCCCGGCCTCCTGCAGCTTGGCGAGCGCCTTGCTGACCGCGCCCTTGGACAGCGACAGCACCTTTGAAATCTCCACCCGCGAGAGGCCAGACTGGTTGCGGATCGCCATGAAGATTTCGCGATCCGTCGCGGAAAGGTCGAGGCTCAGGAGTGAACCATTGGCTGTGATTATCTCGGACATTCTCGATTCCGGCTTGCGTTCGTCATTAAACTGTTACAATTAGTTTCTAGAGGAAACTTACTAAATTCGCACCGTAAACTAAAAGGCTGGCTCGTGACATATCTCGTGGCGCAGGACATTGGAATGCACTTCGGCGGCTTTTCCGCACTGAACGGCGTGAGCTTCACCGCAAGCCGTGGCGAGTTCATCACGCTTCTCGGCCCGTCGGGCTGCGGTAAGACAACACTTCTCAACATCGTCGCGGGCTTCCTCAAGCCGACAAAGGGGTCGCTGCATGTCGATGGCAGCGATCTGCTGGCGATTCCGCCAGAAAATCGCGACTCAGCGATGTGCTTTCAATCATACGCGCTGTTTCCGCATCTGAACGTTGCAGACAATATCGCATTCGGCCCGCGCCAAAAGGGCGTGAGGAAGAATGAAACGGCCGCGCGGGTGGAAAATCTGCTGGCACAGCTCGGCCTTCAGCTTCATGCGCAGAAGCTGCCGAATGCGCTTTCGGGCGGGCAGCAGCAGCGCGTCGCACTTGCCCGCGCGCTTGCCGTCAAACCCGGCCTCGTGCTGTTCGACGAGCCGCTGTCCAATCTCGATGCGAAACTGCGCGATCAGGTCCGCAACGAGATCCGGGCGCTGCAGAAGCAGGTGGGCTTTACCGCGCTCTACGTCACGCACGATCAGGCGGAAGCGCTGGCGATGTCCGACCGGATCCTGCTTCTGAACAACGGCGTCGTCGAGCAGGAAGGTTCGCCCAAGGATATCTATTTCCGGCCGAAGACCCGCTTTGCCGCCGATTTCATCGGTGCGGCGAACATCCACGCGGGCAAGGCGAAAGGTGGGGTGCTTCACACCGCCTTCGGGCCGCTGCGCACCGCCGATGGCGCTGACGGCGACGTGACGCTGGTCTGGCGGCCGGAAGCGGTGTCGCTGGGTGCCGGCGCGGTCAACAGTCTCGTCGGAAAGGTCGCCGCGGTTGCGTTCCAAGGCGCCTATTCGGATGTCTTTCTGGCTGCGGGCAACGAGACGGTCCGCCTTCAGGTCGCGGGCAACCTCGATGTCGCCGCCGGCGCCGACCTTCAGTTCAGCGTCGCACCGGAGAATGTCATCTCCGTCACCGATGGGGGCCGGTGATGCGTCGCGCGCTGACGATATTGCTGTTGCTGGCGCCGGGCCTCGGCCTGGTCATCGCCCTGATGGGATCGGTCTTCTATCTCGCCGTCATGCAGTCCTTCGGGCTGATGAATTTCGCGGGCGAAAGCGCGCTGTCGCTTTCGTACTGGCAAACGATGCTCGCCGCGCCGCGCTATTGGCGCGCGCTTCAATATTCGACCTATATCGCCACCACGTCGTCGCTGCTGGCCGTCGCGCTCGCCTATCCGCTGGCGCTCTTGCTGCGCAAGCCGTTCAGGGGCTCGCTGTTGTTGAGCGCGCTGATCAAGGCGCCGCTGCTGGTGCCGGGCCTCGTCGCGGCCTTCCTGTTCATCAACGTGATCGCCTATCACGGCGTCATCAACGAGTTGATGGTGCGTACCGGTCTTTGGGACAAGCCGATCCGGATGCAGAACGACGCCAACGGCTACGGCGTCATCTTCCTGCAGATCTGGAAGCAGATGCCCTTTGCCTTCCTGTTGCTGTCAGGCGCCGTTCAGGGGCTGCCGGAACCTGTGCTTCTGGCGGCGCGCGATCTCGGCGCCGGGACGATGGCGCGCTTCCGCAAGATCGTGCTGCCGCTGACGGCGAATGCGATGCAGGCCTCGCTGATCCTGATCTTCATCGGTGCGGCCGGCGATTTCAGCTTCCAGGCCGCTGCCGGTCCCACCAGCAAGCACTCGCTGGCGACCCTGATGAGCAATTTGCAGGGCGAACAGGGCGACTGGAATTCGGCTGCCGTCGTGGCGGTCACGCTGATGGCGCTATCCCTTTTCGGTTCCGCGATCCTGGCGCTCGCCGTGCGCGGCATCCAGCGATTGGTGAGGTAATAGAATGTCTTACAGATCAATCGAACGGATACTGATCGCCGCCGTCATCGTCATCATGGTTCTGTGGCTCGCCATCCCCTTCGCGATGGCGCTGCTGTGGTCGCTCGTCGACCCGTCGCAGGCCTGGAGCTATCCGGATCTCCTGCCGCCGAAAATCTCCTTCGAGCGCTGGCTGGTGATCTGGAACACCACCTCGCTGCCGACAGCGATCCTCAACTCCTATTCGCTGGCGCCGCTTGCCGCGATCCTGACCGTGCTGATGGGGGCGCCGACGGCCTTCGCCTTCGGCAGGCTGGACTTCCCGGGCAAGGCCCTGGCGCAGCTCCTGATGCTGCTGCCGCTCGTCATGCCGGGCTTTGTCGTCGCCATCTTCTTCGGGGCGCTGCTGTTTTCGCTCGGCTTCTTCGCCCGCTATCCGGCGATCCTGTTCGGCCAGGTGGTTCTCTTCCTGCCCTACGCCGTGCGGATCCTGACCGTGTCTTTCTCGCAGGTTCGCACCGATGTCGTGAATGCGGCGCGCGATCTCGGCGCCTCGCGGCTGGCGATCTTCCGTGTGGCTTACCTTCCGGTGCTGAAGCCGGGGATCATGGCAGCGCTGCTCATCGTCTTCATCATGTCGATCGAGGAATTCGCGCTCGCCTTCGTCGTCGGCTCGCCTGATTTCACGACGATCCCGACGATCCTCTATTCCTACATTGGCTACAACTTCATCCGCCCGAATGCCGCGGTTGTCGCCCTTATCCTCGTCGTTCCAAACGTAATTCTGATGCTCATTTTGGAACGTCTTCTGCAATCGGCCAATCCGGCTTCCGTATCCGGCAAGGGCTGATCCCCTAAAACCCAAGGAGAACTAAATGCTTCGCAAGCTAGTATTAGCAGCGGTTGTCGCGGCCGCTGGTTTCAGCTCCGCTCATGCCGACGATCTGCTCTCGAAAAAGTGGGACGACATCGTCACCCAGGCCAAGCAGGAAGGCGAACTGAACTGGTACGTCTGGTACAACCTGCCGGAATACCGCGAGTACGTGAAGAGCTTCGAGAAGGAATATGGCATCAAGGTCAATCTTCCTGAAGTCTCCAGCGCTGCCGACGCGCAGAAGAAGCTGCTTGCCGAAGCAGGCCGCGCGACCGGCGACATCGATGTCCTCGCCATGGGCGGCGACGCAACGAACGTCATCGACGTCACCAAGGTCTTTTACGGCCCGATCCTGAAGACGCTGCCGGATTCCGGCGATATCACCGACAAGATCAATGGCGGCGACGGCAAGGGCTATTCCATCGCCTATTGGGGCAACCAGACCGGCATTGCCTACGACAGCAATCGCGTCGATGCCGCTACCCTGCCGCAGACGCTCGACGAGCTGTCTGCCTGGATGGAAAAGAACCCGGGCCAGCTCGGCTTCAACTATCTGAACGGCGGCGCCGGCCAGTCCTTCCTGCACAATGTCGGCCGCAACGTCCTGGGTGTCACGCCGGACACCAAGCTTTCCGCCACGCCTGACATGCAGCCGGTCTGGGACTGGTTCAACAAGCGGAAGGATCAGTTCGTGATCACCGCTTCGAATGCCGACAGCATGACCCGCATCAACAGCGGCGAATTCCTGCTCGTTCCGGCCTGGGAAGACAATCTCTTCTCGCTGATCAAGAAGAACGAAGTCGGCAGCCACATCAAGATCTACCTGCCGAAGTGGGGCATGAACGGCGGCGGCAACATCGTCGCGATCCCGGCAAACTCGGGCCACAAGGCGGCGGCCATGGTGTTCATCTCCTGGCTGACCTCCGCCAAGGTCCAGAGCGATTTCTCCAAGCTCTACGGTGCATCGCCGACCAATACCAAGGCTGACTTCAGCCAGGGTCTGATCCCGGCTGACCAGCGTCAGTACACGCGCTCCTGGACCCAGCCTCTGCCGCGCGACGAAGTTCTCGGCGGCTTCGCCAAGAACGTGGTCGAAAACTGATTTGCAATTTGGCCCAGCGCGTCAGCGCTGGGTCTTCCTGTCCTATCCGAAAGAAAAACAAGATGCCCCTTATCCTTCCCGCACGGGCGCCAGGCCCGCTGATCGCCCATCGCGGTGCCTCCGCCAGCGCTCCCGAAAACACCATCGTCGCCTACCAGCTGGCGGCCGATAGCGGCTTTCCGTGGATCGAGGTCGACACGCAGATCACCCGCGACGGCCACCCTGTCATGATGCACGACTTCACCATCGACCGGACGACGACGGGGAAGGGGCATGTCTGCAACCTGACGCTCGCCGAGCTCCAGGCCTTCGATGCCAATACGCGTTTTCCCGAATTCGGACCGCAGAAGGTTCCGACGCTCGAGGAGACGATCGATTGCGTTCTGAAAAACGACCTCGGCCTCGTCCTCGAGATCAAGCCGATCTGGGGTTCCGATATCGAGCATGCCCGGGCAGTCGCGAAAGTGGTGGAAGCCCGCTGGCCGCGCGAGAACGACAAACTGGTCATTTCCAGCTTCTCCTCCTCCTGCCTGATCGAAATGCACCGTCTGCTACCTTGGGCATGCCTGGCGCTGGCCGCGGAAGTCGTCCCGTCCGATCCCGCCGCCTACATGAGGATGCTCGGCATTTCGGCATTCCACTTCAACTACGGCTTCGCTCTCACGCAGGGCTTCGACGGCCTGCTGGAAACCGGCGCGCATGTCGCCGTCGCGACGGTCAACGATCCGCAGACCGCGCGCACGCTGCTCGACAAGGGCGTCCACGGCGTCATGACCGACCGCGTTGATCTGTTCGGGGGCTGAATAGGTCGATGGTCGCGAATGAACGATTGGAATTGCTTTCCAGGCTTATTTCCGACGCAACGGTCATGGCGACGGGCTGGTATCAGAACCGTCACATGCTCGCCGTCAGCGAAAAAGAAGGAAAGCAGTATGTCAGCGCCGCCGATCTGGCGATCGAGGGCGCGATCCGGGAACTGATCCACGCATCCTTTCCTGACGATGCGATCCTCGGCGAAGAGGGCGGCGGCGAGCTTTCCGGCGTCACCTGGGTCATCGACCCGATCGACGGCACCTCCAACTTCCTGAATGGCCTGCCGCTCTGGGGCGTTTCGATCGGCGTGATGCTCGACCGGGAGCCGGTGCTGGGTGCAATCTCGCTCCCGTTGCTCGGCCTCCAGCTGGTCGGCGGGCCACGCCATCAGGTCTCCGGGCTCAAGGGCGTGGGCAGCGTTCCGCCGCCGATCCCGACCATGGCCGTCGGCTGGAATGCCGGATTGTCAGAGGAAGAAGAGCGCCGTCAGATCACCGCGATCAGAGCCGCCGGTTTCGAAACCGTCGGTTACCGCTGCGCTTCCGCGTCCCTCTACTTCGCAATCACCGGCTCTCTGTCCGGCTATTACGAAAAGGGACTGAAGCTGTGGGACCTGGCTGCGGCCATCGCGCTTTGCGCCGGCGCCGGGGTACCGTCCGCGGTCGACTGGCCGGATGGGGATGAGCCGTTCGTCCTGAAGGTCGGCGCTGCCGTCTCCGTTCCGGGCCTGTGACATCAAGCGAGGCGCCGGGGGCTCCTGATCTCAAGATTTGAAGGAGAGGCGGGCAAGAGATGTACCGCTTACCAAGCAACGATCATATCCGCCGCCGGAAGCCCGATCCCCATGCGGCGGCTTCCGGCGGCGAAGCCTTGCAATATGGCGCGATATGCGTGCGGGTGGTCGCCGACGGCGGCGCGTTTCTGCCCCAGGTGCTGCTGATCACCAGCCGCGATACCGGCCGCTGGGTCATCCCGAAAGGGTGGGGCAAAGCGAAGAAGATGTCCTTCGAGGTTGCAAAGGAAGAGGCCTGGGAGGAGGCCGGGGTCAGGGGACGCGTCTGGAAAAGGGCGCTCGGCTCCTACCGCTACGGCAAAGTCCTGGAGGATGGCGCCGTCGTTCAGGCCCGGGTCAAGGTGCATCTGATACTGGTCTCCCGGATCGAAGAACGCTTCCCTGAAAAGGGCCAGCGGACGTGCCGCTGGTTCGTTCCGGCGGAAGCGGCGGATGCCGTCAGGGAGCCGGAACTGAAACGTCTTTTCGCTCTGGTGCCGTCCGAGGTTGCGAAGCTCGTTCGCCGCTCCAAGCGTGTCAAAAGCTTCTTCCGCTCGCTGGCACCGGACACTCTTCCAGAGTAGGCCCGCGCCTCTCCGATCCCTCACATCGACGTTCCCTCAGAAGCTCTCCGGCCAGCCCGCCGGGGAGCTTTTTGCGTTCGTTCCGGCGTGAAAATGCGGTGGTGCGTTGCCGCCGGTCCGGGCTGCGGCGATCGGGCGCAAGGCCTGATGACCCGCTGCACATAAAAATTTCCGTCTTTGCCGCTCACAAAAAAGCCAATGGCATCATTGGCTTCGATCGTTTTAGTATAATTTGTCATCTAGTGACAAATTATTTTGTTTATTGACAAATTAGAACGCCAGGAGCTTTATCCCGTCAGGCTCTGAGGACTGGAGCATGGGCGCTGCCTTCTGGCGTTCCTGCGCAAGTTCATCAGCCTTTCTCAGGGAGATGGATCCACGGCAGTGGGTCCGGAGGTTCATTCATCGGGAGGTGAGACAGTGCTACTCAGAAATATTCTGTTCGGAATTTCAGTTTCGGCGGCTTCGGTCGCGATCGGCCTGACGGCCGCGCAGGCGCAGACCCTGCCGGACTACTATCCGAGCTCCTACAATCAGATCGTCGAGGCTTCGAAGGCCGAAGGTTCGCTGCTCGTGCAGTCGAATGTCGGGCAGCCGAACTGGAAGCCGATCCTCGAAGCCTTCGCCAAGGAATATCCGTGGATCAAGGTGCAGACGCTGGATCTCAGCGGCACCGAAGTGTTCGAGCGCTACTATGCCGAACAGGCCGCAGGTTCGAGCGAGGCCGATATCATTCTCGCCGCATCGGGCGCCGCATGGGCCGATTTCATCGCCAAGGGCAATGTCGTACCCTACGAGTCGCCGGAAGCCTCGAAGGTTCCGGACTGGTCGAAGCCGGTACCCGGCGTCTACACGATCTCGGTCGATCCCTCGGTCATCGTTTATAACAAGCGCGTCCTGAAGGAATCCGAATATCCGACGTCGATCAGCGATCTGGCCAAGCTGGTCCAGGCCAATCCGGGCAAGTTCACCAAGCGCCTGGCAACGATCGAGCCCTTCGGCTCCTCGGCGAAGGAATCGCAGGAAACGCACTACCTGCACCATGTCGGCCTCGACAAGGCGCTTGCCAACTTCTCGATCCTCGGCCCGGTTGCCGATCTGCAGCGTTCGGGCGGCCCGGTCTTCGAAAAGATCCTGACGGGTGAATATGTCGCCGGCTGGGACCTGTCGGCCGTCCAGCTCGTGCCGTTCCTGCGCGATCCGGCGCGCGCCAGCATCATCGGCTTTGCCCTTCCGAAGGACGGTCTGGTGATGTCGACCCGCTACTACTCGATCGCCAAGACGACGAAGCATCCGAACGCCGCCAAGCTGCTGGTTGACTTCATCATCTCCAAGAAGGGCCAGGAAGCCGTCAGCGCCGGCGGTCTGATCCCCTACCGCTCCGGCATCGACATCCCGGCAGGCGTCTACGACTTCACCTATGACAAGATCGTCAAGGAAGTCGGCGAGCAGAACATCGTCCAGACCTCGCTCGACAAGAACCTCATCACCGCACCGCCGGAATATCTCGAAAAGGTCAACGCCGCTTTCGGGATCAAGAAGAAGTAACTCGGCAAAGCGCCGACTGCATCTCCAATATGGAGGCCGGCTCCTCCCGGCCTCCTGTTTGAAGGAATGAGGAAGTGACCTTAGCCACTGAACACGATGCGGCAGCCGGCCCGGCCCTTGGCGGCGGTTCGCGTCTCCTGCGAAGAATACTGAACGAGCGATCGCTGATCATAAAGATCATCTGGGCAGCCCTGCTGTTCGTGCTCTTGGTCTCGCCGATGATCCCGATCATCTACCAGGGCTTCCTGGACAAGGCGCTTTATGAACAGGGCGCGAACTACACCCTCAAGAATTTCACCGATCTGTTCGGCGACCCCGAATTTGCCGATGCCATGCTGAACACGCTCTACATCGCGGTGCTGGGCACGTTGTTCTCGACCTCGATCGGTTTCCTCGCCGCGCTCTTCCTCGACAGGTTCGCCCTGCCGTTCCAGCGCACGCTCCGGCTCCTCTTCCTGTCGCCGATGTTCCTCTCGTCGCTGATCCTCGCCTTCGCATGGTCGATGATGTACAGCCCGACCGGCTTCATCGCGCTGGCGCTGCAGGATGCGATTGGTCTTGGATTGCCGAACCTGAATTCGCTCGGTGGCATCACTCTGCTCGCCGGCGTATCGGCTGCGCCGATCAGCTACATCTATTTCTCCTCGGCGATGATGAACATCCCGAACACGCTGGAGCTCGCCGCCCGCGCTGCTGGCGCAACGCCCCTCCAGGCGATCCGCAGCGTCGTCGTGCCGCTGCTGATGCCGTCGCTGCTTTACTGCCTGATGCTCAACTTCGTCCTGAAGCTCGACCTGCTCGCCGTGCCGCTGGTTCTCGGCGTGCCCGCCCGCATCGAGGTGCTCTCCACCTATCTCTACGACAAGGGCCTGACGTCCGCCCGGGTGGATTACGGCCTCGTCAGCGCCGCCGCCATCGTCATGCTGCTTCTGGTGCAGTTCTTCGTCTACGCGCAGAAATTCATCCTCGGCGATACCCGCAAGTACAACACGATCGGCGGCAAGGCCGGGCGCCAGACGCTGATCCCGATGGGCATGTGGGGATGGGTCATTGCCGCGGTGATGTTCGTCTACTGCATGCTGACGGCGATCCTGCCTTGCATGTTCCTGATCCTCAGATCCTTCACCTCGTTCCTGTCGCCCTACATGCCGATCAGCGAGGTGCTGACGCTCGACAATTTCCGGCTGGTCTTCGGCTATCAGGACTATATCAACAGCATCTACAACACGCTGATCATCGCCATCGGCGGCGGCGCGCTTGCCGTGCTGATCACCTTCATCAGCACCATCGTCGCCTACCGCTCGCCGAACCTGTTGCGTTCGTTCACCGAGCAGACGGCCTTCATTCCGAAGGCGATCCCCGGTCTCGTCGTCGGTATCGGCATCTTCTATGCTACCGTCATCATTCCTGGCAGCGGCTTCCTGCGCGGCAGCCTGCTGATCCTGGTGATCGCCTATGTGATCCGCTATTTCCCGACGGGCTTCGCATCGGTCTCGCCGCCCTTCCAGCAGATCTCGACCGATCTCGAAAAGGCCGTGCGTGTCTCCGGCGGTTCGGAATGGCGCTCCTATATCGCCGTCACCTTCCCGCTGCTGCGTCCGGCGCTGTTTTCCTGCTTCCTGCTCTATTTCGTGCAGTTCTTCAAGGAATACGCCGCCGCATCCTTCCTGTTCGGACCGAACACCGCCGTCATCGGCACGACGATGCTGCAGCTCAACGTGATGGGCAATTACGGGCCGGTCGCCGCACTTTCGGCAATCACGTTGGCTCTGACGCTGCCGATCGCGATCCTCATCCACTACAAGAAAAGAGAGGCCTGATATGAGCGTGGCTGTAAAACTGCAAGGCATTCGAAAAAGCTACGGCGCGCTCGAAATCCTCAAGGGGCTCGACCTCGACATCGCCGACGGCTCGTTCACCTCTCTGCTCGGCCCGAGCGGCTGCGGCAAGACGACGTTGCTCAACATGATCGGCGGTCTCGACCAGCCGACGAGCGGCGATATCCGCATCTACTCCGACGAAGTCTTCTCCAAGTCGAAGCTGATCAACGTGCCGATCGAGCGCCGCAATATCGGTTTCGTCTTCCAGAATTATGCACTCTGGCCGCATATGACGGTGCTGCAGAACGTGGGTTTCTCGCTGAAGCTCAGGGGCATCGCCAAGGCCGAGCGCGAGAAGCGCTCGCGTGAAATGCTCGAACGCCTCGAGCTCGCGCATCTGGCCGATCGCTATCCCTATCAGCTGTCCGGCGGCCAGCAGCAGCGCGTGGCGATCGCCCGCGCGCTGGTCTATCAGCCCCGCCTTCTGCTGCTCGACGAGCCGCTGTCTAACCTCGATGCGCAGCTGCGCGAGCGGGCGCGGTCTTGGCTCAAGGACATCCACCAGTCCTTCAAGCTGACGACCATTCTCGTCACCCATGACCAGGTCGAGGCACTGTCGCTCAGCGATCAGGTCGTGCTGCTCAACAACGGCGGCATTGAGCAGAAGGGCAGCGCCACCGAGATCTACAGCCGGCCGGCAACGGTCTATGTCGCCGATTTCGTCGGCGGTTCCAACATCATCGGCGGCAAGCTCTCGGGCCTTTCGGGCCGGGACGAAGCCGCGGTCGCCACCGTTACCACGCCCGACGGAACGGCGATCACCGCGCGTTCCCACGCAGAGCTGACGGTCGGCATGCAGGCGAGCATCGCCGTGCGGCCGCAGAAGGTCATCCTCTCGACGAGCAAGGATGCCGGTGTGCGGGCAGGTTCGGTGATCGGCTTTGCGCCGCGCACGGTTCTCTATCACGGCGGCCAGTACGAGGTGATCGGCGACACGCCTTTCGGGCACCTGCGCGTGCTTTCGGAACATGAGCCCGCAGCGGACACGGCCTACGCCCTGCTGCCGACCGAAGACTGCCTCTGCGTCCCGGCCTGAGGGCCGGACGCCGCTTACAATTTCCCGACCGGCTTCGCAGCCCACTCGGCTGCCCAAGCCAGTCCAGCATGCAATTCAGATGGAGCAAATAATGAGCAATTCTGCCGTTACGGAAACGCAAAAAGCCAATGACCTGATCCAGTCCGCGCGTGGCGAGATCAAGATCACCAACGCGACTGTCGCCTGCTATTCCTGGCCGCGCGTCCAGCCGATCACCAACGGCCTGCACACCTATGTCAACGTCAATATCGCGATCACCAAGATCGAAACCGATATCGGCGTCACCGGTTACGGCATCGGCCGCGACAATGTCGGCGAGAACGCCATGCGCAAGCAGTTCCTCGCCAAGATGATCGGCAAGGACCCGACGATGACCGAAGCCGTCTGGAAGGAATTCTGGATTCCCAAACTCTACGGCCGCCGCGGCCAGGAAACCAAGGCGTTGTCGTCGATCGACATGGCGCTCTGGGACATCAAGGGCAAGCTTGCAGGCCTGCCGATCTGGCGTCTGCTCGGCGGTTACCGCAACCGTATCCCGACCTATGTTGCTGGCGGTTACTACAGCAAGGGCAAGGGCACCCGCGATCTGCAGGCCGAGATGGAGGGCCACGTCAAGAACAACGCCCGCGCCGTCAAGATGAAGATCGGTGCCGTCGAGATCGCCGAGGATGTCGAGCGCATCAAGGCCGTTCGCGAAGTGCTCGGTCCCGATATCAAGCTGATGATCGACGCCAACTGCGCCTATTCCTATTCGGACGCGATCCGTCTCGCCAAGCGCGTCGAGGAATATGACATCTACTGGTTCGAGGAAGCCGTTCAGCCGGACGACTACGAAGGCTTCATCAAGCTTTCGCGCGCCACCTCCATCCCGCTCGCGACCGGCGAAAACGAATATACCAAGCATGGCTTCCGCGACCTGATCGCCACCCAGGCGATCGCCTTCCTGCAGCCGGATGCCCGCTACATGGGCGGTGTTACCGAGTTCATGAAGGTCGCCGGCATGGCGCAGGCCCATGGCCTCAACATCTGCCCGCATGGTGACCAGCAGGCGCATATCCAGCTGCTCGGCGCCATCCCGAACGGCCACATGCTCGAATTCGGCGCCAAGGAACTGAACCCGATGGCCGGTCAGGTCTACAAATACTCTCCGGATCTGAACGAAGACGGCACGGTCACCATTCCTGACGTACCCGGCATGGCGAGCGATCCGAACGAGGCTGCGCTCGAAAAGTACCGGGTCGCCTGACGCAATTGTGGCGGGGCGCCCGAGGCCTATGCGGTCTTCGCCGGGCGTCCCGCTATAATCTCTTGATTCGGAACGGCTTGCCGGATCCGGACAAAAAGACTTTCGATTGGGATGGCCTGCCAGATAAGGGAACTTTGGTTGCAAAACGATACAACGGAAAAGATCGTTTACGTGAAGACGGAGGACGGCCTCACGCTTGAGGGCCTGATGCTGCAGTCTTTGGGGCAGCCGACGCCCGCCGAAACGGTCATCTGGTTTCACGGCCTGCACCAGAAGTTCTCGGAAGCCGAATATGTCAATATCGGCAGGCAACTCGCCGCACGCGGCTTCCGTTTCATCACGGCGAACCTCCGCAGCCACGATTTCGGCACCTGGTTCCGCACCGACAAGGGCGCCTATCTCGGCGGCAGCGCCTGGGAGCTGTTCAGCGAATCCCCGCTCGACATCGCCGCATGGATCGACTTCGCGACGAAGGATCCGGGCCGCGTCGTGCTCGCCGGGCATGGTCTTGGCGGAGCGAAGGTCGTTTACTATCAGGCCGAGCGCCGCGATCCGCGGCTGGCGGGCTTGATCATCGCCTCGTCTGGTTCGCTGTTTCGCGAAAAGATGCGCCAGGACCTGCATCCCGTGGCAGCGAAGATGATCGCGGAAGGGCGGGAAAAGGAACTGCTGCCCTGGGGTACGCGCGGCGACCGCCAGGTCGCGACGATCAGTGCCGAATCTTACATGGATCTGGACCGTATCCACGAGTCGCTCTACGGCTATCAGAGCGTTCCGCCGGCGCTGGCGCGCATCACATGCCCGATCCTTGCCTGGTACGGCTCGAAGGAAAAGCTCGCCAACAAGGACATCGACGACTTCCTGGCCCGCGTGCGCCGCACGGCCACGGCATCGTCCCTGGTGAAGACGAGGAAGATTGCAGGGGTTGAATTTTTCTACACCGGAAGTGAAAAGGTAATAGCCGGCGAAATAGAACGCTGGTGCGAACAGTTACGGACACTCCAGGCGGCCGTTTGATTGATATGAAGGAAGCTTCCAACCGTCCCGGACGCAAGCCCACCCGTGAGGTCCTGCCGGTCACCCGCACGCTGGACCGCGGGCTTTCCGTGCTGCAGATTCTGGCCAAGGCGCCCGGCCTCAGCCTCTCGGAACTGTCGCGCGAGCTTGATCTTTCGCCGAGCACAGTGTCGCGCCTGCTGGCGACGCTTTCGGAGCGCGGCTTCGTCGCGCAGGAAAACGGCACCTTCAAGATCGGCCTTGGCGCCTTCGAGGTCGGGCTCGCCTTCTCCAAGCACATGCGTATCGATCAGGTCGCAGGCCCGATCGTCCAGAGACTGGTCCACGAGATCGGCGATACCGTCAGCCTCTGCATTCTGGAAGGCAAGGAGGTCATCTATGTCGACCAATATGAGGGACGCGGCACCGCGAGAACGGTGATGCGGATCGGTTCCCGCCAGCCGCTCTATTGCACGGCGGCCGGCAAGGTGATGCTCGCATGGCTCTGGGAAGAGCGGGTCCGCGATCTCCTCGGCGATGGCGCGCTTGTCCGCTACACGGAACATACGCTGACAACGACCGACCAGGTACTGCACGAGCTCGAAAACGTACGCAAGCGCGGCTACGCGACCGACCTGCAGGAGCTCGAAAATGGCGTCTGCTGCGTCGCCGCTCCCATTCGCGGCCGCTCGGGAGAGGTCATCGGCGCGATTTCCGCCTCGGCGATCGAACTGCGCATGACGTCCGATCGTATCGCCTTTCTCGGACCGGAGCTTGCGCAGGTCGCGAACGACATTTCCCACCGGCTCGGCTGGCGCTCCCCCGATCAGGGCAATCGCGGCCACTCGGAATTCAACGATATCTTCAGCGACTGAAGCCTTCGGCTATCCCGTCTTCAGCTGCGCCATTGCGAGCAGCGTATCGGCGCTGATCGACGCCGAACCGGTCAATATGGACAGCGCGGGTGACGAAGTGTTGGTGCCGTTGGCGACGTCGTACATGGCGGTGAAGCGCTTGATCAGGTCCTGGACCTTGTCGGGGTCGGAAAGGTCCTTCAGGTCGATGAAATTCTCGACCATCTCGGCCTGTTTATCGACATCCATGTTGGAAACGTAGCTCGAGAGATTGAAGCTCGTGGTGAAGAACTCGAAGAGGGCGCTGTCGCCGAGGATATCGTAGGCACTGGAAATATCGGGCGCCTTGCGCTCGAAATAGAGGGCAAGGCGGACGCCGGTATTGCTGTCACCCTGATCGGATTCCAGCGTCTGTTGCAGATAGAAGTCGACGGTCTCGAGGACGTCGCCGCGTTGCTGGACGGTTCCCGTCGGGTCGTCCGACAGATTGCCGTCGCTGTCGAAATTGAAGGCGCCGACGAGTTCGGCGTAGCGGTAATCGTCGAGGCCGTTGACGTAGCTGTTCTCGTCGTCGAGGTCCGACGCAAACATCTTCTTGAGCTCGTCGTCGCTGACCTCGTCGGGGTCAAGCCCCTTGGCCTTCAGCGCGAAGGAGACGAGGCGGTCGTCGGCAAGGAATTCGCTCGATGTCTTGATGGTCGCCATCTGCTCGCGAAAATAGCTGATCTCCGTGTCGGCGGCATCGGAGGCATCCGTCTGTTCGGTGCCGGTGAGATAGCGGATGGCGTCCTGTTTGTAATAGGCGGCGAAGTCGTCGATCACCGAGGAGGACATCGCCTGCAGGGGAACCGTGACGTCGCCCTCGCTGTCGAAATTGAAGGCGTCGCGGAATGCCTCGAAGCGGTCGTCGTGCAGGCGGTTGACATAGCTCTTGTCGTCGGTCGGATCGCTTTCCAGGATCTTCCGCAACTCGGCCTTGGAGACGGTCGAGGGATCGATGCCGAAGGCTGTCAGCGCGATGGCCGAGAGCTCGGGAAGCCCGTCATTGTCCTCGTCGTCATCGCTGGCATTGGTCTTCAGGAAGTCGTCGATCGAGGTGACGCTGGCGATGCGGGTCTTGTAATTCTCGATCGCGTCGTCGCTGCTGGCAGCGGCGATCACGGATTGATAGCCGGAGGTGAAGGCCGAGGTCGTCGAAGCGGTCTGGTCGGCGGTCTGGGCGCTGACGCCATCGGCGAGATTGCCGCTCTCATCGAAATTGAAGGCATCGTGCAGCGCCGAGAGGCCGATCGCGGTCGCAACCGAGGCGCTCTTCAGCGACGCGGAGATGAAGTTGTCGTTGTCGGAATCGGCAAGGCCATAGGCGGTGCGCAGGTAGCTCACCAGCTTGTCGTCGCTCATCAGCTGGCTGACCGAGGTGATGCTGCCGATCACCGAAGCGAAATAGGTGGAATAGGCGTCGCCGGTCTCTGACGATGCGAAGGTCGAGCTGCCGACGGCATAGGCGCTGGAGACCAGTGCCGTCTGATCCTCGGATTGCGCCTCGCCATCGACCGAGCCGTCGCTGTCGAAATTGAAGGCCTTCGCCAGGTTGAGATAGACGTCGTCGCCGAGCTGGTTGACGAAGCTGTCGGGGTCATCAGGGTCGCTGGTCAGCACGTTCCTCAGAAAGCTGGTGGAGGTATATTCGGTGCTGAGGCCGAAAGCCTTGAGCGTGAAGTTGGTGAGCCTGGTGTTCGACAGGAGATCGTCGACCGAGGTGATCGAGCCGATCTTCTCCTGGAAGTAGTCGGTCTCCTCGCTGATCGCGTCGGTCTCGGCGCCGAAGGAGGCCTCGTAGGCGTCGAGCAGCGTATCCCGCTGGGTGCTGGATTGGGCGGTGGCGGTCTCGCCGGAGAATTTGAAGGCGGCGGCGAATTCGGCATATCGGCTATCGCTCAGGCTGTTGGCGAAGCTTGAGGAATCGCTGAGATCGCTCTCCAGGACCTTCTTCATGAAGGCCTTGGCATAGGTCATGTCCTCCAGACCGTAAGCCTTCATCGCATAGGAATAGAGCTTGTAGTCGTCCATGAACTCATCGACCGTGGTGACCTTGGCGATGTGCTCCTTGTAATAGTCGGTATCGCGCGCCACCGCGCCCTGCGAGGCGACGTTTCTGAGGCTCGTGGTCAGGTTGCCGGCGATGGCGAGATAGCTGACATAGGTGGAGACCATGGGCTGCTCCTTGGCGCAAGCGCGGATCGGCGTTCGCGGCCAGCGGAGGGCGGCCACGGCGGGGTGCTTTGGATGTGTGGAGATCGGCGCCTGTCATGGCGCGGACAACGCGAGTCATCCCGCGCCGGTTCTTAATTAAAGAACTAGACGGTTCTGTATTTTATGTCAACGCCATGGCGCTGATATGCCTGGATGCTACCTGGCGTCGACGCCGGCGCAGAAGATGGCGATGCAGCGGCGTAGATGCGCCAGACGCTCCTCGCGGCCCTGCCATGCCTGGGCGCGGCCTTCCGGTGGACCCATGCCGCCGAAGATCATGTCCATCAGCATGCGTGCGCCGCTTGCGCTATCCTCGAGACGGATGCGCCCTTCGGCGCGGCGCTCGTCCAGCCATGCCGAGAGCTCGCGGCGGGAGGCGAGAACGCCTTCGCGGTGCAGGATCTCGATCAGTTCGGGGAATTGCGGCGCTTCGCGAAAGACGAGCTGCAGCAGACCAGCGCGGTCGGCGTCGGTCTCCTCGTCGATATCGATCATGAAGATCTGCTCGAGCGACTGAGCGATACTGATCGCTTCGGCTTCGCGCGGCAGGTCGAGCATCATGCGCCGGTGGGCGCCGACGACGGCGGCAAACAGCTCTTCCTTGCTTTCGAACAGCTTGTACAGCGTCTGCTTGGAAACGCCGGCTTCGGTGGCGACGACTGCCGTGGTGCTGGCCGCATAGCCGTTCCTGACAAAGATGCGGCGGGCGTTCTCGACGATATTGGCGCGCTTGTCGTCGTCGCTCGAAACCTTGGGCCTGCCGCGCTTGCGCGGTGCCTCGTCCTCATTCCCGCCGGCCGTCATCGATGCACGCAAGTCCCATTGGCGAAGCGCCGGGCGGGGCCGGCAAAACTGAAGATCGGCGCCCGGCGCAGAAAATTCAGTTGCCCTCTGACCGAATCAGAATTAGAGAACTGATTAGTTCTGTAATGCGTTGTTCGACTAACTTGCCCCCTGAGGAGCGCATATGACAGCCGTTCGCAGCACCAAACCGATGTGACGCTTTCCCGCGCCGTCTGCCGTTCGAAGCAGAAAGCGCCGTTGTGTCCAATAAACCGTCTCCCGGCGAAAATGCAACCGCCGCGGAGAGCGAGACCCCACATCTCGATTTCGAGACCTTGAATGCGCTGCCGTCCCGCAGGGGCGGTCTCCAAACGCGCGGATGATCCGCTGCGACCTTCGCCATCAGGCGGCATTCCAACACGATCAGCCTCTTTGCGGTTGCCGGTGCCCGGCTGCCCGTGAGCCTTCGTGCGCGCTTTTCAGGCGCTGAATGCCTTCTTGTCCGGGGCATGTCCAGAAAATCCAAGAACAGGGATCAGATCATGAGCATCTTCGGCAGCATGAAAACCGCAGTTTCCGGCATGAACGCACAGGCAAACCGCCTGAGCACGGTGTCCGACAATATCGCCAATGCCAATACCGTCGGCTACAAGTCGGTATCGACCTCCTTCTCCTCGCTGGTCCTGCCGTCCTCGTCGGGCAATTACAATTCCGGCGGCGTGCAGACCTCGGTGCGCCAGGCGATCTCGCAACAGGGCGATATTTCCTACACGACCTCGGCCTATGATCTGGCGATTTCAGGCGACGGCTTCTTCATCGTCGAGAGCCCCGACGGCACGCCGGTTCTGACGCGCTCCGGCGACTTCTCGGTCGACAGCAGCGGCAATCTGGTCAACAGCGCCGGTTTCACGCTGATGGGATACTCCTACGACTCCGGCGCGCCCGCCGTCGTCGTCAACGGTTTCGATGGTCTCGTTCCGGTCAATGTCTCGCAGTCGGGCCTCAGCGCCATCGCCTCGACCAGTGCCTCTTTCAGCGGCAACCTGAATTCCGCTGCCGAAGTGGTCAGCGATACGACAACGTTGCCGAGCGCCAATTCCGCCTCGGTGACCGACGATACCAAGAAGATGTCGCTGGTCGCCTATGACAGCCTCGGCGCCACGGTCCAGTACGACTACTACTTCACCAAAACGGGTGTGACGACCGACGCCAACGGCGCCGTCACCGGCAGCACCTGGGAAGTGGCTGTCTATCGCAACGGCGATGCGGCGACCGGCAGCACGACGTCCTTCCCTTATTCGTCGGACGCCGTCAGCACCGCGACGCTGAGCTTCGATGCCGATGGCAAGCTCACTTCGGCAACCGACACTGACATCGTCGATCCCACCACCGGCAAGACGATCACCATGGACTATTCCGGCTTCACCCAGCTGTCGTCGGATTTCTCTGCGACCGGCTCGGCCGATGGTCAGGCGGCAAGCGCCGTCAGCTCGGTCTCGATCAGCACCGCCGGCGTCGTCTCGGTCTCCTATGCCAACGGCACCAGCAAGGCGCTCTACCAGATCCCGCTCGCGACCGTCGCCAGCCCCGACAACCTGACGCTCCTCAGCGGCAACGTCTATTCGGCGAACGGCATGTCCGGCGTCACCGTCACCGGTTTCCCGCAGTCGAACGGTCTGGGCTCGATCCAGTCCGGCGCGCTGGAGAGCTCGAATGTCGATCTCGCCGGTGAGCTGACCGAGATGATCGAGGCACAGCGCAGCTACACCGCAAACTCCAAGGTCTTCCAGACGGGCTCCGACATCATGGACGTCCTGGTCAACCTGAAACGCTAAGGGGGGGAGGCTCATGACCCTTTCCTCCGCGCTGAACAGCGTCCAGAGCATCTTCAACACCACGGCGAAGCAGAGCAGCATCGTCTCGACCAACATCGCCAATGTCGGCAATTCCGACTATGTGCGCCGCCAGGCATCGGTCACCACTTCGCTTGCCGGAGCCCAGGTGGTCACCATCAGCCGGGCGCAGGAAGATGCGCTGCTGACGCAATATCTGCAGTCGAACTCGAAGGACAGCGCCCAGCAGACGCTGCTCAGCGGGCTGGAAAGTCTGAAGTCGCTGGTCGGCGGCAACGACTACGAGACGTCGCCGAGCACCTATCTCAGCGCCTTCCAGCAGGCGATGCAGACCTTTGCCACGTCGCCGAGCAGCTCGATCACGGCGCAGTCGGCCGTGACGGCGGCGCAGGATCTGGCGAACTCGCTGAACACGGCAAGCGACGGCGTGCAGTCCGTCCGCGCCGATGCGGATGCCGAGATCGCCTCGCAGGTCGATACGCTGAACAGCCTGCTGTCGCAGTTCGAGACCGCCAACAATGCGGTCAAGGCCGCGACCGCCACTGGCGCCGATACGTCTTCGGCGCTCGATGAGCGCGAGAAGCTGCTGAAGCAGATCTCCTCGATCGTCGGCGTCACCTCGGTGACCCGCAGCAATAACGACATGGCGCTCTATACGTCCGACGGCACGGTGCTGTTCGAGACGATCCCGCGCAGCGTCACCTTTTCGCCGACCTCCACCTATGTGGCGGGAACCGAGGGCAATGCCGTCTATATCGACGGCGTGGCGCTGACGGCGGGCGAGGGCTCGACCACCGACGCCAATGGCAGCCTGCAGGCCCTGCTGCAGCTGCGTGACGAGGTGGCGCCGACCTTCCAGGCGCAGCTCGACGAGATCGCCAAGTCGCTGGTGCAGATTTTCTCGGAAAGCGACGGCACATCGAGTGCGCCGGGGCTTTTCACCTGGACGACGTCATCGGGCGCAGCGGGCGGCACGCCAGCGGCAAGCGACGATACGACCGGGATCGCCGCGACGATCTCGATCAACACAGCCGTCATCACCAGCCAGGGCGGCGATGCGATGAAGCTGCGCGACGGCAATATCAGCGGCATCACCGACCTCAATAGCTCAGACGACGCAGGCTTCACCGACAATCTCGATAACCTCTATCAGGCGCTGTCGGCGAAGCGTGATTTCTCCTCCGACGCCGGGCTCTCCACCAGCCAGAGCCTGATGGATTATGCCAGCGCCTCGATCGGCTGGCTGGAAGAATATCGCAGCGGCGCGACGACCGCTTCGGAGAATACTGCGGCAGCGCTGTCGCGCTCGGACGAGGCCTATTCGAACGAGACGGGCGTCAATCTGGACGAAGAGCTGACACTGCTCCTCGACATCGAACAATCCTACAAGGCGGCGACCAAGATCCTGAACGTCATCGACGAGATGCTTCAGTCGCTGCTCGACATTGCGAGCTGATCACCATGAAAGCATCCTTCGTCTCATCATCCGCCATGCAAAGCACGCTCCGGCTGACGATCAGCCAGTCGCAGACCAAACTGCTGCAGGCCTCGACGGAAGCGGCAACTGGCGTCTACAGCGATATCGGCGTGTCGCTCGGGTCGGGCGCTGCCAAGTCCGTCAACCTGACCAATGCCATCAGCCTCACCGATGCGCTGACGGCGAGCAACTCGATCGTCGGGCTGCGCATGGACGCGTCGCAGACGGCGCTCTCCAGCCTCAAGGATGCCGGCGATACGCTGGTCTCGAACCTGACGGCGCTGCAGGCCGGGCAAGATTCCACCAGCGTCGCGGTCGCCCTGCAGGCGGCCAACGATACGCTGTCGCAGCTGATCTCGACGGCCAATACCTCCGTCAACGGCGAGTTCGTCTTCGCCGGGACGAATATCGACGAGACGCCTCTGACCGATCAGTCGGCAACGGTGACGGCGGCGATCAGTTCAGCGCTCAGCGACTATGCCACGAGCCTCGGCAAGCCGGTCAACGAGCTCTCCGGCGACGAGATCACCAGCTTCATCACCGGCACGATCGAGCCGATGTTCTCCGAAAGCGCCTGGACCGATCCGGCGAACGGCTGGTCGTCGGCGTCAAGCAACAGCATGACGAGCCGCATCAGCGAGAACGAGACGATCTCGTCTTCGACCAGCGCCAATTCGGAGGGAATGCGCTACCTGGCGCTCGCCTCGGTCGTCATTTCCTCGCTGTTCGGCCAGGATCTCGGCGCCGACGCCAAGAGCGCGGTGGCCTCCAAGGCGATCAGCTACGCCTCGCAGGCGACCAGCGGCATCGTCACCCAGCAGAGCCAGCTCGGCCTGTCGCAGGAGCGGCTGGAAAAGGCCAATGATGCGCTCGATGCACGCTCGACGCTCTACCAGGGCAATCTCGTCGATCTGCAGGGCGTCGATGTCTATGAGGCCTCGACCCTCGTCAATCAGCTGCAGACGCAGCTGGAGACCGCCTATACGCTGGTCTCCAAGCTGCAGCAGCTGAGCCTCGTCAACTATCTCTGAGAGGCGCCGATGAGCCTGCCGAAACCCCGAACCTCGATCCTGGACGCGGCACGCTCGATGACGTCGCGCCAGGCCTATATGACCGAACTCTCCTTCCAGCTCGCCTCCAATATCGTCGACACCATTCCCTTCATCGGCACCAAGCGCGACGCAAAGCAGGAGCGGGCCTGGCCGCGTTCCGGCATCTTCACCGACGATGGCGTCGAGATGGCGGAGACGCCGCAGGAGATCTTCGACCTCTGCGAATTGCTGGCCGAGAACATCCAGCTCGGCCAGACCTTCGACGTCTTCCAGGTTTTCCACAAGATCGCGCGGCTCGACCGGCTGATCGACTGGAGCGGCGAGGGGCTGCAGGGCGGCGGCGGCGGTACCGAAAATAGCACCGTTCACTGATGGCGGTGCGCCTGTTATGTCCTTGTTTCAGCAAGAGATGATATCCGGCGCATCGGCTGAAGGCCGGCCGGAGGGGTGTCTTAGCAGTGCGCTCCTCTGGCCGGTCATGGCATTATTTGAAACCTTTCCGGCCAGGGCCGGGGCGTTGCGGCAGCGCATGGTTTCGCTTACGGCATATCGATGGCCGTCAGCCCGTTACAGTGGTCGGCGGCCTTGCTAGACCGGGTATATCCGATGCCGACGCCGCGCGCGAAACGTCCGTTCTCCGAGGAGAACTTGCAGGCCATGCTGATCCGCGTGCTCCGGCCGCTGGTCAAGCTCGCCCTGTCGTCCGGGCTCGGCTTTCCGGCTTTTTCGGCGGTGCTGAGAAGGCTTTACATCGAAGTGGCGGAAAATGACTTTGCGCTTGCCACCAAGCAGCAGACGGATAGCCGCATCTCGCTTCTGACCGGCATCCACCGCAAGGATGTCAGCCGCCTGCGCGGTGAGCCGCTCTCCGAGGCGGCATTGCCGCCGGCCGTCTCGCAGACCGGCCGTGTCATTGCCCGCTGGCTCGCCGACCCGACCTATTGCGACGAAAACGGCAAGCCGCTGCCGCTGCCGCGTACCGCGCCCGACGATGCCCCATCGTTCGAACGGCTCGTCACCGAGGTGACGCGTGACGTGCACCCGCGCGCCGTGCTGGACGAATGGCTCGACCGCGGCACCGCATTAATCGACGCCGAGGGCCGGGTGACGCTCGATGTTGCCTCCGTGGTGCCGAGCGCCGCCGACGATGCCCGCCGCCACTATTTCACCCGCAACCTGCATGACCACGCGCTTGCGGCCGTCACCAACGTCCTGAGCGACAGCCCCCCGCATCTGGAGCGCGCGGTCCACTACGACCGGATCTCGCCGGAGCTTGCCGCGCGACTCGACGGTATGGCGCGGGAAGAGACGATGGCGATGCTCCTGAAGCTCAACAAGATCGCCCACCAGCTGGTGCAGCAGGATCCGGGTGGCGACGGCCGCTGGATCACCGGCGTCTACGTGATGAACGAGACCGTCGCGCCTGATGCCTCCACCGGAGCCGGGGAGGGCAAGCCATGACGCCTCCCATGCTTTCCAGACGCCAGCTCCTGCTCGGCAGCGTCGCGCTGCAGCTCTTCGGTGCCCTGCCTGCCGACGCCCGTGGCAAGAGCGGCGGCAGCAATAGCGGCAACGGCGACCATGGTATCGGCGGCTCCGGCCTTTCCGTTCATGGCGGCGAGAACGAGGACCACGGCATCGGCGGTACGGGCATCGTCGGCACGATCCAGGGCTTCGGCTCGATCATCGTCAACGACGTCCACATCCCCTTTACCCGCAGGACGCCCGTCACGATCGACGGCAAGCGGGTTTCGACACGGGAGATGCAGATCGGCCATGTCGTGCGCGTCCTCCTCGACGGACGCCGGGCACGGCGGATCAGCATCACCAGCGAGGTGCAGGGCCGCATCGACCGGATCGGCTCCCGGAGCCTATCGATCCTGCATCAGCGGGTTGCGACCCACGGGCTCGACACGGGTTCGCTGAAGGTCGGCGATGTCGTTGCGGTCTTCGGCATCCGCAAGCCTGACGGCAAGATCGTCGCGCGGCGGATCGAGCCACGCCCGGCGGGTGCCGGACAGCATGTGCGTGGTGTCGCCGAGCCGAGAGGCGCCGGCGTTGCGATCGGCGGTCTTTCACTCGGGCCGCGCTACTTCGGGATTGTTGGCCGTCCGGCCCTGGTGCGCTTCCAGACTATAGCCGGCTTGACGGCTGTCTCGACGGTCGCCGTCGAGCCTCTTGTCCCCGGGCTGAAACGCGGCATCGTCAATGTCGAGACCTATGGCCGGCAGGGCAGCAGTTCGCTCGTGCTCGGGATCGGCCGTTTCCCGCCGCGAGGTCCGATGCGCTTCGGTCCCGGTGGCCATGCCTTTGCCGATATCGCCGTGCGTGACGGCGGGCGGCTGATGGATCCCCGCAACGGCATGCGGACGGATTTCGGTCCCTCCGGAGGTCCGGGTCCGAATGGTCAACCCGGTGGTCCGCCGCCTGATGGGCGCCCCTTCGACGGTTCGCAGTTCAATGGCCCTGGTTTCGGACCTGGACCCGGTAGCGGCCCACCGCCTGGTGGTCTGCCTCCGGGTGGCCCCCCGCCGGGCAGTGTCGGCCATCCTCCAGGCGGTTTTGGCGGACCCGGTGGCTTCGGCGGGCCGGGCGGTCCGCCGTCAGGCCCCCCTGGACCAGCGCCCGATTGAGGCGCTTGCGGAAGCGTCCGCTAATTGACATATGGGAAAAATTCCCATTTATTAGAGATGCGATTCTGAAGTGCTTGCTTTGCCGCGGCAGCAGTCGCCGGCCGTCCACCTGCGCAACCCCAAGCTGGTAGACGGCCGCCCCGTTTTTTATGCGTTTGTTTCAATCAACCGTTGACGGATGCGATTGCCGATGGCCGATCGAGAAATGATCCAGGCGTATGCCATGCGTTTGCTGGCAATGGGTAACCCCAAGCGACTGGAAATCCTGGCCATCCTCAACGAAGAAGAGATGAGTGTCTGCGATCTGGCGGAACAGCTCGGCATGGGCCAGTCGTCGCTGTCGCAGCATCTGGCCCGGTTGCGGCAGGCCGATCTGGTAACGACACGGCGCGAGGGACAGCTGATCTTCTACCGCTCGGCCCGTCCCTGCCTTCTGGAATTGCTCAAGAATTTGTCCCGGCAGTTTTCCGCCCCGCGCGCAGCGCCGGCCGTTCGACGATAGGATCCATCATGCTGAGATTAGACGAGCAGCTTTACGGACAATATGACGAGATCCCGCCAGCGGTGGTCACCACCTGGGAGAACCGCGAGGCGATCCTGCAGATGATGCAGGACGCGGCGGGTCTCAGCCAGCGGCTGCAGCGGCTCTGGGAACGCAGCGGCTCTGTCGGCCGGCTCTCACAGGATCATACCGATGAGATGGCGCTGCTGCTCGCCCGGCTCGGCGATCTCGGCAGCGCCCTGCAGCGCCTGGATTGATTGCAGCGATGCCCCGCAAAGGGCATCGCTGACACGGGATCACCCGATCTTACGGCACCTTGTTGCCGGCAGCGCGGAACAGGCGGTACCATTCTTCGCGGGTCAGATCGACATCCGAACCTGCAACGCTTTCGCGAACGCGCGCGGCTTTGGTGGTGCCGAGGACGACCTGGATATTGGCCGGATGACGGGTGATCCAGGCGACCGCGATGCCGGTCGGCGTCACGCCGTATTTGGCGGCCAGCTCGTCGAGCACGTCGTTGAGCTCGGCAAAGTCCTTGCGGTCGCCGATGAACACGCCGTCGAAGAAGCCCTTCTGGAAGGGCGACCATGCCTGCAGCATCATGCCGTTGAGGCGCGAATAATCGAGAAGGCCGACATCGCGCGAGATCGACTGGTCGAGACCGGCCATGTTGGCGGCGACGCCCTGGGCGATCAGATTGGCATGGGTGATGCTGAGCTGGACCTGGTTGAACAGCAGCGGCTGCGTGACCGCGGTCTTCAACAGCTCGATCTGGCCCGGCGTGTGGTTGGAGACGCCGAAATGCTTCACCTTGCCTGCCTTGTGCAGCGTCTCGAAGGCGTCGGCCACTTCTTCAGGCTCGACCAGCGTATCCGGGCGGTGGAGCAGCAGTACGTCGAGATAATCGGTCTTCAGCGCGGCAAGCGAGCCGTCGACCGACTGCAGGATATGTTCGCGCGAAAAGTCGAACCAGCCGCGGCGGATGCCGACCTTGCTCTGGATGCTGATCCGCGAACGATCGGCCGCCGATAGTTTCACGGCCTCGCCGAAGCGCTTCTCGCAGCGGTGGCGCTCGCCGCCGTAGATATCGGCATGGTCGATGACGGTCACACCAGCCTCGACCGCGGCATCGAACAGCCCGCGAATCTCCGCATCGGTCATCTCGGCGATGCGCATCAGGCCGAGGATGACGCTGGAAACGCTGAGCGACGTGTTCTTGACAGTATAGGTTTTCATGAAATCTGGACCTCGTTGAGCATAGAGGGAACGACCGCAATCTATCGCGGCCAAAAACGAAAACTCTCCTCCGTCAGGACTGCCTCCCACAAGCGCCCTGACAAACGGCCGCTCCTGAAGCGTGCCCGCGACGTAGATAGCACCTCTGGCGGCGCGATCGAATCTTTTTATCGGGATGCCGAAGGGGAGGTTGCCGCATCGCCAAGGCCGATCGGGGAATTCGACGCCACCACAAGCACTTGAAGAACTGCTCCCGCCATATTGACCTGCGGTAGCAGCAGACATTAAGACCATACTAACCATGGCGGCATGGGATCGACGAAGTGGCCCGCTTCTGAACACATTGCTGTGTCAGAGGCACTTTTGAAACTGGATGACTCCATGACAGAAAAGCCGATTGCGCCGCTCCTTGCCTGCCTGATGTTCCTGCTGCCGCTGGCAGCGTGTTCGCATACCGAGCCGCTGGAAACAGTGGCGGTCACGTCTTCCGTGCCGAAGCCGGCTCCGATGACGGATCAGTCGGTTATCGCCGATGCTGTCGGCAATGCGCCAGTCGGTGCGAGTACCCTGGCCTGGGCCAATCCTTCGACGGGCAGCGCCGGTGTTATCGAAAAGATCGACGCTGCAGGCGATGGTCCGGACGGATGCCGGCGGTTCGTGACGAGCAGCCAAAGCCTGGAAGGCACGACGCGGTTCGATGGCGTTGCCTGCCCGGCCGATGGTTCCTGGAAGGTAACTGGGGCGCCGGGATTGCACTGATCCCCGACGCCACCGCTCCGGCGCTGTTTACGCTTTCCCCGCCACTTCATACCGTCCACGGCTGAGGCTCACCAGACTTGCCACGGCAGCGCAGGCGCTGGCCGTGAGGATTGCCGTTTCGAGCGCAATCGATATCGGCAGCAGCGTGAAGATGATCGACATCGAAATCCCGCCCAAAGTCTGACCGAGAAGCCGTGCCGTGCCCTGCATGGCGCCAGCCGCGCCGCTCCGGGCCTTCGGTGCCGACAACAGCAGGATCCGGTTGTTCGGGGTCTGAAACAATCCGAAGCCGAAGCCGGAAATCACAGTGCCCGTCAGGAACGCGATGGCATGCGGGTCCGATGGCGCAAAGCCGATGATCAGAAGACCGAGCGCCAGAAGAGCGCCGCCGGTGGCGCAGAGCCAGGCCGTCTTGACTCGGTTGGTGAGGCGGCCGGACATCGGCGCAATGATGGCGGTCGCGATCGGCCAGGGCATCATGTAGAGGCCGGCGAGAACCGGGGTCATCCGATAGCTGTGCTGCAGGTAGAAGGGCAGGGCGATGTAGCTCAGCATCTGACCGCTGAAGCAGCAGACCGAGGCGATGACGGCAACGCGAAAGGCCGGTTCCGCCAGAAGATCGGTCGGGATGATCGGCGTGCGGCTTCCGCGTTCGAGACGTAGCAAGGCGGCGAGGCAGGCGAGTGCGGCGGCGATCAGGGCGACACCGGTAACCGGCGCGGTGGCGATCCGTTCGGTGCCGCAGAAGAACAGGATGAACATCAGCGTGTTCAGGAGCAGCGCCCTAGTGTTCAGCGGGCGATCGGCGCGCTCCATCTTCCCAAGCAGCCGCCCACCGATCAGAACGATAGCGCCGAGCGGCAGGTTGACGGCAAAGAGCCACGGCCATTGCGTCACGGAGAGGATCGCACCGGCAATGCCGGGGCCGGCAGCCGCCGAGATGGCGATCACCATGGCGTTGACGCCGATGATGGGCCCAAGCGATCGTTCGGGCACGACGGCGCGCAGGTTCATCATCGCAAGCGCCATGATTGCGCCGCCGCCGAGGCCCTGCGCGAAACGGGCAACGACCAGAACGGGCAGATTGCCGGCAAGGGCGCAGGCCGCCGAGGCTGCGGTAAACAGCGCGACACCGGCGAGGAAGACCCGTCGGGCGCCGTAGATTTCTCCGAGCGCCCCGCAGGGCAGAATGGCGACAAGCACGGCCAGCTGATAGGCCGAAACGACCCAGACGGTACTGCCGGCATCGGCCTGCATCGAGAGCGCGATCGACGGTAGGGCGACATTGGCGATCGCGCCGTCGAGGACGACGAGAACGATAGTCGACAGGATCAGCGCGACGGCAATCCGGCTGCGCGCCGACTTCAGGCCGGGCTCATCGGCGACGGGCATTGTTGAAGCGAGGGACATCAGGACACTCCCTTTGGTTTCCATGCCCGATAGCTACGCTCTGCGGACGAGTTGCGCCAGACGCAACGAAGTAAAAGTACCGTTGCATCAAGCGCCATTCATCAATATCGTCCAGCCATGACGGAAGTCGATCTCAATCTGCTGGTCGCTCTGGATGCCCTGCTGCAGGAGCAGAGCGTCTCGGCCGCCGCGCGCCGGATGAACCTCAGCACCTCCGCAATGAGCAGAACGCTGTCGCGCCTGCGAACCGCGCTGCGCGATCCGATCCTGGTGCCCGCCGGCCGCGGCATGGTCGCCACCCCGCATGCTCTCGCCATCGCCGCAGACGTCCACGCGCTGAAAGAGGCTGTGGTCAGGGTGCTGAGCCCGGCGGCAACGCTTGATATCCGCGAGATCAGCCGCGACTTCACCATCCGCGCCAACGAGGCCTTCGTGCTTCTCTACGCCGCGACCTTGAGCGCTGCCGTCGCCGGTGCTGCGCCGGGCATCCGCCTTCGCTTCGCGCCGCGATCGGACAAGGACGTGCACCCCCTGCGAGAGGCGGCCGTCGATCTCGATATAGGGGTCTTGCCCGCCGACGCCGGCGAGCTGCGCTGCCAGACGCTGTTTGAAGACCGCTATGTCGGTGTTGCCAGACACGGCCACCCCATTCTTGACGCGGGCAAGCTGACTGTCGGCGCCTATGCCGCCTGCGGCCATGTCGTCTTCTCCCCCCAGGCCGATTTTTCCGGTCCTGTCGACAGGGCCTTGGCGGAGCTTGGCGCCCACCGCGAGGTGAAGCTGATCGTCCCGAGCTTTCCGGCGGTGATTGCCGTCGCCTCGACATCGGATCTGATCGGTTCGATCCCAAAGTCCTACCTGAGATCGGCCGCTGTCGACCAGATCGCGACCTTCGATCTGCCTTTTGCCATGCCGGGTTTCGATATCGTGCAGGCCTGGCATCCGCGGATGGATGCCGATCCCGTCCATCGCTGGCTGCGGGCGCTGATTTTCGAGACATTCCGCTCGATGGACTGATCGCCCGGTCAGGGCCTCGATGCGCTCGTCGCGCTCGCGCCGTCTCCATCCACGAAGTCTTCGACCGCTTTGATATACTGGTCGGGGTCCTGGTAGATCGCCAGATGGCTGACATCCTTGAGGATGACGAGCTTGGCGCCCGGGATGGCCGAGGCGATGTAGCGGGAATGCTCCGGCAGGATGAACTCGTCATGATCGCCGACGACGATCTCGGTTGGCACCGTGATCTTGCCGAGGTCGGCGGCCGTGTAGTTGGGCTCGGTGGCCCAGAGCTTTTGGATCGCCGCCTTGAAATTCGAGAAGTCGTCCGGCGTGGGCGACAGGCGCTTGTATTCCGTTTCGTCGCGCGCGCCGGCGGCGGTCAGCGCCGTCATGTCGGGGTCGTCGTTCAGGCCGTCGGGCGTGACATTGGCCGCGTGGGCGAAGAGTTTCGCCAGATGATCCGGGTGGTTCATGGCGATGTCGAGGCCGATGATCGCGCCGTCGCTCCATCCGACCAGCGAGACCTTCGGCTCCTTCAGCTTGTCGAGCAGGGCCACATAGTCCTCGGCCATCATATGATAGGTATAGGGCGCTTCGGTGCGCGTCGAACGCCCGTGGCCTCTGCTGTCGGCGACGATGACTTCATGATGCTCAGAAAGCCGCGGCACTTCGAAGCCCCAGACATCCCCGGTTCCCATGCCGCCATGCACCAGGAGGATCGGATTGCCCCGGCCCTTGCCGTAGATCGCATAATACATGCGAATGCCGTTCACATCCGCCAGGCCGCTCTCGTCGGCGACGGGCATCGGCGGAGGAGGGGTGAAGACCTGCCACTTTTCGGCAGCATGTGTCCCCTGGACCGACGCAAGATGCATCAAAACGGCTGCTAATTTTGACAATGCGTGTCGAAGCATGACAGGTATCCGCAAAAGCGAGGTTTTTATTAACCTACTGCAAGCTCCATGCCACGGGCGAGCCCCCGCCGCATCATCTATCGCTGATGACTAAGACATTCCGATGCGCTACCGGAGTGCCGTTCCAGGAATTGTCGCATCGGGCGACGCACAGGAGGCAGCAATGCCGGCAAACGACCTGAACGACATCCGGTATTTCACCGCTGTCGTCGCACATGGCGGCTACGCGGCGGCAAGCCGCAATCTCGGTATTCCGCGCTCGAAACTCAGCGTCCGGGTCCAGAAGCTCGAGGACGAGCTGAGCACCCGCCTGATCGAGCGATCGACGCGCAATTTTCGTGTCACCGAGATCGGAAGAGACTTCTACGAACGCTGCGTGGCGATCCTTCAGGCCGCCGAGGATGCGCGAAACGCGGTGATCAGCGCGCAAGAGCGCCCGAGGGGTCTGATCCGGCTCGGATGCCCGATGCCTTTCGTCGATCTCGTCGTGACCCGCACCATCCAGAATTTTCTGAGCCGCTATCCTGAGGTCTCTGTCCAAGTCGTCGGTGTCGAGCACAACAGTGACCTGGTCGGCGAAGGCATCGATCTCGAAATCCGCTCAAGCCGTGAACGCGAAACGCAGTCGAGCGTCGTCATGCGGCGGCTGGCCAAGGCGTCGTCGGTCCTGGTCGCAAGCCCGGCCTTTATCGAGGAGGCGGGCGCGATCACCTCGATCGCGCAGCTCGAAGAGCTTCCGCTGCTGACGGCGACGAGCCTCTACGACGAAGATACCTGGCAGATGACCGGCCCGAACAAGGAGGTCGCGATCGTCAAGAAGCGGGCGCGTCTCGCCTGCCGCAGCATTCCGGCCGTGCTCGCCGCGCTGCGCTCGGGCCTCGGCATCGCCATGCTGCCGGAGATAACCTGCCGTGACGATCTGGCGGCCGGCCGTCTTGTCCGCATCCTGCCGGACTGGAGCCCGGCGGATGAGGAAGTCTATCTCGCCTTTGCAACGCGCAAGGGCAACTCTCCCGCGGTTCGCGCGCTCATCGACTTCTTCGTCGAGAATGCCGAATAGGGGACACCCGGCTTCAGGCTTAAGCCGAAGGACCAAGGTGATATTGCCGGCATTTGGATAGATAGTGACAGTGCAATGCGTGGCGCTTCCGCCTGACGCGGAGCGCTCCGGCGCCTTGAGTGCAGCGTTTGGTGGCGAGTACCCGATGACATCAGAGCCCAGTGGTATCAAGGATCACATCCTGAAAACGATCGACACGATGGAGACCCTCGGGTCATCGCAGGATTTCGGTGTCCGCAGGAAGTTCAACAGGATGATCGGCGATCAATATGAGGCGCTGATCGCGCTCAGCGCCTCCGAACTGCGCGAGATGGCCGGCGATCCCTCGCCGGATGATTTGTGAGGCATGTCATGAGACGGCTCATCGTATCGGAAGCCCTGACGACCCTGATCGTGCTGACGCTGCTCATCGGCTTCGTGCTCTACGACCATTCCGAGCCCGGCGGCTTCCTGTCGATCCGGTGAAAGCAAAAACGGCCCGGCGAGGCCGGACCGTTCCGTGTCTTGACGAGATCGCGCAGGCCTTACCAGGACGCGATCAGCGCGCCCTTGAACTGTTCGTTGATGAACTTGCGGATGCTTTCGTCGTGGTAGGATTCGACGAGCGTCTTGGCCCAGGGGGCGTCCTTGTCGGCGGCGCGCGCGACGATGACGTTGGCGTAGGGCGACTTTTCGCCTTCGATGGCGATCGCGTCGGTCTTCGGGTGCAGGCCGGCTTCCATCGCGTAGTTGGTGTTGATGACGGCAGCGTCGACATCATCGAGCGAGCGCGGCAGCTGTGCGGCGTCGATTTCGGCGAAGTCGATCTTCTTCGGGTTCTCGACGATATCGGCAACCGTGACCTTGATGCCCGGGTTTTCCTTGAACTTGATCAGGCCCTTGCTGGCGAGAACCAGAAGCGCGCGGCCGCCGTTGGTCGGGTCGTTCGGGATGGCGACGGTGGCGCCTTCCTTCAGTTCGTCGAGGCTCTTCACCTTCTTGGAATAGACGCCCATCGGGGTGGTGATCGTCGTGCCGATGCTGACGAGATCGAACTTGCGGTCGGCGATCTGGTTGTCGAGATAGGGCTGGTGCTGGAACGAGTTGGCCTGAATGTCGCCGTCGGCGAGCGCCTGGTTCGGCACGACATAATCGGAGAACTCGACGATCTCGATGTTGAGGCCCTTGGTCTTGGCGACTTCGGCGACCTTTTCCATGATCTGCGCGTGCTCGCCCGGCGTCACGCCGACCTTGATGTCCTCGGCAAGTGCCGAACCGGCGGCAAAGGCCGCGATCGCGGCTGCAATGATGAACTTCTTCATGGATGTCTCCTTGGTATGTTTATGGGTATGCGAATAATCAGTTCTTGCGGTTGCGCTTGTCGAAGCGCCGGGCAAGGCCGTCGCCGGCGCTCTGGACCACCTGCACCAGCACGATCAGCACCACGACGACGATCACCATCATCTCGGGATTGAAACGCTGGTAGCCGAAGCGGATGCCAAGGTCTCCAAGCCCGCCGCCGCCGACGGCGCCGACCATGGCGGAGTAGCCGATCAGGCTGACGATGGTCATCGTCAGCGCCATCAGTATGCTGGGTCGCGCTTCCGCAAGCAGCACCTTGAAGACGATCTGGAAGGGTGTGGCGCCCATGGCGCGGGCGGCTTCGATCAGGCCCTTGTCGATCTCGCGGATCGCGGATTCGACCAGGCGGGCGAAGAACGGGATGGTGGCGATGGTCAGCGGCACGATCGCCGCCCAGGTGCCGATCGAGGTGCCGGTGAGCAGCCGCGTCAGCGGCACGATGGCGACGACGAGGATGATGAAGGGCGTCGAGCGCGCCGCGTTGACGATGAGGCCAAGCACGCGGTTGGTCGCCGGCGCCGGGAACAGTTCGCCCTTGCCCGATGTGGCCAGGAAAACGCCGATCGGCAGGCCGATGATCGAGCCGACGATGCCGGCGACGAAGACCATCTGCAGGGTCTGCATCAGCGCCTTGGAAAGCAGGCTGAAGATCATATCAGGCGACATAGCCGAGCACCTCCGTCTTGAGGCCCGTTTCAGTATAGAACCTGTTGGCGCGGGCGACGACATCCGGGTCAGCCGAATAGGAAACGACCAGCGAGCCGAAGGGCTCGCCCGATATTTCCTCGATCGCTCCTGCGAGAATATTGACGTCGGAGCCGAGCTCGGCGACCAGCCTGCCGGTCAGTGGCTTGAAGGCCGTGTCGCCGAAGAAGACGAGGCGCACCAGCACCCGGTCGCCCGCCGAAGGCTGCGGCTTGATCGTCGAGCGCAGCCATTGCGGCAGCTTCAGCGCCGAAGCGAGCAGCGTGCGCGTCGTCTCGTGCTGCGGGTTGGTATAGACGTCGAAGGTGCGGCCGGACTCGACGATCCGCCCGGCATCGATGACGGCCACATGGCTGGCGATGGTCTTCACCACTTCCATCTCATGGGTGATCAGCAGAACGGTCAGGCCGAGATCGGCATTGATCCGCTTCAGCAGTTCGAGGATCGACTGCGTCGTTTCCGGGTCGAGCGCCGAGGTCGCTTCGTCCGAGAGCAGCAGCTTCGGATCGGTTGCCAGAGCGCGGGCGATGCCGACGCGCTGCTTCTGGCCGCCCGAAAGTTCCGAAGGGTAGCTGCCGGCCTTGTCGCCGAGGCCGACGAGATCGAGCAGGGGGCCGACCTTGGCGCGGATCGCCTGCTTGTCGACGCCGGCGATTTCCAGCGGCAGCGCCACGTTGTCGAAAGCGGTGCGCGAAGAGAGAAGATTGAAGTGCTGGAAGATCATGCCGATCTGGCGGCGGAGCCCCCGCAGGCCATCTTCGCCGAGCGCCCCGACATCGACGCCATCGACGAAAACCTTGCCGGATGTGGCGGTCTCCAGGCCGTTGACCATGCGGATCAGGGTCGACTTGCCGGCGCCCGACCGGCCGATGATGCCGGTGATGGCGCCGCGTCCGACGGTGAGATCGACATGTTCGACAGCGGTAAACCCGCCTTCGCCTGCCGGTCCGTAGCGCTTTCCGGCGCCTTCGAAGGCGACCATCGGCACCGGATGATCGGTGCCTGCAAAATTGCCCTGGGAACGACCGGTTGATGCGGCGCCGGCAGCCAGTTCGTGGCCCGCGTGCTCAGTTGTCATGATATGCTCTCGGAGGTTGGTCTTCAAAAACTCGCGGTTCTATAACCGCTCATGCGCACATTAGCCAATCAGGCTGCACATTCGAAGACAATCACGGTTCCGGCGCATGACAACAGGCTTTCAGTGTAGGCGGCTGGAGAGGCAAGGCGCCTCTCTTCAATGAGGGGACTTATGCCGCGACGGGGCGGCGCTGAACAGGGATGAAATTTCACGAGGGCGGCAAAGCAGGAAAAATATTCCCGCCTTGTGATGAGTGGGCGGCCTGTGCCAAACCCTGCGAGAAGGCTGTTTTAAAGAGAGAAGGGTGGTTTGATGATCGAAAGAATTGGCTTGGCAGCGCGCTGGAGCGACGCGGTGGTTGTCGGAAATCTGATTTTCCTCGCGGGCCATACGGCGGAAGAAACCCGTGGCCAGTCGGTAAAGGTGCAGACCGCCGAGGTACTCGCCAGCATGGACGACACGCTGGCGCAGGCAGGCGTCACCAAGAACAATCTCGTCAGCGTCACAATCTATCTCGCCGACATTGCGGGCTTCGACGAGATGAACGAAGCCTGGGACGCCTGGGTTGCGGAAGGCCATGCGCCGGCGCGCGCAACCGTCGAGGCACGGCTTGCCCATCCGGATATGCTCGTCGAAATGACCGCGATCGCTGCCAAGTAATCGGTGCCGGAGCGCCCATGAAACGCTCCGGCAGACCGCCGTGCCGCAATGTCAGCGCTAAGCTTGTCGCTTTTCCGGAATGACTCTTTTCCGAAGGTTGCCTGTTTTTAGAAAATATAATCTATAATATAAATAGACATTATGGAAATCTCATTGGGACGTCACCGCAGGGGTTGACGAGAACATTGAGGTGACACCATGAGTATCAAGACATTGCTCGGGACGATCGGTCTCGTTGCGTCATTCATCACTGCCGCACATGCTGATGAAGCAAAGAAGGTCGTTATCGCCTATCAGACCGGCGCCGTGCCCTATCTGGTCGGTATTGCAAACGGCGATCTCGCCAAGCAGACCGGTTGGGATATCGAATTCCGCCGCTTCAATTCCGGCGCCGATATCTTCGCGGCGATCGCCTCCGGCGACGTGCAGCTCGGCGACGTCGGTTCGAGCCCCTATGCGGCTTCGGTCAGCAAGGATCTCGACGTCAAGGGCATCTACATCACGGCCGGTGCAGGCGACAGCGAAGCGCTGGTCGTGCGCCCCGATATCAAGTCCGCCGCCGATCTCAAGGGCAAGAAGTTCTCGGCCGCGCCCGTTTCCACCGACCATTACCAGCTTCTTGCCTATCTGAAGCAGGAAGGTCTCACCGAAAAGGACGCGCAGGTCATCGCCATGCCGCAGCCGCAGATCGTTGCCGCCTGGAAGCGCGGCGATATCGACGGTGCCTTCGTCTGGGATCCGGCGCTGACCGAGCTGAAAAAGGACGGCAAGGTTCTGGTGACCTCCGGTGAAGTCTCGAAGCGCGGCGCGCCTGTTTTCAGCGCGCTCGTGGTAACCGGGGACTTCGCTAAAAAGAATGCCGAATTCCTGACGAAATATGTCGGCCTGATCGACAAGTACTATGTCGATTTCGCCAAGAACCCGAACAACTGGACTGCGTCCTCCGACAACATCAAGGCAATCGCCAAGCTGCAGGGCGGCACGCCCGAGGAAAATGCCGGCTGGCTGAACACGACCGTCGTCGTTCCGCTGCAGGAGCAGGTAACGGCCGCTTGGCTGGGCGAAGGCGACAAGGGCAGCGTCGCCAAGACCCTGAAGGATACCGCCGGCTTCCTGAAGGAGCAGAAGAAGATCACTGCGGTCAAGGACAGCTACGCGAGCTTCGTCGATCCGCAGTTTGCTGCCGCAGCACTCGCCTCGAACTGAACGTCTGACGAAATGGCGGCCCGACCCGGCCGCCATTTCCCATTTGCGGAAGACACGACATGCTTGAAGTCCGACACGCCACCGTGAAATTCGATGCAGCCGACGGAAGCTCCGTCCACGCGCTCGACAACGTCTCCTTCGACATCCCGCCGGCCTCGATCGTCGTCGCGCTCGGTGCCTCGGGCTGCGGAAAATCGACCTTGCTGAATGCCATCGCCGGCTTCCAGCCGTTGACCGAAGGCGAGATCCTGATCGACGGCGTGGCGGCTTCGCGGCCGGGCGGTGATCGCGGTGTCGTCTTCCAGAAGGATACGCTGCTTCCCTGGTCGAGCGTTCTCGACAATGTCGCGCTCGGCCTGCGGTATCAGGGCGTCGGTAAAAGGGAACGGCACCAGAAGGCGCGCGAGCTTCTAAAGCTTGTCGGGCTTTCCGATTTCGAGAGCAAGCCTCCCTATGAACTCTCCGGTGGCATGCGCCAGCGCGTCGGCATCGCCCGCGCCCTGGCGACGGATCCGAAAGTGCTGCTGATGGACGAGCCATTCGGCGCCCTCGACAGCCTGACGCGCGAAACCATGCAGCAGCTGCTCGCCTCGGTCTGGGCCGAGACGAAAAAGCAGGTGTTCTTCATTACTCACTCGATCGAAGAGGCGCTGACGCTCGGCACCCACATCCTCGTCATGTCGCCGCGGCCGGGCAGGGTGGTTGCACGATACGAGGCCGATTTCGTGCGGGAATTCGCGGGCACCGGGGAAATCGGGCCGATCCTCGCAAATCCGGATTTCGTCGCTCTCAGAGAAGAGATCCGCTCGATCATTCACAAGCCCGCGTATGACCGCCGGGCCGCCTGACGCGGCACACAAAGCAAGGATTCGACTATGAGCGTATTGGCAGAACCAGCCACAGCAGCCCGCGCGACTTCGCCCGAGCGCAGGCCACGCGTTCGCAAACCGGCGACGGGCACCTTCGCGATCAGTGCCGCGACCCTGGTGGCACTCCTCTTCGGATGGGTGATCGCGACGCGGTACCATCTCGCCTCCCCACTCTTCCTTCCCTCACCGGGCGAAGTGCTCGTCCAGTTTCAGGCGATCGCCGCTGATGGATATGCCAATGGCACGCTGGCCGAACATATTCTGGCGAGCCTTGGTCGCATCAGCGTGGCGCTCGCCTTCGGCATCGGCCTCGGCGTGCCGATCGGCCTGATCATGGGGCTGAATCGCTGGGCGAAAGGCGTGCTGAGCGTGCCGATCGACATCTACTGGGGTCTGCCGCCGCTTGCCTATCTGCCGCTGCTGATCATCTGGCTCGGCATCGGCGAATCCTCGAAGATCCTGCTCCTCAGTCTCTCTGCCTTCGCGCCGATCTGCTATGCGGCGCAAGCCGGTGTCCGCTCTGTGCCGCAGGAGCGCATCAATGCCGCCCAGTCGCTGGGCGCGAACAGCCTCCAGCTCTTCACGACGATCGTCCTTCCCTCTGCGCTGCCTGAGATTCTGACGGGTCTGCGCATCGCGATCGGTGCAACGCTTTCGACACTGGTGGCCGCCGAGCTCATCGCGGCGCAATCTGGCGTTGGCTACATGATCATGTCCGCCTCCAATTTCCTGGCAACGGATGTCGTCTTCGTCGGCCTGATTGTCATCGCCATCTTCGCCTTCGCCTTCACCGCGGCGATGCGTTTCCTCGAAAAACAGCTCGTGCCCTGGAAGGGCAAACTCTGACATCCGGATCCGACCCATGACCGCACATGCAAATCCTCCGCTGAACTTTTTCTGGTACCTGCCGACCCATGGCGATGGTCCCTACCTCGGAAGCGACGAACGCCACCGTCCGCCGACCTTCGGCTATATGCGCGATATCGCCCAGGCAGCCGACCGGCTCGGCTTCGAAGGCGTACTGCTTCCGACCGGCACCTATTGCGAGGATGCCTGGATCACCGCCGCCTCGCTGGTGCCGCTGACGGAACGGCTTCGTTTCCTCGTGGCGCTCCGCCCGGGCAGCGCAACGCCTGCCATGTTCGCGCGTCATGCTGCGGCCCTCGACCGCATCTCCGGCGGCAGGGCGCTGTTCAATGTGGTGACGGGTGCTGATCCCGCCGATCTTGCCGGAGACGGTAACAAGCTCGGGCATGGCGAGCGCTACGAGCAGACCGACGAGTTCCTGACCATCTGGCGGCGGATTCTCTCCGGCGAAAATCCGGATTTCGAAGGCAAGTATCTCTCCTCGCATGGACGCGGACTTTCGTTTCCGCCGGTGCAGGCTCCGCATCCGCCGATCTGGTTCGGCGGCTCCTCGGATGCAGGCATCGCTGTCGCCGCCAAGCATGCCGACGTCTATCTGAGCTGGGGAGAACCGCCCGCTCTGCTGGCCGAGAAGATCACCCGGGTCAAGGAGCGTGCCCTTGCCGAGGGACGCAAGATCCGCTTCGGCCTGCGCATCCATTTCATCGTCCGCGAAACCGACGACAAGGCCTGGGCTGCCGCCGACGAGCTGATCAGCCGCGTCACCGACGAACAGATCGCCGAGGCGCAGAATGAATTCCTCAACGTATCGCAGTCGGTCGGCCAGAAGCGGATGTCGGCGCTGCATCAGGGGAGCCGCGACAAGCTTGTCATCGCGCCGAACCTCTGGGCCGGTCATGGCCTCGTGCGCGGCGGCGCCGGGACGGCGCTGGTCGGGAGCCCGGAAAATATCGCGGCGCGCCTGCGCGAATATCGGGAGATCGGCGTCGAGACCATCATCGGTTCGGGCTATCCGCATCTCGAAGAGGCATTCCATGTCGCCGAGCTGCTCTTCCCGCTGATCGGCAAATCCGGCGAGAAATCTTACGGCATCGGCAAGGATAACCAGACCTTCGAGAGCGGATTGAAATCGAAGCGGACGGCCTGAGGCCTTCCTGTTCCGGTCAGCGAGGCCGGAACAGGATCGGCCTCTGCGCCTCGAACGTCTTGCGCCCGCCTTTGCAGCCGAAGATGACGCGGGCGTTTTCGCGGATCGCCTGTTCGCGGTCACCGCAGTCGATGAGGATGATGTCGGCGGGTTCGCCGACGGCGATCTTTTGTCTCTTTCCCAGGATCTCTGCCGCGGAGCGCTCGATCATGTCGAAGGCGAGCTGCATATCCTGGCGGCGTGAGAGCTGCGCGACATTGGCATAGAGGTTTGCCATGCGGATCAGCGAGGCGTCGCCGTAAGGCGTGAAGGGATTGAGGATGTTGTTGCTGGCGATCGATGTCAGCACGCCCTCCGAAGCCAGGAGATGCGCAGGGGCGACGCCGCGCGGTACCAGCCGGTCAAAGCTGCGGCCGTTGAGGAAGAGGTCCGTCGACGGCAGCACGGTGATGGCGATGCCTGCGGCTTTCAGTTTCTGGGCAACGGCGCGCAATTCGTCCGGCGCGAGCGCCGACAGGTTGGTCATGTGCCCGAGCGAGACGCGGCCCTGATAACCGCGCCTCAGCGTCTCCTCGATGACTTCGGGCAGGTTGCTCTTTTCCGGCGACAGGTCGAAATCGAGGTGGAAATCCACGGGAACACCGTGCTTTTCCGCCAGATCGAAGATCATGCGGATCTGACCGTGCGGATCGGGATCGATATAGGGCGCGCCACCGATGAGATCGGCGCCATCCGCCAGCGCCTGATCAAGCATCGCGAAAGTTTCGGGTTCATTGGTCAGGCCGTCCTGCGCGAAGGCGCAGATCTCGATGTCGACCGCGAAGGCATAGTCGCTGCGGATGCGCTTGATCGCCTCGAAGGAGCGCATGCCGGCGCGGGGATCGATCTCCACGAAGGTTCGCATCCGCATCGTGCCATTGACGATTGCTTTCTCGACGACGCGGGCGGCGCGGGCATAGACATCGGCCTCGGTGAAGCCTGCCTTGGCGACGACGGTCTCGCGCACGGCTTCGGCGAGCGTGCCCTCGCAGATGCTGCAGCGGTCGAGGATGCAGGCCTTGTCGAGATGGACATGGCTGTCGGTGACGCCGCAGCTCGCGAAGGCGCCCTCGGCATCGACGGTTTCGACGGCTTCGCAAACGAGGTTCGATCCGATCGCCGCGATCATCCCGGCTGATATGCCGATATCGACAGGGTCGTCCGCATCTTCGAGGCTGGCATTGCGGATGAGGAGATCGAAGAGCGGTGTCGCCATGGTCAGATACCGATCGCCCCGCCGTCGCTGCGCGGATCATGCGCGCCATCGATCGTCTTGCCGATGCGGATGACGCCTGCCTGTCCGCCCAGCTGGCTGAAGGCATCGATACTGCTCACCTCGTGGCCCATGGCCTGCAATTCCTCGAAGACACCAGCCCCGGCATTGGCCTCGATCTTCAGCGTGTCCCTCACATCGGAGAAGGTGCGCCCGAGCAGGAAGCGGGGCTGCGACAGGGCCGCCAGCGGGTCGAGCCCGTGGTCGATCAGCAGCGACAACAGTAGCGACAGCGTCTGCGGCTGCCCGTCGGCGCCCTGTGTGCCGTAGAGCAGGTGCGGACGCCCGTTCTTCAGCGCCATGCCGGGGTTCAGGGTGTAGAACGGACGCTTGCCGGGCGTCAGCCGATTGGGACTTGCGGGATCGAGGCTGAAAGCGGCGCCGCGGTTCTGCCAGAGGATGCCGGTATCCCCGGCCACGACGCCGCTTCCCCAATCGAAATAGATGCTCTGGAGCATCGAGACGCTGCGTCCCTCGCTGTCGGTCGCGGCCAGAAATGCCGTATCGCCGTGCTTGTAGGGCTGCGGCCAGGACATCGCCTTCTGTGGGTCGATCGCGGCCGCCTTGGCAGCTAGGCGGGTGCCATTCAGCAAGGCCTCGCAATCGACATCGGCGAAATCCGGATCGGCGATCCCGGTGCGATCGAGGAAGGCCTGTTTCACCGCTTCGACGAGGCGGTGGTAGAAAGCGGCGCTGTCCGGCTCGAGCGCTGCCATGTTGAACTGGCGGAGAACCCCCATGATGCCGAGCGTGGTGACGCCCTGCGTCGGCGGCGGGGGCGCCAGGAGGGTCAGGCCGCGATAACCGAGCGACAGGGGGTTGGCCGTACGGGTCTTGGTTCTCGCCAGGTCCTCTGCGGTCAAAGGTGAACCGGCCGAAGCCAGCCCGGCGGCAATCCGGGCGGCAAGCTCGCCCTCGTAGAACTCGCGTGGGCCATGGTCGGCAATGGCGCGCAATGTCTTCGCCAGGGCAGGCTGGCGCTGTGTGCCATCGGCGGCGAAAGTCGCCGCAAAGCCCAGCCAGTCCGGGATTTCCTTTTCCCGGAACCGGTGCCAGAAGCTCTGAGAGGGGCTGACGGGGAAGCCGTTTTCCGCCAGAGCGATCGCGTCCTCCAGCAGGGCGGCGAGTTTTTCTTTGCCGTTCCAGCTTTCCGCCGAATGAGCAAGGAGCGTGCCCCAGCTGTCGACGAGGCACGCCGTGGTGAGAGCCGACATCGGTCCGCGAAGCGGGATTGCCAGGATCTCGGGCAGGGTCATGGCCGCCTGACCGATGCCGAGGAAGGACGTGGCGGTGCCGGAGCGATCGGCGACGAGCCAGATCGCATCGCCGCCGAGCCCGCAGAAGTGCGGATAGACGACCGAAAGCGCCGCACCGGCCGCGATCACCGCCTCGATGGCATTGCCACCGCGACGGAGGACTTTGGCACCGGCCTCCGCTGCAAGCCAATGCGGCGCTGTCACCATGGCGCTCGTGGACGCGGCATCGCTGCCTGATGTCTGGCGGCTCGCCGTCGTCATCGGCGGATCACCACGCCGTCTTCGGCAACCAGCTTGCCGGACTTGAAGACCTTGCGGCCCTTCGGCACGCCGACGACGGCCTGCGGAATGTGCTCGGCCGGTAAGGTCACGAAGTCTGCCTTGCTGCCGAGTTGAAGGCCGTAGCCCTCCAGCCGCAGCGCCTTGGCGCCTGCCGCGGTCACGACGTCGAAGGCGGCGGCCAGCTCGTCATCGGTATAGAAGCCGGAGCGGTAGCCGATGATTTCGGCCCGGCGCAGCATGTCGCCATCGCCGTAGGGCCACCAGGAGTCGCGGATATTGTCGCTGCCGCTGAAGACGGTCACGCCTGCCTTGCGCAGCAAGGCGACCGGCGGAAAATTGTGATTGCCGGGCGCATTGGTCATGATCGAAACGCCGCTCGCGGCGATCAGGTCGGCCGCCTTTCTTGCCGCATCCGGAGGCAGGTCGCCCAGCCCGTAGGCATGGCTGACGGTGACGTGGCCGGACATGCCGAGCGCCACAGTCCGCGCGCAGATCTCCTCGATGGTGAAGAGACCGAGCGTGCCGGCATCATGCAGATGGATATCGACATCGACGCCGTGCTTTTCGGCAACGCCGAAGACAACGTCAAGATGGCCCGTCACATCGCGGTCGAAGCTTGCCGGATCGAGGCCACCGACGAGGTCTGCTCCTAGCGCGATGGCCCGGTCGAGGAGTTCGGGTGTGCCGGGGCTTTTCAGGATGCCGCTCTGCGGGAAGGCGACGAGCTGGATATCGATCAGATCGCGGTAGTCCTCGCGGACCTTCAGGATCGTCTCGAGAGACGTCAGGCCGACCGATCCGTCGACCATGACATGACTGCGCATGGCCGTTGCGCCATTGGCGATGCAGAGATCGAGCTGGTTGCGGGCGCGCTCGTCCATAGGCGCGGCCTGAGCCATATTCTGCGCCTGGAACGCGACGCGCTCATGGACATCGAAGCCGTTGGTGCAGGGCTTATGCGGGATCCACGCGTCGCCATAGAAGCTGGTGTCGAGATGGATATGGCCCTCGACGAAACCGGGCACGACCAGCATGCCCCCGAGATCGACGGTGCTGCCTGCGCCACCTGCAGCGCCTGCCGGTGAAATCGCGGCGATCCTGCCGCCGGAAACGCCGATATCCGCCAGCGATCCATCGGCGAGGCGCGCATTGGTAAAGACGGTCTCGATCTCGGCCATCTCGTTCTCCTTGTTGTTCTGCCGCCGGGCGCCTGACTCACTCGGGATATGACGTGCAAGAGCAATGCCAGTTGGCGGCCTATGGGATGAAATATCTGCCGGGCACGGATCGCAGGGCTTGGAGACCCGCTTGACCGGCACGGTTTCGCGAATGCTCATATATCATGTCTACATAAAAGGCAAAATCATGTATACATGATTGAAAAATAGGCGGCGCTACCGGGCGCTGCTGTAGCGCGAGAGGATGCTGCCGAGATCGGGTGCAGTCTCCGTCTCGTCGGTGATCAGCGCGCGCGTCTCTACCGACACGAGATGCTCGTCCATCAAACGTTCGGCCGCCGCGGCATCCTGCGCTTTGAGGGCGGCGATCAGGGCGGAATGCTCGCTGATGGCGCATTCGCTGGAATGCGGGCGGCTGTACATGGCGAGGATCAGCGAGCAGCGCGACACCAGCTCGAAAAGGTAGCGTTCCAACACCGTATTGCCGGAGAGCGTCGCGAGCTTCAGGTGAAACTCGCCGGCAAGCCGGGTGGAAAGCCGCGCATCGCCCTTGGCATGCGCCGCTTCTTCCTCTTTCACGTGATTTTTCAGAGCCTTCTCGATCTCGGGCGACCAGCGCTTCATCACGCTTCTCATGGCCTCGCGTTCCAGCGAACGGCGCACGGCAAAGACATCGCGGGCCTCTTCCAGGCTCGGCCGCGCCACGGTCGCGGTCCGCTTGTGATAGGTATCGACGAGACCCTGGGTCTGCAGCTTGGCGAGTACAGCGCGCACCAGCGTCCGGCTCATCGAGAAGTGCCGGCCGATCTCGTCTTCGGGCAGCTTGGTGCCGGCCTTCAGCGCCTGTTCAATGATGGCGCGCCGCAGGGCGAGGGTGGCGGCTTCGACGCGATCGGAATTCGAGGACATTGCGGATCCTGAGAAGTGATTTTCTGTATACGTTATCCGGCGTTCCCGCATACGGCAACCGGCGGCAGCCGCGCGCTGTCAGGGCCACCCCTTGAGCAGTTGTGATGCGGAACCTAGATCATCAGGAGAGAAGGTCAGGGGGAGAGCCATGCCTGATACAATGGTCGTCAAACGGGAAACCCATGTGGCCGCGCCGCCTGCGGCGGTCTTTGCGCTGCTGACCGATCCCGACAAGATCCTGCGCTGGATGGGAACCGAGGCCCATGTCGAGGCCGAGCCGGGTGGTCTCTATCTGGTCAATGTCACCGGCGCCCGCTTCGCCCGCGGCACGTTCCGCGAGGTGATCCCCGTCCATCGCATCGCCTACAGCTTCGGCTGGGATGGCAGCGAGATCGTGCCGCCGGGGTCGAGCCTCGTGGAGATTGACCTCATCGAGAAGCCCGATGGTACATTGCTGCGGCTGACCCATACCGGCCTGCCGACGCCGGAGCAGTGCGCCGGTCATGCCGAGGGCTGGGCGCATTATCTCGATCGTCTCGCCACCGTCGTCGCGGGCAAGGATCCGGGACCGGATTCGAATGCCGGCCGCACCGGCTGAACCTCGGATGACACGGCCTAGCGGCCATGGCATCATCGCTGCATGAACATGCCTCCCTCCCTTGCCTGGCTGGTCGATGAGGCGAGCCAGACGGCAACCCCGGAACTGTTTCTCGGTGAACTCGGCCGGATGCTGCTGGCCGAAGGCATTCCCGTCGCCCGCATCGCGCTGACGCTTGCCGTGCCGCATCCGATCATCGCGCAGCGAACCTGGCTCTGGCGCGCCGCCGGCAACGAGGTGATCGAAGCGCTCGGCTTCGGCGTCTCGGCGCAGGCGGGGCGTGAATGGCTGGCCGAGATCGGCAACGCCAGGGAAGGGCTCGCCAGTGAGGCAAGCGGTGTGCGCTTCCTCGGTTGGGCGGGAAGCCAGCCGTTCAGTGCAGAGCAGCAGGCGCTGATCGACGATGCCGCGCGGTTTGCCAAGGCGCCGCTGGCGGCGATCTCGGCACGGCTGGCGGGTGCGGCGTTGCTCGAAGCCTATCTCGGCAGGCGTAGTGCCGCCCGCGTCGGCGCCGGTGCGCTGAAGCGTGGTAGCGGTGAGACCATCCGTGCGGCATTGCTTTGCGCCGATCTTCGCGATTTCACCGCCATGTCCGAAAGTGCTCCGGCGGAAACAGTCATTGCTGCGCTCGACGCTTGGTTCGAGCGGGTGACCGGTGCTGTCAACGTCTTCGGCGGCGAGGTGTTGAAATTCATCGGCGACGGCGTGCTGGCGATCTTCCCTGTGACGGGGACGGCGCATGATGCCTGCGCGGCCGCCATTCGCGCCGCCAACGCGGCGAAGGCCGGCATGAAGCACCTGAATGCCACGCGAGAAGGCGATGGCCTCCCTTCATTGCCGTTCGGCATGGCGCTGCATTTCGGCGAAATCTTCTGGGGCAATATCGGCGCGGCCGACCGGCTGGATTTCACCGCGATCGGCCCTGCCGTCAATCTCGTCAGCCGTCTTGAAGGTCTCTGCAAACCACTTGGGCAGACGGTTCTCGTCTCCGGCGCGCTTGCGTCCGAAGTGCCGGAAGGGCTGGTGGATCTCGGCAGTCATCCGCTTCGCGGCATTGCCGAGCCGTGCCCGGTCTTTGCGCTCGGCGGCGAATGAAACGAAAAAGCCGCCGCGTGTTTATTGCGGCGGCTTTCGAAGCTGACCCGGTGCGGCCTTAGCTGCGCGGGTTGATGTTTTCAGGGTCGTAGAGCGGCTTGTAGCCGACGGCTGCGACTTCGACCGGATAGGTCTCGGCGAAATACTCGATGTTGAGCTTGCGGCCGACCTGACAATAATCCCAGGGCAGGTAGGCGAGCGCGATGTTCTTGCCGAGCGTCGGGCCGAAGGCGACCGAGGTCGTGTAGGAGCGGCGGCCGAGCTCGTCGATCAGCACCTTGCCGGTTTCCGGGTCCATCACCGGCATGGAACCGACGGGGTAGCGCTTGACGCCCGACTTGTCGGTATTCTCGGTCATGACGAGGGTGCAGAGCATTGCCGGCTGGTGGTCGCGCGCCTTGTATTCCAGGTGCTTGGCCTTGCCGCGGAAGTCGGATTCCTTGACCTTCGGACGGGCCAGATCGGCTTCCAACAGATTGTACTGGGTAAGCAGATCGCCGTTCTGCAGGCGCAGGCTTTTTTCCATGCGGCGCGAGTTCGCGTAGGTCTCGACACCGAACGGCATGACGCCGGTCGAACGCAGCGCATCCCAGACGGCGAGGCCGTCTTCGTATTTCATGTGCAGTTCCCAGCCCTGCTCGCCGACATAGGAGATGCGGAAGGCGGTGACCGGCTTGCCGCCGATCTCGATCGGCTTGATCGCCGCGAAGGCGAAGTTCTCGGCGTCGAGGCCCGAGGGATCGGCAACCACCTTCTTCAGCGTCTCGCGGGCGTTGGGTCCCCAGATGCCGATGGTGATGTACTTCTCCGAAACGTCGGTGATCGTCACGTCAAGGCCGCGATCCTCAGCAACGCGCTTCATATAGTGGAAGTCGCGCGGGCCGGCATCGGCGCCGTTGATCAGGCGGCAGCGGTCGGCCATGCGGATGACGGTGAAGTCGGCGCGCACCATGCCCTCGTCGTCGAGGAAGTGGGTGTAGATGCCCTTGCCAATGTTGCCGTCGCCGCCGATCTTTGCGGCGCAGAGCCATTCGAGCAGGTCGACATGGTCAGGACCTTCGATGTCCACCATGTGGAAGTGGCTGAGATTGACGATGCCGCAATCCTCGCTCATCGCCAGATGTTCGGCATTCGAGACGCGCCAGAAATGGCGGTTGTCCCATTCGTTCTCGCGAACCGGCACGCGGTCGGCATATTTTTCCAGCAGATGCTCGTTGGCGGCGTAGCCATGCGCACGCTCCCAGCCGCCGAGTTCCATGAAGTAGCCGCCGAGTTCCTTCTCGCGTTCGTAGAAGGGCGAGCGCTTGGCGTTGCGGCCGGATGCATAGGGTTCGCGGGTGTGAACGGCCGGGAAATAGATCTTCTGGGCGGCTTCGTAGCAGCGGCCCTCGATGAATTCTTCGGTCAACTGATGCGGGTAGAAGCGGGCGTAGTCGATCGAGTTGTGGTCGATCTCGGTGCGGCCGTCGGTCATCCAGTCGGCGATCAGCTTGCCGTAGCCCGGGCCGTCCTTGACCCAGATGGCGACGCAATACCAGAGGCCGCGAACCTTCTGGCTTTCGCCGCAGGAGGCGCCGCCGCCGGCCGAGACCTGCAGCAGGCCGTTGAAGGAGTGGCCTTCGTTATAGCCGAGTTCGCCAAGGATCGGCGTCAGTTCCATGGCGCGCTCGAGCGGCTCGATGATCTGTTCCATCTCGAGGTCGCGCTGCGACGGCGAGAGCCGTGCTTCGTGCTTTTCGAGAAGATCGCGCGGATGGCACATGCGCGGATTGGTGGTCTCGTAATAACCCCACTCGATCTGGCCGCCTTCGGTCGTGGCCGGATCGCCGGTATCGCGCATATAGGCGGAGTTGCCCTGGTCGCGCAGCAGCGGGAAGCCGATTTCCTTGCCGGTGCCTTCGAATTCGTTATAGGGGCCGAAGAAAGTCAGCGGATGATCGACCGGCATGACCGGCAGGTCTTCGCCGACCATTTCGGCGATCAGGCGGCCCCAGAGGCCGGCACAGACGATGACGTGATCGGCCATGATCGTGCCGCGATGGGTGACGACGCCCTTGATGCGGCCGCCTTCAACGATCAGCGACTTCGCCGGCGTATTGCCGAACATCTTGAGCTTGCCGGACTTTTCGGCAGCATCGACGAGCTTGCCAGCAACCGTCTGCGAGCGCGGAATGACGAGGCCGGCGTCGGGGTCGAACATGCCGCCCTGAACCTGGTCTTCCTCGATAAGCGGGAACATTTCCTTGATCTCGGAGGGCGTGACGTAGCGGGCATTGGTGCCGAAGGCTTTGGCGGAGCTCAGCTTGCGCTTGATCTCTTCCATCCAGATGTCGTCGCCGGTGCGGGCAACTTCCAGGCCGCCGATACGGGCGTAGTGGCCCATCTTCTCGTAAAAATCGATCGAGTACTGGGTCGTCCAGACGCTGAGATAGTCGTGGCTGGTGGTGTAACAGAAGTCGGAGGCATGTGCCGTCGATCCGATATCCGTCGGGATGCCCGATTTGTCGATGCCGACAATGTCGTCCCAGCCACGCTCGATCAGGTGATGAGCGATCGAGGCGCCGACGATGCCGCCGAGACCGATGATTACGACTTTAGCCTTGCTTGGAAATTCCGCCATCACTTGAACCCTTGAACCTTGGTGCGCCGAATCTAATACAGGCCGAAACGGCACTACAGTCGATCCACGACAATAAGATGTAGCGATCCGCCAAGGGGCTTGTCTATTCGAGACGCGAAGCCGCTGGCTCTTTTGCGACATCCGCATGCAGCCATGGCATTTGAGACGAACAGCGGTATGTTTGTAACAGGATCGCGGGAGACATCGCGCATCCATCCATGAGCCAGGCAGGGAGGAGCCAATCTCATGACATCAGACGATCCGGTGGTGATCGCCGGCATGGCGCGCACGCCGATGGGCGGCTTTCAGGGCGACTTCAAGGACGTGGCGGCGACCGATCTCGGTTCGGCGGCAATTCGGGCTGCGATCGAGCGCAGCGGACTTTCAGTGGAGGCGATCGGCGAAGTGCTGATGGGATGCGTGCTGCCGGCAGGGCAGGGGCAGGCCCCGGCCCGGCAAGCGGCACTCGGCGCCGGATTGCCCTATGACTGTGGTGCCGCGACCATCAACAAGGTCTGCGGCTCCGGCATGAAGGCGGCGATGATCGGCCACGACGAGATTCTCTCCGGCAGCCAGTCGGTGGTCGTTGCCGGGGGCATGGAGAGCATGACCAATGCCCCGTATCTTCTGAAGCGCGCCAGAAGCGGTTACCGCATGGGCCATGGCGCCATCCACGACCACATGTTTCTCGATGGCCTGGAGGATGCCTATGACAAGGGCCGCTCGATGGGCACGTTCGCGGAAGAATGCGCCGAAGCCTATCAGTTCACCCGTGACGCTCAGGACCATTATGCCATCGCTTCGCTCGACAAGGCCAAACGCGCCGTCGACGGCGGGCTTTTCGATGCCGAGACGGTGACGGTCCAGGTGCAATCCGGAAAGACCAGCCGCGAGATCAGCCGGGATGAGCAGCCGGGCAAGGCGGATCCGGCCCGCATTCCCTCGCTGAAACCAGCGTTTCGCGATGGCGGCACGGTGACGGCCGCAAGTTCGGCCTCGATCTCCGATGGTGCGGCGGCGCTCGTCATGATCAGGCGCTCGGAGGCGGAGCGGCGCGGTTTGACGCCGATTGCCGCCATCACCGGCCATGCGACGCATTCGCAGGCACCCAATCTGTTCACGACGGCGCCTGTCGGCGCGTTGCGCAAGCTCTCGGAAAAGACCGGCTGGGCGCTTGGCGATGTCGACCTCTTCGAGATCAACGAGGCCTTCGCCGTCGTGCCGATGGCGGCGATGCACGATCTCGGGCTTCCGGCCGAGAAGATCAATATCCACGGCGGCGCCTGCGCGCTCGGCCATCCGATCGGCGCTTCCGGCGCCCGCATCATCGTGACGCTGCTCTCGGCCATGCATCGCCATGGTTTGAAGCGCGGCATGGCTTCGCTTTGTCTCGGCGGCGGCGAGGCGACGGCCATGGCTTTCGAGCGGATCTGAGGGAGAGGCATATGCGGCTCGACGAAACCCAGATCCAGATCCGCGACATGGCGCGCGCCTTCGCGCAGGAGCGCCTTGCGCCGGGTGCTGCCCGCCGTGACAAGGAGCACAGTTTTCCGCGCGAGGAATTGCGGGAGATGGGCGAGCTTGGCCTGCTCGGCATGCTGGTTCCGGAGGAATATGGCGGCTCGGAAACAGGCGCGATCGCCTATGCACTGGCGATCGAGGAGATTGCCGCCGGCGACGGCGCCTGCTCGACGATCATGAGTGTTCACAGCTCGGTCGGCTGCGTGCCCATCCTGCGCTTCGGCAGCGAGGAACAGAAACAGCGCTTCCTGCCGAAGCTGGCATCGGGCGAATGGATCGGCGGCTTTGCGCTGACCGAACCGCAGGCGGGCTCCGATGCCTCGAACCTGAAGACGAGAGCGGAGCGGGACGGCAGTGATTATATCATCACCGGCGCCAAGCAGTTCATCACGTCCGGCAAGAACGGCGACGTGATCATCGTATTCGCGGTGACCGATCCGGCGGCCGGAAAGAAGGGCATCACCGCCTTCATCGTGCCCACGAATACACCGGGCTACGAAGTGGTTCGCGTCGAGGACAAGCTCGGGCTGCACGCATCCGATACCTGCCAGATCGCCTTCAACGGCATGCGCATCCCGGCCGCCCTTCGACTGGGCGAGGAGGGCGACGGCTACAGAATTGCGCTCGCCAATCTCGAAGGCGGCCGCATCGGCATTGCCGCGCAGGCGGTCGGCATGGCGCGGGCGGCATTCGAGGCGGCGCGCGATTATGCCCGTGAGCGAACCGCCTTCGGCAAGGCGATCGCCGAGCATCAGGCGATTTCCTTTCGGCTTGCCGAAATGGCGACGAAGATCGAGGCGGCGCGCCAGCTCGTCCTGCATGCGGCGGCTTTGAAAGAGGCCGGCGAGCCGTGCCTCTCCGAAGCGTCGATGGCGAAGCTCTTTGCATCGGAGATGGCCGAAGCGGTCTGTTCCGCGGCGCTGCAGATCCATGGCGGCTATGGCTATATGGCCGATTATCCGGTGGAGCGCATCTACCGCGATGTCCGCATCTGCCAGATCTATGAGGGGACCAGCGACGTACAGAAGATGGTGATTGCGCGGAACCTTTGAGGCTCAAATGCCGATTTGGGGTTGAACTTTGCCGCGAGTGTGGAAATGACTGCACGCTAATATGTTGCTTTGATCCCGGAACCAGGCGGACCGTTTGCCAATGTCAGATTCCACCCAGAACCTCTCGGCCATCGACATCCTGCGGACCCGTTCGCTTGCCAATGTCGTGCAAGCCGAGATCGAGCGGATGATCATCGACGGTGAGCTAAAGCCGAACGAGCGAGTCAACGAAAACGGCCTGTCGCAGCGCCTCGGCGTCAGCCGCGGACCGATCCGGGAGGCCTGCAGCGCGCTCGCCGCCATGGGGCTGATCGAGATCATTCCGAACCGCGGCTTCTTCATCCGGGCGCTCAGCACCGACGAGGCGCTTGATCTGTCGGAGGCCCGCGCCGGCGTCTTCGGCTGCATGGCGATGATGCTTGCCGAGCGGATCACCGATGCGGAGCTTGCGGTGCTCCGCGGGCTGATCGACAAGATGGAAGAGATCGTTGCTCTCGGCGACCTGCATATCTACTATCCCGTCAACCTCGAGTTCCACAAGCAGATCGCCAGCATGGCCGGGAACCTGCGGCTGGCCGCCACCTATCAGAGCTTCGTGCGCGAGCTGCATATCCAGCGCTACCGCGCGCTCTCCGGCCCCGACATGCTGCATGTCTCGAACGAGGAGCACCGGGCGATCGTCGATGCGCTGGCCGCCCGCGATCCGGTTCGGGCGCTGATGACGGCGCGCACCCATATCCTCAACGGCATCATCCGCGCCAGGAACGCCGGCGAAGCCCGCAAGGGCTGAATGGCTCCGCCTTTCGCAGGGCGATTATTCGTCCTGAAAATTGTTGACAATCTACAATTTGAAACGCAAGGTCGCCCGGCAACGAGGGAGGCATTGCATGGAAAGTCATCTGGTCATCGGTATTCTCAATGGAGACGATATCGGCCACGAGATCGTGCCGGCGGCGGTGGATGTGGTGAAGGCAGCGGCGGAAAAGACCGGGCTGAAGATCGACTGGCGGCCGATGCCGATCGGGCGGACGGCGCTCGATACGCATGGCTCGACTTTTCCCGAGGGGACCATGGAGACGCTCGCCAAGATGGATGGCTTCATTCTGGGGCCGATCGGCCATCAGGCCTATCCGAAAGTGCCGGGTGCCATCAATCCGCATCCGATCATGCGCAAGGGGTTCAATCTCTTCGCCAATGTCCGCCCCACGAAGTCTTTTCCGGGGCTCGGCGCCATCTATGACGATATCGATCTGGTTATCGTCCGCGAGAATAACGAGGGCTTCCAGCCGGACCGGAATGTCGTGGCCGGTTCCGGCGAATTCCGCCCGACGGAGGAGATGACGATTTCGGTGCGCGTCATCACCCGGCTCGGCTCCTCGCGCGTGGCGAGAGCCGCCTTCGAGATCGCCCGGCAGCGCAAGAAGCGGTTGACGGTCGTGCACAAGAACACCGTTTTCAAGCTCGGCTGCGGCATGTTCGTCGAGGAGTGCCATAGGGTCGCCAAGGAATTTCCTGATGTGACGGTCGATGAGGTCATCGTCGATACGATGGCGATGCGGCTGATCCGCGATCCCCAGAGCTTCGACGTCATCGTCACCACCAACATGTTCGGCGATATCCTGACCGACGAGGCGGCGGGTCTGGTCGGCGGTCTCGGCATGGCGCCCGGCCTCTGCATCGGCGAGGGCAATCTCGCGATGGCGCAGGCGACGCATGGCTCGGCGCCCGACATCGCGGGCAAGGGCATTGCCAATCCCTTCGCGATGATCGAGTCGGCCCGGATGATGATCGAGTGGCTGGGGCACAATCGCGGCATCCCGCAGGCGGTCGAGGCAGGGGCGATCATGGAAAGGGCGATTGCCAGAGCGCTTGCCAATCCCGAGACCCGCACGCGCGACATCCGCGGTACTGCCGGCACGGACGGGATGACGCGAGGCATCATCGCTGCGCTCGGCTAGCGGTCAGAAACCGGTCAGCTGCGGCCAGTAATGGGCAAGGGCCGCAGCCGCTCCGCCAAGCGCGAGAACGGCGACCACCGGCATTTTCGGTTTCCAGTAGAGCAGGACGCAGGAGAGTGCGGCGATGACAAGCGCCAGCACGCCGCCTTCTGCGACCCGGAACAGCGAGATGACACCGGCGATGATCAGGCCGGTGCCGATCGGCGCGAGCCCCTCGCGCATGGCGCGGTGCCACTCCTTGTCACGGTGGGTATTGGTCAGCCGGAAGACGGCGTAGCAGAGCAGCGACGAGGGCAGGAACAGCGCCAGCGAAGCGATCAGCGCGCCGAGCCAGCCGGAGACCTTCCAGCCGATCACGGTGGCGAGCATGGTACCCGGACCGGGCGCTGCCCGCGACACGCCGAAAAGATGCAGAAATTCCGCCTGCGTCAGCCAGCCATGCACGTTGACCGTCTCGTTCTGCAGCCCGGCGATGATCGCCGCGCCACCGCCGATCGAGGTCAGCGAGAACGGGATGAAGACGAGGGCGAGGCTGATGAGGGGATTGTCGCGCATCTACCGCCTCTTCCAGGCGAGCGCGATGCTGAAGGGCGCAATGGCGAAAACGACGGGGATCAGCGGCCATTCGAGCACGCCGACGAGAAAGGCTGTCAGCGCGATAACGATGGCGGCCGGCGGAAAGCGGATCGCACGGCGGCTTCCCTGGATGCAGGTCAACAGCAGAAGGCCGATCGCGGCGAAGGCGATGCCGTTGAAGACGACGGGTAGCAGTTCGTAACCCGCCAGCAGATCGAAGAGCTTGTAGAGGCCGATCACCGCGAAGAACGGGCCGACGAGAAAGCCGGTGAAACAGGCGATGGAGCCGAGGGGGCCGCGCAGCTGCTCGCCGAGGCAGATGACGAGATTGACCACATTGGCGCCGGGCAGCATCTGCGAGATCGCCAGGCTGGTCGAGAAATCCTCGTCGCTGACGAGTTCCTTGCGCAGCACGAATTCCTGGTAGAGCCACCCGGAAAGACCGCCGCCGAAGCTCAGTATCCCGACCTTGAAGCAGAGAAGGAAGAGGGCGGCGAGGCTCGGCCGGTCCGCCGGCCGCAGGGATTCCGGTACAGACATCCTACGGGTCCATCATGCGCTTGAGCCCCGGCGGCGATGCGCCGGGGAACGTTGTTCAGACTGTTTCCGCGAGTCGCGGGCGATCGGTCAAGGCAGGAAGGCGCCGCCGTTGATATGCAGCGTCTGGCCGGTGGTGAAACGCGCCTGCATGCTGGCGAGATAGGCAACGGCTGCCGCCACCTCTTCCGGCGTGCCGCGCCGCCCGACCAGCGTGCGCGTCGTCTTGTGATGGGCCGGATCGCCCGCCTTGGTATGCTCGCGATTGGTCTCGATCATCCCCGGCGAGACGAGGTTGACCGTGATGCCGTCAGGGCTGAGTTCCTGGGCCAACGCCTTTGTCATGCCATCGAGACCGGCCTTGGCCGAGACGACGTGGACGCGGTTGACCGCACCGGTATAGGCCGTCAGTCCGCCGATATTGATGATCGCGCCGCTGCCGCCCGCCCGCAGATGCGGGATTGCCGCCCTGCTCATCAGGAAAGCACCGTCGAGTGTGACGCTGATCACGTCCCGCCAGTCCTTGTAGGAGAGCTCCTCGACCGGCGCTTCGCGGCGGATCGCGGCATTGTTGACCAGAATGTCCAAGCGGCCGAGCGCCGAGGCGGCTTCGGAGACCAGCCTTGCGGCATCCGCCTCGCTCGCGACATCGCCGATCAGGACCTTGGCCTTGACGCCGAAAGCCTCGACCTCGCTCGCGACCGCTTCCGCGGCCTCCCTGTCGGAACGGGCGACGATGGCGATCGAGGCGCCGGCATCGGCGAGCGCCAGTGCGATGGCGCGGCCGATATTGCGGGAAGCGCCCGTGACCAGTGCTGCGCGCCCCTTGAGACCGAGATCAGTCATGATGCCCTCCGTTCACAGCCGCGCTGCCGACAGGTCGACGGCACCGCCATCAGCGATGCGGCCGAGTGCCGAACGAAGTGCATCGATCCGCTCGCCGGTCAAGCCGCCGAAGGCGAGGTTCGCCTCGAACTTGGCCTGCAGTTCGGCATCCGGCAGCGGCTCATGCGCGCCGCCGCGCATATGCGGCTGGCGGAATTCGCGGATGCTGCCGTCCTTCAGGACTGCCTTGACGTGGCCGGTATAGCCGCGCGGATAGGGATCGTTGGGGTCGATCTCGTAGGAGACCTTGGCGGCAAGCGCGCGCAGTGCTGGATCCTTGACGCGTTCGTCGGTGAACTGGCCGAGCCCGGCCTGGCCATCGGTGAAGCCGACGGCGATGCAATAGGGCGTCGAGAACTTGCCGGCATAGCCGTTCGGCGGCTGATGTTTCTTGGCAAGCGGCTCCCAGAGGCGATGGACGGTGCCCTCGCCGACATTGCAGGTGATCGAGACGATATCGTCGGCGGCAACGCCCGACTTGGCGAGTTTGATGGCGCAGTCGATGAAGGGCTGGGTCATCGTTCCGCAGGCATAGGGCTTGAAGGCCAGCGTCTCCAGCACCCAGCTCTCGCCGAGACCATCGAGGAGCGGCGCGAAATCGGGCGTCTTCGACGGAGCGAAGGCCTTGTACATGCCGTTGGTGCCGTCGAAGACCGTGATCGGGCCGGTAAAGCCGCCTTCGGCGAGCAGTGCGGCGCGCAGACCCGCCTGGGCGGCTGCACCTGCATGAAGGCGCTTCGTCGAGCTGCCATCGGCGAGATATTCGATGATCCCGGATGCGAGGCTGCCGGAGATGCCGAGCGCCCGGGCAATGGTTTCCGCATCCTGTCCAAGCGCGGCGCCGACGGCTGCTGCCGCTGCCGGTGCGCCGAAGATCGCCGTCGGATGGAAGCTTGCCTTGTGGGTCGCCTGCGGCGCCACGAGGCTCATGCGGCACATGAGTTCGGTGCCGACGGCAATGCCGCGCATCACCGCTTCGCCGTCGAGCTTGCGCTGTTCTGCGATCGCCAGCACGGCCGAGACGATGACCGCACCCGCGTGGATCGGCCCGCCTTCGAACGTGTCGTCATAGTCCTCGCCATGGGCGGCGGTGCCGTTGACCAGGGCTGCATCGTAGAGGCCGAGCTTTCGGGCATGGCCGAAGGCGGTGCAATCGCCTTCATCCGCAGCGCTTCCGAGGGCCGCCTTGACGTAATCGGTATCACGGGCGGCGACTGCGAGCGCGACGATATCGAAGATCAGCTGGCGGCAGGTGGTGCGCGCTGCTGCCGGGGGCACTGCACTCGCGGCAAATGCCGCGAGCGTGGTTGCGACCGGTGCCGGTTTCGAGACGGCAACATTCATGAATGAGCTTCCTTCAGCTTGGCCTTGCGCGCGTCGCGAACTTCGCGGGCAAGGGAGAAGACGATAAAGATGAGGGCGAGCGTCAGCAGGCCCAGCGCGATCGGATCCTGCAGGAAGATCATCAGGTCGCCGCCGGACAGAACCAGCGAGCGCCGGTAGCTGGATTCGACCATGTGGCCGAGGACGACGCCGAGGATCATCGGCAGAACCGGGAAGCGCGTCAGGCGCATCAGGTAGCCCACCAGACCGAGCCCGAGCGCGATTCCGAGGTCGAAGAGGCTGTTGTTCAGCGTGTAGATGCCGGACAGGATCAGCGCGAAGATGAAGCCGGAGCGGTACTGCCGCGGACGGTTCACCAGCCAGATGCAGGCGGGCAGGATGATGATGCCGATGCCGATCTGGGCGATGATGGCGATGAACGAGCCGACATAGATGCTGTCGATGACCTGGGCGCTCTGTTCGAACAGGCGCGGTCCCGGGATCAGGCCGTGCATCAGCAGGCCGCCGAGCAGGACCGCTGTGGAGTTCGAGCTCGGAATGCCGAAGCTGAGCAGCGGGATCATCGCCGTGCTTGCCACGGTGTTGTTGGCGGCTTCAGGAGCGGCGACGCCTTCTTCTGAACCCTTGCCGAAGAGCTGCGGGGTCTTCGACCAGCGGCGGGCTTCGTTATAGGACATGAAGGCCGCGATCGAGCCGCCGCCGCCGGGCGTCAGGCCCTCAAACAGGCCGAGGATGCAGCCGATGAACTGCGAACGCTTCAGCTTGTTCATCATCGACAGGCTTGGCAGCTTGATGCGGATGCTGGCATTGAGCCGGCTCATGCCTGCCGAACCGGACTGGCTCATCAACTCGGTCAGCGCGAAAAGCCCGACCATGACGAGAACCGGCTCGATACCGCCAAGAAGATCGGGGATATCGAAGGTGAAGCGGGTGACGCCGGAGATCGGGTCGGTGCCGACGGTCGAGAGCATCAGGCCGATCGTCGCGGCTGCCAGTCCCTTGATCAGCGAGCCGCCGCTCATCGAGGCGATGACGCTGAGGCCGAGAATGCCGAGGCCGAAATAGGATGCGGGCGTGAAGGCAAGTGCCAACCACGAAAGCGGCTCGGTCAGCAGGATCAGCATCGCCAGGCCGAACAGCGAGCCGACGACACCGGACATCAGCGAGATGCCGAGCGCTTCGCCGGCGCGGCCCTGGCGGTTCATCTCGTAGCCGTCGATGACGGTCGCGGCGGACGAGTTGGTGCCGGGCGTGCGGATTAGGATCGCCGGGATCGAGCCGCCGTATTCGGCGCCGATATAGACGCAAGCCAGCAGCGCGATCGCCTGTGCCGGGTCCATCGTGTAGGTGAACGGCAGAACGAGCGCCATGGTGATCGAGGCGGAAATGCCGGGAAGCGCGCCGCCGAGAATGCCCCAGGTGAGGCCGGCGATGGCGACGAAGAAGATCGGCGTTTCAGTCAAGAGATGGATGATGTCCCAGAAGGTCGCCATCAGAATAGTCCTTGGAAGAGCGAGCCCATCGGCTGGTTGACGCCGAGCAGCTTCACGAAGATGGCCCAATAGAGAATGCCGCCGCCGATCGCGGCCGCTGGGATGACCCAGGTGCGCGGCGATCCCTCGTAAAGGGCGATGCCGGCGATCAGCAGGGCTGTCGCAATCGGATAGCCGACGAAGGGCAGGAGGGCGACGTAAGCGGCGCCGAAGAGCAGGAAGCCGATGGCGCGGGGAAGCTTGGCGTTTTCATCCGCCTCTTCGTCGTCGGCATTGCCCGCGGCAGCCGCGGCTGTTGCCGGCTTCATGCGGGCCGAAAGCAGCGTGCGGACGATCAGGCAGACGGCGAGAATGGCGAGGATGGCAGCCAAAACCTTCGGCAGGCCGCCGGCACCGATCTCGTCGGAGAGCGTGCTGTCGGCGATCTGCGTGGTCCAGGTGTAATAAGTGCCGGCGACGGCCAGAAGCACTACGCCGCTGAGAAGATCTTTGTTCATGAGACTGTCCTCATGGAGAAGCAGGGGGCTCCGGAACCGCGGGCCGCGCGGTTCCGGCATGTCGCGGCCGGTTACTTGATCGCGCCGGTCGACTTCAGGAAGTCTTCGGTGGTGGTCGCGAAGGTGTTGACGAAATCGGGATATTCCTTGTGGCCGATCGGCTTGGCGACGAGCACTTCTTCGGAGTAGGCCTTCTTGTAATCTGGGTCTTCGAGCAGTTGCTTGACGGCTTCGTCCCAAATCGCAGCAGTCTCATCCGGAATGCCCTTCGGGCCCGCGAGGCCACGGAATTTCACGAGCGAGACGTCGTAGCCGAGTTCCTTGACGGTCGGGACATCAGGCTTGTCGGCGATGCGTTCCGGATTGAAGGTGGCGAGAAGCACGATCTTGCCGGCGTCGAGCTGCGAGCGCAGTTCCTGGATTTCGCCGATGCCGATGTCGAGCGTGCCGTTCAGCACGTTGAGCATCATGTCGCCGCCGCCTTCATGAGTGACGATCGCGGGCGTGACGCCTGCGGCGCGCTTCAGCTGTTCGGCCGCCTGGCGTTCCAGCGAGGCCGGGTTTGCAGCGCCCCAGCGGCCACGCTCCTTCTTGGCGTGATCGATGACGTCCTTCAGCGACTTGTAGGGGCCGTCGGCGCGAGTGAATATCACTTCGCTGTCGAGGAAGAAGTTCACGAGCGGCTGCATGTCCTTGTAGGTCGACTGCGGCTTGCTCATCAGCGAGGTGTAGATATAGGTCGGCGTCGTCGCGTAGAAGACGCTGCCATCGGCAGGAGCCGCAGCGACGCGCGCCATGGCCTTCGCACCGCTGCCGCCCTGGACGTTTTCGACGACGAAGGTGGCGTTGATGTACTTGCCGAGATATTTCGACATCTCGCGAAGGAAGACGTCGCTGCCGCCGCCCGGGCTCGAATGCGTCACCAGGGTGACGACCTTGACCGGATAGGCCGCCGGCTCTGCGAGAGCCGGCGTTGCGGACAGCAGTGCCAGAGCGGCGAGCCCGGAAACTGCTGTTCCAATCATCTTGATCATGCTCATTTCTCTCTCCCACTAGTTCACCGCCTCTCCCAGGGCGGTGTTGCCTCAAAAAATCAGATCATTCCGCAGCAAGGCCCCCGGCGGCTGCGCCGTCACCGCTGATCAGCGCCATCAGGCGCTTGATGTCGGCGCCCTTGTCGATGCCGCGGACCAGGCGGAGCAGTTCGGCCTGGTCGCTATCGCTGATGACGCCCTCGGCGCACATTAGGAACTTGGCGCCCAGATCGGTATCGTTGATCGGGTTGGACGGGCCGCCGCGATAGCGCTCGTCTGCCCACTGCACGAGGGTGCGGCCGTCCTTGGTGGCGACCTCGATGCGCGAGCGGATCTTGTCGTAGCCCTGCGCGTCGATCTCGAGATCGTTGATGACTTCGGTGCGCGCCTGCAGATCCTGCATCGCCTCTCCGGCGACGAAGGCGTCCTCGAACTCATGATGGCTGGCGCGGCGGCAAAGCGCGATCATGGCGAGCAGCGCCGGCATCGAGAACTTCGCCTGCAGATGGTTCTTGGCGATCGGATAGCGGATCGGCTCGATGATGTTCTTGCCGGCGAAGAAGCGGATGCGATTGATCTGCTCCGGCTTGAGATCGTGATCGAGCACCAGCTTCAGCATCGCGTCCATCGACTGATGGGTGAGGATGCCCGACGGATAGGGCTTGATGCTGACGCCGGGGCTGACGATCGTCAGCGGCGACGCAAAGCCCTGCTTGGCCTTTTCTTCGTCGAAGCCTTCGCCCATTACCGAGAAGAAGCCCCAGGTGCCGTCAAGTGCCGCCGGATCGGCTTCGAAGCCGCGGGCGGCGAGAAGCGCGGCAGTGATGCCGTTTTCGCAGGCGCGGCCGACATGCAGCGGCTTGGTCATCGTGCCGAAATTGACGCGGATGCCGGCGGCGAAGCTGGCAGCGAGGCCGAGCGTATGGGCAAGCTGCGCACCCTTGAGGCCGAGCAGCTTGGCGGCAGCAGCAGCCGCACCGAAGGTGCCGACGGTGCCGCTCGTGTGGTGGCCGCGGCGGTAGTGGCGCGGCTTCATCCATTCGGAAATCTTGCATTCGACCTCGAAGCCGACCTGGAAGGCCAGCATGATGTCACGGCCGTCGACATTGCCAAGCTCGCTGGCTACGATCAGCGCAGCTGTCAGCGGCGGCACGGAAGGATGGGTGAGCAGGCCGTAAACGTGGGCCGGATCGTGCGAGACCTGCGTGTCGTCCCAGTCATGCGCATGACCCGACGTGCCCCAGGCGCGGCCGGCGATCGCGGCCGGAACCTTCTTCGTGCCGGCGCCCGGCAGCGGAGCATCGCCGCGGCCGCCCTGGGCCAGCGCATCCTCGATCAGGATACGGACGGAGGATTCCTGGCTGCCTGCGAGATAGAGGCCAACCGTATCGACCATGCAGCGGCGGCCGATGGCAAGGGCTTCTTCGGGCAGGTCGGCATAGGTCGTCTGCTCGATGAAACGGATGGCCTGAGCCGTGATGTCGGATATGCTGGTCACGCGTGGTGTCTCCCTGTTTTACTTATGTGTCGCGACGGTCGCCATCAGCCGCAGCCGGGCGGAGTCGACATGTCTGGTATGAGCCGCCAGCGCCCTTTGCGGGTCGCGGGCGATCACCGCCGTCGCCATCTCGTGATGTTCGAGATGCGAGGCATGCAAGGAATCGCCGAGCATCAGGTTGCGGGCGCGGTAGAGCCGCAGCTGCTTGACAAGGCCGAGATATTGCTGGGCAAGCGTCGGGTTTCCGGCGTTGCGGACGATGAATTCGTGGAAGGCGAAATTGAGCTTCACATAGGCTTCGAAATCATCGGCCGCGACCGCCTTGTCCATGTCGGCGATGAATGTCTTGACCCGGCCGATGCCTTCGTCGGTGATGCGCTCGGCCAGCAGCTTTCCGGCAAGGCCGAACAGTGCGGCACGGACCTCATAGACGTCGCAGGCCTGCTCGGCGCTGAGCTCGCGGACGAAGAAGCCGCGGTTCGGCACCTGCTCGACGAGGCCGGAGGAATCCATCGAGCGCAGCGCCTCGCGGATCGGGCCGCGGCTGATGCCGAAGCGCAGCGCCAGTTCCTTCTCGTTGATCCGGTCGCCGGGACCGAACTCACCGCTCAGGATGACGCGCTCGATCTCCTGCTCCAGCACCATGGGCAGGGACTGCGACCGCAAGATCTCGACAGCGCTCAGAACCATTCAACTCTCCTCTTGAGGCAAGACTTCACATGCAGAATGTAAATTGTCAACAATTTAATGTCGATCAAATCGGCGGCCTGTGGATGGGTCGTGGTAGCGCAGCCAGGGAGGAGGGATGGAAATGAGGGTGCGGCAGAGCCGCGCTCGCCGCTACTCGACGGCGTTGTCGTCGAGCTTCAGCGCGGAGCGGCCACGGGTCAGGTTGGTGATTATCAGAGCGGCGTCTTCGGCGTGCTTCTCGATGATATCGAGCGTCAGCCAGCAGCCTTCGTGGTCGAACTGCTCGGCCATGACGCGGGCCATGCCTGCCGATGCCAGCTTGGCGCGAACGATCTCCAGATCCTGAAAGCTCAGGTGAACGGTCCCGCCGATCGAGGCGACGGTTTCCGCAAGCTCGGCCTCGCGCAGGCAGGCGGCTGCCGTGCCGCCATAAGCGCGAACCAGGCCGCCCGCGCCGAGCAGCACGCCGCCGAACCAGCGGGTGACGATGACGAGGGTCTTGTCGAGCTGGCGACCTTCCATGGCCTGGAAGATCGGCTTTCCGGCTGTGCCCGAGGGCTCGCCGTCATCGCTGAAGCGATAGATGTTGCCGACGCGCCAGGCGTAGCAATTGTGATTGGCGGAAGGGTCGGAGTGCTGCGCGAGTGCCGTTTTTACCGCCGCTTCGCTGTCGACAGGAACGGCGATCGCAAGAAACCGGCTCTTCTTGATCGTTTGCTCAAGGCTGATCTGGTTTTTCAGGACGAACATCTGCGGCGGCGGACCCGGCTGGTTGGCTTGATGCCTAATAGCGCAAAGCTGCGGCAGCCTCCAGCGCCTGTTGGCGAAGCGGCGCGGCTGTGCCAAAAGGATCGAAGTGCCGGATAGCTGAGGGGAATCAACGTGACGATCGGGCTTGCCCATGCCGAACTCATGGCTGTCGTGACGGCCGTGACCGGTGACGAGCCGCGCGTCATGACTGTCCGCTCAGGCGAAGCGCTGCCCTCCGGCCCCTTCGAACTCGGGCATCGCACGCTGCAGAGCGGGCTGCGCGAATGGATCCAGGAGCAGACGGGCCATCCGATCGGCTATCTCGAGCAGCTCTATACATTCGCCGACCGCGACCGGAACAACGACATCCTCGGCGGCCGGACCATTTCGATCAGCTATCTCGGTCTGGTGCGCGAACAGGAGGCGCCGGGCGCCGGGCGGCCTGCCTGGCATGGATGGTACGAGTACCTGCCCTGGGAGGATCATCGTCAGGGCGCTCCCGAGGTGCTCGGCGAAGTCATCGAGAAGCTGCGGCTCTGGGCGGATGCCGAGCCGGCGAGGCGTCATGAGCGGCACCGGCGCGCCGACTTCACTTTCGGTCTCGATGGTGGCGGCTGGAACGAGGATCTGACGCTGCAGCGCTATGAGATGCTCTACGAGGCAAGACTGGTGGCCGAGGCTGGTGGCGCTGACAATTTCGGCCGCCCGATGTTTGCCGATCACCGGCGCATCCTGGCGACCGGCGTTGCCCGCCTGCGCGCCAAGATCAAATATCGCCCTGTCGTTTTCGAGCTGATGCCGGAGAGCTTCACGCTGCTGCAGCTGCAGCGCGCCGTGGAGGCGCTGGCAGGGCTCGGCCTTCACAAGCAGAATTTTCGCCGCCTTATCGAGCAGCAGGAGCTGGTCGAGGAAACCGGCGGCGTGACCAGCGAGACCGGCGGGCGTCCCGCCAAGCTGTTCCGCTTCCGCGAAACCGTTGTCGAGGAGCGCGCCCTCTCTGGATCGAAACTGCCTCTCTCCCGCAATTGACATATACTCAATGTGAGAATATCTATTTGCTCCGTAAATGCTCAAATTGAGCATAAAGGAGATCGCCATGAACCGCCCCGTTTCTGCTTCTTCTCTCTATGAGCGCGTCAGCCGGGTCATTCCCAAGGCCGAATGGATGTCGTTCGAAGACGATGTCGAGGCCATCCTCGAACTGAAGCGCAAGCGCAACGCCGTCATCCTGGCGCATAACTACCAGACGCCGGAAATCTTCCACGGCGTAGCCGATATCGTCGGCGACAGCCTGGCGCTCGCCCGCAAGGCGATCGATGTCGATGCCGACGTGATCGTGCTTGCCGGGGTGCATTTCATGGCCGAGACGGCGAAGCTCCTCAATCCCGCCAAGACGGTGCTGATCCCCGATATGGGTGCCGGCTGCTCGCTGGCGGACTCGATCACGCCAGAGGATGTCGCGCTTCTGCGCCAGGCCCATCCCGGCGTCCCCGTCATTACCTATGTGAACACCTCGGCTGCGGTGAAGGCGGCTTCCGATATCTGCTGCACCTCGGGCAATGCCAAGCAGGTCGTCGAATCCCTCGGTGTTCCCAGGGTGCTGATGATCCCGGACGAATATCTGGCCCGCAACGTCGCCCGCGAGACCAATGTCGAGATCATTGCATGGCACGGCCATTGCGAGGTCCACGAGCTGTTTTCGGCCGACGACGTCAGGCAGTTGCGCGAAAATCACCCCGGCGTCACCGTTCTCGCCCATCCCGAATGCCCGCCGGATGTCGTCGCGGAAGCGGATTTCGCCGGGTCGACGGCTGTCATGTCGGACTATGTCGGCGCGAGGAAGCCGGCGCGCGTCGTGCTGCTCACCGAATGCTCGATGAGCGACAACGTCGCCGTCTATCACCCGGATGTCGAGTTCATCCGCCCCTGCAATCTCTGCCCGCATATGAAGCGGATCACGCTCTCCAACATCCGCACGGCGCTGGAAGAAAACCGCCACGAAGTTACCGTTGACGAGAGCGTGGCGGCTGCCGCCCGTCTCGCCGTTGAGAGGATGCTGGCGATATGAGCGAGATCCTCACTCACCTGGCTGGACGTCCGGTCATTGTCGGCAGCGGGCTTGCCGGCCTGATCGTGGCGCTGACGCTCTCCCCCGCGCCCTCCGTCATCGTCACCCGCAGCGCGCTTGGCGCCGAGACTTCGAGCGCCTGGGCGCAGGGCGGCATTGCCGCGGCCCTCGGCGCGGATGATAGCGTCGGCCTGCATCTTGCCGATACGCTCGCCGCGGGCGACGGCCTCTGTGATGTCGGAGCGGCAGAAAGCATTGTGGCGGACGCTGCGGATACGATCGCAGCGCTGCAACGCTTCGGCGTCCGGTTCGATCGCGACGGCGCGGGCGGCTTGGCGCTTGGCCTGGAAGCAGCGCATTCGCGCCGCCGTATCGTTCATGCGGAAGGCGATGGCTCCGGGGCGGCGATCATCCGGGCGCTTGCCGCTGCGGTGCTCGCCGATCCCGCGATCACGGTCATTGAGGGCGCCGAGGCGCGACGGCTGATCATGGCCGATGGCGCGGTCTGCGGTCTGCTCTGTGCCGGTGCGGGCGGCGATTTCGTGCTGCCGACTTCGCGGGTGCTGCTGGCGACTGGGGGCATTGGCGGTCTCTATGAGGCGACGACCAACCCGGCCGGCAATTTCGGTCAGGGCATTGCGCTTGCGGCCCGCGCCGGCGCCGCGCTCGCCGATATGGAATTCGTGCAGTTTCATCCGACCGCGCTCGACAGCCGCCGCCGGCCGCTGGCGCTGGTCAGCGAAGCCGTGCGCGGCGAGGGCGCCGAGCTGATCAACGAACGGGGCGAGCGGTTCATGGCCGATGTCGCAGGCGCCGAGCTTGCGCCGCGCGATATCGTCGCTCGAGCCATCAGCGCCGAGATCGCCCGCGGCGGCCGCGTCTTCCTTGATGCCCGCCGCGCTCTCGGCACCGGCTTTGCTTCGCGTTTCCCGGTGATTGCCGAGCTCTGCCAGGAGGCGGGCGTCGATCCCGGCCTGCAGCCGATCCCCGTGCGCCCGGCGGTGCACTATCATATGGGCGGCGTTGCCACCGATCTCGACGGTTGCAGCAGCGTTCCGGGCCTGTGGGTCGCGGGCGAGGCGGCATCGACCGGCCTGCACGGCGCCAATCGCCTAGCAAGTAATTCGCTGCTCGAAGCCGCCGTCATGGGCATGCGGGCGGCCCGCAGCATCGCGGGATCCGATGCCGACGGCAGCCTCGCGGCGATCCCCGCCATGCCGGGACGGTCGAACACGGCGCTCGTCCGGCCTATCGTCTCGCGCCATCTCGGCGTGCTGCGCAATGCCGGAGCGATGCATGGCGCGATCGCCGCCCTTCTGCCTCTGGCGGAAGAGGAGGGGCCGGCTTCGGATCCGGCCGTCGTTGCGCTGGCGATCGCTGTCTTCGCAAGCCTGCGCAACGAGTCGCGCGGCGCGCATGCGCGGACTGATTTGCCGCTCAAACATCCGGCCGCCAGACGGCGGACGATGACGTTGGCGCAGGTGCTGGAAAGCGCCCGCGCCGCCACATCCCAGGATTTTGCAAGGAGTGCCTGACATGCCCCTCGTTTCCCTGCCGCGCGTCATCGTCGAGCCGATCGTGCGCAATGCGCTTGCCGAGGATCTCGGGCTTGCCGGAGACATTACCTCGGCCGCCGTCATCCCGGGCGATCATCGCTCGACCGTCGTCATGGCCGCGCGGCAGCCCGGTGTGATTGCCGGTCTCGATGCCGCCGAGCTTGCCTTCCAGCTCGTGGATCCCGCTATTACCATGACCCGGCATGTCAACGATGGCGCTGCCGTCGAGGCCGGGGAGGTGATCGCGACGATCAGCGGCCCATCACGGGGCCTGCTGACCGGCGAGCGCACCGCCCTCAACTTTCTCAGCCATCTCTCGGGCATTGCCACCGTTACCGCATCGATTGCGCGCGCGATTGCCGGAACCAGGGCGTCGGTCGCCTGCACGCGCAAGACCACGCCGGGGCTTCGGGCACTGGAGAAATACGCCGTCCGCGCCGGCGGCGGCATGAACCATCGCTTCGCCCTGCACGACGCGATCCTGATCAAGGACAACCACATCGCCATCGCCGGTGGCACGCGCGAGGCGCTGCGCCGCGCCAAGGCTGCGGGTCACATGGTCAAGATCGAGATCGAGGTCGATACGCTCAGCCAGCTGCGCGAAGTCATGGAAGAGGGCGTGGATGCCGTGCTCCTCGACAATATGGGGCCGGAACAGCTGCGCGAAGCCGTCGGTATCGTCGCCGGGCGGGCGATCACGGAAGCCTCCGGCCGCATCACGCCGGAGACGGCAGCCGCCATCGCCGCTTCAGGCGTCGATCTCATCTCCGTCGGTTGGATCACCCACAGCGCCCCGATCCTCGATATCGGCCTGGATTTCCGCTCGGAAGCCTAAGCTAAGACGGACACTCGGCGCCGGTATCCACCCAGGCGGCGATCAGCGCCGCAAAGGCTTCCTGCGATCCCGGAGGGGCGGTGCGGCCATCGCCCGGATGCCAGGCCCAGCCGACCAGATGGTCCTCGCCCATGTGCCGGATCAGGTCCGCATGCGAGCGGTTGCCGTTGCGGCTGGTGTCCTTCACCTGCTCGCAAATCTGGCCGACCGTCAGGCCCTGCCAGGCCATGCTGGCGGGCGCCAGCTGCCAATGGGCATTGCCGGGGATCGATTTCAGCTTGCTGCCGACGATCGGGCGGTTCTCCGCGCCATGGCAGGTGGCGCAGGCAAGCCCCGCGGGGCCATGCGAGGTCTTTGCGGCGATCATCAGCGGCACATGCGGATGCATGTCCTCGCCCTGCGTCGGGCTGCGGGTTGCCGGATGGCAGTTGATGCAGCGCGGATGGGTCATCACCCGGCTCGCCTCCTCGAAAATCGCCTTGGATCGCGCGGCCTTGTCGGGGATCGTTTCGAAATCGGCGACGGTCTTCAGCGCCCCGTCCGTTGCCGTCTCGGCGTAGGTTTTAATGGCGCCGGTTCCGGCCAGCGTGGTGCCGAAGGCGATGAGGGCGGCGAATGACAAGGTGGTCAGCGGTCTCATCTCACACCCTCCTCAATCCGCCCGGGTCGATCGGCAGTGAGCGCAGCCGTTTCCCGGTCGCGGCAAAGATCGCGTTGAAGAGCGAAGGCGCGACCCCTGGCGTGCCGACCTCGCCGATGCCACCCGGCGTTTCCGAACTCGGGACGATATGCACCTCGATCTTCGGCGTTTCGTGGATGCGCAACACCGGAGAGTCGTCGAAATTGCCCTCGACGACGGCACCGTTCAGAACCGTGATGCGGCCGTAGAGTGCCGCGCTCAGCCCATAGACGATACCGCTCTGGATCTGCGCTTCGACGGTATCCGGGTTGATCACCTGGCCGCAATCAACGGCGCAGATGATGCGTTCCGTCTTGAACGCGCCGTCGTCGTCCACGCTGACTTCTGATATCATCGCCGAGAAGCTGCCGAAATCTTCCGAGAGCGCGATGCCGCGGCCTTTTCCCTTGGGTGGTGCGTTGGTCCAGCCGACCTTTTCGGCGGCGAGATTGAGTGCTGCAAGCAGGCGCGGCTTATGCCCGAGCAGGCGCCGGCGGTATTCCAGCGGGTCGATCCCGGCAATATGGGCGAGTTCATCGATGCCGCCTTCGATCGGCGGGATGTTGCGCGTCGCACCGACGCCGCGCCAGTTGCCGGTCAGCATGCCATCCGGCGCCTCGTGGCGCGCGAAGTCGGTATATTTGTTCGGAATGGCATAGGGCGTTTCCGCGCCGCCCATCTGGTCGAGGTCGATCCCATCGCGGGTGAAGGCCGGAAGCCAGCGGGCCATGACGGAGGGGCCGATGACGCGATGGCGCCAGGAGACCGGCATGCCGTCCGGCCCGAGCGTTGCGGTGACCTTGCTGTAATTGAGATACCGGTAGCAGTCGTGGCGGATATCTTCCTCCCGGCTCCAGGTGACCTTCACCGGGCCGTCGACCTGCTTGGCGATCTTAGCGGCAAGGATGATGCCATCGACATCCAGCCGACGGCCGAAGCCGCCGCCGAGCAGATGATTGTGAACGACGACCTTCTCCACCGGCAGGCCGGTGACCTCGGCAACCGCCTGTCGCGTACGCCCCATCACCTGCGTCCCGACCCAGACGTCGCAGCCATCCTTGCGGACATCGAGCGTGCAGTTCATTGGCTCCATCGCCGTATGGGTCAGGATCGGCAGCCGGTAGATGAATTCGTGAACCGGACCATGTTCGGCTTCCGCCTTGTTGACATCGCCTTCCTTGATATGGGCAATCGCTTCGCCGGAGATCGCGGCATCCATCCGCTGTTCCAGATCGGCGAGGGACACGCTGGCGCTTGGTCCCGCATCCCACTCGATCGACAAGGCAGCAAGGCCCTTGCGCGCCGCGCCGGTATTGTCGGCGACGACGGCGACGGCCTCTTCGATGCGCACGACCTGCTTCACGCCTTTGACGGCAAGCGCCGGCGCATCGTCTACGCTCTTGAGCTTGCCGTTGAAGTGCGGACAGATGGCGATTGCCGCATAGGAGACGCCGTCCGGCCGCGCATCGATGCCGAATTTCGCGGTGCCGTTGACTTTCTCGGGGCTGTCGAGGCGGCGCACCGCCTTGCCGATGATGGCGAAGCTTGAGGCCGGTTTGAGCGGCACATCCTGCGGCACCGGTTGCGAGGCGGCATCGCCAATCAGGTCGCCATAGCTGGCGCTGCGGCCGGTCGCAGTGTGCAGGACTTGCCCGTTTCTGGCTTCGCAGCTTTCCGGATCGACACCCCAGCCGCTGGCGGCGGCATTGACCAGCATGATGCGGGCCGTAGCACCCGCCTTGCGCATCTGATCGTAGACCGCGCGGACCGCCAGCGAGCCGCCGGTGATCTGGTCGCCGAGAAGCGGGTTCGCGTATTTCTCGGGGTCCGCCGGTGCATGCTCGAGAACGGTCTGGTCGAGGCTCACTTCGAGCTCTTCGGCGAGCAGCATGGCGACCGCCGTGTAGATGCCCTGGCCCATCTCGACCGAAGGCATGATCAGCGCGATCTTGCCTTCCGCGGGGATACGGATGAAGGCGTTCGGCTGCAGCGGGAGCGGCGGCGCGTCGGCTGTGAGCGAAGGCCTGACGCCGATCAGCAGGCCCGATGCCGTCAGCGAGGCGCCGATCAGGAAATGGCGGCGCGAGAGAGCGGGATTGATCTTGTCGAGGAGAGACATCGCATCACGCCTCCGCCGCCAGCTTGATCGCCGCGCGGATGCGCGGATAGGTGCCGCATCGACAGATATTGCCGGCCATGACGGCGTCTATGTCGTCATCGGTCGGCTTCGGATTGGCGGCGAGCAGCGCCGTTGCCGACATGATCTGCCCGGACTGACAGTAGCCGCATTGCACGACATCGATGTCGAGCCAGGCCTTCTGGATCCGGGCACCAGCCTCGGTGTTGCCGATCGCCTCGATCGTCGTCACCTGCTTGCTGGCAGCCTCCGCCACCGGCATGACGCAGGAGCGCATCGGCACGCCATCGACATGCACGGTGCAGGCGCCACACATGGCGATGCCGCAGCCGAACTTCGTGCCGGTCAGGCCTATCGTGTCACGCAGAACCCATAAAAGCGGAATGTCACCATCGACATCAACAGCATATGTCTTGCCGTTGACCATAAGATCGTAGGTCATGTGAGCTTCGGCTGAAAGCCGCCCCCAACGAACATTCAGTGGCGCGAAAGGTAGAGGAGGGGCGCTTGTACGGCAAGTAATCGAGATGGGCTAATCCGGATGGTGCAGGTCCGCGACCGTACCAGCAATGGCTGCAGTGGGCATCTTGATCTCCTGAGGTCCATCACTAAAGATGCCGCGCGCTGACCCGGCGACACGAGCCGTCTTTTTCCGGTCAGCCCGCCTATCCGCTTGGCTTGCCCTTTAAACAATTCAACCCCAAACGATAAGAGGACGACCAATATGACCGAGCATTTCGTCACCACCAAAGATGGCGTGCAGATTTTCTACAAGGACTGGGGCCCGAAGGATGCCCAGCCGATCATGTTCCATCATGGATGGCCGCTTTCGGCCGATGACTGGGACAATCAGATGCTGTTCTTCGTGCAGCGCGGCTATCGCGTCATCGCCCATGACCGCCGCGGCCATGGCCGTTCTTCGCAGGTGAGCGAAGGTCACGACATGGACCACTACGCCGCCGACGCCTCTGCCGTCGTCGAGCATCTCGATCTGAAAAACTCCATCCATATCGGCCACTCCACCGGTGGCGGCCAGGTTGCGCGCTATGTCGCCAAGTTCGGCGAGCCGCAGGGCCGCGTTGCCAAGGCCGTGCTGGTCAGCGCCGTTCCGCCGCTGATGCTGAAGACCGCGGCCAATCCGGGCGGTCTGCCGCTCGAAGTCTTCGACGGCCTGCGCAAGGCGCTTGCCGATAACCGCGCGCAGTTCTTCCTCGATGTCCCGACCGGCCCGTTCTACGGCTATAACCGTCCGGGTGCCGCGATCTCCGAAGGCGTGATCCGCAACTGGTGGCGCCAGGGCATGATGGGCAGCGCCAAGGCCCATTACGAGGGCATCAAGGCCTTCTCGGAAACCGACCAGACCGAAGACCTGAAGAATATTTCGGTACCGACGCTGGTGCTGCATGGCGACGACGACCAGATCGTGCCGATCGGCGCTTCCGCGCATGAATCGATCAAGCTTCTGAAGAACGGTACGCTGAAGGTCTACAAGGGCTATCCGCACGGCATGCTGACTACCCATGCAGACGTTCTGAACGCCGACCTGCTCGCCTTCATCAAAGGCTGATCGCATCCGGTGCAAGCCTCCGCCGCGGCCCGGGCTGCGGCGGAGGTTCATCGAGCGCGCCTTGCAAACTGGCGCCCGTCTCCCTATCTTTTCGTCATCATTCACATACTAACCCAAGGCATCGCCGGCGCTCAGCGCCGGCCGGCTGGCGTTTTGCGCCGGCTGGTGCCGGATGCCGCCCTCAGGCGGCCAAGGATGACATTTGAACAAGACGAATACCGCGATTGCGCCTGCCGCGGCAGCGCCGCGCGAGCGCGACGAGGCCGTGAAGCGGCCCGACAAGAACTGGAAGCCCTATCCCTGCCTGCTGACGCGCCGGGAACTGAAGGCGATCATCGCCAAACAGCTGGGCTGAGACATCGAACGCCAACGATAAGGAGAACACCATGCAGGTCATTGTCAGAGACAACAATGTGGAACAGGCAATCCGCGTCCTCAAGAAGAAGATGCAGAAGGAAGGCCTGTTTCGCGAGATGAAGGAACGCCGCGCCTACGAGAAGCCGTCCGAACGGCGGGTGCGCGAGCGGGCGCAGGCCGTCGCCCGCGTGCGCAAGGCGGCGAGGAAGAAGCTGCAGCGCGAAGGGCTGTTGCCCACGAAGCGCCGCGCTTCGGCACGGTAACGATCCAGGGGCCGCCGGCAGATGCGCCGGCGGCCGGGACATGAAAGGGTTGTGCGATGGAAGAACTGTTCAGCATGAATGTCTCGGATGAGAGGCTCGAGGACTGCCGCGAGGTGGTGGAGCCGGATCTCCAAGATTTGATCCGCTCGACGATTGCCTCCGGCTTTAGCGCCGAAGAGGTGCTGATCGCGATCAGCGAGCTCGTTGCCGAGGACTTCGCTCTCGTGGTGAAGACGCCGAGTGTCCATTAATTGCCCTTCATATGGGCAAGCTATGCAATTTACGCATTGCTGATTGGATGTCTTTGCGCTGCAAATCCGAGGCGGCTCATATTATGTACATCTCATCGAAGCGAACGGAGCGCCGATTGGGGCAGCAGGGTTCGCAAAGCCCAAGGAAGGGGACTAAGATGAACATTGCACGCTCTTTCAATAACTGGCGCAAGTACCGTCAGACCGTTGCTGAACTCGGTCGCATGTCGAACCGCGAACTCAGCGACCTCGGCATCGGCCGCAGCGAAATCCAGTCGGTCGCACGCGCTGCTTCCGGCCGCTAAACGGCCGGCGAAAGCCGAATAAAATCCCATACGAAACGCCGGTTCATACGAGCCGGCGTTTTTGTTTTTGGCGCATGGGAGTGTCCCGCTTGGCGCATAGCGGGACTGCGCTGCAAGCAACACGCATTTTCCGGTGCCGTGGCGACACTCTGTTCAATCAGCTGCGGCTATACCGGGCGGCGCTCCCGTGCGAAGAAGCCGGCAACGAAACATTGCAATTGGTGATACCATGAAAAAGATTGGCTTTCTCTCCTTCGGCCACTGGTCGCCCTCTCCGCAATCGCAGACCCGCTCGGCCGGCGATACGCTGCTGCAGTCGATCGATCTCGCCGTTGCCGCCGAAGAGCTCGGCGCCGATGGCGCCTATTTCCGCGTCCATCACTTCGCGCGCCAGCTGGCTTCGCCTTTCCCGCTGCTCGCCGCCGTCGGCGCGAGGACGAAGAGCATCGAGATCGGCACGGCCGTTATCGACATGCGCTACGAGAACCCGCTCTATATGGCGGAAGATGCCGGTTCGGCCGATCTGATCGCCGGCGGTCGCCTGCAGCTCGGCATCAGCCGCGGTTCGCCGGAGCAAGTGATCGATGGTTATCGCTATTTCGGCTACGCGCCCGCCGAGGGCGAGAGCGACGCCGATATGGGCCGCCGCCATACCGAAGTCTTCCTCGATGTGCTCAGGGGCGAAGGCTTTGCCGAGCCCAATCCGCGGCCGATGTTTCCAAACCCGCCCGGCAAGCTGCGCCTCGAGCCGCATTCGGAAGGTCTGCTTGAGCGCATCTGGTGGGGATCGAGCTCCAATGCCACTTCGGTCTGGGCCGCCAAGCTCGGCATGAACCTGCAGAGCTCGACGCTGAAGACGGATGAGAGCGGCAAGCCTTTCCATGTCCAGCAGGCCGAGCAGATCCGCATCTATCGCGAGGCCTGGAAGGAAGCCGGTCACGCACGCGAGCCGCGCGTCTCCGTCAGCCGCAGCATCTTCGCGCTGATGAACGACATGGACCGCGCCTATTTCGGCGCAAGCGGCCAGAGCCAGGACCAGATCGGCTATATCGACCCGCAGACCCAGGCGATCTTCGGCCGTTCCTATGCCGCAGAGCCCGACAAGCTGATCGAACAGTTGCGCAAGGACGAGGCGATCGCCGAGGCCGACACGCTGCTGCTCACCGTCCCGAACCAGCTCGGCGTCGCCTACAACGCGCATGTGATCGAGAGCATCCTGAAGCATGTCGCGCCGGCGCTCGGCTGGCGGTAATCAGCTCCAGGCCGAGAAGATCTGGCCGATCACTTTGCCGTCTTCGCGCAGGAGGCGGCAAAGTGCGGCGCGACGTTCAGGCGTCATCGCCATCAGCTCCAGATAGACCGTCTCCCCCTGACGGATATTGCCGGAAAAGAACACGTCGCGGTGCCGGATCGGTCGCGTTGTGCCGAACCATCTCCCGAAGGCGCGATCGGTGATCGCCTGGAACTGCGCGAAATAGAAAAGCCCCGCACCGTTGAACTCCTGCGATGCATCCGGCTCGAAGCGGAAGCCACGCAATCGCTTCGGCGGATTTGCCTGTAGGCCGAGATGGGTATCGAGCTGGCCGGAGCGTAGCAGCGAGGCAGTGCGGGCGAGCGCGTTCTCCGCAGTAGCCTCCGCCATGCCGGGCAGGGGCACGCGGGCGATCGAGTAATTGTCACCGTCCCGGGTGCGGTGGACGAAGGTGGAGATCAGCTCAACATCGCCGATGGGTATGCCTCGCACTGATAGCGCGTGGCGGGTAGAGACCTGTGTGCGCGAGACCGGGGTCAACGCCGAGCGAATGGTCAGGACGTCGTTGGCGCGCGCCTTGTCGAAGCGCGCATCCTGCAGCGAGGTCGCGCAGATCGCCGCATAGGCTTCGCCGCCGTCGGACGTGCGGAAATCGGCGTCGGGCATGCCGAGATGACGGGCGAGCATCAGCCAGTGCCGGTGGCCGAGTTCCTTCATCAGCCACGTATCGGAGAGGCCGGCGGAGGTCATATGCGGCATGCCGATCAGCAGGTGCGGCGACAGTGCCTGCTCCATCAGTTCCGCCACCGATGGTATTTGCGGTGGCAGATGGCTTTCCGTTTCCCGGGCATTCGCGAAGTCGAGGACGGCGATATTCATGCTCAGCCGCCCGCCGCCTGTTTCAGCACTGGCCGGCCGCTTTCCAGATGCCCGGCGAGGTGGCCGACGACATGTTCGGCATCCTTGCCGACGGCAAGGAAGCGACCGGAGCCCCAGGTCCACAGCCACGGCAGCCCCAGCACATAGACGCCATCGATGCCGGTGACGCCGCGCCGCTGGACGGGGTAGCCAGTACCGTCGAAGATCGGCAGGCCGACATAGGACCAGTCTGGCGAGAAGCCTGTCGCCCAGATCACCGACGTGATGCCTGCCGCCTTGAGATCGAGTTCGGCCGGTTCGCCCTCGGGTTCCCACAGCGGCGTATAGACGTTCGCGGGCGGCGCATCGATGCCCTTTTCAGCGATGTGGCGGTCGATCAGCGCGTTGATGCCGTTATAGACGCGGTCGGCATTGTCGAGGTTGGATTTCAGATTGGGCGCAAACAGCATCTTGCCGTTCGAGACGCCTTCCATGCGGCCATAGAGCGCCATGCCTTCGAGGGCAAACTTGCGCAGATCGAGGTCACGGCCGCCATCGCGCCCGGTGAGATAGTGGTTGGTGTCGTGCTTTTTCTTGGTCATGCCGTCATGCTCGACGGTGATGTCGTACTGGCCGACATCGGCCAGCCAGTCCACCACATCGCGGCCGCGATAGAAGCGGGCGCAGCGCGGCGCGTTGCCGGTGACCATATGCACCTTGCGCCCGGCCAGATGCAGATCCTCGGCGATCTGGCAGCCGGATTGGCCCGAACCGACGACGACGACGGCACCGTCCGGCAGCAGGCTTGGATTGCGGTAATCGGCCGTGTGGATCTGCAGGATATCGTCGGGCAGCCGCTCGGCGGCGCGCGGTATTGCGGGCGCGCTGTAGAGGCTGGTGGCAATGATGACGCTGTCGGCGGTGATGCTGCCAGCCGAGGTCTCGATCTTGAAGAGATCGCCGGTCTTTTCCAGCGAGGTGACGCTGGTGCCTTCCAGCACCGGCGCATTCACCTTCTTCACGAAGCGGTCGACATAGCCGATGATTTCATCCTTCACCATGAAGCCGTGCGGATCGTCGCCGTCATAGGGATGATCGGGAAGCTGGCACTGCCAGTTTGGCGTCACCAGGCAGAAGGCATCCCAGCGCTCGTTCTTCCATTTGTGCGCCACCGTCTTCTTCTCGAAGACGACATGATCGATGTCGTGCTTCTTCAGATAATGGCTGGCGGAAAGACCGGCCTGTCCGCCGCCGATCACGGCAGTGCTGTAATGCGGCTTGAGGAGAAATGTCATGGGACGTTCCTTTCAGAAAATGAAGCTTTGGCAGCGCACGCGCGCATCGGCGTCGGATAAGAAGCGGGCACCGGCCTCCTCGATGCGGGCGAGCTGGCCGCGGGCGAGTGAGCAGGGGTAGCCGTATTTCGCCTCGACCCGGTCGCTGGCGATGCCAAGTGCCTGACGGCTGCGGTCGAGAAAGTCGCGGATCGGATAGGTCTGGCCTTCCTCGAAGAAGTCGCGGATCACCAGCGAGGGCGAGTAGCAGGTTTCCTCCCGGCCATCGGGCCAGGCGATGACGAAGCGCATTTCAGGCATGGGCAGGCTCCCTCAATGTCTCGTAGGCGTCGAGATGGGCAGCGGCGGTGCGCCGCCAGCCATGACCGGCGGCGATCACCAGGCCGCGCGGGACCAGCCGCTGCCGCACCGGCGGCATCAGCGAAATAGCCATAGCTTCGGCAATCGAGGCGGGGTTGTTCGGATCGCACCAGATGGTATCGCCGGAGCCGAGATATTCGGTGAAGGGCGCAATCGAGGAGACGACAACAGGAATGCCGCTTGCCATCGCTTCCAGCACGACAAGACCGAAGCCCTCCTTGACGGACGCAAAGACCAGCGTATCGGCGAGGCGGTAAAGCGCAGGCATGTCCTCATCGGCGACTGTGCCGAGGATATGGACGGCCCCCGCATGATCGCCAAGGGCGGCGACGGCTGCGCGAAACTCGCCCTGATAGCCGCGGTGATCCAGCAGTGATGCGCCACCGGCGATGACGAACTGTGCGTCGGGGCGGATGGCGCGCACCTGCCGGAAGGCTTCGAGCATCGAGAGCGTATTCTTGCGCTCCTCGATGCCGCCGACCGACAGGAAGACCGGCCCTGCGGGCAGGCCGAGCTTGCGGCGCAGCGCCGAACCATCGGCGGATGGAGAGAAGCGGGCGGTATCGACGCCGTTGCCGACGATGGTCGAGGAAATCCCGCGTTCGCGCTTCAGCCTGTCGCGCCACAGGGCGCTGACGGTGAAGAACAGGTCAGCATTGTCGATCGACCGGTCCTGCAGCGCCATCAGCCTGGCATCGCTGAACTGGTCGATATGATGGACCGTGCGGGCGAAGCCGGCGATGAGGCCACGTTCCTTGAGCGTTGCCAGCGCATTGCCCGAAATGCCGTCGTGGGCGTGGTAGAGGTCGAAATCGCGGTTGGCGGGATTGTCGAAGTGATCAAGGTAGTCGGCAATGCGCTGTTCGACCATTACAGTCATGTCCGAGAGCATGGAGTTCGCGGCCCCCTCATCCGCCTGCCGGCACCTTCTCCCCGATGGGGAGAAGGAATCTGCGGCTTGCTCAACATCCCCTTTCCCCTCGGGGAGAGGGTAGGGTGAGGGGGCTGTAGTCTCAGCGTTTGCGGGCTGGGCAACTGGTATGCAGACTGTCTGGCATGCCGTTGCCCTGAAAAAACCTGTCCCCTTTGCATCCGGCGCATGCAGCACGACATCGTGCCCGAGCGCGGTCAGTGCCTCGGAGAGCTGCATGGCGTGGACGACGCCGCCGCGCGGGTTGGTGGAGTGCGAGAGCATGGCGATGCGCAGCGGGCGGGTCATGCCGCATCCTCCCGGTGTTCGCGGAGGGGCCGAGCCGCAGCAGCGGGGTGGCCGCATAGTCGCGGATGACGGCGCGCGCAGTGCCGTCAGTGATCGCAACCTCGCTGCCTGGTACGACCGTGCCGATTGCGGCGGCTGTGATGCCGCGGGCCGAGAACCTGGAAATAACGGCGTCGACATTCTCCGGCGCGACCGACAGCAGATAGCCGTAGCTCGGGAAAGTCGCGAGCCAGCGGTCGAGCGTCACGCCTGATGGCAGCGGGATCGCCGCGACGTCGATCTCGATGCCGACGCCGGAGCATTCGGCGAGCATGATCGCGGTGCCGGGAATGCCGCCCTGGCTGATATCCTTGGCGGCGAGCGCCAATCCGGCCTCGGCGATTTCGGGCAGGATTTCCAGATCTCCGCGCAGCCGGGCAGGCGGCGCGTCTGTCGCTGCTTCCCAGTTGTTAAAGGGCTCGCGGTAGCGGCCGCGATGATCGACCGCGGCGATCAGCACATCGCCGGGGCGGGCGTCGAAGCTGGTCAGCAGCCTTTTCGCCCGGCCGAGAATGGCGACGGAGAGCTGGTGGCGGTCGGTGCGGATATTGGTGTGACCGCCGACGATCGGCACGCCATAGGTCTGTGCCGCCGCCCGCATGCCTTCCAGCACTGGAGCGGCATTCTCCTCGCCATTCGCCCAGAGCGCATCGACGACAGCGACCGGCCGTCCGCCCATGGCGGCGACATCCGAGATATTGACCATCACCCCGCACCAGCCGGCCAACCACGGATCGGCGGTGACGAACTCGTTGATGAAGCCTTCGATGGCAAACAGCAGATAGCCGTCGCCATCCGGCAGCGCGGCGCAATCGTCGCCGACGGGGATGGCTGGCGACAAGAGGACGTGCGGCGCCGTCCCGCCAAGATGACGCAGCGAGTGCGGCTGGGTTGGCGCCTCACCCTTGTGGGGAGGGGTTGGGGAGGGGTTTGCAGCTCCCATCAACCCCAAACTCTCCGCCGCAAACCCAATATCAGCCTTTGCAGCCATGCTCGCGGATGCCCGGAGCTTTTCGGCCAGCGCCGCGATGTCGATTGCTTCGCCCATCACGCCGCCTTCTTTGGTAGTGCCACGAAACCGGCCTCCGGTGTCGGGCAGGGCGGATACCAGGCGAGATCGGCCTTCATCCGCAGATGCGGCTTGCCGTAGATCTCGAATTCCTCGACGACATCCCAATGCAGGCGGCGGAAGAGCAGGCCGTTCTGCACCTGCACATTGGCAAGGAACGTGCGGCAGCCCATGGCATTGGCCGAGGAGACGGCGAGCTTGATCAGCGTCGCACCGAGCGCTCCGATCTTGCGGAAATCCTCGTGGACGGCGAGGCGCGAGCCCCACCAGAGCCCGGGCTCCTCCTCATGAATACGCACCGTCCCGGCCAGCCGGTCTGAGGCGACGCCCATCATCGAGAGCGCGACGATCGGGATGGCGTGGTCGTCGATCGCGTCGCGATCATCGCCGTCGAAAATCTTCTGCTCCTCGCAGAAGACGGTGCGGCGCAGCGCATGTGCCTGCTGCCTTTCCCAGGACGAGGTGGCGAACTTCACTTGGAATTCCGCGGCGCGGTAGGGAGCGAAGGGTTCGTGCATCATTTGGTCAGCATCCTTTCGTAGGTCGAAAGGGCCGAGCAGGCGCCGCATTTGCCACAGCCGGCCTTGATATCGACGGCCTTCAGGCCGCTATCGACCAGCATCTTCGACAGCGGTCCAAGGATCGAATGCATGAAATCCGGCTTCGGCGCCGGGTGGCTTTCGAGCGGCGTTCCGGAGATCGGCACAAAGGGCACGACGAAGGGATAGACGCCGATCGCCACCAGCTTCTCGCAGATGTCGAGGATCGCTTCGCGGGTATCGCCGAGACCGGCGAGGATATAGGTGGAGACCTGGCCGCGGCCGAATACCTCGACTGCCGCCTTGAAGGACGCCATGTATTTCTCGATCGAGACCTGCGCCTTGCCGGGCATGATGCGGGCGCGCACCTCCGGTGTGACGACCTCGAGATGCATGCCGAGCGCATCGACGCCAGCATCCTTCATGATCTGGAACCAGGCATCGTCTTCCGGCGGCTCGCATTGCGCCTGGATCGGGATATCGACCGCCGCCTTGATGGCACGGGCGCTGTCGGCGAGGATGGAGGCGCCGCGATCCGGACCCTTCGGCGTGCCCGTCGTCATCACCATATGCTTGACGCCATCGAGCTCGATGGCGGCCTTCGCCACCTCGGCAAGCTGCTCCGGCGTCTTGTGGGCGATGGTGCGGCCGGCGGCGAGCGACTGGCCGATGGCGCAGAACTGACAGGTCTTGGTGCGGCTCTGATAGCGGATGCAGGTCTGCAGCACCGTCGTTGCCAGTACATCGCGGCCATGCAGCACGGCGATCTGCGAATAGGGGACGCCATCCGCCGTTGTGCGCTCGTAGAAGCGGGGGCGCAGCGGGAACGAGACCTCGCCGAGCACGCGGCCATCGCGGCTGATGCGGCTCTTGCCCTCTTCATCAGGCTTGTCCACCAGATAGGGGCTTTCAAAGGCCGGGGCGGTGTGCACCGGTACCATGACGGTCATCCCGTCGATGGTCATCGGCTTATGGTCGGACGGACCGGCGCCGCCGCGGCGGCTCTCGTGCCCGGCCTTGGGATCAACCAGCCTGGCTCCGTAGGACTGCAACTCGTTGATCAGGATCTCGGTCGGAAGACGTGTCGTCGTACTGGTATCCATCGGTGTTGCTCCTTGCGGCTGCGGTTTCGAAAGAATTCTGGGAAGCGATCATCGGCGCGGTGGCGCGGCCATCGATGACGAGGTGAAGCAGTTCGGGGCGGGCGTAGTGGCCGACCGAGTCCATCATCCGTTTGCGCTTGGTGATCAGGCTCATGTCGAGATCGGCGATCAGGATGCCTTCGCCCTCGGTAATCGGCGGCGCCAGATGCTTGCCCTCGGGCGAGATGATCGCCGTCATGCAGCCGCCGCGCAGCGCCTTCTGCAGATTCTGGTCCGGCGTGATCGAGACGATCTGCTCGTCGGTCAGCCAGCCCGTGGCGTTGACGACGAAGCAGCCGCTTTCCAGCGCATGGTGCCGGATCGTCACTTCCATCTGCTCGGCGAAGATCGGGCCGACCATCGAGCCCGGGAACTGGGCAATATGGATTTCCTCGTGCTGCGCCATCAGTGCGTAGCGGGCGAGCGGATTGTAATGCTCCCAGCAGGCGAGCGCGCCGAGCCGGCCGATGCGGCTATCGACGACAGTGAGCCCGGAACCATCGCCCTGGCCCCAGATCATTCGCTCGTGGAAGGTGGGGGTGATCTTGCGCCGCTTCAGCAGTAATTTGCCGTCGGCATCGAAGAGGAGCTGGGTATTGTAGAGCGAGCCGTGATCCCGCTCGTTGACGCCGAGGGCCACGACGATGCCGTGCTCACGGGCGGCAGCCGCGACGGCATCGGTTGCCGGGCTCGGGATGGTGACGGCCTCCTCGTAGAGGCGAACGTGCTCGCGTCCAGAAAGGACGGGTGGCAGCACGAAGGAGAAATACGGATACCAGGGAACGAAGGTCTCCGGGAAGACGATCAGCTCGGCACCTTTCGACGCCGCCTCGCGGATGGCGTCGAGCACGCGCGCCAGAGTCTTCTCCCGGGAGGTCAGATCGGGAGCGATCTGCGCGGCGGCGGCCCGGACGGTCAGTTTCTTCTCCATGGCAAAAAAATCCTTGCTTCGGTTTCCCCTCTCCCCGGCGGGGAGAAGGGAGCGGGGGTCAGAGCGTCCAGGTATCGAGGATGAAGGCGCCGTCGCGGCGGTGGAGCAGGATCAGGTCGAGCACATCGAGCGGGCTGATCGGCGTGATGCCGGGGATCAGAGAGGGTTCGCCGTGTCCGTAAAGCGCCTGCAGCGCAAAGCGGCAGGCATAGACCTTGCCGCCCTCATCCATGAAGCCCTTGATCTGGTTGTTGAAGTTCAGATGACCGGGGAAGGCTTCCATGCCGAGTTTGGGGAAGCCGCGCTGCACGCCGAGTGTGACGCCCGGGCCGTAGAGCAGCACCGAGGTCTCGAAGCCCTTGCGCTTCAGGCGCTTGGCCTGCAGCAGGTTGACGAGGCCGATCGAGCCTTCGAAGGCGACGGTATGGAAGGTGATGAGGGCCTTCTCGCCCTCCTTTGCCTGGACGTCTTCAAAGACCTTGTCTTCGTAGTCGACGAAGAAGTCTCCATCTGCGTGGGCCGGTGCGGTAACTGCGGGCATGAATGGCTCCTGTGTTTGAAGTCAGGCCCCTGTCGCGGGGTACAGCCATTGAATTGCAAGCACCGTGCCAGATTGAATCTGCACAAATAGCAGTCAAAATCACAGGAAATGCGATCAATATTGCATTCAATGTCGATGATCGCTTGGATTGCCGCTAAAATGGCGTGCAGTTCCCTGCCAAAAATGAGTGCATCTATGACTTGAATGAATGCATTCAATATGCAATCAAATGTCAGCTGTTTTGCTCTGCCGAGCTGCAGATGCGGCATTCCGCCGTTGCGCGGCGGCCGATTGTCGCCGTGATTTCGCGTGACAGGACGAGGGTGCAACAATATACCATCAATGTCCCCGGATTCCCTTCCGACGACGATCACGAATTGCGGATATGAAATGAAAGACTGGCATCCCGACCTCAGCCGTTCCTCCAGCCCTCGCTATATGGCGATCGCCGATCTGATCGAGATGGATCTGCGTAGCGGCGTGCTTGCGGTCGGCGACCGGCTGCCGCCGCAGCGTGAGCTTGCACGCAGGCTCAATATCGACTTCACCACTGTCGCTCGCGGCTATGTCGAGGCGCAGAAGCGCGGGCTGGTCGGCTCGCATGTCGGGCGTGGTACCTTCATCACCGGCGGTCAGGACAAGGAGCGCCGCGGCTTTGCTTCCGATGCAGCGCCCGATCCGCGCCGCGCTTCCGTCGTCGACTTCTCGATGAACCTGCCGCCCGAGCCCGATGATCCCGAGCTGCTCGACCGCATGCGCGAGGGCATGTCGGCGGTTGCCACCAATCTCATTCCGTTGCTGCGCTATCAGGGCTTCGGCGGTTCCGGCATGGACAAGGAGGCGGCGGCCGCCTGGCTCAGCCGCCGTGGCCTCGTGCCATCGCAGGAGCGCATCTTCGTCACCCCCGGCGCACACCCGGCGCTGCTGGCGATCTTCGGCCTGCTGGCGCGGCCGGGCGATACGGTTCTCTCCGAAAACATCACCTATCCCGGCATGCGCTCGATCGCGGCACAGCTGCGGCTCAACCTTTCCGGCCTGCCGATGGACGAGGAGGGCATTCTGCCGGATGCGCTGGCGGATGCCTGCGAGCGGCTGAAGCCGAAGGCGCTCTATCTCAATCCGACGCTGCAAAACCCGCTGACGCTGACCATTCCGGAGCGCCGGCGCGAGGAAATCGCGGCCGTTGCCCGCAGATACTATGTGCCGATCGTCGAGGACGACGCCTATGGTTTCATTCCGCTGCATGGCCCGCCGCCGCTCGCTGCCATCGCGCCCGACCTGACCTGGCATATCGGCGGGCTGGCGAAATGCATCGGCGCCGGGCTGCGGCTTGCCTTCGTCGTGGCGCCCGATACCAAGGCGATCTGGCCCTTCGTCAGCGCCATGCGCACCAATAATGTCATGGCCTCGCCGCTCAATCTGGCGCTGGCAACGCGCTGGATCGAGGATGGCACGGCCGACACCATCCTGCGCTTCATCCGCGCCGAGGCCGCCGCCCGTCAGCAGATGGTGGCCGGCATCCTGCCGGAGGGAAGCTACAGGGCCGATCCGATCAGCTTCAATATCTGGCTGCCGCTGACCAATGGCTGGACCCGCTCGACCTTCGGCAGCCATATGCGCAGTTCCGGCATCGGCGTCGTCGCCAGCGATGTCTTTACTGTCGATGGTGCGGCCGCCGAAGCCGTTCGCGTCTGCGTCGGCGGCCCGATCAGCCGCGAGAGGCTGCGTGGCGCGCTGGATTTCATGGCGCATGCGCTCGAAGGGCCGCCTGAGATGACCGCGTCCTTCTTCTGACGCTTCATTTGATCGACTTTGATGAAGGCGGGCCGTTGTGCCCGCTTTTTGCGTTTGCCGGCGCTATCGTTAAGCGCCGGGGACGCGCGGAAGGGCTCCATTAATCCTCTTCCCACAATCCTGCGGCATTGTGACTAATAGACTAGCAATCCGCGTTCAATGTAATTATATTGTATGCATACATTTTGAGGCATTGAATGCATTTAAGGATGCCTCGCAACCCGAAAAGCGAGACTGCCGTGGATACCGATTATCCTCCTCTTCCTCCCATGCAGACCGGCGTGCGCGGCCGTTGTCCGCGTTGCGGGCAGGGGCACATGTTCAATGGCTTCCTGACGCTGAAAACCGAATGCGAGGCCTGCGGCCTGGACTATTCCTTCGCCGACCCGGCGGACGGCCCGGCCTTCTTCGTCATCTGCTTTGCCTGCGTGCCAAGCGTGCTGCTCGGCGTCTGGCTCGAAGTCGCCTTCTCGGCGCCGCTTTGGGTTCAGTTCCTGGTCACCGGCCCGTTCATGGCGCTCACCTGCATTCCGCCGCTGAGGCCTCTGAAGGGGTGGCTGGTTGCCAGCCAGTATTTCTACAAGGCCGAAGAGGGCAAGCTTGCCCGAAGAGAAGCGCATCCGGCCGGCTGATCCAGGCTTCGCCAAAATGAAAACGGCCTGCGCGGGTATCTCGCGCAGGCCGTTTTGCATTTGCTGTTTCGTCAGCGATCAGACCGAGACAGGGTCTTTCGCCGGATGCGTGAACCAGTTGGCGCCGGTTTCGCTCATGTAGATATGGTCTTCGAGGCGAACGCCGAACTGGCCGGGGAAGACCACCATCGGTTCGTTCGAGAAGCACATGCCGGCGGCAAGCGGCGTCTTGTTGCCGCGCACGATAAACGGACCCTCGTGGATTTCCAGGCCAAGGCCGTGGCCGGCGCGATGCGGCAGGCCGGGCAGGCGATAGTCCGGGCCGAGGCCGTGGCTGCCAAAGGTTTCGCGGGCGGCGGCATCGAGCGTTTCGCAGGCAGCGCCGAGCTTGGCCCCATCGAACACGGCCTGCTGCCCGGCGCGCTCGATCGTCCAGGCGCGCTCGAATTCGGCATTGCCGCCATCAAGCATATAGGTGCGCGTCAAATCCGAGTGATAGCCGTCGAGACGGCAGCCGGTATCGACCAGAATGACATCGCCCTTCTGCAGGATCTGCTCGCCATCGGCGCCATGCGGCAGCGCCGTGGCACCGCCGAAGGAGACGATGCAGAAGCTCGAGCCGTTATCGGCTCCGGCGGCGCGATGCTGCTGGTCGATATAGCGGATCACTTCGGAGGCGGCGATACCAGGCTGCAGCATGCCGCGCACCTTGGCGTGGATATCGAGGGTAAGGCCCATTGCGTATTTGATCAGGGCGATTTCGGCGGGCGACTTGATGAGACGAAGGCCGTTGATGAGCGGGCCGCCGTCGACGAGGCGCGCCGGATCCATGACCTTTGAAAAGGCGTGGTAGAAGGCAAGCGGCAGCGCATCGTCGAGTGCAAGCAGGCCTTTGTCGCCCGCGAGCGCGGCAACGAGGGCAGCCGGGCTTTCCTCTTCCTGCCATACGGCGATCTCACCCGGCAGGTGCGGCAGGGTCTCGACGCGGCTGAGTTCGAAGCCCGGAACGATATAGGTGAGCTTGTCGTCCGTGACGACGGCGCCGAGCAGGCGCTCGCTGAGGTGCCAGACGAGGCCGGTGAAATAGCGCAGGCTCTCGGTCGGGCCGAGCAGGGTGGCGGCGATGCCCTGTTCGCGCATGCGGCGGCGCAGGCTTTCAAGGCGTTCGGCGCGCTCGGTTTCGGTAATGGCGGCGACCGGGTGGTTCCATACCTGCTGCATCATGATGCTTATCCATTCTCATTCGAACCGCCGGCGACACCCGCCGGCGCAGGGCCGAAGAGATGCATCCGATTGCCATCGAAGGGAAGTGGTATTTTTCGCCTGCCGCGCGATCAGCTCCAGCGCTGGCTCAGTGCATGGCTTCCGTCGCCCGCAGCGGGTGGCCGAATTCTTTGAGCGCCAGCTCCAGATGGCGCACCATATCCCATTGGCCGCATTGGCGGGCGAGGTGATAGGCCTGCAGGCAGTGCCAGAAGAGGCTGTCCTGCGGCGCGCGCTCATCCGCCTTCGGGCAGACGATACCGGCATAATGCGACGGCGTACCCGCGGCGTCACGGAAGCAGCGGCCAAAGGCCGAGACACTTGCGCGCGTGCCGTCGGGGCGCAGGATGTCGTAGTCCTGCTGATAGGCCGCGCCGGTAACGATCGCCTCGTGGATCGCCTGCGCGATGCGCGGCTTGTCGACCGCATCGATGCGGTCGAGGAAGTGAATGATCGGTTGTCCCGACTGGGCGACCTCGGCATCGAAGCCGAAGAGGGCTGCCAATGTCGTATCGGCATAGACGGTGTCGGTGCCGAGATCCCAGGTGAAGACGCCGGCCTCCGCCAAATCGGCGGCAGAACCGATATCCGCTGATCCGCTTTGGGTGAGGGACATTTGCGCTCTCTAAATTAGATTCGTTCTGATTTTCAGTGTCATATGCACACCGATAGAGGTATCGCAAGATTTCGGGATGGCCGGTCCGTCAGGTGAGCCCCGGGGCAGGCGAAGAATTCGCGCCGCCCGGCTGCAAGCCGCGGAAAATCATGTAGGTTCACGGTTCTTGATCAGGAAAGGAACCGCAATGGCCACCGTCAAGCTCCTCACCGATGCCGAAGTCGAAGCAAATCCCGCTGCCAAGGCGGTGTTCGACGACATCAGAGCCACCCGCAAGTCAGATTTCGTCAACAACTTCTGGCGCGGCCTCGCCAACGATCCCGCCCTTCTGAAGCGGACCTGGGAAGGGGTGAAGACGGTGATGTCGGCCGAAGGCGCGCTCGACCCGCTGACGCGCGAGATGATCTACATCGCCGTCTCGACGGCAAACAGCTGCTCCTATTGCGTCCACTCGCATACCGCAGCGGCAAAGGCGCGGGGGATGACCGAGGCCCAGCATGCCGAACTGCTCTCGGTGATCGCGCTTGCGGGGCAGAACAACCACCTGCTGACGGCCATGCAGATTCCCATCGATGATGCGTTTCTTATCTAGGCGGCGTGGCGCCCTCTGGACGGTCCGCACTGCCTTTACCAACTGGAAAGCATTGTAATTCTTAAGGATATTTCCGAAATCTCCGTCCGTCTCCCGTCAATTGAAGGCCGATCTTAATTAGCGGCGGGAGATGCTGGCCGAAACAAAAGCGGCGGGGGCCAGGATGTTCAAGCGTAGAATTCGTGCATTCGTCAGTGATATCGGCGGTAATTTCGGGATCATGACGGCGGTGCTGATGCCGGTTCTGATCGGATCGGCGGGCGTCGCCGTCGATTTCTCCAATATGCTGCTGACGAAGCAGAACCTGCAGAACTACGCCGATGGCGCGGCACTCGCGGCATCTTCGGCGCTGGCATCGAACGGCATTACCGAGGCGCAGGCGAAATCGCTGGCGACGGACTATCTGAAGGGCCAGATGACAGGCGAGGGCCTGACTGTCTCGCCGCAGATCACCGTCTCGACGGTCACCGGCGTCAACAACAGCAAAACCTATACCGTCGATCTTGCCTTCGATCTTTCCATGGCGCTGTCGCCGATGATGAGTGTCTTCAACCAGCAGACTGCGAAGATCTCCATCAGCAGCCGGTCGACCTCGTCGCGCGGCGCAAGCAATTCGCTGTCGATGTATCTGGTGCTCGACCGCTCGGGCTCGATGCAGACGAGCACGACCTCGATCAAGTCGACGACGCAGCCCTGCCACTATTACTACATGCCGAATGCCAGCACGATCAAAGACGGCGGCAGCAAGACGCCCTGCTACTATCAGCGCATCGAGGCACTGAAGCTGGCGGCAGACACGCTGTTCAGCACCTTTGCGACCGCCGACCCCAGCGCCGGCCTGATCCGCACTGGCGCCGTGTCCTACAATTCCGCAAAGCAGACGGAGACGCCGCTCGCCTGGGGCTGGTCGGCAACCGATAACTATATCGATGCGCTGACCCCGACCGGAGGCACGAGCTCGACGGGCGCCTTCAAGGTGGCGCTCGATGCGCTGAACTCGACCAGTGAAGACACGATCCACAAGAACAAGAACGGCCTGACGCCAAACAAGGCGATCGTCTTCATGACCGACGGCGAAAACTCCTCGTCGTCCGACGACACGACGACGCTGACCCATTGCGCCACTGCAAAGAGCAAGGGCATCACCGTCTATACCGTTGCCTTCAGCGCCTCCGACCAGGGTAAGAACCTGCTGTCGAAATGCGCGACATCTGCGGCGACTTTCTTCTACGCCGAGAACGCTACCGACCTAACGGCGGCCTTCAAAACCATCGGCCAGGTGGCCGCAACAGGTCTGCCGCGCCTGACACAATAATTTGCTCCATACGCCCGTCTTGAGCCGGGCTCAGCCTGCTCCATTTTTAGCTCCGGCCGCCTTCGCAAGAAGGTGGCCGTTTGTGCAGGAATGTGAGACGTTGCTTTTGCGCCGGGCGGCTGCCCGGTTCGATGCCGTCTTCTGAAACGCGCGAGTTGCAGCGCAATGGGGAAAATAATGGCTGATGCAAAAATGATGTCTCAGATGGCTGACAAAGCGGGTTTCATCGCAGCGCTCGACCAGAGCGGCGGCTCGACGCCGGGGGCTTTGCGCCTCTACGGCATCGCCGATAGCGATTACAGCGGCGAAGACGAAATGTTCCGGCTGATGCACGAGATGCGCGTGCGCATCATGACGGCGCCGGCATTTTCCGGCGACAAGGTGATCGGCGCGATCCTCTTCGAAAAGACCATGGATGGCGAGGCCAAAGGTAAGCCTGTGCCGACATTCCTCTGGGAAGAGCGCGGCGTCGTGCCGTTCCTCAAGGTCGACAAGGGACTGGCGGCCGAGGTCAATGGGGTCCAGGTGCTGAAGCCGATGCCGGAGCTCGATGGGCTGCTGGAGCGGGCGGTCAAGAAGGGCATCTTCGGCACCAAGATGCGCTCGGTGATCGCTGAAGCGAACCGGGCGGGCATTGCCGCCGTCGTACATCAGCAGTTCACGGTCGGTCAGCGCATCCTCGAGCACGGTCTCGTTCCGATCATCGAGCCTGAAGTCTCCATCAAGAGCCCGACCAAGCGTGAGGCGGAGGTAATCCTGCGCGAAGAAATCCTGCGCGAGCTCGATGCGCTGCCGGCAGGCAAGAAGGTGATGCTGAAGCTTACGCTTCCGAGTGTCGCCGATTTCTACAAGCCGCTCAGCGACCACAAGTCGGTCATCCGCGTTGTGGCGCTCTCCGGCGGCTACACCCGCGCCGATGCCTGCGACAAGCTCAGCCATAACCACGGCATGATCGCCAGCTTCTCACGCGCGCTGACCGAAGACCTCAGGGTGACGATGGCGGATGCTGAATTCGACACCAGCCTCGGCAAGACGATCGACGAGATCTATACCGCGAGCACCACAAAGTCCTGAGCGGGTAGCGAGGTCAGCGGGCTCCTTCCGGGAGCCCGCATCCCCTGCGAAAACGCGAGCTTTTCTCCCGCGCAGCAAGGCCGGACGCTTTCTTTCCGGCTCCCGGAAATGATATAGCTAGCGCATGAAAATCCTCATCGTCGAAGACAATAGAGAGCTGGCCGACTGGCTCGCAAAGGCGCTCCGCCAGGCACAATATGCAGTCGACATAGCCTTTGATGGTGAGGATGCCGAATTGATGCTCAAGGTGGCGAGCTATTCGGCGGTGATCCTCGATCTCTCGATCCCGAAAGTCGACGGCATGACGCTTCTGAAGCGGCTGCGGCAGAGTGGCGAGCGGGTTCCCGTCATCATCCTGACGGCCAATGCCAGCCTCGACGGCCGCGTCGCCGGCCTGGATGGCGGTGCTGACGATTATCTCGCCAAGCCCTTCGAGATTGCCGAGCTGGAGGCGCGCATCAGGGCGATCGTCCGGCGCGGGCAGGATCGTGCGGCGCCCGAGGTGGTGGTGGGCGATCTCACCTTTGCAGGCGCGACGCGGCAATTTTCTATCAATGGCGAGCCGCTCGCCCTGACGCCCAGGGAACATGCTGTTCTCGAGCATCTGATCACCCGGGTCGGAACGACGGTGTCGAAGGCGGCGCTGTCGGAAAGCGTCTTCGGTTTCGATGACGAGGCGGACCCGAGCGCCATCGAGATCTACGTCCACCGGCTGCGGAAGAAACTTGAGACGAGCTCTGCCCAGATCGCGACGCTGCGCGGGCTTGGATATCTGCTGCGGGACGCGTCCTAGGATGAGCCGTCTGCGGAATGCGCTGACGGGTGTGTGGAGCTTGCGGCAAAGCCTGCGCGCCCAGCTTCTGGCCTGGGTGGTGCTGACGCTCGTCGGGGCAATCTGCTTCAATCTCTATGACAGCTACCGGACGGCCGACCAGACCGCGAAGCTGGTCTCCGACCGTACGCTGCTGAGTTCGGCGCGGGTGATCGCCGAAGCGGTGCGGGTCGATGAGGGCGGCAATATCGAGGCGGATATTCCGCCTGCGGCGCTCGAGATGTTCGATACCGGCTATGGCGATCAGGTCTTCTATCAGGTGATCACCGCCTGGGGAAACCTGGTCAGCGGCTTTCCCGATCTGCCGCTGCCGACCGTCGATCGCACCGGCCAGGACGTGACGTTCCGCAACTCGACGGTTCGGGCGCTGACGCTCAATCACCCGGTCGTCGGCCTGCCTGACGATGGCGATATCTCGGTCACCGTGGCGATCACCCACAACAGCCAATATGCGCTGCGCCGGCGGCTGTGGCTCGACGATTTTAGCAAGCAGTTCATTCTCGTGCTGCTCGCAGGCGCGGTCACCATCATTGGCCTTCAGCGGGGACTGGCACCGGCACTGCGCCTGCGCGATGCCGTGCGCGCCCGCGGGCGCGAGCGGCTCGATCCGTTGTCGCCGGCCATGGTCCAGACAGAGTTCCAGCCGCTCGTGCGGGCGCTGAACGATCACATGGAGCGCGTCCAGAACCAGATGGCGGCGCAGCGGCGCTTCGTGTCGAATGCTGCGCATCAGCTCAGGACGCCGCTGGCGCTGATGTCGACGCAGGCGAGCGTGGCAGCGCGCGAGACGGATGAGATGAAGCGCGACGAGGCGTTGCAGGCGCTGCGCAGCAGCACCCGCCACATGTCGCGTCTGGCAAGTCAGCTTCTGACGCTGTCGCGCGCCGAGCCCGGAAGCCGGAGGCCGCGCAGCGATACGATCGATCTTTCTGCCGCTGCCCGCGATATCGTCGCAGCCCATGCCGAGCAGGCGCTCCAGCGCGATATCGATCTAGGTTTGGAGGTTTCAGGCCCCGTGCCGGTCGAGGGCGACGGCACGATGCTGCGGGAAATGCTCGTCAATCTCGTCGACAATGCGATCCGCTACACCCGCCGCGGCGGCCGGGTGACTATTTCGGTCCGCCGGGCAGGGGAACTTGCCGTTCTCGATGTCGAGGACAACGGTCCCGGCATTCCGGCCGATGAGCGCGAACAGGTCTTCGAGCGCTTCTATCGGGTGCTCGGCACCGAAGGCGACGGCAGCGGTCTGGGATTGGCGATCGTCCGCGAGGTGGTCGATGGTGCCGGTGGCACGGTTGCCCTTGCGGAGGCTGATGGCGGCGGTCTCGTCATCAGCGTCCGGCTTCCCGTCGCGGCTGCGGGATCGGCATGAAAAAGGCCGGATCTCGCGATCCGGCCTTCCGAAGCCTTGGGAGGATGGCCTCTTTTATTGCACGTCCATCTGCTGCTGCGGCCGCCATTTGGCGAGACGGTTCTCGATGATCGTCATGATGTATTCGGCAACGAGCGTCACCACCATGACCAGCAGGATCGCGGCGAACATGCCGGCGGCGTCGAAGGTGCCCTTGGCGATCGAGATCAGCTGACCGATACCGAAGCGGGCGCCGACGAACTCGCCGACGATGGCGCCGATGATTGCAAAGCCGAACGACACGTGAAGGCTGGCGAAGATCCAGCTCATCGCCGAGGGAATGACGACGGTGCGGGTCACCTGCCAGTCGGAGGCGCCGAGAATGCGGGCATTGGCGATCATGTTGCGGTCGGCTTCACGCACGCCCTGGAAGGCGTTGGCGAAGACCACGAAGAACACCATGATGAAGGCGAGCGCCACCTTGGAAGGTAGGCCGAGACCCATGATCATGATGAAGATCGGCGCCAGCACGACGCGCGGGATCGAATTGATCGCCTTGATATAGACCGAGAAGATATCCGAGAGGAAACGGTTTCGGCCGAGGCCGATGCCGACGAAGACGCCGGTGATCGAGCCGGCGAAGAAGCCGATCAGCGCCTCTTCCATCGTGACCCACAGATTGTACCAGAGCGAGCCTTCGGTCGTGCCCTCGGTCGCCCATTCGTACAGGCGCTCGATGACGCCGCTCGGGCTCGAGTAGAAGAACGGATCGATCCACTGCATGTTGGAGGACAGCTCCCACATGCCGATGACGAAGACGAGGATGGCGATCTGCCAGAAGCGGACAAGCGCGGTGCGCCGCTTCATCGCCTTCATCGCGGATGCCTCGATTTCCGCATCCGAGGTTCCCGGGCGAAACAGCGCGGCCGAGCCTGCGCCAATTGTCGTATCAGTCATTGTCCCCTCCCTCAGGCCGCTTCGCTTGCGCGGCGGTAGCTGGTTTCCACCTCTTCGCGAAGGTCGTCCCAGATGGTCTTGCAGTAATCGATGAAGTTCGGCTCGTAGCGGATCTCGGACACGACGCGCGGCCGCGGCAGATCGATTGTGTAGACCGATTTCACCGTCGCCGGGCCTGCCGTCAGCACATAGACCTTGTCGGCGAGAGCCACGGCTTCCTCGAGGTCGTGGGTGACGAAGATCACCGATGCCTTGCGCTCGGCCCAGAGCTTCAGCAGCTCTTCATGCATGACGGTGCGGGTCTGCACGTCGAGCGCCGAGAAGGGCTCGTCCATCAGCAGGATTTCCGGCTCGTTGATGAAGGTCTGCGCCAGCGAGACGCGCTTGCGCATGCCGCCCGAAAGCTGATGCGGATAGTGATGCAGGAATTTCGACAGGCCGACGCGGGCCAGCCAGTCCTTGGCGCTCTTTTCGGCTTCTGTCTTCGACTTGCCGCGAAACAGCGGCCCGGCCATCACGTTGTCGATGACGTTCTTCCAGGGAAAGAGCGCATCGGTCTGGAAGGCGAAGCCGACGCGGCGGTCGATGCCGGTGATCGGGCCGCCCATCAGGCGCACCTCGCCGGCGCTCGGCCGGGCGAGCCCGGTCACGAGGTTGAGCGTCGTCGACTTGCCGCATCCGGTCGGGCCGACGACGGCAACGAACTCGCCGCGTTCGACGGTCATGTTGAAGTCGCGGAGAGCGGTGAGGGACTTGCCGGTCGGCGAGACAAAGCGGCGGCTGACATTGATCAGCTCGACCGCAGGCGTCTTCATGTTTTCCTGCTGCATGGCGATACCTATGCGTGCCTCTGCGGGCGTGCACGCAGTGCCCATAGCGCGCTGCGCTCCCGCCATCCGGCGGGAGCCGTCGCGACAGAAGTTACTTCGCGTTCTTGACGAACTCGGTTGTGTAGGTCTTGGAGAGGTCGATCTGCTTGCCCTTCACGTTCTTCGAGAACTCGGACAGCACGGCCAGAACCGTCTTCGGGCCATCTTCCGGCATCACGCCATCCGGCGTGAACATGCCTTTGCCTTCTTCAAGCGCCTTGATGTAACCATCCTTGTCGCCGACGTAGAAATCCTTCGGCATCTTGTCGGCGATTTCGGCCGCAGAATGCGTGTTGATGAACTTCAGTGTCTTCACGAAGGCGTTGGCGAGCTTCTGGGTTTCTTCCTTGTGCTCGTCCACCCAGGAGCTTTCGAGATAGAGCGAGGCTGCCGGATAGGTGCCGCCGAGCGCCTGGCGGGTCGCATCGACCGTGCGCATGTCGACGAGAACCTTGGCTTCGCCGGTCTTCAGCATGCGCGAGATGGTGGGCTCGGTGGTCATGCCCGCCTGGATCTGGTCCTGCTGCATGGCGGCGATGAAAGTGCCGCCGGCACCGACCGGAACCGTCACGACGTCGCCCGGCTGCAGGCCGGCCTTGGAAGCCATGAAGAGGGTGAGGAAATTGGTCGAAGAGCCGAGGCCTGTGACGCCGAGGCTCTTGCCCTTGAAGTCGGCCGGCGACTTGATTTCGGGATGCTTGGTGGAAACGAGTTCCACTTCGCCCGGCGCCTGGCTGAACTGGACGATGGATTCGACGAACTTGCCCTTGGCCTGCAGGTCTACGCAGTGGTCGTAGAAGCCGACGACGCCCTGAACGGCGCCAGCCAGCAGCTGGTTTTCGGCATCGACGCCGGCGGCTTCGTTCAGAAGCTCGACATCCAGGCCTTCATCCTTGAAGTAGCCGAGGCTCTCGGCAAGCTTGGCGGGCAGATAGATCTGCTTCTCGTAGCCACCGACCATGATGGTGATCTTATCGGCAGCATGTGCGGCGGATGCGCCAAGCGATGCGGCGGTGACGACGGCAGAAAGGGCGATTCCATTGAATAGATTGCGTGTGAAACGCATGAAGGTCTCCTCCGGGATAAAATGGGCGCATCGCATTTCGCCACGAACATTGTGCCTCCTCCACGATGCGGCCTTGTAGGTATCCGGTCGAAGCTTTCAACCAGCTTTCAGTTGCAGAACCCGTTTGGCTGTTTCTGTGGAGCGCCGGATTTCGGCTTTCTCAGGGAATTTTTTTCTCACTTCACCGTGATAATCGCAACGATCGGGCCTGATGAAAGGTGAGGCTGCGCAGTAAGTTGCACTTGTTAGCGTGCGGCGCTCTGCCGGGTCCAACGCGCATATAAATATAATCAGGAGACGAAAATGTTGCTGCAATCTTGGCGGGGAGCGCTTCTTGGCGCCGCATTCAGCCTTGCGCTCGGCCCGCTTGCCGCTCACGCCGAAACCCCGAACGACACGCTCGTCGTTGCCCAGTCGATCGATGACGCGACGAGCTTCGATCCGGCCGAAGGTTTCGAGCTGACGACGGTGCAGTCCTTCAACAACCTCTACCAGCGTCTCGTGCAGTCCAACCGCGACGATGGCACGAAGATCGAGCCGGCGCTCGCCGCCTCCTGGGAAGCCGGCAGCGATGGCAAGAGCCTGACCTTTGCGCTCGCCGATGCAAAATTCGCCTCCGGCAATCCGGTTCGTCCTGAAGATGTGGTCTTCTCGCTGACGCGCGCCGTCAAGCTCAACAAGTCTCCGGCCTTCATCCTCAACGAACTCGGCTGGAAGCCCGAGACCGTCGACAGCGCCGTCACCAAGGTGGACGACAAGCATGTGAAGCTCACTTGGAGCGCCGATGTCGGTGCCGGTTTTGCGCTCTCGCTGCTGACCGCCCCGATTGCCTCCGTCGTCGACGAACAGACGGTGTCTGCCAACGTCAAGGATAACGACTTCGGCAATGGCTGGCTGAAGACCAATTCGGCCGGCAGCGGCGCCTTCTCGATCGCTGCCTACACGCCGCATGAAGCCCTCGTGCTGCAGGCGAATGCCAATTCGTCGGACAAGCCGAAGCTCGAAAACGTCATCATCCGCAACGTGCCTGACGTCGGTGCCCGCCGTCTGCTCGTCGAGCAGGGTGATGCCGATATCGCCCGTGGTCTCTCTGCGGACCAGATCGAAGCGTTGAAGGACAAGAGCGGCATCAAGGTTCTCTCTGTTCCTTCCGCCCGTACCGATTATATCCTGCTCAACACCAAGGCGAACCCGACGCTCGGCAATCCGGCGTTCTGGGAGGCGGCACGCTATCTCGTCGACTATGACGGTATCGCCAAGAACCTCCTGCGCGGCCAGAGCAGCGTCCACCAGTCCTTCCTTCCGGTCGGCTTCCCGGGCGCCCTGACGGACACGCCGTTCAAGCTCGATCCTGAGAAGGCGAAGAAGATCCTGGCCGACGCTGGCATCAAGACGCCGTTCAAGATCGAATTCATCGTCTTCAACGATCAGCCCTATCTCTCGATCGCGCAGTCGCTTCAGTCGACCTTTGCGCAAGCCGGCATCACGCTGGACATCCAGCCGGGTGTTGCGAGCGACATCTATGCCCGCGGCCGCTCCGGCAAGTTCGAGATGACGCTGCGCTACTGGATCCCGGACTATTTCGATCCGCATTCCAATGCCAGCGCCTTCGCGATCAACAGGGACAACTCGACCAACACTGCGGCGAAATATGCCGGCTGGGTTATCCCGGAACTGACGGACGAGACGCTTTCTGCCGTCAAGGAACAGGATCCGGCCAAGCGCATCGCGCTCTATCAGGATCTACAGAAGAAGATCCAGGCGAGCTCGCCCTTCATCTTTACGCTTCAAGGCAACGATCCGGTCGTGCTAAGCGACAAGGTGAAGAACTATGCGCAGGGTCTGAACGCAGACCAGGTCTATTACGACAAGGTAGAAAAATAAGTGCCGCAAACGGCAACGAACAATAGTGCCGGCATGACCGACTCCCGTCAGCGAAACAGCTGGCGGGAGTTGTCTTTCATCTGGCCTCTTTTCAAGTGGTTCTGGTCATTCGCGCTGACCCTTTTCGGCCTGGCGCTGGTGACGTTCGCGATGACGCGGCTTTCGCCGATCGACCCGGCGCTGCAGCTCGTCGGCGATCACGCAAGCAAGTCCACCTACGAGCAGGCGCGCGTCGAGCTCGGGCTTGACCAGCCGCTGCCGCTGCAGTTCCTGCGCTATGTCGAGACGGCGCTGTCGGGCAATTTCGGGCAGTCGATCTCCACGGGCCAACCTGTCGCCAAGGATATCGCCCGCACTTTTCCCGCAACGATCGAGCTCGCCACCGCAGCGATCGTCATCGGCGCGATTGTCGGTCTGTCGCTCGGCATCGCCGCCGCGATGCGGCAGGGGACATGGGTGGATAGCCTGGCGCGGTTCGTTTCGCTCTTCGGCTATTCCGTGCCGATTTTCTGGCTGGGGCTGCTGATGCTGCTCCTGTTCTATGCCCGGCTGCATTGGGCGCCGGGACCCGGCCGGGCCGACGTCGTCTTTCAATTCACGGTCAAGCCGGTCACCGGCTTTGCCCTGATCGATACCTGGATGTCGGGCAAGGCGGGCGCCTTCCGCGATGCGCTGGCGCATCTCGTGCTGCCTGCGACGGTGCTTGCCTTTCATGCGCTTGCCGCCATTTCGCGGCTGACGCGCGCGGCAGTGCTGACCGAGCTCGGCCAGGAATATGTGACGACGGCGCGTGCCAAGGGCGCGAGCCTGCGCCGCATCGTCTTCGTCCATATCCTCCCTAATATTTCAGGGACGCTGCTGACGGTGATCGCGCTTTCCTATGCCAGCCTTCTCGAAGGCGCGGTGCTGACCGAAACCGTCTTTGCCTGGCCCGGTATCGGCCGCTATCTGACGACGGCGATGTTTTCCGGCGACATGCCGGCCATTCTCGGCGCCACACTGATCGTCGGCGCCTCCTTCGTGCTGCTCAACGCGCTGACCGATCTCGGCGTCGCACGGCTGGAAGCGGGGAAGAAGCGATGAGCGAGACCGTTCAGCCGCCGCTCGGCGGATCCGTCTTTCTGCAACGTCTGCTGCGCTCACCGGCCGCTGCCGTAGGATGCCTGGTCGTTGTCGTCATCCTTGCGCTGGCGCTCTTTGCGCCCTGGATCGCGCCCTACGATCCGAACTTGCAGGAAACGGCCAATCGGCTGATGCCGCCGGATGCGGCCCATTGGCTGGGCACCGACGGTTTCGGCCGGGATATTCTCTCACGCATCATCTACGGCGCGCGCCCGACACTGCTGCTCGTCCTCGTCGTCGTGCTGCTGATGGCGCCGCTTGGAATACTCGTCGGCATTCTCGCGGGCTTCTTCGGCGGCATCATCGAGCGCGTGCTGATGCGGCTGACCGATATCGTCATGTCCTTCCCGCGCCTGCTGCTTGCCTTTGCCTTCGTCGCGATCATGGGGCCTGGGCTGATCAACGGGGCGCTGGCTCTCGCGCTGACGAGCTGGCCCGCCTATGCGCGCCAGGCCCGGGTCGAGACGGCAGCGCTGAGACGCAGCGACTATCTGGCCGCCGCCGAAATGGTCGGCATTCGCGGCATCAGGCTGCTCTGGGGGCATATCCTGCCGCTCGTGCTGCCTTCGGCGATCATCCGCCTGGCGCTCGATCTTTCGGGCATCATCCTTGCCGCCGCGGGCCTCGGCTTCCTTGGCCTCGGCGTGCGTCCGCCGACGGCGGAATGGGGCTCGATGGTTTCGGAGGGCACGCAGGTGATCTTCGACCAGTGGTGGGTGGCCGCCGTTCCCGGCATCGCCATCCTGATCACGTCCTTTGCCTTCAATTTGCTGGCCGACGGCCTGCGTGACATTTTGGATCCCCGCCATGACTGATCCCTTGCTTCAGGTCGAGGATCTGTCGATCTCCTTTCCATCGGCGAACGGACCGGTGCGGATCGTCGATGGCGTATCCTTTTCGGTCGGCCGCGAGGTCGTGGCACTCGTCGGAGAATCCGGCTCCGGAAAATCGATGACCGGCCGCGCCATCATGGGTCTGCTGCCGTCACGGGCACAGGTCGCGGCCGCGCGCCTTTCCTTCGACGGGCAGGATCTGACGGCCCTCCCCGAAAAGGGCTGGAACAGCCTGCGCGGCAGCGGCATGGGTCTGATCCTTCAGGATCCGAAATACTCGCTGAACCCGGCACACAGGATCGGCCGCCAGGTGGAGGAAGCCCTGCTTCTTCACACCAAGCTCTCGGCCGCCGAGCGCCGGGAGCGCGCACTCGATATGCTCGACAAGGTCGGCCTGCCGGATGTCGGCCGTATCTATTCCAGCTATCCGGCGGCGCTGTCGGGTGGCATGGGGCAGCGCGTGATGATCGCTGCGATGCTGATCAACCGCCCGAAGCTCCTGATCGCCGACGAGCCGACCTCCGCGCTTGATCGCGGGCTGCAGGATCAGATCCTCACGCTGCTGCGCTCGCTGAGCGAGGAGCTTGGCATGGGATTGCTGCTGATCAGCCACGACCTGCAGCAGGTGTCGCGTTACGCCGATCGTGTGATGGTGATGCGCCGCGGAAAGATCGACGAACAGATGGCGTCGGCCGATCTCGCAAATGCCAAGTCGGACTATACGCGTGCCCTCTGGGCTGCCCGTCCGTCGGCCGCGACTTACGGAATGAGATTGCCGGTCTATGGAGAGCAGCCATGAGCGCGCTGTCCGTCACCAATCTCTCCGTAACCTTTCAGGGGCGCGACAAGGGCTTCACCGCGGTGCGGGATGTCAGCTTCGATGTCGGCGCGGGCGAGACCTTCGGGCTGATCGGTCCATCGGGTTGCGGCAAGACGACAGTGCTTCGCGCCATCGCCGGTCTCAACACCAACTGGCAGGGCTCGATTGCCGTTTCCGGTGAGCCGCTGCAGCCAGGACGGAAGATCACCGGAGCGCTACGCGCCAGCATCCAGATGGTGTTTCAGGATCCCTATTCCTCGCTCCACCCGCGCCATCGCATCGCCCGCATTCTCGGTGAGCCGCTGTCGCTGCGTGGCGAACGCGATATGGAGGGTCAGGTGCGGACCGCGCTTGAGCGGGTCGGTCTTCCGGCAACTGTTACCGGCCGCTATCCGCATCAGCTTTCCGGCGGTCAGCGCCAGCGCGTGGCAATCGCCCGGGCGCTGCTTTTGAAGCCGAAGCTGCTGCTGCTCGACGAGCCGACTTCGGCGCTCGACGTTTCCGTACAGGCCGGAATCCTCAATCTGCTGAACGATCTCAAGGCATCCGAGGGCATGACATTCGTCCTCGTCAGCCACGATCCCGGCGTTGTCGCGCATATGTGCGACCGCGCCGTCATCATGGATGCCGGGCGTATTGCCCGCTCGATGGACCGGGCGCAGATCGCCGCTTCCTGGAGCGACGCTGTGGCGATTGCGGGGTAGTTTTCAATATGGATCGCGCCGGGGCGACTAGCCGCCCCGGCGCCATTGTGCTGGCGATCAGCCGATCGTCATCAGGCTGGCATTGCCGCCGGCCGCAGCCGTGTTGATCGATGTCGAGACTTCCTCGACCAGCCAGTTCAGGCAATAGGCCTCGATATCGCTCTCGATCTCCGCCGTCGTTGCCGACTGCACCAGAACGAGAGGACCGTCGAGAGCGGCGATCGCCTTGTTGACCTTGAGAATCCGCTCGGCATCGCCTTCGACGAGAGCCGAGGCGAAGGGACCATCCTTGTTCCAGTCCGAGGTCCATGTGATGCGATGCGCGACGCTGCCCGGCAGGTCTTTCAGTGTCTGGCGAAGGCCGGAGGCCTCGTCGATGACGAGCTGGTTGCCGGTCGCGAGACCCGCAGCGATCTGCCGGTAAAGCCCGCGTTCGCTGGACGGGGCGAGAAGCACGCGGCCGCGCGGATGGAGGGCGTAGAGATTGCGCTCGCCGACGGGGCCGACGAGCTCCTTCTGCAGGCCGACGGCCGAGAGGCTGCCGAGCTCGCGGGCGGCTTCGGCATCGTCCGCTTTGCCCTTGCCCGAAAGCCAGACGGCAAAATCGGCAAGCGCCGGGTCTGTGTGGACCGAGCTGTGCTGCGGCGGCACCGGCGCCTTCTGCACGAGGCGGCCGATATAGAGCGGACCGCCCGCCTTCGGACCCGTGCCGGAAAGGCCGCGCCCGCCGAAGGGCTGGACGCCGACGACGGCGCCGATGATGTTGCGGTTCACATAGAGATTGCCAGCCTGCACCCGGCTCGTCACATGCGCGATCGTCTCGTCGAGGCGCGTGTGCAGGCCGAAGGTCAGGCCATAGCCGGAGCCGTTGATATCGTCGATGAGACGATCGAGATCGGCGCGGCGATAGCGGATGATGTGAAGCACCGGTCCGAACACTTCCTTCTCGAGATCGGAGAGCTTCTTCAGTTCGATGATCGTCGGCGGCACGAAGGTGCCGAGGTTGGCCGTCTCGGGAAGCGGCAGCTGCTCCACCTTGCAGCCGAGCGCCTTCATCTTCTCGATATGGCCGTCGATGCCTGCCTTCGCCGCTGCGGTGATGACAGGGCCGACATCGACGCTCAGCCGGTCGGTGCGGCCGATCGACAGCTCCTGCAATGCGCCCTTCAGCATGGTGAGCGTGCGGTCGGCGATATCGTCCTGCAGGCAGAGCACGCGAAGCGCCGAGCAGCGCTGTCCGGCGCTGTCGAAGGCCGAGGCGATGACATCGCCGACGACCTGCTCGGCGAGAGCCGAGGAATCGACGATCATGCCGTTCTGGCCACCGGTTTCGGCAATCAGCGGGATCGGCTTGCCCGAGTTCGAAAGCCGGTTTGCGAGCTGCGCCTGGATGAGGCGGGCAACGCCGGTGGAGCCGGTGAACATGACACCAGCCGTTTCCGGTGCGTCGATCAGCGCGGCACCGAGCGGGCCGTCGCCGGGCGTGAACTGCAGGGCATGACGGGGGATGCCTGCTTCGTGCAGGATCTTGACGCTTTCGAAAGCGACGATCGGCGTCACGCCGGCCGGCTTTGCGATGACCGAATTACCCGCGACGAGCGCCGCGGCGACCTGGCCGGTGAAGATCGCCAGCGGGAAGTTCCACGGGCTGATGCAGACGATCGGGCCGAGCGGGGCGTGCGAGGGGCCGAGCGTGCGACGGGCCTGCTCGGCGTAATAGCGAAGGAAGTCGATCGCTTCGCGCACTTCGCCGATCGAATTCGCCGCCGACTTGCCGGCTTCCCGCATGATGACGCCCATCAGCGTTTCGATGCGCGACTGCATGATATCGGCTGCGCGATCGAGGCAGGCCGCGCGATCGGCCGGGGAGACCTGGGCCCATTCGGTGGCGCCGATCGCCGCCAGCTTGGCGATCTTCGCAACGGCCGCCGGTTCGACCTCGGTCACCTCGCCGACGGCATCGCCGTGATCGGCGGGGTTCAGGATCGGGCGCGTCACACCCTGCGTGTCGCCGTCCGCCAGAAGCGGCAAGGCATGCCAGGTCATCGTGACAGTCTTCGACAGGTTGCCGCCCAGGCGCGCCAGTTCCGCCTCGTTCGCCAGATCGATACCGGCGGAATTACGACGTTCCGCGCCGTAGAGATCGTCGGGCAGGGAGATCAGATCATGCGGCTTGCCGGGCGGCGTCATCGCCTCGACGAGGTCGACCGGATCCGCCGTCAGGTCGTCGACCGAGACCTTCGGGTCGGAAATGCGGTTGACGAAGGAGGAGTTTGCGCCGTTTTCGAGAAGGCGGCGGACCAGATAGGCGAGCAGCGTTTCATGCGTGCCGACCGGTGCGTAAATGCGGCAGGGGCGGTCGAGCTTGTCCTTGCCGACGACTTCGTCATAGAGCGGCTCGCCCATGCCATGCAGGCATTGGAACTCGTACTTGCCGACCTGGAAATCGTTGCCGGCCAGATGATAGATCGTCGCCAGCGTCTGGGCGTTATGCGTCGCAAATTGCGGGAAGACCGCATCGGTGGCCGCAAGCAGCTTGCGGGCGCAAGCGACATAGGCGACGTCGGTGTGGATCTTGCGCGTATAGACCGGGAAATCCGAGAGGCCATCGAGCTGCGAGCGCTTGATCTCGGCATCCCAATAGGCACCCTTCACCAGGCGCACCATCATCCGGCGGCCGGAGCGGCGCGACAGGTCGATAATATAGTCGATCACGAAGGGGCAGCGCTTGCCATATCCCTGGACGACGAAGCCAAGGCCGTTCCAGCCCTTCAGCGCCGGATCGAAGCTGAGCTCTTCCAGGAGGTCGAGCGAGAGCTCCAGGCGGTCCGCTTCCTCGGCGTCGATGTTCAGGCCGATGTCGTAGGTGCGGGCGAGCAGCGCCAGCTTCTGGACGCGGGGAAGCAGTTCTTCCATGACGCGCTTCGACTGTGCGCGCACATAGCGCGGATGCAGCGCCGAGAGCTTGATGGAGATGCCGGGGCCTTCATAGATGCCGCGGCCGGCGGCGGCCTTGCCGATGGCGTTGATGGCGTTCTCATAGTCGCGATAGTAGCGCTCGGCATCCTTCGCCGTGGTCGCGGCTTCGCCCAGCATGTCGTAGGAATAGCGGAAGCCGCGGGCCTCCAGCGGGCGGGCGCGCTTCAGCGCCTCGTCGATGGTCTCGCCGGTGACGAACTGCTCGCCCATCATGCGCATCGCCATGTCGACGCCGCGGCGGATTACCGGTTCGCCGCAGCGGGCGATCAGACGGGTGAGCGCGGCCGCCAGGCTGCGGTCGTTGACCGTGGAGGTCAGCTTGCCGGTGACAACGAGACCCCAGGTCGCGGCATTGACGAACAGCGAGCGACCGCCGCCGACGTGGGACTTCCAGTCGCCTTCGGAAATCTTGTCGCGGATCAGCGCATCGCGGGTCGCGGTATCGGGAATGCGCAGCAGCGCTTCCGCAAGGCACATGAGGGCGACGCCCTCCTGGCTAGACAGCGAATATTCCTGGACCAGTCCTTCGACGCCTGTGCCCTTGTGCTTGGCGCGCAGCGCCTCGATCAACTTGCGCGCCGTGCCGCGGATCGTCGTCTTCAGATCGTCGGGAACCTTGGCGGCCGCGACCAGCGGTGGCAGGCACTCGGTCTCAGGACGCCGGTAGGCCGCGGTGATCGCCTTGCGAAGCTCCGACTGCTCGCGGATCGGCGGGGCAAACTGGGCAAAGGGCGAATTCGGGTTCGATCCGGAGGCGTTGTCGGCGACGTCTTTGAGCATGGAAGGTCCTAGCGGCGAAGGTTGTTGAACGTCCAAAAGCCGGCGCCTTCGGGCTTCTCGAAAGCCCTCTGTCACCAGCAAGCGCAGCATAGCATGACCGGTTCAGGTCGATCTAACTTGCTTTCGGCATCATCCAGTGGCAATCGTCTATTCTATTCCCATTCGAGAAGGCGCCATGACTAGAGAAGCGGCAAATTTTAGTGAACTTGACCAGTTCGACAAGAAGATACTGGAGGCCCTCTCGGAAGACGGCCGAATGTCCATCACGGACCTTGCTGCCCGCGTCGGCCTGTCGAATACACCCTGCCAGATTCGCTTCAAGCGCTTGCTGGCGGAAGGCTATATCGAAGGTTTCAGGGCGGTGCTCAATCCTGCCAAGATGGAACTCGATCACGTCGCCTTTGTCGAGGTCAAACTCTCGAATACCACCGAAGGCGCGCTGAAGAGCTTCAACGATGCGGTCAAGAAGATCAAGGAGGTCGAGCAGTGCCACATGATCGCAGGCCGCTTCGACTATCTGCTGAAGGTCCGCACCCGCGACATCGCCAAATACCGCCGTGTCCTCGGCGAAAAGATCTCGACGCTGCCGCATGTCGCGAGCACCTCGACCAACCCGGCCATGGAAACCGTCAAGGACGGCTGGGACCAAACCCACCTGTGATCGGCTCCGAAGGCTCTTGAGGCGCCGCTCTCATGTGCCCTGCTGGCTGCCTTCCAGCACTTTCGCGATCTCTTCGCCGCTTGCCCGGATGTGCTTGCTGAGGGCCGACGTTGCGACAGCGATGTCGCGTGTGCGGCAGGCTTCCAGAAGCCCGCGATGTTCCTCATCGGCGCGGCGCCGGTAATCCAGTGCGCCGACGTGAACATTCGAATATCGCGCCAGCGCCACATACTGGCCGGCAATCAGCGTCTTCAGGCGCGGCGATGCCGTGCCAGCGTAGAGGCTGTTGTGGAACTGCTCGTTCAGCGCCGTCCACTTCGCCGCATCCTGGCATGCCTCCATCCGGTCGAGTATCGCTTCGGCCTCCTCGAACTGGCGGTCGGTGAGGAGGGGTAGCGACAGGCTGAGGGCAAGCGTTTCCAGCGCCGAGCGGATCTGGTCGATCTCGCGGACTTCGGCGGGCAGCAGCTCGGCAACAACGGCGCCGCGGTGAGGTGCCGACAGCACCAGCCCCTCGGCTTCCAGCTGCCGCAGCGCCTCGCGGATCGGCATCCGGCTTACCCCGAAAACCTTTGCGAGCTCTTCCTGGCGAAGCGGGGAGTCGGCCTTGATCGCCCCTTCCAGAATCGCTTCGCGGAGGCCTTCGACGGCGATTTCCATCGCGGTCTTGAAGCGGGCGCGGGGTCGTGCGGCAATCTCGGCAAGCGTTGGCATTGGCTCGTATGTCGCCTCGTTCGGTGTCCGGATGGGTCTGTCTAACAATTTTCAAAAACGTTCTTGACACGCTCCGGCTACACCGTCAACATTGGATCCAATGTATCCGATTGTGGATTTTTAAGGAGATTGCCAGTGGAAAATTCGTCTAGAAAGCCTTCGGTTGCCGCCATCCAGGGCCGCATCTCCGACCGTAGCCCCGGTGGCATGATCGGCGCCGGCTTGCTGGCGAAGGCGCTGGAGCGCGAGCTTGGTGTTCCGGCTGCGCTGCACGGCACGCCGTCGAAGCCACTGGACGATCACTGGACTTTCGCGCTCGAACAGGCGCGGCCGCTGATCGCCAAGGCCGCTGCCCATATCGAGGACGGCCTCCTGGGCAACAAGTTTCCGATCCTGTGCCTCGGCGAGTGCGCCACCAGCCTCGGGACGATCCCCGTCGTTCACCGCCTGCACCCGGATGCGCGGATCGTCTGGTTCGACGCGCATGGTGATTTCAATACGCCGGAGACCACGACCACGCGCTATCTCGGCGGCATCACGCTGACCGGCGCGAGCGGCTACTGGCATACCGGTTTCGGCACGGAGATGCGCCCGGATCAGTTCGTGCTGGTGGGTGCCCGCGATCTCGATCCGCCCGAAGAAGAACTGCTGCGCGAAGCCGGCGCGACGATCATCCCGCCGGGTCCGGGTCTCATCGAGAAGCTGCAGAAGGCCATCGGTTCGCATCCGATCTGGGTTCATATCGATTGCGACGTCATGGATCCCTCGACCTTCCCGACCGAATACGTCGTTCCGGGCGGCCTCCAGCCGTCGGAACTGCGCGAGGCGCTTTCGGCGATCGGCGCGAGCAACCGGGTTCTTGGTCTCGAAGTGGCCGAGTTCGAGGCGCCGGAGAGCATCGACGCGCGCCAGGCGGCCGTCACGACGGCGCTCGATGTTATCGAGCCCCTGATCTCCGCCTTCCGTCCGCAGGCTTGAAGCCATGTACATCCCCGATGAATACCGGTGTTCCGATCGCCAGAAGCTCGGACAGGTCATCCGCGACAACGGCTTCGGCACGCTGGTTACGGGTGGCGGGAGCGGGCTGTTTGCGACGCAGATCCCGTTCCTTGTCCTGTCGGAGGGGCCTGATACGCTGATCCTGGAATCGCATCTCGCCAAGGCCAATCTGCAATGGAGCGCTTCCGATGCGGACAAGCCGGCGATGGCGATCTTCAACGGTCCCCACGCCTATATCTCGCCGACATGGTACGGCGTGCGCCCCTTTGTCCCGACCTGGAACTACGTGACGGTACAGGCGACCGGCAAGATCGAATGGATCCACGACGTCGGTGAGATCATCGGCGTCCTGATGCGCACGGTTCACTACTTCGAGGACCGGTATCAGACAGCGTGGGATCCGGGCCCGTCCGCTGAATATATCGACCGCATCGCCTCTGGCGTCGTTGCCTTCCGCATGGAAGTCACCGCCCTCGAAGGCGCCTTCAAGCTCGGGCAGGACAAGGCGCCCGAGCTGCAGGACAGGGTCATCTCAAATCTCAAGGCGTCCGGATCGACTGCGGCGGAGGGGGTCGCCCAGTTGATGGCGTCGGAGAACAATCGTCCGTTCTAAGGCGCTACGCCTTGAACGCATCCACGGGAGGTTAAACTACATGCGAAACTATGTCGTTCTGGCCGCAATGCTCGGCCTGATCGCGTCGCCGGTCGTGGCGCAGGAGTGCAAGGAAATCCGCTTCGGAACCGATGCCGGATTTGCACCCTTCGCGTTTCGTGACGAGAGCGGCGAGCCCAAGGGCTTCGAGATCGACCTCATCAAGGCGATCTGCACCCAGCAGAACGCCACCTGCAGCTTCGTGATCAATGACTTCGACGCTCTGATCCCGAGCCTGGTGACGAGCCGTATCGACGCGATCTCGGCGGCGATGTCGATCACCGACGAGCGCAAGAAGCAGATCGCGTTCAGCCAGTCCTACGCCAATCCGTCGGCGCGCTTCGTCGGGCAGAAGGATGCCGAGTTCCAGCTGACGAAGGAATTCCTGTCCGGAAAGACCGTCGGCGTGCTGCGCGGCCAGACCGGCGAAACCTACATGAAGAAGTCCTTCGGCGATGCAGTGACGCTGCAGCTCTACGACAGCCAGGACAGCATGACCCAGGACCTGGCGACAGGCCGTCTCGACTTTGCCCTGAACGATGCCCCTGGCCTTTCCGAAGGCTTCCTGAAACTCGCCGGCGGTGAAGCCTACGCCTTCGTCGGACCGGAACTGCACGACAAGCTCTTCGGAGACGGCTACGGCTTTGGCCTGCGCAAGGACGACGAATGCCGCCTGCGTGTCATCAATGACGGCCTGGCGGCCATCCGCAAAGACGGCACGTACGACAAGGTCCGGCAGCACTGGTTTGCCTATAACATCGAATAGGCCAGATCGTCGTGGTTGATATCCTCAAATATGCGCCGCTGCTTGCAGACGGTGCATTGGTAACGGTCAAGGTTTCGGTGACGAGTCTCGTCATCGGAACCGGCCTGGGCGTCGCGGCGGCAATTGCGGCCGTGTCGAACAATATCTGGCTGAAGCGCCTCGTCGGTGCCTATGCCGGCATCGTCAGAAGCTTTCCGGAACTGCTGATCATCTTTGTGCTGTTCTACGGCGGCACGGTTGCGCTCAGCCGCCTCTTCGGCGGCCACGTCGAGATCAGTGCTTTCTGGGCCGGCTCTGCTGCGCTTTCCATTGTCTTCGGCGCCTATGCCTCGGAGATCTTCCGCGGCGCCATCTCATCCATTCCCCGCGGCCAGTTCGAAGCGGCACAGATTCTCGGGCTCAGCAAAGCGCAACTCTGGAAAAGCATCCTGCTGCCGCAGGTCGCCTATCGCGCCTTGCCGGGTATTGGAAACCAGTGGCTGATCCTTCTGAAGGACAGCTCTCTCGTCTCCATCGTCGGCATCGAGGACGTGATGCGCAGTGCGGCAGTGGCGGGCAACGCGACGCGCAGCCCGTTGACCTTCTATTTGGTCGCCGCCGCCATCTATCTCGTGATCACCGCGATATCGGTGCTGTCGATCGCTCTTCTCGAGCGATCCGTCAAAGCACGCTTCGTCTAGGGGATGCAGATGAATTTCGACATTTTCGCTTCCACATTCATGCCGCTCCTGGCAGCCTTCGGAACGACGATCGCGCTCACGATTTTCGGCTTTGCGTTCGGCCAGATCCTCGGATTGCCTGTCGGCATCGCACTCAGCTCAAATTCGACCACCGCCAAGACGCTGGCCCGCATCTACACGTTCGTCTGGCGTGGCACTCCGCTGCTGGTGCAGCTGTTGATCATCTACTACGGCCTTCCAAGGCTGACCCTCCTCAAGGGGACTGTCATATGGCCGTTCCTGATCGCTCCGCTGGTCTGTGCGACGATCGGCATCGCGCTGAATTCCGCGGCCTACACCGGCGCCCTCGTCGGTGGTGGCATCCAGCGCGTTGCGGCGGGACAACGCGAGGCCGCGCAGACGCTCGGTTTCAGCAAATGGCAGACGCTGCGCTACATCATTCTGCCGCAGGCCTACCGCTCCATCTTTCCGGCGATCGGCAACGAATTCATCCTCGTCATGAAAGCCAGCACGCTCGCCAGCGCGATCGCGGTGATGGATGTCACGGGCGCCGCCCGCTCGATCGTCGCGCAGACCTACGCGCCTTTCCAGGTCTTTGCCGTCGCCGGACTTCTCTATTTCGTGTTCGGCTCGATTGCCGGACAGGTTTTCCGTTTCCTCGAAGCGCGCAGGCTCGGTCCCATCGGCCCCGGTGCGGCAAGCGCTTCATAATAAGCCCTATTGGGAGGCAAGATCATGAGCCCTGCAGCTCGGCAAGCAACCGATGCGCCCGTCGTCACCGTGCGCGACGTCAACAAGAAGTTCGGCACGTTCGATGCACTGTCCGATATCAATGTCGAGCTTGGCAAGGGCGAAAAGCTCGTCATCTGCGGGCCTTCTGGATCGGGCAAGTCGACCTTGATCCGCTGCATCGCCGGACTTGAAAAGCGGGTCTCGGGCGAGATTTCGATCGCTGGGCGCCGGTTGGACAGCGACTGTGCGAATGCCAGCGTTCTGGCTGGCGTGATCGGAATGGTCTTCCAGCAGTTCAACCTGTTTCCGCACCTGACCGTTCTCGAAAACCTGACGCTGGCACCGCGCAAGGTTCTGAAGACCAGCAAGACCGAGGCCGATGCATTGGCCCGCAAGATGCTCGAGCGCGTGCATCTTTCCGCTCATGGCGGCAAATATCCGGGGCAGCTTTCCGGCGGGCAGCAACAGCGCGTGGCGATCGCCCGCGCGCTTTGCATGAAGCCCCAGGTTCTGCTCTTCGACGAACCGACGTCGGCACTCGATCCGGAAATGGTTCACGAGGTTCTCGACGTCATGGCGTCGCTGGCGTCGGAAGGAATGACGATGATCGTGGTGACCCACGAAATGAGCTTCGCACGAAGCTTTGCCGATCGCGTCCTCTTCCTGGAAAGCGGCAAGATCGTCGAGGCGGCGTCTGCCGCCACCTTCTTCAGCGCCCCGAGTCATGAGCGCTCGAAAGCCTTCCTGCGCAAGTCCTTCCCGGGGATGGTTCATCAATGACCGGCATTGGTTCCAACACGAATTCCGCGCCGCGGGCGAGCGTGCTTCTGGTCGGCTGCGGCAACATGGGCTTCGCCTTTCTGAAGCGATGGCTCGATCGCCGTGATGCTACGGGCAATGACTATCACGTCGTCGAGCCCAACGCGGATCTCGCTGAGCGCGCCAGACAGGCCGGAGCAACGGTTTATGCCGGGGCATCGGAGCTGCCGGAGGGTTTCGACCCCATCGCGGTCTTCTTCGCCGTGAAGCCGGATATGCTGGCCGCCGTAACGCCGCCTTACAGCGTGATGTCGTCTGCCGTCTTCGTCAGCTTTGCAGCCGGCGTCCCCGTCGCTTTCTTCGAGGAATGCCTCGGGCCCCGGCCGATCATCCGCGCCATGCCGAACATTCCTGTTGTTGCCGGATGCGGGACGACGGTGTCGTTCTCGAACTCATTCGTCACGCCCGGGCAGAAGGCTGTGGTGCAGGACCTGCTGGCGCTCGGCGGTTTTTCGCATGCGGTCGACCGCGAAGAGCTGATCGATGTGGCAACGGCGGTCTCCGGATCCGGCCCTGCCTACATCTTCCTTATCGTCGATCTCATCGCCGAAGTTGCGATGCAGCTCGGGCTCTCCGAAGAGCTTGCCTTCGCGATGACGAAGGAGATGGTCGTCGGTGCCGGGGAACTCGCGCTGAAGGAGCCCGGCAGTCTTGCAGGGCTGCGCAAACAGGTGACGAGCCGCGGCGGGACGACCGAAGCCGCGCTCGCCGTGCTCAACGGCGGCAACCGGCTTGCCGATGTCCTGCGCGAAGCGGTGACTGCCGCCCACACGCGCGCCCTGGAATTGCGACCGGCATCGGCCGCTTCTTCATGAGGCGGCCACCCTGCTGGCGATTGCTGGGGAATCGCCAGCAGGGAATGCCGGTTTGGGCTGATTAAGGCGGGAGGCGAAGTGGTCTACCAGTGGGGTCATTCAGCCCCTGAGGACACAACCCATGAAAACCTGGTTCATCACCGGAGCATCGCGCGGCTTCGGATCGCTCTTCGTCAAGGAAGCGATTGAGCGCGGAGACAATGTCGTCGCCACGGCGCGCGATCCGAAGGCCATTCTCGATCGCTTCGGCGAGCGCCCGAACCTCCTGGCCGTCAAGCTCGACGTCACCGACGAAGAGCAGGCGAAGGACGCGGTCGCGCAGGCCGTTTCGCGGTTCGGCCGTATCGACGTGGTGGTCAACAATGCCGGTTTCGGCGTGATCGGCGCCATCGAGGAAATCTCCGGCAAGGAGGTCGAGGCCGTCTATCGCACCAATGTCTTCGGCCTGCTGGCCGTCACGCGTGCGGTTCTGCCGCAGCTGCGCCGCCAGCGCGCCGGCCATATCCTGAACGTGTCGTCGATCGGCGGATATCGCAGCTGGGCGGCTTGGGGCGTCTACGCTTCGACCAAGTTTGCAGTCGAGGCGATCAGCGAGGCGCTGGCGATGGAACTCAAGCCGCTCGGTATCAACGTCACGATCGTCGAGCCCGGCTATTTCCGCACCGACTTCCTCGACGCGCAGTCGCTGACGACCACCGAAAGCACGATTGTGGATTATGCCGAAACCGTCGGCGAAATCCGCAAGCTCGCGGTCTCGCTGAACCACAACCAGCCGGGAAATCCGGCGCTGCTGGCCAAGGCGCTGCTGACGATTGTCGATGCCCCGAACCCGCCGCTGCGCATTCCCTTCGGTTCCGATACCGTTGCGGCGATCGAAGCGAAGCATCAGCAGGTGAGCGCCGAGCTCGAGAGCTGGCGGGCGCTATCGGTTTCCACGGATTTCGCCGCCTCGCAATCGTAGCGCCGGCGCTGCCTCAGGCATGCCTCGATCTGCGCTGGACTTCCTTGATGATGTCGACGAAGGCGCGCAGGCCGGGCGGAACCAGGCGATGGCTTGGATAATAGAGGCACTGCCCGGCAAAGGGCGGTGTCCAATCCGTGAGCACGGCGACGAGTTCGCCCTTTGCCAGGGCTTCCCGGGCGATGTCGGCCGAGACATAGGCGATGCCGACGCCCTGGATCGCTGCGCGCACCATCAATCCCATATGGTCGATGGTCACCGGCCCCGGCACGTCGATCTTCAGCGAATGCTCATGCCGCTCGAATTCCCAGCGGTACATCTTGCCGCTCGGAAGGCGAAAGCGCACGCAGCGATGATTATGCAGGTCGTCGGGGGTGCGGGGCACGCCGAATGTCTCGAGATAGGCCGGAGACGCCACCACGAGGAACTGCCCTTCGGTACCGAAGGGCACCGCGATCATGTCCTGCGGCACCGCTTCGGCAAGCCGGACCCCGGCATCGAAACCATCCGCCACGATATCCACCAGCTTGCCTTCGGTGACGAGGTCCAGATGCACGTCCGGATAGCGCTCGACGAATGTCGGAACGATCTCCTGCATCATCATCTGCGTCGCCGATTCCGACGCGTTGATCCGCAGGTTTCCCGAGGGGCGCGAGCTGAACGTATCGACATCGGCGAGTGCGGCATCGAGTTCGCTGAGGATCGGCATGAGGCTGCGGAACAATCTGGTTCCCGCCTGGGTCGGCGCGACGCTGCGCGTCGTGCGGTTGAACAGGCGCACTGCCAGCCGCTCCTCCAGTCCGCGCATCATGTGGCTGAGGGTCGATGGCGACATGGCGAGCTCGTCGGCCGCGGCGCGAAAGCTCGCATGACGAACGATCGTCGTGAATGCCGTGAGTTCGGTGAGGGTCGCTCGCTTGCTATTCATGGGAAAAAGCCAGTATCCCATGCAGATATTGCTGCATAGACCCAGTAATCACCCCTCACTAAATTTCCTTTCACAGCAATGCGGATCCCACGGCAGCGGTGCCGCGCATTGCGTCGACGGGATCTTCAACAACGGGGGTATCGCATATGTCGACCTATTTCGCTCGAACCATGGCCGCCAGCGCGCTGGTGGCACTGATGGGGCTCGCTCCGGCAGCCGCTACCGAACCGGCAAAGACTTCAGCGGTGCAGACAAGGAACCTGGACATGGAAACGAAGAACAAGGCAACGGTCGAAGCCGTCCTCACGGCCTGGAAGAACGGCGATGGCGGCGCCCTGCAGCCGCTGTTGTCCGATGACATCGAATGGACGATAACCGGCAACTCGGCGGCCTCAGGCACCACGAAGGGCCGGGCCGAACTGATGCAGAAGGTGCTTGGCCCCTTCGGCGCCCGCTTCAACAAATCGAGCGACCGCTTCCGGCCGACCAAGATCTACGGCGTCTATGCCGACGGCGACATGGTCACCGCCTATTTCGACGGCGCCGGCACGGCCAATAACGGCTTCTCCTACAAGAACAGCTATGTCTGGCTGCTGACTCTGAAGGACGGCAAGGTGGTGAAGGCAACGGCTTTCTTCGACAGCATCGCTTTCAACGAGCTCTGGGACAAGGTCGAGCCGGCGCAGAACTGAGGCATGTCTCTGGTGAACTCGGCTGCGGATTGCGGCCGGGTTTCGCTGGCGACGACTATCTGGTCCTTATCCGCCACTTGGACAAGGCTTAGCATCGTTCAAAGCAGGATCGAGTTTACCGGCTTCGGCAGTTCGGGCAGGTCCTTTTCGCCGAGTGCTTCGCGCAGCGAAAGCTCGATGGCCTTGGCGATTGCGGCGATCGGCAGGTCGTTCGGCAGGGTGCCGAAGGGTTCTTCGAGCTCTTCGCTCAGCGCATCCAAGCCAAAGAACGTGTAGGCGACGACGCCGGCGGCGAGGGGTGTGACGTAACCGAGCACGTCGGCGAAGCCGAAGGGCAGCATGAAGCAGAAGAGATAGGCTGTGCGGTGGAGCAGCAGCATGTAGCCGAAGGGCACCGGCGTGTTGCGCAGCCGCTCGCAGGCGGTCAGCACGCCGTTCATTTCGCTGACGGTGCGGTCGAGCAGCGTGAATTCGATATCGCTGATCCGCCCGGCATGGCGCTCGGCGGCGAGCAGGCCGCCCATCAGCCGCAGCAGATAATCCGGCTTGTTTCGCTGCTTGCTAAGTTCTGCGGCCTCGTCGGTGGTCAGCCTTGTCGAGCCGGCCGGTTCCGCGCTGGTACGCAGGTGGCGCACGAGCTCTGCGGCGAATTCGATATTCAGATTGAGAAGATGCTGGCGCAGCTTGCTGCCGCCCTTGCTTCCGGCGAGCAGCAGGCTCTGCCTTGCGAAATCGCGGCTGACGGCAAGGAGGTGGCCCCAGAGCTTGCGGGCCTCCCACCAGCGGTCGTAGCAGGCGCTGTTGCGAAAGCCGAGAAACACCGACAGCGAGATGCCGATCAGCGCGAAGGGGGCGCCGATCACCGATGGAATGATGCCCGGATCGTTGTTGTGCCCCCAGACGATCACCGCCGACAGCAGCATCACCGCCAGGACCTGCGGATAGATGCGCTCGATCACCGATCCCCGGAAGATGAAGAACAGGACGAGGAAACTTGGCTTGTCACGAACAATCATCGGCGGATCGGGTCCAACGCGGGGTCTGGTGATTTCCCCTACGACGCGGTTTTCCGTCTCGCAAGGGACAAAAGGGCGCGGCCGGGCGCCTGCTCGCGCTTCGAAAAACATGCGCAGGCGCCGTTGGTTCACATTTTGGTGTGATCACCGCGACGTGTGTAACAAACGGCAGGCTTCTCACGTAGATGCAGGCAGCGCTATATTCAGGAAAATATAGCGTGATGGAATAAGAACGCCCTCCAGCGTGTCTTATGTCTCGTTTGGTAGACCAGGTGAGGAGACTGAAACCATGGTCAGAAGACGTCATGTCCTTTTTGGCGCCGGGCTTGGCGCCCTTGCGCTCCGCTTCGGCTTTTCGGCCCGGCCGGCCGAAGCCGCCCAAGATTTTCCGCTGACCCATACGGATGCGGAGTGGCAGAAGCTGCTCACTGCCGACCAGTATCAGGTCCTCCGCAAGGAGGGGACGGAATACCCGTTCACCAGCCCGCTTCTCAACGAGCATGGGAAAGGCAAGTTCGCCTGCGCCGGCTGCGATCAGGATGCGTTCTCGTCGGACACGAAATTCGAGAGCGGAACCGGCTGGCCGAGCTTCTGGGCGCCACTCGACGGCGCGGTCGGCACGACGAGAGACAGCTCGATGGGCATGATCCGCACCGAGGTTCACTGCAGCCGCTGCGGCGGCCATCTCGGCCATGTCTTCGAAGACGGACCGAAGCCGACCGGGCTGCGCTACTGCATGAATGGCGTCGCCATGACATTCCATAGGGCTTCGGCCTGATCGACCAGAGACAGTTCCATGATCCTTTTCGTCCTTGCCTATCTCGGCGGCGTGCTGACGATCGTCAGCCCCTGCATTCTGCCCGTGCTTCCCTTCGTCTTCGCCCGCGCCGGGCAGCCCTTCATGCGCAGCACCCTGCCGATGCTCATCGGCATGGCGGCGACCTTCGCGGCGGTCGCGACACTTGCCGCCCTCGGAGGTGGCTGGGCGGTGCAGGCGAACGAGTATGGCCGCTATGCCGCGCTGGCCCTGCTTGCCGTCTTCGGCATCATCCTGTTGTTTCCCGCCTTGTCGGATCATCTGACGCGGCCGCTGGTTTCGCTCGGCGCGCGTCTGTCGCAGTCCGCCGACAAGGGAGCCCGCGCCGGCGGCTCCAGCGTCGTCGCCTCGCTGCTTCTCGGCGTTGCCACAGGCCTGCTCTGGGCGCCCTGTGCGGGACCGGTTCTCGGCCTCATCCTGACCGGGGCGGCGCTTCAGGGTGCCAGCGTCGGCACCACGCTTCTGCTGCTTGCCTATGCGCTCGGCGCTGCGACCTCTCTTGCGCTGGCGCTGCTTGTCGGCGGCAAGGTCTATCAGACGATGAAGCGGTCGCTCGGCGTCGGCGAATGGCTGCGCCGCGGGGTCGGTGTGGCGGTTCTCGTTGCCGCCGCCGCAATAGGCCTCGGCCTCGATACCGGCTTCCTGACACAGGCGTCGGTCGCCAGCACCGCATCGCTGGAGCAGGGACTGATCGACAAGTTGCAGCCGCAGAAACCGTCTTCCGTCGTGATGAACGGCAATGATGGCGGCGCGATGATGATGAGTGGCGGCAGCAACCAGATGATGATGAGCGGCGCCAACACGATGATGCTGGCAAAACCGCAAGCGGCCGCGGACGCATTGCCGGTCGAAGGCAAGATGCCGCCGCTCGACGGTGCCATCCAATGGCTGAACTCGCCGCCGCTTTCGGCCGAAGCGCTGAGGGGCAAGGTGGTGCTCGTCGATTTCTGGACCTATTCCTGCATCAACTGCATCCGCGCCATTCCCTATGTCAAAGCCTGGGCGGAAAAGTACAAGGATCAGGGGCTGGTTGTGATCGGCGTGCATGCGCCGGAATTCGCCTTCGAGAAGAATGTCGACAACGTCAAGAAGGCGATCGGCGATCTCGGCATTACCTACCCCGTTGCCATCGACAACGACTATGCCATCTGGCGGGCCTTCGACAATCAATACTGGCCGGCGCATTATTTCATCGATGCCGAAGGCCGCATACGCTATCACCATTTCGGCGAGGGCGAATACGATCAGTCCGAGCGGGTGATCCAAGAGCTGCTCGCCGAGGCTGGAAAGCTGAATGTCGCGGGCGGCATCGTCGATGTGAAGGCGACCGGCGCCGAGGCGGCATCGAACCAGAACGACGTGCAGTCTCCCGAAACCTATGTCGGCTGGCAGCGTTCCGAGAACTTCGTCGACACCAAGGGTACCGTCAACGATGCGCCGCATGTCTATAGCGCGGCGGAGCCGAAGCTCAACGAATGGGGCCTGACGGGCAACTGGACGGTCGGGGCCGAAAATGCCGGGCTCAACGACAAGGATGGCAGCATCTACTACCGCTTCCATGCCCGCGACCTGCATCTCGTTCTCGGTCCGAATGCGGACGGAAAGCCGATCCGCTTCAAGGTCACGGTCGATGGCAAGCCTCCGGGGGATAGCCACGGCGTCGATACCGATGCCGACGGCAACGGCACGGTAACCGGCCAAAGGCTCTACCAGCTGGTGCGCGAGGCCGGCCCGGTCGGCGACCACACGTTCGAGATCCATTTCCTCGATCCCGGCGTGCAGGCCTACGCCTTCACCTTCGGTTGAGGGGATCGCCACGCGAATTGGACGTCTTGCCGCAACGCGCCGCAAGGCGTCCATGAAACCTTTTGATTTTTGCGCCGTTGTCGGCTCATGGCCGAAGCTCAATTGAAACCGAAATCGGTCGATGGCACCAAACCGGAAGGTGCCGCGAAGTCGCACCAAGGGGAGGGATCGACTGTTGAGGCCCCTCCGCCGCCGGATATTGCCGAACCCGATCCGGGCCTGACGCCGGAAGAAGCCGAGCATGCGCGCAAGCGCTATCTGCTGCGGCGCTTCTGGATCAGCGCGCGGGGCTACTGGAGCCGTCATGGCGACAGCTTCGCCTGGCCCTGCACGCTCGGGCTGCTGGCGATGATTGTCCTCAATGTCGGCTTCCAATACGGCATCAATCTCTGGAACCGGAAGATCTTCGACGCCATCGAGCGGCATGATGCCGCCACCGTCTATTATCTGAGCGCGGTGTTCCTGCCGCTGGTGCTCGGAAGCGTGGCGCTCGTCACCGCACAGGTGCTGGTCAGGATGATGATCCAGCGGCGCTGGCGCTCGTGGCTGACGAAGGCGGTCATCCAGCGCTGGCTGGCCAATGGCCGCTATTATCAGCTGAACCTGATCGGCGGCGACCACGCCAACCCCGAGGCCCGTATCTCCGAAGACCTCCGGATCGCCACGGAATCGCCGGTCGATTTTATCGCCGGTGTCATCGTCGCCTTCCTGTCGGCCTCCACCTTCATCGTCGTGCTCTGGACGATCGGCGGCGCTCTGACCTTGCCGGTCGGCGGCTCGATGATCACAATTCCGGGCTTTCTGGTGGTTGCCGCCGTTCTCTATGCCGGGATTACCTCGACCTCGATCGCTTTCATCGGCCGCAACTTCGTCGCGGTCTCCGAGGTCAAGAACCAGACCGAGGCCGAGTTCCGCTATACGCTGACGCATGTGCGCGAAAACGGCGAGAGTATTGCGCTGCTCGGCGGCGAGGAGGAGGAGCGCAACGACGTCGACCGGACATTTGGCAAGGTTATCCGGCAATGGGCGCTGCTGGCCGGCCAGCATATGCGCACGACGCTGGTCTCGCAGGGATCGAGCCTGATCGCGCCCGTCGTGCCGATCCTGCTCTGCGCGCCGAAATTCCTCGAAGGCGCCATGACGCTTGGCGAGGTCATGCAGGCCGCATCCGCCTTCACCATCGTCCAGGCGGCCTTCGGCTGGCTGGTCGACAACTATCCACGCCTTGCCGACTGGAACGCCAGCGCGCGCCGTATCGCTTCGCTGATGATGTCGCTCGATGGGCTCGAGCGCGCCGAACACAATGACTCCCTCGGCCGTATCCAGCACGGCGAGACGGAAGGCGAGGCGATGCTGAGCCTCAACGATCTCTCGGTGTCGCTCGATGACGGCACCTCGGTCGTCAAGGAAACGCAGGTCGATATCGAACCCGGCGAGCGTGTGCTCGTCTCCGGTGAATCCGGCACGGGCAAGAGCACGCTGGTGCGCGCCATTGCCGGTCTCTGGCCCTGGGGCCAGGGCAGCGTCAACTTTCGGGCCGGCAGCCGGCTCTTCATGCTGCCGCAGCGCCCCTACATCCCCTCGGGCACGCTGCGCCGGGCAACGGCCTATCCCCGTGCCGCCGACGACTGGAGCGAAGAGGAGATCAAGGGCGCGCTGAAATCCGTCGGGCTGGATTATCTGAGCGCCAGGATCGAGGAGGAGGCGCCCTGGGACCAGACCCTCTCCGGCGGCGAGAAACAGCGCCTCGCCTTCGCCCGTCTGCTTCTCCACGATCCCGATATCATCGTGCTCGACGAGGCAACCTCGGCGCTCGATGAGAAGAGCCAAGACCAGATGATGCAGACGATCATCCGCGAACTGCCGAAAGTCACCATCGTCAGCGTCGCCCACCGGGCCGAGCTCGAAGCGTTCCACAGCCGCAAGATCACCCTGGAACGCCGCGACGGCGGAGCAAAGCTCGTCAGCGATATCGATCTCATCCCGCGAAAGCGGAAGTCGAAATCGCTCTTGCGGCGCATCGTGCCGCGGCACTCACGGTCGAAGCGCGGCGGGCGTTGAGAACAGCCGGCGTGCGTTACACGCCGGTGATCATCGAGACGATCTCGTTCTTGTCGGTTTCCGACGTCTTGCGGATGCCGATCTGCTTTCCACGTCTGAGAACGCAGATGCGGTCGGAGAGCTTGAAGACCTGGTCAAGGCTGTGGCTGATGATCAGGACACCGATATTGCGCGATTTCAGCGACTGCACGATCGCCTCGACCTTCGCCGTTTCGGCAACGCCAAGTGCGGCGGTCGGCTCGTCGAGCAGGATCAGCTTCTTTGCCCAACGGGTGGCGCGGGCGATCGCCACGCCCTGACGCTGGCCGCCGGAGAGGTCCTTGATCGTCGCGTGTGCCGACGGGATGCGGACGTCGAGTTCCTTCACCAGCTTCTCGGTTTCGGCGATCATCGTCTTGCGATCAAGCAGGCCGAGGCCGTTGGTCAGTTCGCGCCCGAGGAACATGTTCATGTAGACGGTCTGCTGGTCGGCGAGCGCCAGATCCTGATAGACGACCTCGATGCCGTGCGAGCGCGCCATCGTTGCGCTCGACATGGACACCGTGTCGCCCTCGATGGTGATCGTTCCGGAGGAGGGGGCATAGACGCCGGAGATGATCTTGATCAGCGTCGACTTGCCGGCGCCGTTGTCGCCGACGAGGGCGACGATCTCGCCGGGATGAATGTCGAGCGAGAAATTCTCGATCGCCACCACGGCGTCGAAGTTCTTCTTGATGTCCTTCAGCGACAGGACGGGAGCGGAAGCGTTCATCGGCAATACCTCAGACCGGCCAGGATTCGGCTTCGCCGAAGCCGTTCTCGATGCTCTCGACCTTCGGCTGTCCCCTGGAGATGCCGGAGACGCCGACGACATAGGCGCGGGTGACGAAGGCCTGGCCGCGGAAGCCGAATACGGCGGTGTCGCCGGGCTTCGGCGCCTTGGCGCCTTCAGCATCGATCATCGCGTAATAGTCGATCATCGAGGGCGGTGGGATCTCGACGCTACGCAGCGCGGAGGCTGCGACTGTCGGCTCGTCGGCGACGATCGCCTTGACGTCATAGTCGGGGAAGATCGGGTCGATATAGAAGCCGCCGCCGAGGCAATAGGCCTTGCCGCCGGAGAGGTGCGAGACCTCCGTCAGGTAGCAGACGGCAGGCAGTTCCGGTAGGTCCTCGACGGCATGCAGCGCTGTCGTTCCGTGCAGCCCGTTGCCCGGCTCGCATTGCGTGGCGCCCGCATCGGCAAGCGCCTGCAGCAGGACGGAGGAAGTGGTGCCGGGGGCATTGACCTCGATATCCTTGCGGCCGGCCTTGGCCAGCGCTTCGGCCGCCTTGGTCAGCGTCGCCAGATTGTGGGTCGGGATGACCTTGCGCGTCTGGTGATCGAAAAGCAGCGCCGGGAAGGTGGTGATGCCGGCAAATCGGCCGCCGTCGAGCCGGTCGAAATGCTCTGCCACTGCGGCGACATCGGCCGCATCGAAGCCGCCCTCGTGGCCGCGGTAGAAGGTGTCGCCTTCGGCGCGGATACGGGCGAGCAGGCTCTGCGTATAACCGGCGGCCTTGGCGCCAGCCGCGGCTTCGGCTGCCTTCTCATCGTTGAAAACCGTCCAGTAATCCGGGCGGAAGGTCTTGGCGGCGGCCTTTGCCTCGTGCCGCGCAACCTGCTGCAGGTGACCGAGATGGCCGACCTTGAGACCGGCGCGGTGGGTCGCCCGGGCGCAGGCCATATCGACGGCGACGGAACGGTTGATGCCGCCGCGCATGACGGCGTGGGCAAACGAGCTGGCGCGGCCGACCTGCTTGGTCATCGCGAAGATTTTCAGGCCCAGCCGGTCGGCCTCGTTCTTCAGGACGCGGGCATTGGCCTCGACCGTATCGAGATCGAGCACGTAGGAATTGGCGGGGATCCGGCCTTCGCGATGGAGGGCGATGGCGGCTTCGATGAACTTCGGGTTACGGCGGCGGAGAACGTCGAGAAACATGGGAAAACCTCTCTTCAGCGCAGCTTTTCGCGCAGGGACACGGCCACTGCCGCAAGAATGATGAAGCCGCGAACGATCATCTGGTCGGAGACGGACAGACCCATCAAGATCAGGCCGTTGTTGAGCATGCCCATCATCAGCGAACCGACGAGGGCGCCGACGATCGAGCCTCTGCCGCCGTTGAGCAGCGTGCCGCCGACGATGACGGCGGCGATGACGGTCATCAGGTCGGTTTCGCCGAGCGTATATTTGGCGGCCTGCAGGCGGCCGGAGTAGAGCAGCCCTGCAAGTCCGGCGAGACCGCCGCTCAGCATCATCACGGCCAGCCGGATGTGCGGAACCTTGATGCCGGAAACGCTGGCGGCCCGCGCATTGTCGCCGACTGCCAGCACATGCGCGCCGAACCGGGTCTCGCGATAGACGATATGCCCGGCGGCGATCGCCAGAATGGTCCACCAGATCAGCGACGGGATGCCGAGGAGCGAACCCGAGCCAAAGAAGCCGGTAAAGGTCTCGTCGGTAACAGGCACAGACCGCAGATTGGTCAGCGACCGGGCGACACCGGCAAACAGGCCCATGGTCGCAAGCGTGACGAGGAAGGAGGGCAGCCTGACATAGGCGACCAGCACCCCGTTGGCGAAGCCGATTGTCAGCCCGGCGCCCAGGCCGGCGAGAACGCCCGGCACCACGCCATAGCTCTCGATCACGACAGCGGCGCTGAGGGCGGAGACCGCGACGATCGAACCGATCGAAAGGTCGATCTCGCCTGCCGAAAGCACGAAGACCAGGCCGATCGCCATGATCGTCACCGGGGCGGTCTGCAGCACGATGTTGGAAAGGTTTCTGGTCGTCAGAAAGCCGCTATCCTGCAGCATCACCGCGAAGAAGATGAAGATCGCGACGAAGCCGAAATAGACGACATACTGTTGAAGATTGATGCGCATTTTCAGGGGCATGGCCGGTCTGCCTGTTTACTGGCGATAGACATGCCGTCCGCTGGAACGGCATGAATGCTCAAGGGGAGCGGTGAACCCGCCTCCCGGTTTCCGGAGAGCCGGCGGCCGCAGAGGCCGCCGGTGAGCGCAATCACTTTGCGGCGTCGAGAACCGACTTCGGCGCATCGCGGTTGAGCGATTCCTTCCATCCCTCGGCGACATTGGCCTTGGTGACCGTCAGCGCCGGGGCGACGATGAAGGGCGGGGTCTTTTCGCCGATCAGCGACTTCAGTCCGGCAGCCGCCATGGCGCGGCCGAGTTCATAGGCCTTGTCGGCGACAATAGCGGTAACGTTGCCGCCCTTGACCATGTCGAGGCCGACAGGTTCCGAGAGGTCAAGCGTAACCACTTTGGTCGTCTTGTTGCCGGCGCCACGAAGGGCCGCGAGCACGCCATCGGCCGGTTCCGCCCAGGTCACGTAGATGCCGTCGAGATCGGGATGCTGGAGGAGCATCGCATTGGCCAGCTCCTCGGCGCGGGCCGGATCGGAGATGCCCTGCTCGGCAACGATCTTAATATCCGGGTAGTCCTTCTCGATCGTCGACTTGAACGCCTGGTCGCGCTGGTTGGTGACGTAGTAGGTGGCGTCGTGGAAGATGTAACCGACCTTGCCCTTCTTGCCGATTGCCGCAGCGAGCGCATCGGCTGCCTGCTTGCCCATCTGGTAGAGGTCGTCGGTGACGATCGCCGCATAGTCGGTATCGTGCTTGTAGCCGGCGGGCAGGTTGGAGAGGAAGACCAGCTTGGTGCCGTCCTTGACGGCCTGCTTGAAGGCTTCGGCCGACGTTGCCGGGTCGAGCGGCAGCGCCAGGATGACGTTGGGCTTGGCGGCGAGCGCGGTCTCGATGTCGCTGCGCTGCTTGGCAGCGTCGAAACCGGCATCCGTCGTCACGGCGATATCGACTCCGGCCTTGGCGAACTCATCCTTGGCGCCGGCCGAAACGGCATTGGTGAAATCCGACGATGTGTGCCAGAGCAGGGCGGCCTTGTAGCCCTTGCCCTTGAGCTTGGCGAGATCGGCGTCGGAGAGCTTGATTTCCTCGCTCTTGGTCGCGGCTTCTCCCGATGGGCCGACGGTCTCGGCCTGCGCCAGCATCGGCGCGGCGATCAGGGCGCTCGTCACAAGCGCGGCATTTAGAATCTTCCTCATCAGCATGGTCATGTTCCCTTTTTCGTCGTTGTTGGTTTGGCACTCTTTATTCCGCCACGCCGCAGTAGCGCGCCATGAAGCTGGCGAACGCGACTATCCCGGCGAGGTATTCCTCGATGTCGACATGCTCTTCGAATGTGTGGCAGTTGCGGATATCGCCCGGCGCGCAATAGACGGCCGGGATGCCCAGCCGGTTGACGAAGAACGGCGATTCCGACCAGAACGGCGCGCCCTCGATCGCGCCACGTCCGGCAATGGATTGGGCGACCGACGCGCAGAGCATCGACACGGCAGGCAGGCTTGGATCGATCTCGGCTGCCGACCCGCCGACCCGATGGTCGCGTCCGGCGGGATACGCAATCTCGACCTTGATCTCGGGGTCGGCGATGGCGCCGCGAATGACCGCTTCCATCTCGGCCGCCGCATCGTCGAGGGATTCGCCCGGAAGCAGCTTGCGGATCAGCGAAAGCTTGCATTCCTCTGGCACCGCAATGAAGCCGCCGCCCGTCAGGCCGGTGATCAGCAGAAAACCGCGTCCGATCAGCGGATGCTCGCCGCGGGCGGCGATCTCGTCCGAGTGTTTCCAGAGTGCCGACATGACGGCATGGCTTGCCTTCAGCGCGTCCTTGCCAAGTTCCGGCACGCCGAAATAGGCGGATTTGCCGGTGATGGTGATATCGGCGATGAAGAAGCCGATCTGCGCCGAATAGACCGCAAGCTGCGTCGGCTCGGTGTAGACGACGAAATCCGGCCGCTCGATTTCACCGGCCTCGATGCGGGCGGCATAGTCCTTGATGCCAGCGGAAATGCCTGTGCCCGGCTGGCCGCTCTCCTCGTCGCCGACAAAGGCAAAGGCGAGATCGCCCTTCAGCCTGATGCCGGCCTTGTCGAGCAGCGACAGCGCCGCCAGCGACGTGCAGATCCCGGCCTTGAGATCGCCGGAGCCACGGCCCCAGATCTGGCCGTCGATGATCGGAGCGGCGAAGGGATCTTCACGCTCGGTCCCGGCCCAATGCTCCCGCCAGCCGTCGACGTGGACGGTGTCGGTGTGGCCGATGAACTGTAGCCGCTTGCCGCCACCGGCACCCTTGCGTTCGCCCCAGACATTCGGGCGGCCGGGAAGGAAATCAGTGGTCTTTACGTTCTCGATGCCGCGGGAGACCATTTCATCCCTCAGCAGCGAGACGACATTGGCCTCGTTGCCGGTGATGCTGTCGCGGCCGATCGCGGCGCGCAGCAGCCTGATGGCATCGTCGCGGTCGAGCGCTTCCCGCAGGCGCTTCGTCAGTTCGTCTGCGCTCATCGGGCGGCCTCCCTGAAATGCATGGTTTCCGCCGGCGGCAGAGACATCCGGCTATCGGGGGCATCGGCGCCGAACAGGGCATTGTGCAGATGGCCGAGACCGATCGCGATGGCGCCAACGATCGCCGCCTGCGCGCCGAGCGCGCTCTTTTCGACCTCGACAGGGTAGGGGAAGCACTGCGGCAGGAATGTCCGCACGCGCTCGATCAGCTCATCGCGGAGCCCGATCGAGCCACCGAGAATGACCTTCTGCGGGTTGGCGATCGCGGCAATGGCGGCGATACCCTGCGCCAGTAGCCTGGCGGTGTCGTCAAGCACGGTGGTGGCATCGCCGTCGCCGCCCGCTGCCTTCTCGAAAATCTCAGGCACCGTCGCGGCTTGGCCGGAAAGCGTCTGGTAGCGCTCGATAATGCCGAAGGAGGCCGCGACGCGCTCATAGGCGCCGGTCCGCAGCGATTCCGGCTCGAAGGGATTGGCACCGAAAGGCAGGAAGCCGAGCTCACCGGCAGCATTGCCGACGCCTCGCACCAGCTGGCCGTTGACCATCAAACCGCCGCCGATGCCTGTGCCGACGGCGATGTAGGCGAGATTGTCGATGCCCTGGCCCTGGCCGAGCCAGTTCTCGCCGATGACGCAGAGATTGACGTCGTTCTCAAGCGTCACATTGAAGCCGAGTGCCTTTTCGAGCGCAGACGCCACGTCCATGGCGTCGAAGCCGGGGATATTCGGAGCGAGAAGAATGCGGCCGGTCGATTTCTCCGGCGCCCCGGGCGCCCCGATCACCGCCATGCGGATCTTCTCTCTTGGGATATTCTGACGCGCAGCAGCCTGCCAGCAAAGATCGGCGATCTGATCGACGACAAACTGGCCGCCGCGGCGATCGGTCGGTGCCACCTCTTCGGCGAAGACATGAAAGGCGAGATCGGCGATCGCCACCCGCACCTTGGTGCCGCCAAGGTCGACAGCGGCAATGAAGGCCGCATCGGGAATGAGTTCATAGGTCACAGCGCTGCGGCCGATATGCCCCGTCGTGCGTCCGGTCTCCTGGATCCAGCCATCGAGCTCAAGCTGACGGACGATCTCCGAGATCGTCTGCTTGGAAAGATTGGTCTGCTTGGCAATCGAAGCGCGCGAGATCGGCCCGCTCTGGATGATCGCTTCCATGACGGCGCGCTGGGAGAACTTTCTGGAGATGCGCTGAGTATCGCTCACGAGGTCCTCAATTAATTCGTTCTATGACCGAACAAAATCACAAAGGCAAAATGGAGTCAACGCGGCTGCGCGTGTATTTGCATGTTTGTGAAATCAGCGAGGGCGCCGAGGCAGGGTGGAGGACTACCGGTTACGTTCTGCCGATAAGCTCCATCACCTGTTATCCCCGGCAAAATCGACCGATGAGATCTCTACCGACCAGTCGAGGTCGGCAGGCGACAGGTTGAGTGTGTCGAGGCCGCGATAGTGGTTCAGTGCGAAGCAGGTGCCGTAGACGGCCTTGGGCTCGATGATCTTGTAGCTCGTCAGGTAGTCGGCATAGGCCTCGACGCTGTAGCCAGGGCGTTTGGCGATGAGGCGGAAGCGGACGGCGTCCACCTGGCGGTCGGAGCCGTTGGCGATTTCGACGAAGACCGGCTTGGCGGGATCGGTGCAGCCTTGGGTTCCGGTGCTGGTGGCGGTCACCAGGCTCGCAGAGGTGTTGCGGCCGGACTGCTGGTAGTAGAGATAGGCTCCGATGCAGGCCACGGTGGCGATGATGACGGCGAGTGCCACGAGCGCGGGCCGGGGGAAGAGGAAGAAGAACACCACAAAAATCGCTATCGCGACTATCAGCAAGATCATCGGCCGTTCTCCCTTTCCCGTTGAGCTAATGCAGCCACCCTGCTTATGCAAGGCAGGGCGGCGGCGTCTGGTTTCGGGCGGATGGCAATTATGCGATATCATCGCGTGACGACGGAGGGATTCGATGAACGGTTTGGCCGACCTGATTGCCTGGATTATCGCGCAGGGACTTGCCGCCGATGATATCGATGCCTTGCTCGAAGGCCTTTCGCTGCGCCTGACTGAACAGGGATTTCCGCTGCTGCGCGCCTCGATCGCCATGCCATCCATCGATCCGAAGCATCGCGGTCTCTCGGTTGCCTGGTACCGGGACACGGGCATCTCCAAGGAGGCGCAGGAGCATGGCGAAGAGGGTGAGGCGCTGTTCCGGCGCTCGCCAATTTCCTATCTGCTGCAGAACCAGCTGGAATTCATGCGCTGGAGCCTTCCGGCCAATGCCGAGACGCCGCCATTTCCGGTTCTGACAGATCTCAGCGATCTCGGTGCCACCGATTTCGTCATCAAGATTACGCCCTTTCCTGGTGATACCGCTCTGGCAGGCGCCAGTTTCTCGATCGCCACAGATCAGCCGGGCGGCTTTACGGAGAGCCAGCTTGCCGGTTTCGAGGGCGTCATGCCCGCGCTGGCGCTCGCCTGCTGCCGCATCGCCATGACCCGCGTGGCGAAGGATGTGCTCGCCGTCTATACCGGCGAGCGGACGAGCGAGCTGATCCTGACCGGGCAGATCCAGCGCGGCGACGGCGCGTCGATCTATGCCGCGATCCTGTTTGCCGACCTCAAGGACTTCACGTCGCTTAATGAAAAGCATGAGCCGCACGATATCGTCGACTGGCTGAACGAGCATTTCGACGCGATCGGCAAGCCGGTTGTCGAGGAAGGTGGCGAGATCCTGAAATTCATGGGCGACAGCCTGCTGGCGATCTTCCCGGTGCAGGCTGCCGATACAGCGCAGGCCTGCCGTCTGGCGCTGTCGTCCGCGCAGAGGGCGCTCGCCACGAACGATGCGCTCAATCAGGGCAGGCGGGAACGCGGCGAACCTGAGCTCCTTGTCGATATCGTGCTGCATCTTGGCGAAATCTTCTACGGCAATGTCGGCACCGACCGGCGCCTCGATTTCACCGTCATCGGCCGGGCCGTCAACGAGGCGTCGCGGATGGAAAAGCTCGCCGATGCGCTGGAAACCAACCTGCTGGCCTCGGCGCAATTTGCGGCCCAGACCGGCGGCGCCTTCCGGGCGGCGGGACATTTCAAGCTCCGGGGCGTCGAGGAGTCGGCCGAGATCTATGCCTGGACGGGCGCGGTGTGACCGCCTGCCGGTCGTTCGGATTTTGTTAAACATAAACTAAAATCTTAATCATCGGCCGCGCTCCGATCCGCATTTCCGTGCGTTCCTCCATCATGCGACAACGGAGGGAAACCGGATGGCAGTCGTGATGATCGTGGAAGACGAAGCCCTGATCCGCTTTGCATTGGCCGATGAACTGATCGCTTGCGGGCATATGGTGATCGAGTGCTGCAATGTGCTGGAGGCACTCGCGGTTCTCGGCAAGAGCGCCGAAATCGATGCCGTCGTGACGGATGTCGATATGCCCGGTGGGTTGAGCGGGCTGGATCTCAGCCGGCTGCTCGCGGCCACAAGGCCGTCGCTGCCGCTCTGGGTCACCTCGGGCCGGGAGGTTGATATCTCCGCTTTGGGTCCGGCAGCGGCTTTCCTGCCGAAGCCTTATGACATGAGGGCGCTCGCCTGCGAAATCGCGCGGCGGGAGGCGATGTCCGCCGAGCGCTCGGCCTCCTTCGGCTGAGCCTCAGGGGCTGGTCAGGTACTCCACCAGCTTGCGGGCATGGACGGGCAGGGCGGCGAAGCTGCGGGCGCAGATCAGCAGATGGCGAAGCGCCCAGGCATCGGTGAGTGGGATCACACCGAGTGCCATTTCGGCCTGATAGCGCCGTGCATAAACGTCTGGAACGATGGCGAGGCCGACGCCGCTGCTGGCCATCGCGCAGATGTCCTCGAAACTGTCGAGCCGCACGCGAAGCTTGAACTGCTGGCCCTCGCGGGCGGCATGCGCAGACAGGTGCCCCTGCAACGCACTGTCCGCCGGGAGGCCGACGAAGGGTTCGCCGAGGATATCGCGGAACGCCACCGATCCCGCCGCGACCAGCGGATGGTCCAGCGCGGCCACGACGACGAGGCGGTCGATCTCGAAGGGGCGGGTTTCGAGCGATCCTGTCTCGCTCGTATCTGCGGCAATGCCGAGATCGGCAAGACCGCCCGCGACAGCCGAGACGACATCCGGGCTCTGCTTTTCCTGCAGGTCGATATCGATCGTCGGGTGATCGGCCAGAAAGCGGCGCAGCACGGCCGGAAGATGCGCCATGGCGGCGCGGCCGGAAAACAGCCGGACCTGGCCGCGCAATCCTCCCGCATAGAGCTGCAGATCGCCGCGCATCTGCTCCATCTGCCCGAGCACGATGCGGGCGTGGTGGGTGAGCGCCTCTCCCGCCGGCGTCGGCCGGACGCCGCGTGCCTCGCGCTCCAGCAGCGGGATACCGCTCGTCTCCTCCATGCCGCGGATGCGGGCGCTCGCAGACGGCAGCGCCATGCCCGATCTCTCGGCACCCTGCGTGATGCTTTGCGCTTCGACGACATGCAGGAAGAGACGAAGGTCGGTCAGATCGAAGCGCATAGTCCCTCCCGCGTCAGGCCTTCGGATTTTCCGAAGCCTTGCCTTGTATCTTCCGCATTGTGCGAAATCGCCGGCTGCCGATCATGCTTGATATGATCTTGGAGCCGGATTGGATATGGACGCTTCGGAAAAAATCTTGCGTGCCTTCGCTTTTCGCCTGGCACTTCTGGTACTCGCCGTCGCTGCAGCGAGAAACCTGCCTGATAACAGCGCTGGCGATGCGCCGACAGGATCGATAGCGCTCGCCAGTCTTGCGCCCGAATGCGGATCAGCCCCGCCGCAGCGCGGCGAGGCTGATCCTGATTTACGCGATATGTCTCTGCACGACTGAAGCGCTCTGGCAGCACTTCTCAGGCGATATCATTCCTCGTCGCCGAACATGTCCATCTCTTCCTCGGGGGCTTCCTCCTGAGGTTCGGCGGCCTGCGCCTCGTTGCCGCCCATCATGCCCATGACGGCATTGGTCAGCAGCATGCCGCCGGCGACACCCATTGCCGTCTGCGCGGCGCCGGCGAGGAAGCCGCCACCGGCGCGGGGCGCCATTTGCGCGGCATGGCCGTAGCCCTGGTTCTGGGCACCGCCCCACGGAGAGGCGGGAGCGGCATCGTATCGCTGCGGGCGCGCGACCGCCCGCTGCGGGGCGTTGCTGCTGCCGAACATCGACGAGAAGAAGCCGCCGCGCTGCGGCTGCGCATGGGCGCTCTGCATCTCCAGTTCCTCGATCCGGCGCTGCGCGGCTTCGAGCGCCTGTTCCTGGACGACGATGGTCTGCGCCATGTAATAGGGCGCGCCCGGCTGCTGTGTAATGCGCTCGTTGATGAACTGTTCGGATTGCGTGTCGCGCGGCGCCGATTGCCGTTCGACATTGGCGAGCTTGGTGAAAAGGCTGTCGATGGCCTGCTGATCGTTGCGATCCATACATGTCTCCTTGGCGGTGGTATCCGCGGTGGTCAAATCAGGGTTTAGCTGGGTGCGCGCGGCGCAAATGCCGGCCGGGCCGGTGCAGCCGGGTTCTCAGGCGAGAAAACCGGCGGAGCCCATTTGCGGGCGGCCCGTGTTTCGGGCAGGGCGTAGCGCGAGAGTTGATTTCCGGAAGTGGAAAGTCGTGTGATGGTCCTCATACCTGCATGTACGAAGCAGGAGGCCGATAGCTTCCATCACAAAGATTTTATTCCGGCGCCGTCAAAGCGCCGGATCTGGCAGCAGCGGTCAGTTCTCGATCTGCTGCTCGGCGACGACGCTGGCAACCACTTCGTCGGCGCCATTCGGATAGGTCGGCAGGTCGAGCGTCACGGCTTCCTTGAAACCCTCGCGTTCGATCGAGAAGAACTTGCGCACCCGCACTTCGCCATTCTGCTGGCCCGAGGCGGTGGCGCTTTTCGCCGCGATGAGATCGCGTTCGAATTGCGCGGCGTCAACCCCGGCAAAGGCCATGGTGCAGCTTTCGACCGGCTTCTCGCCGACGGTCGCCTTGGCGATGACGATCGCTTCGAACGGCTTGTCGCCACCCGTCTGGGTGATCCAGCCGTCGAAGGCGGTCGGCTCATCGAGCGGCAGGATGCCGAGGGTCATGTCCTGCGACAGGGTTCCCCACCCGCTTTCCTTCGCAAGTGCCGCCGTGCGGTCATAACGCGGCCCTTCGTTCATGCACTTTTCAGCGAAATCGGCAAAGGGCGAGGGTGCCGCCGCCTCTTGGGCAGACGCGGAGCCCGCGGCGGCCAGAGCTGCGACTACGAGCGCGGTTATCTTCAGGGTCGCCGTGGATTTGCTCATCGAATGTCCAGTTCCGCGCAGTCGTGCTCTGTGAACCTACCAGATAGGCGATGCCGCAAGAAAACGCCACAGCAGGTCATGGCCCTCATCCGGAAACGGCGATCGAATGTCAATCCGGAGAGCCGCCCTCGATGTTCGGATCGTAATCGCCGAGCGCCTTCTGGACGGTATTGTTCCGGGCATAGCGGTGCTTCAGCCGGGCCAGCTCTGCGTCGCTTCCGCTGCACAGCGTGCGCAGCTGCTGATCGATTTCTGCCTGCCGTTCTTCGTCAGGCGAGGCTTCGCCGCGGAAATGGTCGCAATCATCGCGGCGGCTGATGAAGGCGCTGACGTCGTCAGGCAGGGTGGCGTCGGCTGCGAGGCATGGCGCGGCAAGGCAGAACTGGACCAGCGCCATGCCGGCATATGTCAGCCGCCGCCCGGCCATCATTCGATTTGCATGTCGAGTTGCTGGGCAATCTCTTCATAGTGGCGGGACGACGCGGCGTTGCCCTCTTTGGCATAGACGGCGCCGACTGCTCGCGCTGCCTTTGCTGCGGCACGGAAGGCGTCAAGGCGATCCTGCGGCTCAAGCTCGGCGCTGCCACCGATATCGCCGTTGCTGAAGCGGCCGACGCGGTAGCCTTCATTGTCGATCACGCCGATCACAGGCACGCCGTTCTGCATTTCGCCGTAGAAAGCCGGACCGGCCTGGTTTCCGTCACGGCGGCGCAGCATGCCGAGGCCGGAGGCTTTGTTGCCGGCGCATGCACCGGTCCAATAGGTCGGGCCTACGGTCAGCGAGATGGGAGAAACGAATTCGCAATGGCTGGCCGGATCCCTGGACCAGGTCGCACCGGCCGGCGCGTTCTGTGCCAGGAGCGACGGCGCCCACAACAGGGAGGCGACTGTCGCGAATGCTGATAGCGCGATGAATGCGTTTCGATGCGGCAATGCTATCGTCCCCTCAGGAAGTGGCCATCAGCGATGCGACGTCGATCATCCGGTTTGCAAAGCCCCATTCGTTGTCGTACCAGCCGAACACGCGCAGCAGTCCACCGGCCGATACCGAGAGTTCCGGGCCTGACACCACCAGCGATTCCGGCCGGGCGCGCAGGTCGACGGATACGAGCGGCTTCTCGATCCAGCCGATGACGGGCGATGCGGCGATCGCGCTTTTCAGCTTATCGCGTGCTTCTGAGAGGGACGGCGCTTTCTCCAGCGATACCGTCAGGTCGATCGCCGAAACGCTGGCGGTCGGAACGCGAATGGCACGGGCTTCGATCTTTCCGGCAAGCGACGGCAGGACCTTGCCGACCAGCTTGTGGGCGCTGGTGCTGGTCGGAACCATGGAAAGGGCGGCGGCGCGGCTGCGGGCAAAATCGTCGCGCGGCTGGTCAACGGTCGGCTGGCTGCCCGTGTAGCAGTGAACCGTCGTCATCTGCCCGCCGATAATACCGAAGAGGTCATCGACCGTTTTCAGGAGCGGCGCCAGCGCATTGGTGGTGCAGGAGGCGTTGGATATGATCTTGTGGCCGGCGATCATCTGTTCGTTGGCGCCAAGCACGACCGTCACGTCGGCCGATTCAGCCGGACCGGAAATCAGCACGCGCTTCGCCCCCGCTTCCAGCGCCCGGGAGACATAATCGCGAGTATAGGGCTGGCCGGTGCATTCGAGGAAAATATCGACGCCGGAGAGATCGAGGGCGCGAATGTCGCGCTCGTTGTGGAAGGGGATAGAGCGCGAGCCGATGCGCAATGCACGGTCTTCGGCTGATACGTCTTCCGCCCAGGGGCCGAAGACGCTGTCATACTGGAAAAGGTAGGCGCAGCTTTCCAGCGGGGCAATGTCGTTGACGAGCACGACCTCGATATCGCGGCGCTCTTTCAGCAGGATACGGAGAACGGAGCGACCGATGCGGCCAAAGCCATTGATTGCGATTTTCGGCTTCTGTTTTGTCATCCGGCGGGCTCCCTGCGATCGTCTGATGAGGCCTATGACAAGCGCGGAGTATTCGCAATATCAAAGCGGTGGCCGCTGCTGCTTCCAAGCGCCGCGGGCGCTGAGGAAAGGTGCGCAATTGCGCCCGGCGTGTCGGACCATGGTCCGTGTCCGACCCGGCACCATGGTCCCGGGACCTTGCTTTTCGCAGCCGGTAGCGATCTCATACGTCCTGTCTTGCGTACAGAGGCTGCAAGAAGCAGAGACGGAAACCATGAGCCAGTCGAGACGACGCTTTCTGAAGATCATCGCCGGAGCCGGGCTGGCCGCAGCCTTTCTGCCGCTCGGTGGCGCACGTCGTCTGAGCCTCGATGCCTTCGCCAAGAGCGGCAACAATGGCAATGGCGGCGGCAATAACGGCAATGGCGGGGGGAACGGCGGCGGAAATGGAAATTCCGGCGGCGGCACCGGAAATGGCAATGGCAATAACGGGAATGGCAAGGGCAATGGCGGTCCGGCAAGCTCGGCCGAGCCTGCCGATACCGGGGCTGCCTCTACGGGCGCTGGCGTCCAGGCGACGCGCGGCGCGGATGGCACGATCCGGATCCGCCACCGCAACGGCATGACCGAGACGATCGTCTCGAACCGCTACGTGATGAAGGATGCGAAGGGCCGGACGATCAGCAACAGGCTGGCGACGCAGGCCGATGTTACGCGCCTGTCGCGTTATCTCCGCTAGGCCAGATCCCGCCATTTGATGGCGGCCTCGGTGCGGTTGGTGACGCCGAGCTTCAGCAAGATCTGCGTCATGTGATGCTTGACGGTCTTTTCCTGCAGGTCGAGACGCAGGCCGATATGCTTGTTGGAGAGGCCTTCGGCGACGAGTTCCATCACCTCGAGCTCGCGCGGCGTGAGTGATGTCTTCGGCGAGGACTGAGCGCCCAGCGAGCGCTCCATCACCTTGGCGGACATCGCCGGAGAGACGAATTTCGAACCGCGTACCACCGCCCGGATCGCTTCGGCAAGGCCGCGCGACCCGATCCCCTTCAGCACATAACCGGCTGCGCCGCGTTGCAGGGCCGCAGACAATGTATCGACCTCTTCGGAAGCCGTCAGCATCAGCACCCGCGTTTCCGGGCTTCGCGACAGAACCGAACTGATCGCCTCCAGGCCGCCGCCGGGCATCGAGACGTCGAGCAGCAGCACACTGGGCCGGTCGGAGGCCGCAAGCCGGATCGCGTCGTCGCTGCTGGCGCCTTCGCCGATCACCACGAAATCATCGACCTCCGAGAGGCTGCGGCTGACGCCTTCCCGGAACAGCGGGTGATCGTCCACGATGCCGATGGTGATCGCCGTCATTTTGCATCCTCCAGTTCCATCAGCTGAAGCGTCATTGACACCACCGTGCCGGCGCCGCTGGTCTTGATATCGAAGTCTCCGCCGAGACTGTCGACCCGTTCGCGAAGTCCCGCAAGCCCAAGACTTGTCGGCCGCACCTCGTTCGGATCGAAGCCATCGCCCTGATCGCGAACCTCGATCCTGACCTCGCCGTCGCGCACACGCGCCGTCACCGATTGCTCGATGCCGCCGCCATGGCGATAGGCATTGTTGAGCGCTTCCTGGACGAAGCGGTAGACGCAGATCTTCACCGCGGCCGAGAGGTCCGAGCGATCATCCTCGACGCTGCGCGAAACCGTGCTCGCCGTCCGTGTCTCATGGGCGGACACCACCCGCTCGATGATCTCTGCGAACGAGGCGCCCTCGATCTCCGGCAGGACGAGGCCCCGGCAGATCGTACGGATTTCCCGCATCGCCTCGGCAAGGCTCGAGCGGATCCAGGACAGCTCCTTTTCCCGCATGTCAGGGCTTGTCTTGGCATCGACCAGCATCTCGCTGTCGAGCCGCAGCGAGGCATAGGCGATATGCTGGGCAGGACCATCATGAAGGTCGGCGCCGACGCTGCGAAGATAGGTTTCGTTGAGAGCGGCGGCTCGTAGAGACGATCGTTGCAGGCGCCGCTGCAGGGCAAGTTTTTCGGCAAGCAGGGCCGAGAGTTCCGTCACCTTGTCGCGGAGATCACTGCGTTGCGCCTCGATCAGCCGGCTGCCGCGGAAAACCAGAGCCGAAAGCGCCAGAAAGAAGATCGCCGTCAGTCCAGCGACCGAGGCCCAACTCCAAAGTCTTGCGCGGGCAATGCTGTCAGCAAGTCCCTCAGCCGTTTCGTAGAACTCGACGACGGCGACCGGCTGGCCGGACCATGGCTGCAGCACCGGATTGTAGATCTCCATCAGCGGCTTGCCGAGCTGCCTCTCCTTCTCGCTCTCCGGATCGCTGGCCACCTCGTATCGCGCGACGAGCGCGCCTGAAAAGGCCTGGCGGAGCTTGTCGCTGACCGGGAATTTCCGGCCGATCAGCTCCTGTTCGTTGGAATAGAGGATGGTGCCGTCGCTTCTCCAGAGCTTGAACGAGACGAGGCGCTTGCCGAGCGCGCCCTGCGACAGCGTCTCGTTGAGCGCCTGGGCGCTTCCTTCATCGAGAAGGGTTTCTGTCTGCATATCGGGAAGCAGCGGGGCGACGACGCTATCGACATAGAGCGCGGTCGCTGCGCCGGAATTATGGATCACCGCGTCCTCGATCAGCCGCGTCAGCAGAATGCCGATCAGGAGCATCGCCATGATCGAGACGACGCCCCCGGTTATGAAGAACTGGGAGGCCAAGGAGCGGGCATTCCAACGGCTGAGCCAATGCATCTGCGACCTGTCGACTGCGTGTCCGACAGACATGGTACTACCCTAGAGGAATTCCAGATAGCTGCGTGACATCCCGGCGGCGCCTAGTTCGGGACATCGCGTGTATCGATGATATCCGCGCCGGCAACGCTCTTGGTGATCTGCGTATCGCCCGACATCGCCGCGCCGAAGAAATAGAGGACGCCGCACATGAAGACGACCAGTGCGACGACCGACGCATTGATCGCAACCGGGCCGGCGGAAGGTCTATGGATGCTGCTCATGACTGGGCTCCTTTGGTCCCTGTAGCAACGAGCCGAAATGGCCGCAGTTCCAGACCCCCGACCATGGTCCGGGGTGCCCCGGACTGAGGTCCGATGCCCGGAACAGGCGGCGTCTCCGATGGTTGGGTAGGCAGCGGTCATTAAGGCCGCCTAGCGACAAAAGGAGGAGAAAATGCTCTCCAAGCTTATGGTAGGTGTGGCTGCGGCCGCGACCCTGATGTCGGGCGTTGCACTCGCCCAGTCTTCCACCGTCAATGGCGCTGCAGGTGGTGCCGTGACCGGCGCGATCGTCGGCGGTCCTGTCGGTGCTGCCGTTGGTGGCGTGACGGGTGCCGTTGTCGGCACGGTCATCGATCCGCCGCCGCAGAAGGTGGTTACCTATGTCCGTGAAGCACCGGCACCTTCGGCCCGCGTCGTGGTCAAGGAAAAGATCGTCGTCGGCCAGCCTCTTCCGGAAACCGTCGTCGTCACGCCGGTTCCTGAAAATCCGAAATATGCCTTTGCGGTCGTGAACGATGAGCGCGTCATCGTCGAGCCGTCGTCCCGCAAGGTGATCCAGGTCATCAACTGACCGGATCCCGGACGCGGCCGAGGTCGCGTCCTCCATTCCTCAACACGAAATGAAATCCAGCCGCACATCGTGAGGCCACGGCCTCGTGCGGACCGAACTCAGAGAGATTGTCATGAAAACCAAGACCCTTGCCGTCCTGATGACGGCCCTGTCGATCGGTGTATCGCCCGTCGGCATCATGTCCGCCTCGGCCCAGGATGCCCCGATCATCAAAAAGAAGGGTGCAGCCCAGACCGATCAGTCCGGTGGCGCCACTCAGCAGCAGCCGGATGCCAGTGGCGGTGCTCAGGGCTCGCAGCCCGGTGCCGGTGCAGCAACCGGCGGCGAGCAGACACAGCAGCCGGCCGCGGGATCGGATGGTTCCACATCGACTGACGGTGCTGGCGGCAAGGCGCAGGTTCAGCCCGGCACCTCGACAGAAGGCGGCACGGCGCCGGCCCAATCCGGCAGTGAGACGAAGCCGGACGCTTCAGGCAATGGTGCCGCGCAGGGTGGCGGCATGAAGCCCAGCGGCACCTCGGGCACTGACGGCTCCAAGCCATCGACCGAAACCCAGAAATCCGGTTCGCAGGAGAGTGGCACGTCATCCGAGACCCAGAAATCCGGCAGCGATGCGCAGAAATCCGGTGATGCCACGAAGCCGTCCGGCTCGACCGAGACGCAGACCAACAGCAAGACCAATGTCGAAAACAATACGACCGTCAACAAGACGACCAACGTCAACATCTCGGTCGAGCAGCAGACGGAAATCCGGCAGGTCGTCAAGGAAGTGCATGTCGAACCGGTTCGCGAAGTGAACTTCACGGTCTCGGTCGGCACCGCGATCCCGAAGAAGGTCCGGCTGGAGCCGCTGCCGCCGCGGATCGTCAAGATCGTGCCGCAGTACCAGACCTACCGCTTCTTCATCCTGGCCGATGGACGGATCGTCATCGTCGATCCGACGGCCTACACGATTGTCTACATCATCACGGCCTGACGGCCTGAACCGGTGGCGTTCGCGCCGCCGGTTTTTCTTATGGAGAGACGGATGATCTACGGGGAACCAAAATCGGCAAGCGCCGTTCTTCCGATCGTCGCCATCCTGATGGCGATGGCCGGCTGCATCCTCGTTCTGCTTTCGAATGTCGATCGCGGCGATGAGAAGCAGGGCAGGGTATTCGTTCCGGTCGAACAGCGGGAGCTTGGCAAATGAACGCGGTCGCATCACTGACATTCGGTATCGTGACATCGGTCGCCGGCTGTATCGCGGCTGCATCCGTGGCTTCGATCGTCATGGCGGAATCGGAAACGCATCAGCTCGCCGATCTCTCGGCGCCGGATCTTTGGACGACGAGCCCGGTTCGCGTCGATCCTGGCAAGCAGAATTACCAGCGCGTTGCACCCGTCTATTCGAGCTATGTCACCGATGCGCCGAAGATCAGCGTCGCGTCGCGCAAGCCGGATCCCGCGCCGGCGGTGGCTGCCGCAGCGGAGCCGGCCTTGCCCGCAGAGCACCTCAGCTGGTGCTCGCAGCGCTACCGTTCCTACGATCCCGCGACCAATAGCTACCGCGCTTTCAGTGGCGAGATGCGCAGTTGCACCTCGCCCTATTCGGAGCAGGCTGGCAGCGGAGAGGCTGTGACGCAGACTGCCGCGACAGCCAGCCCCAGCGCTGTCGAAAGCCAGGCGGCTGCGTCCTGGTGCGCGGCGCGCTACCAGTCTTACCGCGCGGAAGACAACAGCTACCAGCCTTTTGACGGGCCGCGCCGGCAATGTCAGCGGCCGTCTCAGGATATCGTGACCGCGATAAATTGACCCGCATCAGACTTTGTGCCGTGGTGCCTATCCGGTCCGGCGAATACATCTGTGGCCCAACCATGGGAGTAGCAGATGTCGATTCCGGTCATTACCGCTATCCAGGCCGCGAGCGAAAGCGTGCCGTCGCTGACGCCAGCCGACAGGCGCATGCTGGTTGCGCATATCCACCGCTATCTGGAGGACTACCGCCGCGACGTGCTGGGCGATCTGCCCGACCGCCGCTGCGGCTGGATGCTGCGCCTCATCGAAGCTGTGTCCTCCAAGGCCCGCGGCATCGTCGAGGCTGATGCCAAGGAATTCCGATCGATCATGGTGGAATTCGAGAAACTGCTCGTCGTGCTCGACGATCTCAGGCTGTCGCACAAATGGTCCGAGCAGCCGGTCGTCCTGCACTAGTGCCGGCAAAAAAATAGGGCCATCCGTGGATGGCCCAAATGGGAGAGTTCGAAAACCTCCAGAGGGAACCGCCGACGAAGGCCGGGAGGAGTGGCCTTGATGCTTGTCGGCGAGTTCATAATCGCCGTTCAGCCACTCTTTTGAAAACATCCAGGCTCCAATAACCGGCGCTTATTGAGCATTTTCTGTTATGAGAGCGCCTACCGCCGGAACTGCATTCTCCGACAACTCCCGCCTGTCCAAAATTGGTAGCATCAAGCGCTTGCAAAGCCGCTGCATCGGCATAGAGTAAGCCTATGAAATCGCTTCGCAGGTGACCACGGATGTACTGGCACCGGCTGACGGCGATGATGGGAGGTCGGTGCGAGAATTCGCCCGGCCTTTTCCCTTTTAGGGCTGCTGCGTCCGGCGCGCCCCTTTACAATCATCCCGAATTTCCCGACGAAGGCATCGGCACCCGGATCGAGGGTGCGCTGGAGTGCCTGCAATTTGCCCGATGATCAAAGTCCGACTGCCGCGCCGCGGCGCAATCCGGTTATCAAAGCCGCCTATATCGGGCTTGGCGTGGTGATGGTGGCGCTCGGCATTATCGGCGCGTTCCTGCCGCTGATGCCGACGACGATCTTCCTGATCATTGCTGCCTGGTGCTTCGCCCGGTCTTCGCCGAGGCTCGAGGCAAAGCTGATCAACAGCCGGTTCGGTGCGCCGCTCAGGGACTGGCGCGACAGCGGCGCGATTTCGCACTCGTCGAAGCTTCTCGCTGTTTTGGGTATGGCCTCGGGCTATGCGATCTTCTTTGTAACATCGCACCCGTCGCCGATCCCTGCTGTCGCAGTCGGGCTTGCGCTGCTCGCCTGCGCCGCATTCGTTCTGTCCCGGCCGCGGCCGTGATCAGCCTGGCGAGCGGCAGGTTACGTCCTTGCCCTGCGGACCCGTATAGGTGTTGTCGGTCGGGTTATAGGATGGGAAGCGCTGCGCGCACCATTTGATATGCGCGATCTCGGCAGGAGAGAGCAGCCAGCTCTCCGGCTCCGCCGCCTTGCTTGTCCCTGAGGAGTAAGCCGCTACCGCGGCGTTGTTGTCGGAACTGCCTGCCGTTGCCGGAGGAGAAATCCTGAAAGCAAAGGCGGAAGGCGCGCCCGACAGGGCAATGACCGCAGTCACGGCGCATGCTGTCAGAATTTTCCTTGCCGGCTTCATTTGCCACTCCATTCACCTATCGCAAATGAACGGAGAGGCTGGCGATTTTGTTCCAGCCACGATCGCGTGAGCGCTGCCGAGGGATAACGGGGCGTCAATGAATCTGTGCCAGGCTGTGCCAGACAATTGCGGATAGAGGAATGTGATGCTGCTGTCGTCCCTGGTGAAGAAGATCGGAAGCCGCTCGGACGATCGCAACATCAACAGGCTGGAACTGGCCAACGACGTTCATCACCTCAAGCAGGTCTTCGACCGCTGCTCGAAGGCCGCCCGCATCGGCGTATGGGAATGCAATCTCGCCGATGAGCGTCTCTCCTGGACCGACATGGTCTACGAACTCTTCGACATCGAGCCCGGCACGCCGCTCGTGCGAAGCGAGATCGTCGCCATGTATTCTCCCGCCGCTCTCCTCGAGCTTCAGCGGCTGCGCAGCGATGCGATCGAGCAGCAAGGCGGCTTCTCGCTCGATGCGGAGATCGTCACCCGCAAGGGTAACCGCCGCTGGATCAGGATTACCGCGACCGTCGAATGCGAGGACGGCCGTCCCGTCCGTGTCTCGGGCCTGAAACAGGATGTAACGGCAGAGGTGATGCTGCTCGAAGAAATCCGCCGCCGCGCGGATTTCGACCACCTGACCGGGCTCGCGAACCGGTTCCGCTTTCATGAACGCCTCGGCGGTCTCTGCGCGTCGGAAACAGGCTGCGCGCTGCTGCTCGTCGATCTCGACGGTTTCAAACGCGTCAATGATATCCTCGGCCATCAGACGGGCGATGTCTGCCTGGTCGAGACGGCAAACCGGCTGAGTGCTGCGGCGGAGAACGCCGACCTGGTATCGCGGGTCGGCGGCGACGAGTTCGCCGTCATCTACAACGGCGCCTCCATCCACCAGATCGAAGCTGCCGCGGCACGCATCGTTGCCGCCCTGCAATGGGATGCCGGCGACGGCATCATGCTCGGAGCATCCGTCGGCATCGCCTGGGCGAGCCCCGGATCGACGTCGGCTTCTCTCTACGAAGAGGCGGACAAGGCCATGTATCGCGCAAAGACCTCCGGCCGAAACCGCTTCGTCGCCCATCGCCCGGCGGGCGATCTCGACGCGGCGTAAGTCCGGTCCTGTTCCAAGGAAGAAATTCTAGACAATTGCCGAGAGGGCAGCGCCGCTCAGGCGGTGCGCTTTGCGGTGATCATGCCCCAGGCGAGGCGCAGCTTTTGCAGGCGGGATGCCGTGCGCTCATGGACGGGGGTGCTGATGCCGTTGCGGAAATCGGCCAGGGCCTGCGCCTGTAATCTCGTTCTCGCCGGCTGTCCGGCGTGTTCGTCGATGGCGCGGCCATCCTTGGCGTCGATGACTGCCCAGCTTCCGTTCTCAAGATGTTGAACCTGATATCTCTGCATACGCCACCCACCCTATTGCTCTCCAAGAGAACGGGCTCCGGCAGCAAAAATCAATCTGTCTTGTCAGAATGTGCTGATATACTTTCGAACAGTGGTGAATGGCTTATTATCTCTCTGCGCCCACCGTTCATACTTTAGCGAGAGTAGGCGGTTGTACGCCTGGCCAGCCTCCGGCGCGATCAAGCGGCCAGGGCGTCCTCGTCCTCGGCGAGATAATCCAGGAGGTCGTAGAGAACCTCCGTCTCGCTATCGTTGTCGGGTCTGCGTGTCGGCGGGACGTTCTTGACCGGGGCCTTCGGCCGCTGGCGGAACGTCGGTCTTGGAACACGCACGCTGTTTGCGCGTCTGTTTGCCATCTCTTCCTCACTCACAACAAAAAAGAGGATCACTAGCTCTCTGGCATTATCCAACCACAAAGGGTCCGATGTGTCGCGTGACGCCGGCGTGACAGGGCTTCTCGGGCCGTTGTGAGGCTTAAATCAGCTGTTTCAAGGCGCGCAGCAGGGCTTCGGTTCTCTCGCTGGAGGTGAGCGCCAGGGATTGGTGCTCGGCCAGTTCCCGCAGTCCGGCGAGCACTTCGGCTTCCTTCCAGCCGCTATCGACGGCGTGGTCCACCAGTTCGCGGAATGCAAGCTGCAAGGCATCCTGGCATCGGATGGGCCGGTCGGGATCGTCCTCGGTGACAAACGGCCTTGAAATATCGCTCAAAGGCGGCGCCGGCTACCGGTCGTCGGCTTCAATCGGGGCGATCGCCATGAAACACAACACGACGGCGAGGGCCAAAACTGCAGAGATTGCGGACAAGGTTATCATCGTCACGTCCTCGCAAATATTGGATGAAGATTAGCGTGAACTGATTTGCACGAATTGGCAACCGGGGCCGGCTGATTGAGGCGGATCGCAGACCAGGGACGAGTTGTGCAAGTGCGCGAGGCAGGCGGCGGGACGATAGTCGCATTCAGCCGGTGGGTTTAGTAGATGTACCCGAAAGCACGTATAGCGATAGTATTGTTGATGTAACCGCGGCCGATACCCCGCAATACTTGCAAATAGCGTAAACGCTAAATTAATACTACCTTATTTAGAATAATTGTCGTGAATGGTTGTGGTTCGGCAGCAGTCCGGCCGGCGTTATTGGCCATGTCGATCCACACCTTCACTCCGCCATTTGCAACCCCGCAGGCGGCACCGGCCAGCAATCAGATACGATCATCCGAACCAAGATGCCAACGCCAACCCTCTCGAACGCGCGCTATCACGATGCCTCGCTCGGCCGACGCGGATTGCTTGCGGTTTGCGTCTATGGGGCGATTTTCCTGGCGTTGCTGGCATTTGCCCTGGCGACGCCGCGCGGTGAATTCGTGCTCGTCGTCGGCAAGCCCGGACAGTCCGAAGGTCAGGTCGTCGAGCTGATCGGCAGGGCAGGCGGGTCGTTCGTCGCGCCGGGACGTTTCGGCTGGATTGCCGTTGCGCATTCGAGCGCCCCGGATTTCGTTCGCAAACTGAGCGCCGCCGGTGCCTTTCTCGTTCTCAATCACGCCCTTGCCGTGGGCTGCCTCCAAAAGGATACCTGAATGAACTCGCTTCATGCCTTCCGGCTGCGTGTCTCGCCCGTTATTTTCGGGCTCCTCTGGATCAACGCCGGCATTGCCATTCTGGTGCCGGTGCTGCGCGGCAATGGTTTCGACTGGACGGCTTTCATCGTCTGCGCTGCAGTCTTGGCGATGACTTCGGTCTCCTGGTTGCAGGATCGCACCGGGCCGGTGACGCGGCTCGTGACGTCCATGGCTCACGCCGTCAATGTGGCGATGATCGTCTATGCCTTCGAGGGCTCGATCCTCCAGTCTGACATACACATGTATTTCTTCGCCGTCCTGGCGATCTGCGCGGCCTGGCTTGATTGGCGTGCTGTCGTCGCCTTTGGCGGCATCACCATCGTTCACCACACGCTGCTCTATCTGGTTGCCCCCGCGCTGGTCTTCCCGGGAGCCTCCGATTTCGGCCGCGTGCTGCTGCATGCGGCGATCGTCGCCATTCAGTCGGCGGCGCTGATCTCGCTGACGAGCTCGATCTCCAACGCATTCGTCTCCGCCGAGGGAGCGCTCGACGCCGCCAACAACGCCAGCACCAGCGAACGCGAGACGCGCGAGCGCGCCCAGGCCGCCGACCGGCTGGCCGATGCGGAGCGCGCCGAGCGCGAGGCGGAAAAGCGGATCGCCGCCGAAGAAACGTATCACGCCATCCGCGTCCTCAGAGGCGCGCTCGAAAAGCTGTCGGACGGATATCTGGGAACCCGTATCGATGGCCGTTTTGCCGGAGAGCTCGACAATCTCAGGCTCTCGTTCAATCAGTCGGCCAACAATCTCGAAGCCGTCATCACCCAGGCAAGCCAGGTCACGCAGCGGGTTCGCCGCGAGGCCGGGGATCTCAACGCCGCGGCGGGCGAACTCTCCGAGCGTTCGGAGCGCCAGGCAGGCTCGATTGCGGGCGCGACGAATGCAGTTGCCCATGTCCGCGGCACCGTCGGCCAGACGGGAACGGTCGCCGAGAAGGTCGGTGGTCTCGTCAGCCACGCCAAGGAAGCGGCCGAGCGCTCGGCGGGCATCGTCACCAGCGCCGTCGGCGCCATGGACCGCATCGAGAAGAGCTCCGAGGAAATCGGTCAGATCATCGGCGTGATCGACGAAATTGCATTCCAGACCAACCTTCTGGCTCTTAATGCCGGTGTCGAGGCCGCCCGTGCGGGCGAGGCTGGCAAGGGCTTTGCGGTCGTTGCCCAGGAGGTGCGGGAACTGGCGCAGCGTTCCGCAAACGCCGCCAAGGAGATCAAGCAGCTGATCACCGCTTCGGGCGATCACGTGAAGCAGGGTGTCGCGCTGGTAGACCAGACCGGCGACGCGCTCGGCCATATCGCGACTGAGGTTGCCGAGATCAGCCGGCATATCGAAACGATCATTTCAGGCGCGCGGGAGCAGGCAGCCGGGCTCGCCGAGCTCGATACGATCATCGTACAGATCGATAGCCTGACGGCGCAGAACACGACGATGGTGCAGCAGTCGCTGAGCGCCACCGACGCGCTGGCCCATGAGGCGACGATTCTCGAAGGTTTGATGTCCGGCTTCTCGGGCGAACAGGGGCAAGCCAAGCGCAAGGCGGCCTGATGGCTGCGTGATGGCAAGACAGGAAAGCCCGCCTCTGGCGGGCTTTTGTTATTCGGCCTACGCCTATTGCTTCAGATCAAAGGCCTGACCGTCAGCGCGAAGTTCCGCCAGCGTCTTGCCGACACAGCTGCCGGCGGCGTTGCTGCCGATGGCCTTGGCCTCGCCGCCAAGGGTGATCGTGCCGCCGATCCGTTCGGAGGCGACGTAGGTCGCGACGCCGTCCTTGGAGACGCGCGATATGTAGAAGGCATGGTAGGTGTCGTTCTGCTTGCACTGGATCAGCACGGGGAATTTTCCGAAGGGATTGTCCTCCGCTCGCGCCGTCGAGATCGGCAGGGCGGCGAGTGCCAGAAGGCCGGCGAGCAGCGTGCAGGCCGATTGGCGGAAGAGATGGCGGGATGCGGGCGTCATAGGTAATCCCCTTCTTCAAATGCCCTGGATACGGCGGGCTAGACCGTCAAGGCGATGAGTGCATCCCGGTCCAGAAGGCGGACGATGCGTTGCAGCTTGCCGTTCAGGCAAAGGACATGTTTTTCGCGGAGCTTCGTGAAGCAGCGGGCGACTGTCTCTACCGTCAGGCCGAGATAGTCGGCGATATCGCTGCGCGACATCATCATGTCGAATTCGCGGGCGCCCGGATGGCGCTCGGCCATTTCGAAGACGAAGGCTGCGACCCGCTTCAGCGCGCTCTGCTCGGTGATGACCAGCTGTTTGTGCTGCGCCTTGGCCAGGTTGGTCAGCGCGATATGCAGCAGGTCGATGGGCGCGGCGGTATTCTGGCTGGCGCGAAAGGGACGTATCGACGTCTCGCACACGGCCTCTGCGAAATCCGTCCTGACATTGCCGGTTTCGAGGCCGAACCATTCGCCCTTGCCGCAGAAGGACAGGATGTAGCGCTGGCCGCTTGGCGTCAGGCGATAGATCCTGACGGCGCCGGTTTCGACCTGATAGATCGCCCGGGCGTGCTCGCCTTCGCTATAGATCGTTTCGTCGGGCTTCAGCCGGATCGGCTGGTCTCTCGCTGGCGCAGGTGGATAGTGCCGCCCGCCCGCTGCATAGTCTCCGATCGTCTGGTCATGAAGCATGGCATCACCCCCATCTCGACCCGCAGAATAGGGAAAGGCGGCTCGCTCCGGTATTCGAGAAACCCCTTACGTATTGCTACGGAAGCCCGGAATGCGCGGTGGGTGTATAAGGCCATGCCCCCTTGATGAAGGCGATACGGAGATATGGCGGAGATCTCGATGTCATCTGTAGACGGAGGGGAAGACCGCGCACCCGGGAACCCCGAAGGCATCCGTGCGCAGCTTGAGCGGATCCTCGCGAGCCCGGAATTCCATGCGCCCGAGCGCGGCCGGCGCTTCCTACAATATATCGTCGAGGAAACGCTGGAAGGGCGCAGCGCCCAGCTGAAGGCCTATACGATCGCGCAGGCGGTGTTCGGACGCAACGCCTCCTTCGATGCGCAGAGCGATCCCGTGGTCCGCATCGAGGCGGGGCGCATCCGCCGGGCGCTGGAGCGCTACTATCTCGTCTGTGGCAGCCAGGACCCGATCCGGGTCACCATCCCCAAGGGCAGCTATTCGCCGCAGTTTTCAGGCAATGACGACCGTATGATGAGCCTGCCGGGCAGCTCGAAGGCGCAGAGCCATGATGGCGAGCCTCCGCTCCGCTTGCGCCAGTTGCTGCTGCCGATCGGCGTTCCGGCATTCTTCGGCGTGATGGCCGTTCTGGCGCTCATCCGCCCGCTCGAGGCCTATCTCTCTCCACCGAAGACCTCGCCGTTCTCGACCGCATCGACGACGGCGGCCAGCGTCCGGATCGCCGTCGAGCCCTTTGACGCGCTGGGTGGCACGGCGCGCGGCGAAGACCTGGCGAAGGGCCTGACCGATCAGGTGATTGCCCGGCTGACGAAGGTTACCGATATCGTGGTGCTTGCGCCCGGCCGCGCGGGTCAGGACGGCGGCGGGCTGCTTCTCAGCCTGCAAGGCGGCGCACTTGTCGAGGGTACGGTCCTGCGGCTGCATGTGCGGCTGATCAACGTTTCCAATGGTGCCGTGATATGGGCCAATCAATATGACCGGAATCTCGATGGCCAGGCGATCCTCGACATCGAGGATGACATCGCGGCCGATATCGTCACGGAGATTTCCGGCAGCGGCAAGCTCAACGGTCTGCGCCCGCAGTCGTGAGTGCTATTGCGAGGGTATCGCTGCCGGATCGACACCTGCCGCGCGTAGGCCGCTGAAGAACCGTTCCCGGTCTTCCGGCCGCTGCAGGCGAAGCGAAATTTCACCGTCGATGTTGCGCATCAGCCCCGGTGCGTGGAGGGTAAGCCAATCGGTCTCCTGCCGCGCTTCGTCCGTCTTTCCCGCGGCGCCGAGAATGGAGAGCAGCACGAGATGGTGCATGGGATTGGCTTCGAGATCGGACTTGCGCGACCACTGCTCGGCATCGGCGACATCGCCCTTCATCAGCTGGCAGAGCGCCATGCCGGCCTCGTAATAGCCTTTCGAACCGATGCCCCGGTTGAGCGCGATCGACAGCAGCTCGCAGCCGGTCTGCCACTTGCCGGACATCGCCAAGCGGATGCCATATTCGCCGGCGACTTCGACATCGTCAGGGTTTGCCGCATAGGCTGCGGTTCCGGCTTGCAGCGCCCTGTCGACATCCCCGCGGAAAAAGCTCACCATCATCAGCGCCTGCAGCGTACGCGGGCTTGACGGCGCCAGCACGGCAGCGCGGTTCACCGCGTTGCTCGCCATCCGCAAGGCATCCGGCGAGGCCGGGGTGCCGAGCTTGTAGCGAAGCCTGATCTCGTCGAGATAGATCATCGATAGCTGGGCCCAGGACGTGGCATTGTCCTGGTAGCGCTGGGTTGCATTCTGCAGGCAGTTGCGTGCAACGCTGTGGCTGGTGGCGGTGACATTTTGCCGGTAGCTGTAATAGGCGAGCGTGCAGGCATAGGTGCTCTGATCGCCTCTCTGCGCGCTCGGGGCCATGCCCTCTGCGTTGAAAGGCTCAGCGATCGCGCCGGCAATCTGTTGCGCGATCTGGCCCTGCACCGCGAGCTTGTTCTGGACGCCGAGATTGGCATCGAAATTGTTGGCCCAGATGACCGCGCCATCCTGTTGGCGCACGAGCCGGACCGCGGCGCGCAATCTGTTTCCATCCAGTTGGACATTGCCCTGGAGCGTGAAATCGGCACCGGCGATACTGTCGTCACGCAGCGTATCCGCCACGACCACGATGCCGCGGGACCGTGCCAGCTGGCCGATGACGTCGTCCCGGAGGCCACGGGCGATATCGGAGCGCGTGTCGTCGCGGTCGGCCTCGGCGAAGAGTTCGACCATCACCTTCGGGCTTGCGGTGGCGGCCTGTGCATTCGGCCGTGCGGGCAGAAGAAATGCGAGCACGGCGGCGAAGAGCACCAGCAGCGCCGCGACGCATGCTCCGAGATGAAGAAGGGTGAGCCTTACCGGATGCGTGCTGCCGGAAACCGGCTTCTCGCGGCTCTCGTGTTGAGGCGGCGGCGCCCGTTCAGACTGCTTGACCGGCAGCGGCGCCGGAGCGCTCGTGGCATATTCGAAATGGGGGACATATCCGCCTTTGGGGACGGTGACGATCACGCTGTCCGAGCGTCCTGCCACGAGATAGTAGCGCTCGAGCGCCTTGCGGATCCGGCCGGCCTCGATGCGCACGACGGGATCGTTCTGCGGGTCGAACGAGGCTTCCCGGCCGAAGACCACATTGGCGATTGTAAAGGCCTTGAGAAACTCCGACCGTCCGGCCAGCGTTTCGTTGACGACGAATTCGAGAAAGCTTCGCCCGCGCTTGGCCGCGTGGAACTCCTCGCTGGCGAGAATTCGTTCGACCTGCTCGCAGATTTCGTCAGCCGTCGGCCCAAGACGGCTAAAGGCAGTCGCTCTTGCACTCGTCATGATCGCCCCTACAACACAAGATCATGCAATTACTTAAGCATTGTCTAAGGCATCATATCGCACATGCCGTTGGTTGCAAGATTTGCTTTCGGAGTTGCTTGCGCTAGTTCGGCCAGCCGTTGGCTGGCGTCGCCTTGCGGCCTTCGAGGGGATAGGCGGCCACGCCGGTCGCGATGACCATGCGCATCAGTTCTGCCAGATTGCGCGCGCCCATCTTGGCCATGACGTTGGCGCGATGGACCTCGACCGTGCGGGCGCTGATGCCGAGATGATAGGCAATCATCTTGTTCTGCAGGCCATCGAGCACGCCGACGAGAACCTGATGCTCGCGGGTGGTCAATTGCGCCAGCCTGGCGGTGACGCTGTCGGGTCCCTGCGTTGCGCGGCTTGGACGTGCCTGTCCAGTCGCCGCATGAATGGCTGCTATCAGCGCCTCTTCCTTCACCGGCTTTTCGAGGAAGTCGACAGCGCCCGCCTTCATTGCCTGAACGGCGGCTGCAATGTCGCCCTGCCCGGTGATGACGATTGTGGGGATGTCCATGCGGAACTGATGCAGTTGGCCGATCAGCTCGATGCCATCCATACCGGGCATGCGCAGATCCGTCACCAGGCAGCTTCTTCCGGAGAGGGGCAGCAGATCGAGAAAGGCACGCGCGCAACTATGCGTACGTACCGCAAAGCCGGCGGAAACAAGCATGAAGGTCAGGGACCGCCTGAGTGCCTCCTCGTCATCGACGAGATGGATCGTAAGGTCGTTTGCCATTCTGGCCGATCTCCACGATGGGTAGCGAGAAGGAAAGTACCGAGCCGCCCTGCAATCCCCGTCGGGCCGTAATGCGCCCGCCATGGGCCTCGATAATCCGCTTGGAGAGCGCCAGCCCCATGCCGAGGCCGCGCGGCTTGCTGCTCACGAAAGGATGAAACAGTGTTGTTTCGATTTCGGCGGCAATCCCGCAGCCGTTGTCGCAGACCTCGACGACGAGACGCGTGCGATCGGCGCTCCGTGTCGTCACAGTAATCTCGGGCTCCTGAACCCCGTCGGCGGCTTCCGCGGCATTGCGCAACAGGTTGGTCAGCACCTGGGTGATCTGCACGCGATCGGCAATGACGGCGTCACTCTTTGCATCGAGCTGGAAATCGATCCGGAGATCCTTCCGCGCCAGGCCGCTAAGGGCAAGTGCTGCGGCTTCGCGGATCAGCGCATGCATCGATTCCAACCGCTTCTCGCCGGCGCCGCGGCCAGCGAATTCGCGGATGCTTTGCACGATCGTCCCGGCCCAGAGCGCATGCTGGGTGATTTCGGACAAGGCTTCCCTGAGTGCCGCGAATTCGCAGCCGTCGTCGCTCACCAGATGCCCGCAACCCTGCGAATAGGCGAGGATCGAGGAGAGCGGCTGCGAGAGCTCATGGGCAAGCGCCGGCGTCATGTCGCCGAGCGCAACCGTTCGCGCGAGGCGCGCCATTTCGCTCTGAAGCTCGCGAACCTGCTGCAACGTCTCATGCTCGGTACGGAAGTCCTCGAGGATTGCGGCTGCAAAGCCCTGTTCGCGAACGATCGTCAAGGCGGCGGGAAACTGAGCGCCGTCTTTAGTGCTTGCGATACCGGCGCGCATGGCGCCCTGGCTTGCCCAGCGGGCCTTGAGCCGGACGCCCGGCGTCGACGACCAGACGAAGTCGATCTTCTGGCCGATCAGTTCCTCTTCCTGGTAACCGAGCAGGGCGATTGCGGCGCCATTGCAGGCTGAGATCCGATGGCAGGATGTGATGACGAAGACGGCGTCGGGAACATGGCCGTAGAGATTTCGCAGCCAGTCCGCAGACGGGCCGCCAGGGGGCGGGCGGTCCATCTGCTTCTGGGCGAGCGTCTCCGCAAACAGAGGCTTCCTCGATAGGTGAGGGGCGACGGACCCGCGATCGGCAATGTCCAATGCCTTCGTGCTGGTAGCCATGATATTCCCCTCGCCCTACGATTTGGGACAGGTGTCCCGGCGGCTCTCCCATTCAACGATGACGCGAGACTACTCTTCTTCTCTGACGGATAGATGTAGCATCGCGTAGCCTCTATTGGTCTTACCCTGCGGGCCTTTCAGCCATGAAAGCGGCCCTCGTTCAGCCTCTCAACCATTGATCCGGCTCAATGCCTTTGCGCCTTTGCTCCGTTACTCTGAGCTGCATGGGTTCACGCCACCTGAGGAGCAGGAACATGGGAAGTTTGCCCTTGCTATCGCCATTTTGAGTGCGGCGTCGATCGTCGTGCCCGCCGCTGCGCAGCAGACCTCGACACAGACCCGCAAGGAATACCGGCGGATGAACTGGGGAGACAATCTGCCGGCGTCGATCAAGACTTTTCACAACAAGCGCTTCACCGTCGTCAGCTATCGCATGCAGGAGGAGACAGGCCACCATCCGTCGCCGGGAAGCGCGGAGCAGGTGGCGCAGATCCGCTCGGCGATCCGGTCCAACAAGTGGCTCGTCGAGCAGCTGAAGGCGAAGAAGGTGTCGCCCAGCCAGATTCTCTGGGCATGGCGTGCCCGTAACGGCAACATGGTTTTCTACATCGATTGAGCGATTGCCGTCCGGCAACGGGGTAGGCGGAAACAACGGCCTCCGTCCGGTCGACGCGCATACATCGTCGGGAGGGTCGGTGATGTGGCGGTTGGTCGTCGAAGCTCCGTTCGAAGAAGATATCGAGCTTGCCGTCCTCGATGATGACGGCATTCACGCTCTGGTCTTTCCCTGCCAGCGGCTGCCCGGCGGCTGGGCGAATGCGCTGACGGGCGAGATTCTCGATGTCCACCCGACGCACTGGCGCACCTGGCAGCTTCGCCGCGCCGACACGTCCGAACTGCACTGAGCGCTTTCAGGGTCAGCAAAAGCCGGTCTGGCTTGTCTGCGATCAATGACCGTGGTGCCCGGCAAAAATAGACTGACGGCAAGAAACCGGCGGCGCGGCCGCCATCCCGATGGCTGGAAGGAGGACCCGCATGCGTGGTTTCGGTGTTCATTCTGAGGTGGGAAAGCTCAGGACCGTCATGGTCTGCAGACCATCGCTCGCACATCAACGGCTGACGCCGGCAAATTGCCATGACCTGCTCTTCGACGACGTGCTCTGGGTGCACGAGGCTCAGAAGGACCACTATGACATGGTCCTGAAGATGCAGGAGCGCGGCGTCGAGGTTCTCGAACTCCATGACCTGCTCGCGCAGACGCTTGCCAACGAGCAGGCCCGCGCCTTCGTGCTGGACCGTCGCATCACGCCGAATGTCATCGGTTCGCAGGTCGCCGAGGCGATGCGGCCCTGGCTGGACGAAATGCCGGCCGCCCAGCTCGCCGCCGTCATGATCGGCGGCATCGCGATCTCCGATCTTCCCGATGTGAAGGCGAAGGCCCTGATGCTCAGTGCATTGCCGGCGAGCGACTTCGTCATCCCGCCGATCCCGAACACGCTGTTCCAGCGCGACCCCTCCTGCTGGATCTATGGCGGCGTCACCTGCAATCCGATGTTCTGGCCGGCACGCCGCGCCGAGACCCTGCTGCAGCGGGTGATCTACAAGTTCCACCCCTTCTTCAAGGGTGCCAATTTCCAGATCTGGTGGGGGGATTCGGACGATCAGTTTGCCAATGCCTCGCTCGAAGGCGGCGATGTCATGCCGATCGGCCATGGCACCGTGCTGATCGGCATGGGTGAGCGCACCACCTATCAGGCCGTCGGCCAGGTGGCCCAGGCGCTGTTTCGCAGCAAGGCCGCCAAGCGCGTCATCGGCTGCCTGATGCCGAAAAGCCGGGCGGCGATGCATCTCGATACGGTCTTCAGCTTCTGCGACCGCGATGTCGTCACGCTGTTTGCCGAGGTCGTCGATCAGATCCGCTGCTACAGCATGTATCCGAAGGGCGACGACGGCACTTTCGAGATCCGCCCCGAAAACCGGCCGATGCTCGATGTTGTCGCCGAGGTGCTTGAGGTGCCGAAGCTGCGCGTCGTCGAGACGGGTGGCAATTCCTATCAGGCCGAGCGCGAGCAATGGGACGACGGCAACAATGTCGTCGCCCTCGAGCCCGGCGTCGTCGTCGCCTATGACCGCAACACCTACACCAACACGCTTCTGCGTAAGGCCGGTGTCGAGGTCATCACCATTCGCGGCGCCGAACTCGGGCGCGGGCGCGGCGGCGGGCATTGCATGACATGCCCGATCTGGCGTGACCCGGCCTAATGACCCTCTTCATCCACGAACAGACCGACGGAGCAAGACCATGAGCTTCAATCTGCGTAATCGTTCGCTTCTGACCGTGCAGGATTATACCTCGCGGGAATTCCGCTATCTCCTCGATCTCGCCCGGGATCTGAAGCGGGCGAAATATGCCCGGACCGAGCAGCAGCATCTGAAGGGCAAGGAGATCTGCCTGATCTTCGAGAAGACCTCGACGCGGACGCGATGCGCCTTCGAGGTGGCCTGCTCCGATCAGGGTGCGAACGTCACCTATCTCGACCCGTCCGGCTCGCAGATCGGCCACAAGGAATCCTTCAAGGATACGGCGCGTGTTCTCGGCCGCATGTATGACGCGATCGAATATCGCGGCGCGGCGCAGCGCGGTGTCGAGACGCTGGCACGCTATGCCGGCGTGCCCGTCTACAACGGACTGACGGACGAGTATCATCCGACGCAGATGCTCGCGGACGTCATGACCATGCGTGAACATAGCGACAAGCCGATCGCCGATATCAAATATGCCTATGTGGGCGATACCCGCTCGAATATGGGGCATTCGCTGCTGATCGTCGGCTGCCTGCTCGGCATGGATGTACGCATCTGCGGGCCGAGGTCGCTGTGGCCGTCGGAGGAATATATGAAGATCGCCAAGGATCTTCAGCAGGCCTCGGGCGCCAAGCTGCTGGTCACCGAGGATCCCAAGGAGGCCGTCAAAGGCGTGGATTTCATCCATACCGACGTCTGGGTATCGATGGGTGAGCCGAAGGAGGTCTGGCGCGAACGCATCAAGCTGTTGACGCCCTATCAGGTCAATACCGATCTGATGAAGGCGTCCGGCAATTCGCAGACCAAGTTCATGCATTGCCTGCCGGCATTCCATGATACCGAAACCACGCTCGGCAAGCAGATCGCCGAGGATTACGGCATGACCAACGGGGTTGAAGTCACCAACGATGTCTTCGAGTCCGAGGCGAACGTTGCCTTCGAGCAGGCGGAGAACCGCCTGCACACGATCAAGGCCCTGCTCGTCGCGACCCTGGGGGATTGAGCATGCGTGTCGTCATAGCACTCGGTGGCAATGCGCTTCTCCGGCGCGGGGAAGCCATGACCGCGGACACCCAGCGGCGCAACGCCCGCGTCGCGGCTCAGGCCATCGCGCCGCTCGCCGCCGAACATGAGGTGGTGATCACTCACGGGAATGGCCCGCAGGTGGGGCTGCTCGCCCTGCAGGGGGCGGCTTACAAGCCGGAGGAAGCCTATCCGCTCGACGTTCTCGGCGCCGAGACCGAGGGTATGATCGGCTATATGCTGGAGCAGGAGCTCGGCAACCTCCTTCCCTTCGAGCAGCCGCTTGCAACGCTGCTGACGATGGTCGAGGTGGATGCTGGCGATCCCGGCTTCCAGAACCCGACAAAATTCGTGGGGCCGGTCTATGACAAGGGCGAGGCGGATCGTATCCGCGGGGAGAAGGGCTGGGTCTTCAAGCAGGATGGCGACAAATGGCGACGGGTCGTCGCCTCGCCGGCGCCGAAGCGCATCTTCGAGATCCGGCCGATCCGCTGGCTTCTGGAGCAACGCACGATCGTCATCTGCGCCGGAGGCGGCGGTATTCCGACGATGTACGAGAAGGGCGCCGATCGCAAACTGATCGGCGTCGAGGCCGTCATCGACAAGGATCTCTGCTCCGAGCTTCTGGCGCGCGAGCTGCGCGCCGATCTCCTGGTCATGGCAACCGATGCCGAAGCCGTCTGTATCGATTGGGGCAAGCCCTCGCAGAAGGCGATCCACCGGGTGCGCCCCGATGATCTCGAGCAGTTTTCCTTCCCTGCCGGTTCCATGGGGCCGAAGGTGGAGGCCGCCAGTCACTTTGCCCGCACCAGCGGCAAAACGGCCGCCATCGGATCGCTGGCTGATATCGCCGGGATGGTGCGCGGCGATCGCGGAACGATCATCAATACGGGCTTTGCCGGTCTGACCTGGCACGGCTGATAGCGTCAGCGAGAGACTATCCGGAAACGGCGGGGTGCGTTGCTGCACCTGGCGCCGTTTTCGTTTGGCTGACGGTTTCGCGGCCATTGCGCCGTTGCCAGACATAGACGGGGATGCCGAGCATCAAGAGGACGAGGCCGTAGAGCACCGGCTCGGCGCCCGAGCCATAGAGCGTGAAGATCGCGAAGATGAAGGCGATGAGCTCGATCACCGTGACACGCGGCATCCTCCCCTGTGTCGCCCCGGCAACGAGGCTGCCGGCAAGAGCGCAGAAGGCATAGGGAACGACGGCGGCCATGGTGCTCAAGCCGACCATCAGCTTGTAGGCAGCCGCAAAGCCCTCCGAACCGATCGCCTGGACCAGCACCAGGATCGTCGCCAGGGAGGCCGAGACCATCATGCCCCAGGCCGGAACGCCACGGGAGGAGAGCCGCGAGAAGAGCGGCGGGAACAGGCCATCGCGGGCGGCGGCCATCGGGACCTGACCCATTAGCAGCGTCCAGCCGTTCAGCGCCCCGATCGACGAGAGCAGGACCGCAAGCGAGATCGCCAGTTCGCCCGGACGCCCCCACATGATGCCGGCTGCCTGCGAGAACGGCGCGACGGAGTGGATGAGCTGTTCGCGCGGCACCAGCCCCATCACCACGATGGTACCGAGCACATAGAGAATGGCGGCGATGGAAATGCCGAGCACGGTCGAGCGCGGAATGGTCCGCTCGGCATTCTGGACGTCGCCGGCAGGAACGGTCGCCGATTCCAGGCCGAGATAGGCAAACATCGTCAGCGGCGCGAGCGTCGCGATCGACTGCAGCAGTGGTTGGCCGCTCGGATTGAAGTCGGCGAAATGCGAGGTGTCGATGAAGAGGAGGCCGATGATGGCGACGGCGCCGAAGGGCAGCAGCTTGGCATAGGTCGTCACCTGGGCGAAGAGCCCGGCGGCGTGAACGCCGCGCAGATTGACGAGCACGATCGTCCAGATCACCCCGAGCGTCAGGATCGTCCCCGTCACGCGATTGCCGAGCGCCGGGAAGAGATCGATGATGACGCCGGTAAAGGCAATGGCGATGACCGGCAACGACGTCCAGATGGAGATCCAGTAGCCCCAGGCGATCAGGAAACCGGCGAAGTCGCCATAGGCGAGCCTCGTATAGGCGTAGGGTCCGCCAACCGCCGGAACGAGGCTCGCCAGGCGCGCAAACGTCAGGCCGAGGCAGATGGCGCCAGCGCCCATGATGATCCAGACGAGGATGGCGAGATTGCCATAGGGGGCGACCGCGGCCGGCGAGAGGTAGAAGCCGGAGCCCACCATGTTGCCGACGACGATCGCGGTGCAGGCGGCGAGTCCGAGGCTTTTACCGTCAGATGAGCTGGTCATGCCGTCCCTCCCGAGCTCCGCTTGAGCCGATGGCCCAAGGGGTTTTGCCTTCGAGGCGCGATTGTCGTTGCAAAAATTGGCGCCCGCAATTCGGATCAATGCGTAGTCGCCGCTGGCGGGCTAGCCTCTATAGTAAGCGCAAGAGTGATCTGGTCCGGAGGGCGGAAGAGGATGGGCGAACAGGGTTTTCTCAGAATTTCGATCGCGGCCACCGTCGTCGTCGCCACGCTCGGCGTGGTCTTCGGCATTCTCTCGGGATCGTTCTCGATCGCCTTCGATGGCGTCTATTCGCTGGCCGACGCGGCGATGACCGGACTGGCGCTCTGGGTCTCGAGCCTGATCATCGACTCGACCAAGAGCGACGCCCGCTCCGGCCGTATCCGCAACCGCTTCACCATGGGTTTCTGGCATCTGGAGCCGATCGTGCTGATGCTGAACGGCTGCCTGCTGATGACGGTCGGTGTCTACGCGCTGATCAGCGCCATCATCAGCATCCTGAATGGTGGACACGAGCTGCATTTCGGCATGGCGGTCTTCTATTCAGCCTCGACGGTGGTCGTCTGTGCCATCATGGCTTTCTCAGGCATCAGGCTAAACCGGCGCATCAAATCCGATTTCGTTTCGCTCGACATCAAGGCCTGGATCATGTCGGGCGGTATTGCTCTTGCGCTCTTGATTGCGTTCCTCGCCGGCATGGCGGTGCAGGCGACGTCGATTGCCTGGATTGCCGCCTATCTGGATCCGGCCGTGCTCGCACTCGTCTGCCTCGTCATGATCCCGCTTCCGATCGGCACGGTCCGGCGGGCGCTGACCGAAATCCTGCTGATCGCTCCGGTCGACTTGAAAGACCATGTCGATCGGGTGGCTTCCGAGATCGTGCAGCGGCTCGGCTTCCTTTCCCATCGCGCCTATGTCGCGCGCGTCGGCCGGGCGACGCAGATCGAGCTCTATTTCATCGTGCCCGAAGGCCTGCCGGCGAGGACGATCGAGCAGTGGGATGCGCTGCGCGACGAGATCGGCGATGCGATCGGCGATGAAAGCGCCAACCGCTGGCTGACGATTGCCTTTACCGCCGATACGGAATGGGCCGAATAGAGCCACCGGCCTCTTTCGGTCGCGTCTTGATTGCAATCAACGACGCTCATCCCCCCGGTGTGTACGATCTCCTCCCATGGCGAAATAGCTCAGCCGTCCAGGCTTTGGAGGGGCGCATGGAATTCCAACAGGCATTTCCGGTAGCCGTTATCGACGAGGACTTTGACGGCAAGAGCGCGGCCGGGCGCGGCATGCGCGATCTCGCAGCGGCGATCGAGCGGGAGGGGTTCCGCATCGTCTCGGGCATTTCCTACGACGATGCCCGCCGCCTCGTGCATGTGTTCAATACCGAATCCTGCTGGCTCGTCTCCGTTGATGGCGCCGAGGACCGGACGACGCGCTGGCGGGTGCTGGAGGAGGTTCTGAGCGCCAAGCGCCAGAAGAACGACCGGCTGCCGATCTTCCTGTTCGGCGACGACACGACGGCCGAGGACGTTCCGACCGCGGTGCTCAGGCACGCCAATGCCTTCATGCGGCTTTTCGAGGATTCCGCGGAGTTCATGGCCCGCGCCATCGTGCAGGCGGCACGCACCTATCTCGACCGGCTGCCGCCGCCGATGTTCAAGGCGCTGATGGAATACACGCTCGAGGGCGCCTATTCCTGGCATACGCCCGGTCACGGCGGCGGCGTCGCCTTCCGCAAGAGCCCGGTCGGGCAGCTCTTCTACTCCTTCTTCGGCGAGAACACGCTGAGATCCGATATTTCGGTGTCGGTCGGCAGTGTCGGCTCGCTGCTCGATCATGTCGGGCCGATCGCCGAGGGCGAGCGGAATGCGGCACGCATCTTCGGCACTGACGAAACGCTCTTCGTGGTCGGCGGCACATCGACGGCGAACAAGATCGTCTGGCATGGCATGGTCGGCCGCGGCGATCTCGTGCTCTGCGACCGCAACTGCCACAAGTCGATCCTGCATTCGCTGATCATGACCGGCGCGACGCCGATCTATCTGACACCGTCGCGCAACGGCCTCGGCATCATCGGGCCGATTTCCAAGGATCAGTTCACCCCCGAAGCCATCGCCCGCAAGATCGCGGCCAGCCCCTTCGCCGGTCAGACGAGCGGCAAGGTGCGGCTGATGGTGATCACCAACTCGACCTATGACGGGCTCTGCTACAACGTCGATGCCATCAAGGAGTCGCTCGGGGATGCGGTTGAGGTGCTGCATTTCGACGAGGCCTGGTATGCCTATGCGAATTTCCACGAGTTCTACGACGGCTTCCACGGCATCTCGTCGACGCAGCCGGCCCGCTCGAAGAGCGCCATCACTTTTGCCACGCACTCGACCCACAAGCTGCTGGCGGCGCTCTCGCAGGCCTCGATGATCCATATCCAGCATGCCGAGAGCAAGCGTCTCGACGTGACGCGCTTCAACGAAGCCTTCATGATGCACACCTCGACCTCGCCGCAATATGGCATCGTCGCCTCCTGCGACGTCGCCGCCGCGATGATGGAGCAGCCGGCGGGCCGGGCGCTGGTGCAGGAGACGATCGACGAGGCGATCAGCTTTCGCCGAGCCATGCATTCGGTGAGGACGCAGACGGCGGGAGGCTGGTGGTTCAAGGTCTGGGAGCCGACCGTTGCCGAACATACGCCGAGCGACAATCACGCCGAATGGGTGCTGAGGCCCGGCGAAGCCTGGCACGGGTTTGCGGGGCTCGCCGAAAACCATGTGATGGTCGATCCGATCAAGGTCACCATCCTGTCGCCCGGCCTTTCCGCCAGCGGCGCCATGCAGGAACACGGCATACCGGCCGCCGTCGTCACCAAGTTCCTTTCGTCCCGCCGGATCGAGATCGAGAAGACCGGGCTCTATTCCTTCCTCGTGCTGTTCTCGATGGGGATCACGAAGGGCAAGTGGAGCACGCTCGTCACCGAGCTCATCAATTTCAAGGATCTCTACGACGCCAATGCGCCGCTGACGCGGGCGCTGCCGGCGCTCGCCGCCGCCCATCCGGAAGCCTATGGCAAGATGGGCCTCAGGGATCTCTGCGAGCAGATCCATGCGGTCTATCGCAAGGACGACGTGCCGAAGGCGCAGCGCGAGATGTATACGGTGCTGCCCGATATGGCGCTGAGGCCCGCCGATGCCTATGACCGGCTCGTCAAGGGGAAGATCGAGAGCGTCGAGATCGATGATCTCATGAACCGCATGCTTGCGGTGATGATCGTTCCCTATCCGCCCGGCATTCCGCTGATCATGCCCGGCGAGCGCATCACGCCGGCGACCAAGTCGATCCAGGACTACTTGCTCTATGCCCGCGAATTCGACCGCAAGTTTCCGGGCTTCGAGACCGATATCCACGGCCTGCGTTTTGCGCCTGCCGACGGTGGCCGGCGCTATCTCGTCGATTGCATTGCAGAAGGACCGGAACAATGATCCCGCGCGATGTCAAATCTCCGACCGTCGCCATCCCCTTTCACAAGATGCTGAAGGTGGTGATCGTCGCCGATGGCGGCAATCCGCAGGTCCAGGAGCTGGTCGCGCAGATAGCGGCCGAGAATTTCGAGGTGGAGCTGCGCGACGACTATTCCGCCGATGTTTCCGAGGATGCCTCGGTGGGTGCCTATGTCGGCTCCGTGGAAGGCGGAAGGCTGCCCGATGCACGGCGCTTCCTGCGTTCCGTCAGGGAGATCGGCTTTCGCACGCCGATCTGGGCAATGGCCGATACGCTGACGATCTCGGATATGGATGTCGTCGAGATGGCGGGTGAGGTCGATGGCTTCGTCTATCTCGGCCAGCAGACGCCAGCCTTCTATGCCAAGCAGGTCATTTCAAGCCTCTACAATTACGGCAAGTCGCTGCTGCCGCCATTCTTCGGCGGCATGATGGCCTATGACGGCGAGGCGAATATCGCCTTCGATTGCCCCGGCCATCAGGGCGGGCAGTTCTACCGGAAATCACCGGCCGGGCAGCTGTTCTTCAAATATTTTGGCGAAAGCATCTTTCGCAACGATCTCTGCAATGCCGATGTCGATCTCGGCGATCTCCTGATCCATGAGGGACCCGCGGCAGAAGCACAGAAGCAGGCGGCCCGCATCTTCGGCGCCGACCGCACCTATTTCATCCTGAACGGAACCAGCACCTCCAACAAGGTCGTCGCCAATGCCGTGCTGCGGCCGGGCGATCTCGTGCTGTTCGACCGCAACAATCACAAGTCGCTGCATCAGGGCGCGCTGGTGCAGGCCGGCGCCATTCCTGTCTATCTGCCGACGGCCCGCAATTCCTTCGGCATGATCGGCGCCGTCGACTGGGAGGCCTGGGACGAGGGCGCTCTGCGGCAGCGGATCGAGGCGCATCCGCTGGTGCAGGACAAGAGCCGCGCCCGCGCCGACCGGCCGTTCCGGCTCGCCTGCATCCAGCTCTGCACCTATGACGGCACGATCTACAACGTGCGCCAGGTGATGGAGAAGATCGGCCATCTCTGCGATTACGTTCTCTGGGACGAGGCCTGGATCGGCTACAACGCCTTCCATCCGCTGTTCGAGGGACATAGCCCGATGCGGCTGACAGACCTTCGGCCCGACATGCCCGGCCTGTTCTCGACCCAGTCGGTGCACAAGCAGGGAGCGGGCTTTTCGCAGGCCTCGCAGATCCACAAGCGGGACGAACATATCAGCGGCCAGCGCCGGTTCGTCGAACACAAGCGGTTCAACGAATCCCTGCTGATGAATGTCTCGACTTCACCCTTCTATCCGCTCTTCGCCTCGCTCGACGTCAATGCCAAGGTGCATGAGGGCAAGGCTGGCGAAATGCTGTGGGACCGCTGCATCGAACTCGGTATCGAGGCCCGCAAGAAGCTGCGCGGCTTCGTGCACCACTACGAGACGAAGGCCGGCGACGCCGAGGAGCAATGGTTCTTCGATCCCTTCGTACCGGACAAGGTGTCGATATCGGGCTCGAAGCACACCAGCGACCTCGCGGAAACGCTATGGGAGGATATCCCGACCGATGTGCTGAAGCGCGAACAGCAATGCTGGCGCTTCGATCCGGAGGCGAAATGGCATGGCTATTCCGGCTATGCGCCCGGCTATACGATGGTCGATCCCAACAAGCTGGCGCTGCTCACCCCGGGGATCGATCGCAAGACCGGTGAATATCGCGACTTCGGCATCCCGGCGACCGTCGTTGCCAACTACCTGCGCGAACAGCGGGTGGTGGCGGAAAAATGCGATCTGAACAGCCTGCTCTTCCTGATGACGCCGGCGGAGGACGAGAGCAAGCTGAACACGCTGATCGCCAAGCTGGTGAAGTTCAAGAACCTCTGGGACCGCGATGCGCCGCTGCAGGAAGTGCTGCCGACGGTATTTGCTGCCAATCGCGAGCGCTACAAGGGCTACAGTGTCCGCCAGGTCTGCAAGGAGATGCACTCCTTCTATCGTCAGGCCGGGGTCAAGCAATTGCAGCGGCTCTGCTTCCGCTCCGAGAGCTTTCCGGAGCCGGCACTTCCGCCGAAGCTCGCCTATGAGGCGCTTGTCGCCAACAATGTCGATTATGTGCCGCTGACAGAGGCGGCCGGGCGCATCTCGGCGACGCTGGCGCTGATCTATCCGCCGGGTATCGGCGTCATCGTGCCGGGCGAGCGCTGGGACGAGCGGGCGCGCCCGATGCGCGACTATTTCCTGGCCTTCGAGGAATCCTTCAACCGCTTTCCCGGCTTCAACTACGAGGTCCAGGGCGTGTTCCAGGAGCGGGTCGACGGGCGGATCAAGTTCTACACCTATGTCGTGCGCGAGTAGCGGAGACGGGAGGATGTCATCATGACCGACAACACAATGCATCTTGCAGCCGAAACGACGGCCAAGAAGAAGATGAATCTGGTGCAGCTGTCCTTCATCGTTGCCGTCAACATGATGGGATCCGGCATCATCATGCTGCCGGCCAACATGGCGCAGGTCGGCGCGATCTCTCTGCTTTCCTGGCTGGTAACGGCGGTCGGCTCGATGGCGATCGCCTATGGCTTCGCGCAGGCGGGGCTGTTCAACCAGCGGCCGGGCGGCATGTCCGCCTACGCGGAGGATGCCTACGGGAAGGACGGCTATTTCATGGTCTTCTTCCTGTACTTCCTGTCGCTTGCCGTCGGCAATGTCGCGATCGGCATCTCAGCGGTCGGCTATCTCGCCGGCTTCTTCCCGGTGCTGACCTCGACGCCCGTCATGACCTGCCTGGCGCTGATCGTGCTTCTGTGGCTGACAACGGCCGCGAATTTCGGCGGGCCGCGCATCACCGGGCGCATCGGCTCGGTCACGGTCTGGGGCGTCATCATTCCGGTCGGGCTGTTGTCGATCATCGGCTGGCTGTGGTTCAGCTCGAGCACCTTCGCCGCCGCCTGGAACCCGAAGGGATTGAGCATCGCGCAGGGTATGGGATCGAGCATTTCGCTCACACTCTGGGCCTTCCTCGGCATGGAATCGGCCGCGCAGAACTCGGATGCCGTCGAAAATCCCAAACGGGACGTGCCGCTCGCCTGCATGTTCGGCACGCTCGGGGCCGCCGTCATCTACATCCTGTCGACGACGGTCATCCAGGGCATCGTTCCGAATGCGGATCTCGCAAGCTCGACCGGTCCGTTCGCGCTCGCCTATGCCACGATGTTCAACCCGACGATCGGCTCGATCATCATGGCGCTTGCGGTACTCGCCTGCCTCGGATCGCTGCTCGGCTGGCAGTTCACGATCGCGCAGACGGCGCGCACGGCGGCCGAAGAGCGGATGTTTCCGTCGATCTTCAAGCGAGTCAACGAGATGGGCGCTCCGGTCCCCGGAATGATCGTCCTTGGTATCGTTCAAACCGGCCTTGCCTTGATGACCATATCGCCGACGCTGAGCGAGCAGTTCTCGGCGCTCGTCAATCTCGCGGTGGTCACCAATGTGCTGCCCTACATCATTTCGCTTTCGGCCCTGTTCGTGATGATGAAGGCTGCGGGCGTGCCGCAGTCGAAATTCCGGCTGAATGCGACGGTTGTGATCATCGGCATGGCCTATAGCGTCTTTGCGATCTACGCCTCCGGCAAGGATGCGGTGCTCGGCGGTATGATCGTCACAGGTATCGGCTTCATCATCTACGGCCTGATTGCCCCGCGTTTCGCCACCGGCGCGAACCGCGTCCCGGCCGGCCAATAGCGGGAGGACCAGACATGTCAGGACAGAATCCCCGTTGGGCGCTTGCCGCCATCTCCTTGGCAGCGGCTGCCGCCGCGCTGGCGATTGCCGCTCCGGCTTCGGCCCAGACGCTCGACCGCGTCAAGTCGAGCGGCGCGCTCAAGCTCGGCTACGATCCGGATGCCAGGCCATTCTCCTTCGACGGCGGGCAGGGGAAGCCGGATGGCTATGCCGTGGCCCTCTGCAACAAGATCGCCGACAGCCTGAAGACGCAGCTGCAGCTTGAGAAGCTCGACGTCGAATGGGTCTCGCTTGCCGGCGACGCGAAGACGCAGGCGATCCAGAGCGGTGCTGCCGATATCGTCTGCGGCGCCGAGCCGGTGACGCTGACGCGGCGGCAGGTGGTTTCCTTTTCACTGCCGATCTTCCCGAGCGGCACGGGCGCGCTGCTCAGCGCCAGTTCGCCATTGGCGCTGCGCGAGGTGCTGCAATATGGACAGCCCTCCGACCGGCCGGTCTGGCGCGGATCTCCTGCGCGAACGATCCTCGAGCATAAGACCTTCTCCTCGATTGCCGGAAGCACCAGCGAGAGCTGGCTTTCGGAGAGGATCAAGACCTTCCAGCTCGCGGCGACGGCGACAGCGGTCGCCAACTATCAGGAGGGGATCACGCGCGTGCTGGACGGAAGCTCGGCTGTCCTCTTCGGCGATATGCCGCTCCTGATGGATGCGGCGGCCCGCAGCGACAATTCAGGCAACCTGATCGTCATCCAGCGCTATTTCACCTTCGAACCGCTCGGCCTCGAGCTGGCGCGGGGTGACGAAGATTTCCGCGCTGCCGTCGACCGGGCGCTGAGCCAGACCTATGCCGCACAGGATTTCCCGGCGCTCTTCACCACCTGGTTCGGGCCGCCGGATATTGCAACCGTGACATTCTTCCAGCAGACGGCTTTGCCCGAATAGGGATATGTCTTTGACCTCTTCGGTCCCGGATTGATACATTTTTGTGATCGCGGGGAACGATCTGATGCCTTGTTGGCTTCGTATTAGATGCACGGGGAGTGCGTTGAACGCGGAGCTGATCCATGAGCCGAGAACGCGGCCGCAGAAAACTGATGCTACGACTGCCCGACATCCGTCATCTCTTGGCGGGTGTCAGCAGCGAGGCGCTCGGGGAGATGTTCGAAGCCTACGATCTGGCTGTCGATGCGCTCGACCGCTTCCGCAATCAGTGGCCAAGGGAAGAGAAGCTCGTGACCGAATACGAGCAGATATGCCGCGAAATCGAGCAGGAGATCGTCGTCTACTGTACCGAGCGCTGAACCTAGAGGTTCCGCTCCAGCTGCCCATGCAGGCCGACGACCGGATCCGTGGCCGCATTCTCCGGCTCGGCCGGTGGCCAGGCCCAGGCGCGCAGCAGCTCATAGAAGACGCTGAGGATGACCGGTCCGAGGAACAACCCCAGAAGACCATGCGAGAGCGTGCCGCCGATGACGCCGATCAGGATGACGGGCATCGGCGTCGAGAGACCGCGCGACATCAGGATCGGCTTCAGCACATTATCGACGAGGGTGATCGGCACCGCCACGCAGGTGAAAACGAGCGCCAGCCCCGCCGGCCAGGAAAACCAAGCCCAGATGATCAATGGCAGGATCACCAGTCCCGGCCCGATCTGCATGACGCAGAACATGAAGACCAGGAAGGTGAGCGCGCCGCGGGCGGGAACGCCGAAGATCACGAAGCAGAGGCCGCATAACAGGGTCTGCAGGAAGGCAACGCCGATGACGCCGCGCGAGACGTTGCGCACGGTATTCCCGGCCAGCCGGGCAAATCCCACACCCTTTTCGCCGGCGACCCGGTTTGCAAGCACCTGAACGGCTGAGGCGAGACGTGCCGAGCGCGTCAGGAACAGCCCGGAGAGCATGACCGAGACGACGAAGCTCAGGACGCCGCCGCCGATCGAGGCGAGCTTGGTGACGACAACGCCCATCACCTCGCGGATCGGCGCCTGGAACTTGATGATGGTGGAGGCGAGATCGCCGGAGACCTGGTTCCAGAACTCATGCAGCCGTTCGCCGACGAGGGGCCATGCCTTGATGGCTTCAGGGGCGGCAGGCAGGGTGAAGTTGCCGGACCATAGCTTGCCGATCAGGCCCTGTACCGTGTCGGCGAAATTCACGGCGACGAGCGCCAGCGGCGCGATGATCAACACCAGGCAACCGATGACGATGACGATTGCGGCGATGACAGGCCGGTTGCCGATCAGCCGCGACACGGTCGCGAACAATGGATAGAGGGCGACCGCCAGGATGGCCGACCAGATCACGATCAGCAGGAACGGCGCGATGAGCACCATCGTCCAATAGGCAAAGAGCGCGATGATGCCCAGCCGGACGATATCGCTCACTCGGGCCTCGATCGAGATCTGGCCTGAATCGGCTCGTGGAGCCGTGTTCTCGGTTATCTGCTCCATCCCGGTATCCGTCTATCCCCGGCCGGCTGCTTAAGCCGTCGTATCGGGCACGACATGGCGGACGCTGCGGTCTTCCATGAAGTCGGACGGACGCTTCTGCCGCTTGCCGAGATCGGGCTCGTCGAACTTCAGCCGCTCATAGGGGATCGACTGCAGAATATGCGAGATGCAGTTGATGCGCGCCCGCTTCTTGTCGTCGGAAGGTACGATCCACCAGGGCGCATGATTGGTGTCGGTCATGCGCAGCATTTCGTCATAGGCGCGTGTGTAGTCCCACCAGCGCTGATAGGATTCGACATCCATCGGGCTCAGCTTCCACTGCCGCATCGGATCGTCGATCCGGCGGCGGAAGCGGCGTTCCTGCTCTTCCTCGCTGACGGTCAGGAAATATTTGAGCAGGATGACCCCGCTTTCGACGATCGCGGCTTCGAAACGCGGTGCGAGTTCGAGGAAGCGTTGCGCCTTCTTGTCGCTGCAGAAACCCATGACCCGATCGACGCCGGCGCGGTTGTACCAGCTGCGGTCGAAGATCACGATCTCGCCGGCGGCCGGCAGATGGGCGATGTAGCGCTGCATGTAGATCTGCGATTTCTCGCGCTCGGTCGGTGCCGGCAGCGCCGTGACGCGGAAGACGCGCGGGCTGACCTTCTCGGTGATCCGCTTGATCATCCCGCCTTTGCCGGCAGCGTCGCGCCCCTCGAACACGATGACGATCCGGGCGCCGGATTTCTTCACCCAGGCCTGCAGATGCGCAAGCTCCACCTGCAGGCGGACGATTTCCTTGTCGTAGTCCCAGGCCTTCTTTTTCTTCTTCGCCTTGGTCTTGGGCGTTGCGTCGCCATTGGCCTCGGTTGGTTCGTAGTTCTCTTCCATGGCTCTCCCTCCTGGCGTGTTTAAGATGCGTTATGCGCGACTGCGGCCGGGCCGATCTGGTCGATGTCGCCGATCAGCGTCCGCAGAGCTTCTTCCCTGCCATTGAAAAGGTTCTCGGCACCGATCGCCTTGATCACCCCGGCGCGCTCCAGGATCGGCCGGCTGTCCTCGCTGAGATCGGCGATGGCGAAGGTGATGTTCCGCTTCTGGAGAAGCTCGGCCACGGCCTCCAGAGCGGTGGCGCCGGTGCTGTCGATCTGGCTGATCGCGCTGGCATCGAGCACCAGGCACCTGGTCTCCGGCGGAAGCTCCTTGATGACTGAGGTCAGCCGGATGCGGACATAGTCGGCATTGTAGAAAAGGATGCTCCCCTGCACCGCGAAGACCGCCGCACCCTCGACCGGGCGGGCTTCCGGATAGCGCTTGAGATCGAAGAAGCCGTGCCGGCCCTCGATGCGGCCGAGCAGGCCGTCGCGCGGAAACATGGTCTGGCGCAGCAGATAGACGAAGGTGGCGCCGACTGCGACGACGACGCCGTTCAGCACGCCGAAGCTGATCGCGCCCCACATGGCGATCAGCGCGAAGACGAACTCCATGCGGCTGATGCGCCAGATCTTCTTGAGCTCGTCGATATCGATGAGGCTGATCGCCGCCGTCGCTAGAATGGCGGCGAGCGCCGGGATCGGCAGGATGCGAAGGGCGCCGTGCAGGAAGACGAGTGCGGCAATCAGTGTCGCCGCGGAGACCAGGCCGGAGAGTTGCGAAACGCCGCCGGTCGACAGGTTGATCGCGGTACGGGAGTCCGAGACGCTGACCGGGAAAGAGCCGAAGAGCCCTGGTGCGATATTGGCAGCGCCGATACCGATCAGCTCCTGGTTAGCATCGACTTCTTCGCCGGTGCGCGATCCGAAGCTGCGGGCGGCGACGATGCCGGCGCCGAAGCTGACGAGAAAGATCGCGGCAGAACCGAGGATGATCTTGTCGAGCGGCATATGCTGGAAGGCGGGGATCGAGAAGGCGGGCAGCCCGCTCGGCAGATCGCCGACAACGGCGATGCCCCGGTCCTGGAAATCGAAAAGCGCCGAAAGGATGACGGATATCACGACGACCAGAACCGGGCCGGGAACACGCCAGCGGAAGGCCTTGACGATCCACAGCAGGGCAAACATCGCGACCCCGAGCAGCAGCGAGGGCCAGTGGATCCCGGCAACCTTCGCCGCGATCTCCAGCAACGGCGCAATCAATCCCTCCGATTCGATCTTCACGCCGGTGAAGCGGCCGATCTGCCCGACGAGGATCGAGAGCGAAACACCGGCAAAGAAGCCGACGAGAATGGGGCGCGAAAGGAAGCTTGCGAGAATGCCGAGCCGCAACAGCTTGGCGGCGATGCAGCAGATGCCGACGCCCAGCGCAAGCGCTGCGGCGATCGCGACCCGGTCCACTTCGGCTCCTGCCGGGGCTGCCGCGACGATCGTTCCCATCGCGGCGGCAAGCACGGTCATGGTCGCGGCATCTGGCCCGACGATGAGCAGGCGCGAGGGGCCGAAGATCGCATAGGCGATCGGTGCGACGATGCTGGCATAGATCCCGGTCTCGGGCGGTAGGCCTGCGATTGCGGGGTAGGCGATGGCGCTCGGCAGGCCGACGGCGGCGATCGACAGACCGGCCGGGATATCACTGCGCAACCAGTCCTTGTTGAAGCCGGTCAGGCCTCGCAACATCGGTAGACTGCCTATCACCGCCTGCTCCTATCGTTTCACTGCATCTCCGTTGTCTGCGGCCCGCCCATGCGCGAGCCGCCTTTTGCATCAATGTTCGAGGAACACGTAGTTCATCCAGGCGCTCATCCGCAGCAGAACCTTGCGGAGGATGGCGACGTGGTGCCAATAGTGCGTGTAGACGGCGACATCTGCGACGACGCCGCCAGGTAGCTGATATTGATCGGTATTTTCCAGGATCTCGATGCGTGCCAGCGTCTGGCCGGGCGCGACGCGTTCGGGCGCCTGCGGGTCGATCAGCGCGCCGCTCGGCTGCAATTGGCCCTGCGCCATGACGTCGATGACTTCCTGGACGCGCGCCTTGAAGATTTTGCCGGGCACGGCCTTGAACGACACCTCGGCATCATCGCCGACGCGCACGCGTTGCAGCGAGTTCTGGATGAAGGCCGCGGCAAGCATCCGGTCCTCGCTGTTGATGAACACCATGACCGGGCGAAGCGGCAGCGGATTGGCCATCATGCCCGGACGCAGGAAGACCTGGGTGACATAGCCATCCGTCGGTGCGCGCACCGTGGTCTGATCGAGCTCGTACTCGGCATTGTTGAGTTCCGCCTGAAGCCGGGCGACGGTCGGGTTCGTTCCGTCGATTTCTGCTTCATAGGCGAGCTTTGCCTGGGCGGCCTGGGCGCGGGCGGTGTCGACGGCTGCTTCTGCCGTCAGATAGATGCCACGGCGGTTTTCGACTTCGAGTTCGGAGTAAACCGCGCCGCGGCCGCTCGACTTCGAATTCTCGTTGGACTGCTGGAACTTCTCGAAGGCCTGCAACGACCGGTCGCGCGAGGCTTCGGCGCCGGTGACGGCCGCGTTCGCGGCGTCGAGTGCGGCCTTCAGCTGCAGAACGGTCTGTTTGGCTTCGGCAAGCGATGCCTTCTTCTGATCGACGGCGAACTGATAGGGCCGCGGGTCGATGCGGAAGAGGACATCGCCCTTCTTCAGCGGTACGTTCGGGGTCACGGGAACCTCGACGACCTGGCCGCCGACGACTGGAATGACCGGGGCCGAGGTGAAGTAGATGCGCCCGTCACTCGAATAGGGGTGGTTATAGCTCATCAGCAGCAACAGGCCGGAGATCAGGAACACGCCGCCGAGAACGGCGGTCGAGAGCGTCCACTGGTTTACCGGGATGCGGAAGATCTTGAAGATCGTCCAGCAGATCGCGGCATAGGTCAGGATGAGGAGCAGATCCATCAGGCATTCTCCCTCTGCGGCGTCTGTCCCTCGAGCTCGGCGATGCGGGCGTGCAGACGGGCGATTTCGGCATTTGCCTCGGCCTCGGCCGAGAGCTTTCCATCCTGGCGGATGCCCCAGCCGCGATCCTCGCGATAGAGCGTTGCCCATATGAAGAGGAACGGCCAGATGGCGTGCAGCGTGAAGAGGCTCACCCAGCCAGCGACATGGATTGCATCCTGATGCGGATGATTGCGTGATTTTGCGATGAGATGCGGAATGTCATGGATCGCGATCACCGCATAGAAAAGGGTGATGACCACGAAGACCAGGACCCCCAGGGCAAAATAGTCGAGAAACACGGCTCCTCCCTCCGGCTGGTCTGAACGAGCCGTTTTGATCGCTATTCGACAGACGGATGTTAGACCCGTTTTACCGGTGAGGCCTGTAGCATCGCGTAATCTCTATCGGCGCGATCAGGACGGGCGGACAGGCGAGAGCAGTCCCGGCTGTAGGGGCGAGCGGGGACGGCGCGTTTCTCTGCCAGGTAGGATTGAATTCAAAGGCTTTTTCGAAACCAGTCGCCGTAGGATCACGTATTTTACGTCTGCCGCCGAGCCGGTTGCTATATATTTCACATGTCTGCTTGGCGCAGTTCGGCGGGGGCGGAGATGGTGTCGGGAGAGGGTGGTTCTGCATATTTGTCGGCGCTGGAGGCGGCAGAGGTTTACTTCCCCGACCAGAAGCGGCTCGTGCAGCGGCTTTTTTACGTGAACGAAGCCTTCCACAGCATGTGCGAGGATCTCGCCGCTGCGGCACAGGCCATGGCGACGACAGACCGGCTTCCCGAGACGCTCCGTGATGCACGGCAGCTGGAATATGCGGGTCTCGTCGATGCGCTGTTGAAGGAGATGGGCGAGGCCATCGCCCAGTCGAAGATCGTCGTCCTCCGGCAATCGCCGGAGAACGGCCGGAAATCGCCTTGAGCGTGCCTGCCATTCAATAAATCCAAGGGAGGTCTTTGAGCGATGAAAGCAATTTCCCGCAAACTGCTCAGCGGATTGTCCGTTATCGCGATCATCGCGTTGCACCCAGCCATTCCCGCTTATGCGCAGGCTGCCAAGCCGGCCGCAGCACCGGCGCAGACGGCGACGGCCGAAGCCCCGGCGGCGCTGCTGACCGACGACCAGCTCGAAGTGCTGGTGGCGCGGATCGCCCTCTATCCCGATGAACTCGTCGCGGCCATATCATCCGCCTCGCTCTTCCCACTGCAGATCATCGAGGCGCAGCGCTTCCTAGACGCAAAAAAGAAGAATGCCGATCTCAAGCCGAAGAGCGATTGGGACGGCAGCGTCATCTCGCTCCTGAATTATCCCGAGATCGTCAAGATGATGAGCGACGATCTCGACTGGACCCAGTCGCTCGCCGATGCGCTAACGAACCAGCAGAAGGACGTCCTGATCGCCATCCAGCAGCTTCGCGACGAGGCGGTGGCGAAGAACATCATCAAGACTGATGACAAGCTGACGGTCGTTACCGAAAACGACAACATCATCATCCGCCCGATCAATCCGGAAAAAATCTACATTCCGCAATATCCGCCGGAAATGCTCTATGAGCCGGCCTATGTTTCACAGCCGATCTCCTACTATCCGGAATCCTACGACAACTATTATTACCCGGGAGCAGTCTTCTTCGCAGGCGCCGTGACAGGTCTCGCCTGGGCGGCGATCGTCAACTGGGATGATTGGGGCGTATGGGGCGGCCGGTGGAACGGCGATGTCGATATCGATTGCAACAATTGCTTTAACGACCGGAACTTCAACGGAAAGCTGAAGTGGAATGATGTCGACTGGACGAAGGTTGATCGCAGCAAGCTGAATATCAACAGGGATCAACTGGCGAAGATCGATCGTTCGGCCATTAAATCGGGTTTGCAGGGCGACAATCGCAACCAGTTGCGTAATCGCGCGTCCGATCTCAAGGCGAGCCAGCTGCCCGCCAACCGCGCCATGTCTGCACGCGCAGACGACATCCGCAAGGGAACGGCGCAGGGGCTGAAGGACCGGCCGCAACCGAAGGCTGGCGCCGGCAACCGGCAGAACGCTGCGGCCCGGCCTGACAACCGCCCGCAGAACTCCGCCAACCGGCCAAACAAACCTGCGCAGAAGGGGGCGGCGAAGAGGCCGAACAAGCCGCAGATGGCGGCGCGGCCCGACAACCGCGCACGCCAGCAAAGCGCGCTCGGCAATGTCCAGTCCGGCCGGCGCGAGGCCGTCGCCTCCAAGCGCGGCGGACAGAGCATGGGCGGGCATCGCCCGCAATCGCGGCCTGCGCAGCACAGGCGTCCGCCTGCCCATCGCGGCGGTGGTGGCGGTGGCGGCCGGCGCCGCTGAGACCCTTTCAACCCGGGAGTTACATCATGAAACGTCGTTCGACCGTAATTCCGCTCATCCTTGCGACGGCGCTGGGCGCACTGCCAGCCGCGCCGGCGCACGCGCAATCCAATAGTGATTTCGCCGAATACCGGGCAACATCGCCGCAACAGACCTTCGACACACCCGAGCTGGCGCTGGACCGGCTGAAGGCGGTGCTCGCCTCCAACAATATCGACGATCTCGCCAACTTGCTGGGCCTCAAGGCCGACAAGCTGCGTGCCAATAACGCGGCAATGATTGCCTATGGGCTGATCCGCGAAGGCGCCGAGCGGCAGGTTACGATGCGCGATTTCGAAGGCATGAAGGTCGTTACGATCGGAGACCGGCTCTGGCCGCTGCCGTTTCCGCTGACTGAGAACAAGGACGGCAAATGGGCTTTCGATACAAAGCGCGGCCTTGAGGAGATCGTCAATCGCCGTGTCGGCGAAAACGAGCTCGCGACCATCGATACGATGCGGGAATATGTGGCGGCCCAGTATCAATACGTCTCGGAGACCGCGACGGCGACGGTATCCAGGAATTTGCCCGCAAGCTGATCAGCAGCCCCGGCAAGCTCGACGGTCTCTATTGGGATCCGAATGTCTATCCCGAGGAAAGCCCGGCAAGCGCTCTCGTCGAGAACGCCGCCTTTGGCGCTGCCAAGCGCGGGGAGGGCTATTTCGGTTACCGCTACCGGATCCTGACGGGCCAGGGCGACAATGTGCTCGGCGGCAAGCAGAGCTATATCGTCAACGGCTATATGACCGGTGGCTTCGCACTGATCGCCTGGCCGGTCAAATACCGGGTGACGGGTGTCCAGACCTTCATGGTCAATGCGATGAACGTCATCTATCAGCGTGATCTCGGTCCGAAGACCGAAGAGCGGGCGGCGGCGATCAAGGATTTCAATCCGGACGCCAACTGGAGCGTCGTCAACGACTGATATCAGCGGCGGCGGCATGGCCCTGCGTTGGCGGAGGAATCCGCAGCGCAGCGGCCATGGCGCGGTTGGAATAGCGCTTCTTGCCCGTCACTTCCCGCCCCAGCCATTGCGGCAGATTGGGGCAATCTTCCTCACTCGCCATTTCGACCTCGGCAAGCGTCAGCCCCTTGTAAGGGCCGCCGAAGACATCGACGTACCAATTTCTGCCGTCGTGGAGAACGTGGTAGCGGGTTTTCTCCAGCACATGGCCGGCCTTGGTGAGCAGGTCGATCGCCTCGTCGACGGGGATCTCATATTCATATTCCTGCTTGGTGAAGCCGACGCTGCGGAACTTAATGGTCAGCAGCGCCGAGGTGCCGTCGATGAGACGGACGCGGACGGTGGTCTGGTCGCGGCGGGAAAGATAGACCTGCTGAAAGACATGCGGATCGGCGGCGCAGGAGCGCCAGCCGTCATTGCGGACCAGGAACTTTCGCTCGATCTCGGTCAGTTTCAACGTGTCAATCCTTCGTCGATGCCTGCTTTACTCCTCGACAGGCGGTTCCCAGGTGAGGAAGAAGCCGACGTCTCCCGGCATGCCGTCGGGGAAATTGATGATCATCGCTTTCAGGCCGTAGCCCTGCGGCTTGGCAACCTCTTCGAAGAGCTCGTGCAGCTCCTTGGCGCGGCCCTGCAGCGTCTTCTGCCAGCCGGGGAGGTTGTTGTTGATCGCCCGGCCGCTGTCGGTGCAGAAGGTCGATGGGAAGCTGTAGATCAGCGCCTCGTATTTGCCGTCCGCCGCCGCCTTCATCACCAGCCGCTTGATGACGGCCCGCTCGGTTTCCCCGATATGCTTGCGGAAGAAATCCTCGACGAATTCGGCATGTTTCTTGGCTTCGCGCGCCTTGATCTTGTCGTTGCGCTCCATTTCCAGAAGCTGCAGTTCGAGCGCGCGTTTGCGCAGCTCCTCGGCGCTAGCCATGGGTTTGGATGTGGACGTTTCAGGTGCTGTCATCGCCATCTCCTCCAGAGTGTCAGGAAGATGATAAGGCGCGGGGAGAAGCGAGGGCAGTAAGATACTGTAGCCTACGTTTGGGCCGCCGAATTGCACCGCATGTGCCTACACATTCGGGTTATTAAGAGTAATCTGATTTAATATTTCTCCTGCGTTGCCGCGGCCACAACTTGGGATTATCGTTGCGCATCAAGCTGCAGATTGTACGGAATCGGAGGCTGGGGAGCCGATGGCGAGTGCAAGTGTTGACAGCGCTACCAGCAGTATTCCGGCCGAGGGTGAGGTACGGGAGCAGCTTGAGCGCATTTTGCTGAGCCCGGAATTCCGTCTTCCCGAGCGGACGAGACGGTTTCTCGAATTCGTCGTGGCCGAAACGCTGGCCGGGCGGCGCGATTATCTCAAGGCTTTCACCATTGCCCAGGCCGTCTTCGGCCGTGATGCGAATTTCGACGCGCAGCAGGACCCCTGCGTGCGCATCGAGGCCGGCCGGCTGAGGCGGGAGCTCGAGCACTATTACCTGACGGATGGCAGCGCAGATCGGGTGATCATCACCGTTCCCCGGGGTGGATATGCACCGGTCTTCGACGTCAGGCAGGAGGCTGCGGATGAGGATGCGGAGCCCGCCCGCGCGTCCTTCTCGGGAGATGATGGTCGGCAGGAAAAATGGGTCCGGCGCGGTCTCAGCAGCGGCATTGCCGATCAGAACTGGCCGCTTGCCCGCTACTGGTTCGTCGCCGGAGGGGCGCTGCTGGTTCTCGTCGCTGCATCGGCCATGCTGCATGGCTGGGAGTTCGGCGGCGGCGCGCCAGCGGCGGCCGTGAACCACGCGACCATTCTGGTCGAGCCGTTCGAAAGCACCTCGGAAGGTAGGCTTGCCTCCGATATATCGCGGGGCATCACCGACGATGTCATCGAGAAGCTGGTTCCCTTCAACGACATCGTCGTCATTGCCGCCCTGCCGAAAAGCAGGAGCGGTCAGGCCGCGGCCGAGCCGCTCTATGCGCTGCAGGGCAGCGTCCGGCTCGAGGGCAGCACGCTGCGCTCGACGGCGCGGCTGATGCGGCGCGCCGATGGGGCCGTCATCTGGGCGAATAACTACGATGCCGATATGAAGGTGCAGGGCATCCTGAAGACCCAGGCCAGCCTCGCCGACGATATCGTGACCGCGGTGGCGCGGCCCTTCGGGGTCATGTTCCAGACAAATGCCGCCAGTATCGCCGGAAGCACCGATGCGTTCTCCTGCACATTGTCCTATTACAGCTATCGCACTGAATTGACGCTTGCGGCCCATGACGCAACGAAAGCCTGCCTGCAGCAAGCCATCGAAAAGGCACCGGAGAGCTCAAACGCGGCGGCGTTTCTGTCGCTCACCTATCTCGACGAGTTCCGCTTTCCCTACCAGCTGAACACCAAGCCAGATGCTGAGACGCTGAAGCTCGCCAAGGATCTCGCCCAACGCGCCGTGCAGCTGGACCCGAAGAATGCGCGTGCTCTCCAGGCGCTGATGCTTGCGGACTTCTTTGAAAACGATAATGCCGGGGCCATGCGGGCGGGGGCGGCGGCCTATGCCATCAATCCCAACGATACCGAGGTTGCCGGCGAATACGGCGTGCGCCTGTCGATGTCCGGAGAATGGGACAAGGGCTGCGCACTGGTGTCGGAAGCCGTCAGCAAGAATGCCGGACCGCGCGGCTATTACGAGGTCGGGATGGCGCTTTGCGCTTTCATGCGCGGTGATACGCAGGCGGCCGAGCTCTGGTCGCGCATGTCCGATCTCGATTACAATCCAATGCACCGTCTGGTGCTGCTCGCCATTCTCGGCACGCTCGGAAAGAAGGATGAGGCGGCAACGCAGCTCACCTGGCTCAAGACCCGCTCGCCGGCTCTCATTCCAAACGTCAGGCGCGAGATCGGCCGGCGTCTGGCACGGCCCGAGGATCAGGAACGTTTCTTCGCCGGCCTCGCGGCCGCCGGCCTGCCGCTGGACGACAGGCAGGTGACCGAGAAGTAGAGCTCTAGCGGGCCGTGATCAGGATTTGCTCTTGAAGACGCCGAGATTGATCAGCTGCACACGGCGGTTGTTCGATGCCGCGGTATCGCTGCCTTCGATCGGCAGGTACTCGCCGACCCCGATCGCATAGAGCCGCTGCGGATCGACCGCGAAGGTCGTCGAGAGTGCTTCCTTGATCGCCGCCGCCCGCTGCTCGCTAAGTTCGAGATTGTGCTTCTCATCGCCCGTCGAGCTCGCATGGCCGACCACGAGGAACTTGTAGGCCCACAGGTTCGGATGATGCAGCGCATCGGCGATCAGGCCGAGAGTGCGGTAGGACTGCGGCTGGATGGCAACGGAGTCGTTCTCGAAATTGATCTCCACCACCATCTGCGGCAGCTTGGCGATCCGCTTCCAGTTCGGAAGCTCCGCCATCGGCTTGTGTCCGCCGTTGATCGCCTCCTGCCGCAGAATTTCGAGATCGATCGCCGGGGCGGCGGCGGTCAGCTTGCCGAGACCCTTGACGATCCGCTCCTGCGAGACCTCCTGTGCGGAGGCGGTGCCTGAGAGCAGCAGCCCGGCGGCGAAGAGCAGCATGGTTCTGGAAATGCTGTGTCTCATGGCTTTATCTCCAACCTGCATCGGTGATGACCTGATTGCATTCCTTGCTGACGCGCGGCTCCTTCTTCACGAGGCAGGCGAGCACGAAGCCGTCACCCTTGATGCCCGAGCAGCTCTTCGACATGTCACGCTGGCAGACCTGCCGGTAGGCGGTCTGCGCGTGTTCGCGCTGGGTGATCGACTGGAAGACGGTCGCCAGTGACGCCTTGCAGGTCGGCGATACCTTGTCTGCATTCTGCTGCAGGCAATCGGCAATGCGCCCGCCGCCGAGATTCAGCCCCTTACAGAGTTTCTGGATATCCTTGCCGCAATCATCGGCAAGCTTGGTCACGGCATCCGCGTAGCTCAGCGTCTGTGCTGAGACCGTTGCGGCAAAGATCATCGGCATGCAGGCAACTGCCGCCAATAACAATCGGCGTTTCAACATGTTGGTTCTCCCTCGCTCTGACTTCCGTCACGGCAAAAGTCGCACGAAGCGGCGCTGCGGGGGACGTATAATACGGTAGCGAACAGCTGCGTTTACGGGCTCATTTCGCCGGGGTGGCCGCAGCCTGCTGGGCCCTGAGCGCCTGGGCGGCGGCTGCGCCTCCTCCCTTGTCGTCGCCGCCGACCTGCACCATCGGCTGGGCAAACGAGATGTCGTTGGCGAGGAAGACCTCGCGGATCTTGGCGTAGGCCTTGCGGCGGATATAGGTCTGCATGCCCGGTACCGTTGTCATCGCGAAGCTCAGGACGATGCCGTAATCGGCAAACTGTTCGACGCCCTTCATCTTCAACGGCTCGATGAAGAGCTTTCCGAGTTCGGGATCCTCCTTCAAGTCCGCGCCGACTTTCTTGGTGAGCTTGCGCGCCTTTTCGATATCGGTGTCGAAGCCGACGGTGATCCTGAACTTGTCGATCACCCAGTCGCGGCTCATGTTTTCGACCGCGCCGAGTTCGCCGAAGGGGACGGTGAAGACGGGCCCGCGATGGTGGCGCAGGCGCACCGAGCGCAGGCTGAAGCCTTCGACTGTTCCTTTGTAATCTTTGGCCTGGATATATTCGCCGACGCGGAAGGCATCGTCGAGCATGTAGAAGACGCCGCTGATGACATCCTTCACCAGCGTCTGCGAGCCGAAGCCGATGGCGACGCCGAAGATACCGGCGCCGGCGATCAGTGGAGCGATCTGCACGCCCATCTGCGACAGCACGATGAGACCGGCCATGACGGCGACGATGACCGCGAGCGCATTGCGGAAGATCGGCAGAAGAGTGCGGAAGCGTGCCCGCCGCGCCGCATCCGCCGGGGCGAGCGATGTCGTATCGGTCGAGACACGGATCGTCCGGTCGATCCAGCCTCTGGCCAGCTGCCAGAGAAAATCGGCGACGACGATGATCAGGATGCTCTTCAATGCGCCATAGAACAGGGCGGCGAAGATCGGATCGCGGCGCCCCAGCGTATCGGGATTGAATTGCCAGACGAGCACCAGCCAGCCGACGGCGAGCGCAATGGCGATCGCGCGTGCGCCGCGCACGACGATGATGCCCTGAAGACTGCTGAGATCGCTGACGAAGGAACCGGCGATGCGGCCGACGGTGTTCAGCGCGGACGGCAGAGCAAGCGCATAGACGCCGATCCAAAAGAGGCCGCGCATGTTCACGCACCAGATCAGCCAGAGTAGGACGAGAAATGCGGCGAGGGCGGTCTTTCGCGACAGGGTCTTGCCGGAGGTCGACCAGAGGGCTTCGATCGCCAGAAGCAGAACGACGGCCGAGAAGCAGTAACTGATGGCATCGGTGACCGGGGCCGAGACGCCGAGCGGCTCGCCGAGCGCGGCGATCGAAATCGCAAGGCAGAGAACCCCGGCAATGAACGTCAGCCGTCTGCGCAGGGCAGGCGTCGAGGCGGCGGCAAGCAGAACGGCAACGACGCGGAAGACGACGAAAGCGGAGAGAAAGGCAAGCAGCGAAATGCGCGCCAGCGGCGGCCAGTCGACGGCAAAGAAGACGATTGCCATCGCCGCCGTGAAGATGCCGATCGGGATCAGCCGGCCAATCAGCGTTTCGCGACGGACGGCGAGTTTGCGGTAGACGCCTTCGGCGATCAGGCCAAGGCCGACGAGGCCGCCGAAGATGACGAAGACGGGGGCATAGCCGCGGCTCGTCGCATCCTGCCGGACACGGAGGATGGTGGCTCCGATCTCTGTCGGAATATTCGGGATTGCCGTCAGTATTTCATGGACACGGCCACGTGCCGCGGCCTCCCATTTTGCCAAGGGCGAGCTTTCTGCCGCCGGCGCCGGCTTTGCTGCCGGGGGCGCCGCGGCGGCCCTGGTATCGAGCCAGGCCCTGATGTCGGGGTCCTGCAACAGGCGCACGAGGTCGTCGATCTTCTGTTGCGAAGCGGCAGGAGCAGCAGGCGCAGGGGTTTGCGCCAAGGCGCCGAAGGCGAGGAAAAATGCGGCGGCGAGAGACAGAAACCATCTCATGATGACATCCCTACTGCGTCAGCGTCTGTGGTTCCAGATCGCCGCTCAGCGTCTGGTCGGCTGCCTTCTTCTTGGCGCGGTGCGGCTGGTCGACGATAATCGCGGGCGCCGCGACGGCCGTTGCGGCGACCGTGCCGATATTCGATACCGTGCCGCCGACGACTGCGGTGATGCCTTCACCGAGCGACACGTTGGAATCCGTCAGCGTCTGTCCGGTCATCAGCCGCTGGCCGATGAGCTGGACGATCTCCGGGCTTTCCGCGAACTTGCCGTGATTGAGGCCGTCTCCGCTTTTCACCTTGGTCAGGTCGATGGCGGTAATGCCGGCTTCCTCAAGCTTCGAGCGGTATGGCTCCTCGGCCGGGTTGATCGCGCCGAGACGGGAGACGCGGCCGGTTATGAAACTGGAGATCGCCAGCGCCTTGTCGTCCTGCGAGACGAAGATCGTCAGCTTCGGACGCGGCGCGCCGCCCATCTCCACATACTGCTTGGCGAAGACCTGGATATCGATATCGGGTGAGGCGAGGATGACATTGTGGATCTTCGAATTCACATGGCCGTCGCGGATCCCCATCTGGCGTAGAGATTCCATCGCAAGCCAGGAGCCCATCGAATGGGCCATGACGGTGATGTCCTTCACATTCGGGTCCGCGGCCAGCGTGCGCAGCGCCTGCTCAAGGCCGGTGCGCGAATAGTTGGTGCTTTCCTTGTCATATTGATAGGCGGTGATCTCTGCGCGCGAGGGCCAGGTGAAGAGCACCGGCACCGCATTCATCTTGCTGTCGTGGACGATCTGCGCCAACCGGAAGACGGAATCCTCATAGGTATTGTTGAAGCCGTGGATGAAGACCAGCGCATGGCCACCCTTCGTATGCTGGCTGAACCACGCCCGCCCCTGAGCGATGGTATCGATCTGCGAGACATGGGTGACGGCAAACTCAGTTGCCGGATTGGGCGGCAGCCGCTTCGGCCATTCGACGGTACCCGCCTCGCGCTTCGCCGGGATCGAGACGGTGATCTGCGTCAGATAGGGCTTCGGGCTGCGCTCGCCGTTGAAGAGCGTGGCGGGGTCGCCGGATGGCTGGCGTGTCGTCGCCACCAGCATCTCCACCTTCGATGGCACGGGGGCCACCGTCGAGGCCGCGACCGGCACCATGACGCCATCAGGATGCCCGCAACCCGTCAGCAACAGGAGAAGGAGAATAGGGGCAACGCGTTTTACCATCTGCACATTCCGGCTGCTGCTCGAAGGGATGTCCTGGAGGCGAACGCTAGCAGTTGGTGTCGGCTGGGGCCTGTAGCATCATGTAATATCTGTAAGGACGGCTGCCCCTTTTGATGCGGCCGGCGCTTCATATGGCGGACTTTCCTGAGACCCGCCCCGGCCTTGCCTCCGGCGGCGGCCGGTATTTCTTGTCTTCAAGAAAACAGGCTGCCGATGAATATACGCCTTGTAATTGTCAGAAAAATTCACGCCTTCACAAGCTTTCCGATAGTATCTGTTTGTGCTAATTTAAAATAATAGAAGATAGACTTGAGGCGTGGTTTCTGATTGTCCGGCCTGCGTTATTTCCTTGGTCTGCCACGTTTCTGCATATTCCGGAAAGTTCTTCCTTGGGGGGAGGTAACGATGGGAAAATTTGCGGCCTTTCGGGCGATAATTCTGTATGAAAAATCCGGTTTTCGGCCGGTGAGGCTGGCGGCCCTGGCGCTTGCGGGCGCCTTGTGCCTTCCAGTGATCGCCGCCCACGCGCAGCAGCCGACGGATGCGCAGCGGAACGCCATCCGCTCGGCCTGCCGGTCGGATTTCATCGCGCAATGCTCGGGTGTAACGCCCGGAGGCATGGAGGCGCTGAACTGTCTGCAGCAGCATGACGCGTCGCTTTCCAAAGCTTGCCGGGATGCGATCTCGGCGCTCGGCGGCAAGAAGAAATCGAGCGACGCTGCGCCGGCGCAGACACCCGCGGCTCAGCCAACGGCCGCTGCAGCAGCGCCTGCCGCTCCGCCGAAACCAGCGGGACAGCCGACGGCGGCGCAGCGGGACGCGGTCAAATCAGCCTGCCGTTCGGATTTCATGGCGCAGTGCTCGGGCGTGACACCCGGCGGGTCGCAGGCGCTTGCCTGCCTTCAACAGCACAATGCGGCGCTCTCGCCATCCTGCCAGGCGGCGGTCGGCGCGCTCGGCGGTGGCGGATCCGCGCCCGCGGCCAATACCGCCAAGACGGCCGGTGGCGGCGCGCCCGCGGCGATGCCGATGGCGTCGTTTACACCGCGCGAAGAACTGATCGTCATGCGCCGTACCTGCGGTCCGGATTTCCGGGCGTATTGCCGATCGGTGATGCTCGGCGGTGGCCGCGGGGTGAATTGCCTGCGCGAGAATTTTCAGCGCCTGTCGCCGACCTGCCAGCATGTCCTGACCAACGGTCTCTAGCTACGCTGCCTAATGTCTCCATCCGCTTCGAGGGGAGGCGGAGCGGAGGTTCATCCCTGATCCATGATCCCCGCTCATCGCGCGGCGCGTTTCCGCCGCGCTTTCGCCTGCCGAAAATTCTGCATGCCGGAGCGCCACGGAAGGCGTCTCCGATCCGCGCTGCGGATGCTCGATGAAACAACAAGACCCAAATGGAAGGCATTGCCATGTCATCGGTTTCTCCCATCGGAAAGCTTGCACGTCTCGTCGTCTATGGCTCGCTCGCGGCCTGCCTGATCCTGCCCAAACCGGCGGCCGCGGATGATGCAGAGGCCATTCTGAAGGCCATGTCGGATTATCTCGCGGCGCAGAAGACGATGTCCTTCACCTATCAGTCGGCGGTCGAGGCCGTCACGCCCGACTTCGAGAAGCTGCAATTCGTCAGCTCCGGTACCGCCAGTTTGTCACGGCCGGACAAGCTGCGGGTGACGCGAACCGGCGGCTTTGCCGATGTCGATGTCAGTTTCGATGGCTCGACGCTGACGGTGCACGGCAAGAACCTCGATGCTTACGCGTCGATCGAGGCGAAGGGGTCGGTGGACGAGTTGCTCGACCGGCTGATTGGCGCCGGAATGGAGGCGCCCGGCGCCGATCTCCTGGCAGCGAACGCCTTCAACCTGCTGATGACGGATGTGACTTCGGCGAAGCATGTTTCCAGCGCCTATGTCGGCGGTGTCGAGTGCGAATATCTGACCTTCCGCACACCGGAGATCGACTGGCAGATCTGGATCCAGTCCGGCGACAAGCCGATCCCGCGCCGCTACGTCATCACCAGCAAGCATGTCGGCCAGGCGCCGCAATACACGCTTGAGATCAGCGATTTCAAGACCGGCTCCGAGGTCGCCAATGCTTCCTACAAGATCGAGATTCCAGCCAACGCCAAGAAGGTGGATCTGAGCGAGCTGCAATCGCTCGACGAGCTGCCTGCGCCCACCCAGCCTGGAGAAGTCAAATGAGATACGTCAAACCTTTCCTTCTCGCTGCGCTGAGCGGCGCATTCCTCTTCGCCGAAGCCGATGTCAAACCGGCTCGATGGATGCCTGTGTCGGTCGAGTTCGCGACACCCGCCGGAGCCGTGATCGGCCGGCCGCTGACGCCGCTCTCCTATGCTGGCGTTGCGCGGCGCACGACGCGCCGCACCGTCATGTGGACGACGACCACGATTGCGGTTCTTCCGGCTGGGTGCGTCTATGGCGCCTACTATGGTGGCTATTACTACCGGTGCGGCTCCGGCTATTACGCCAAGAGCGGCGGCGTCTATGTGCGCGTCGTCGTGCAATAGGCGGCGCTGATCATTCCGCTGCCTGAGGCGCCGGGTTTGCCCGGCGCTTTCTGTATTCCTCGAACCGCTGCAGCACGACATAGAAGGACGGCACGAAGAGGACGGCGAGGCAGGTCGAGGCAATCATGCCGCTGAAGACCGAGATGCCGATCGACTTGCGGGCAGATGCGCCGGCGCCGCTTGCCAGCACCAGCGGCACGACGCCGAGGATGAAGGCGAAGGATGTCATCAGGATCGGGCGGAAGCGCAGTCGGGCAGCCTCCACCGCCGCCTCCAGGATTTCCATGCCCTCGGCGCGCTTCTCACGCGCATATTCGACGATCAGGATCGCATTCTTCGAGGCAAGCGCGATCAGCAGGATGAGGCCGATCTGGGTGTAGAGGTTGTTGGCGACGCCGGCAGCACTCAAGGCCCCGACGGTGCCAAGCAGCGCCAGCGGCACGGCAAGCAGGACGGCGAGCGGCAGGATCCAGCTTTCATATTGCCCGGCCAGCACGAAATAGACGAGCAGCATGGCGAGACCAAAAACGAAATAGATCTGCGTGCCGACGGCCTTCTCCTGATAGGAGAGCGCCGTCCATTCGAAACCCGCTCCTGGCGGCAGGGTGCGATCGGCAATCTGTTCCATGACGTCGAGCGCCTGGCCGGAGCTGAAGCCAGCTGCAGAGCCGCCGACGATCGTTGCTGTCGGGTAGAGATTGTAAAGGCTGATCAGCGACGGCCCCTGAACGCTCTTCACGTCGACGACGGTGCCGAGCGGCACCATCGTGCCGTCGCCCGCCCTGACGCTGAGGTTGCGGATATCCTCGGGACGAATGCGGAATTCGGGTGCCGCCTGCGCATAGACCTGGAAGGTGCGACCGAACTTGTTGAACTGGGTGATGTAGCTCGAGCCGACATAACCTGAGAGCGCCGAGAAAACCTGGCCGGTGGTGATGCCAAGCGTTTCCGCCTTGATGCGGTCGACCGAGACCGAAAGCTGCGGCACGCCGGCGCGGAACGAGGTGCTGAGCCGCTGCAGCGAGGATTGCGCATTGCCGTTCTTGACGATCGCATCGGCTGTGGCCTGTAGCAGTGGAAAGTCGAAATTGCCGTTGCGGATCTCGACTTGCATGGTGAAGCCATTGGCATTGCCGATGCCCTGGATCGGCGGCGGCACGACGACCAGCGTCTTCGCCTTCAGGACATCGGACAGCGCGCCGTTCAGGTGCTCGTAGATCGAGAAAAGGTCCTGGCCCTTTTCCTTGCCCCTGACGTCCCAATCCTTGAGGACGACATAGGCGACACCGGCATTCGGCAGGCTGGCGCTGTTGTCGAGAATGGAAATGCCGCTGATCGTCAGCACCTGATCGACGCCCGGCGTCTGCTGCGCGATCTTGCCAACTTCGGCCATCACCTCGTCGGTGCGCTCCTTCGAAGCGCCATCGGGCAGCTGGGCGCTGATCAGCACGTAACCCTGGTCCTCGAGCGGCAGGAATGCCGTCGGCAGCCTGGTGAGGCCCCAGATGGCGACGCCCATCAGGACGAGGGCGGCGAGAACGGCAAGGCCGCTGCGATGGACCATGCCGCCGATCAGCCGGGTATAGCCGTGTTCGGCCTTGTCATAGACCTTGTTGAAGCCGCGATAGAAGACATTGCGCTTTTCCGGCGGTACCGGCGGGCGCAGCCAGAGGGCGCACTGCGTCGGCTTCAGCGTCATGGCATTGATGGCGCTGATCAGCGCCGTGGCGGCGATGACGAGCGCGAATTGCTTGTAGAGCTGACCGGTGAGGCCGGGAAGGAAGGCGGCGGGAATGAAGACCGCCATCAGCACCAGCGTGATGCCGATGACCGGGCCGAACAGCTCGTCCATCGCCTTCTCGGCCGCCTTCCTGCCGGACATTCCCTGCTCGATATGGCGCGCCACGCCCTCGACGATGACGATCGCGTCGTCGACGACGATGCCGATCGCCAGCACGATGGCGAAGAGGGTGGAGAGATTGACCGTGAAGCCGAGTGCAGCCATCGCCGCGAAGGCGCCGATGATGGTGACCGGAACCGTGGTTGCCGGAACCAGCATCGCCCGCCAGTCCTGCAGGAAGACGAGGATGACGATCAGCACGAGCACACCGGCCTCGATCAGCGTCACGTAGACTTCGTCGATCGAGGCGGTCACGAATTTCGTCGTGTCGAAGGGGACGTCATAGGCAAGGCCCGGCGGAAAGCTCTTGGAGAGCTCGGCCATCTTGGCCGCGACGTCCTTGGCAACGGTGATCGCATTGGCTTCCGGCAATTGGAAAACGCCGATGCCGGCGGCCGGACGGCCGTTCTGCATAAAGGACTGGCTGTAGGTCTGGGCGCCGAGTTCGACGCGGCCGATATCGCGGACGCGGGTGATCCGTCCGCCATTCTGGTCGTCCACCTTGACGATGATGTTCTCGTAATCGGCCGCCTCGTTGAGCCGTCCGTTGACGTTCAATGTATATTGGAAATCCTGCCCCGCGGGCACCGGTGGAATGCCGATCTGGCCAGCCGTCACCTCCTGGCTCTGCTGCTGCACGACATTGATCACGTCCTGCGGCGTCATCCCCCGCGCTTTCAGGAGCTCGGGATTCATCCAGATGCGCATCGCATACTGGCCGGCGCCGAACACCGAGACATTGCCGACGCCGGGCAAGCGGGCGAGTTCGTTCTGCAGGTTGATGACGGCGTAGTTGGACAGGAACAGGCTGTCGTAACGGCTGTCAGGGGAGGTGAGGCTGACGAATTCGAGGATCGAGGTCGATTTCTTCTGCGTCGTGACGCCCTGGAGCTGAACGGCGTCGGGCAGCGAAGACATGGCGATCGCCACGCGGTTCTGCACCAGAACCTGCGCCTGATCCGGATCGGTGCCGATCGCGAAGGTCACCGTCAGCGAATAGGTGCCGTCGCTGGCGCTGGTCGACTGCATGTAGAGCATGTTCTGCACGCCGTTGACCTGCTGCTCGATCGGCAGCGCCACGGTATCGACGAGCGTCTTGGCGCTGGCGCCCGGATAGCGCGTCGTCACCTGCACCGTCGGCGGCACGACATTCGGATATTGCGCGACCGGCAGCTGGAAGAGCGCAACGGCGCCGATCAGCACGAAGACCAGCGCCAGGACATTGGCGAGAACCGGCCGCTCGATGAAGAAGCGGGAGATCATGCGCGCCTCCCGGGAATATCAGCCGAAGGAGGGCGGGGGCTCATTGGGCACCGGCCTGGGGCGCCGCTGCCCCGGAGGCGTCAGCCGTTGCCGGTATCTCCATCGTCGCCTTCTCGGGCGCCACCTTGTTGCCTGGAACGGCCTGCTGGAAACCCTCGGTGACGACCCAATCCTCGGCGCTGAGTCCGGATTCGATGACGCGCAGGCGTCCCTCGCTCTGGCCTGTCTTCACTAGCCGCTGCTCGACAGTTTCGTCCTTGCCGACGACGAGCACGTAATTGCCCTGCTGGTTGATGCCGATCGCGTCGTCACGCACCAGAAGCGCCTTGTCCTCATGCCCGACGGGTACGCGCACGCGCACGAACAGCCCGGGCAGCAGCGCCCGATCCTTGTTCTCCACGACGCCGCGAACCGCCAGTGTCCCGGTCGAGGCGTCAACCTGTGGGGCGGCATAATCGAGGTGGCCCTTGAAGGGATAATCGGTCTCGCCCTGCAGGCCCATTTCGATCGGGATGTTGGGAAGATCGGTCTGCTTGAAGGTATGGCCCTGCGCCGCAAGCTCGCGCTTGATCATCAGCACCTGGCTCTCGCTGACATTGAAATTGGCATAGAGCGGATCGAGCTGGACGATGGTCGCGAGCGTCGTCGGCCCGGAGACGCCGACCAGCGTGCCGATCTCGACGAGATGCGCGGTGACCGTGCCGTCGAACGGGGCGGTGACGGTCGTGTAGCCGAGATTGATCTTTGCCAGTTCGAGGCTCGCCTGGGCGTTCAGGATGGTGGCATTCGCCTGGTCGAGCGTCGCCTTGGCGTTGTCGAGCGCTGTCTGCGTGCCGACTTTCTGGGCGCTCAGATTGACCTGGCGCGTATATTCCTGATTGGCGCCGACCTGTGCGGCCTGGGCCGAGGTCAGCGTCGCCTGCGCCTGATCGAGCTGCGCCTGATAGGTGTTGCTCTGGATGCCGAAGAGCTTGTCGCCGGCTTTGACCGCCGTGCCGTCGCGATAGTCGATCGTTTCGACGAAGCCCTGGACACGCGCCTCGATATCGACCGACTTGAAAGCGGCGGTATTGCCGGTCAGCTCGAAATATTTGGTGACGTTCTGCTGCAGCGGCTGCGCCATGCGCACCTTGGCGGGCGGTGGCTCGACATAGGTGTTGCCGTTGCCGTCACAGGCGGTAAGCCCGGCCGCACACAGGAGCGCGGCAAGCAGATGAAAACCCTGAGACCCTCCCTCACGCACCCTGTCACCTCATAATCAACGAGCTGCAGTCCCTATGCGCGTCCCCGGCAACCTAAGGGTTGCAAGGTTCAAAGCTATCACAATATGAAGCCGTATTTTTCAGAATTGCAATAGCCCGCTATCGATGCTGCTAACATGGCGGGCTAAGGCGAATGGGCTAGGCGGCGCGGAGCCTCCGATAGGTGAATGCGCCGCCGATCAGCAGGGCCGCCGCTGCCACGATGGCAACGAGAACGTGCCGGTGCAGCGGCAGGTGGCCGAAGATCTGCTCGATGCCCTGTCCGAAGAGATAACCGATGGCGGTGAACAGCGTCCCCCAGATGATGGCGGCGACCGCGTTGACGGCCATGAAGGTGGCGGTCGGGACATTCGACATGCCGATCGCAACCGGGCTGATCGTGCGCAGGCCATAGACGAAGCGGAAGGCGAAGATGAAGCCGGCGGGATAGCGCTCGAGAAGCCTGTTGGCGCGCTGGAAGGCCGGTTGATCGACGAACTTGCGGATGCGCGACCAGCGCCGCGCGTGGCGGCCGGTGAAGAAGAACAGCTGGTCGGCGATGAAGGACCCGGCGGCCGCGGCTGCTGCCGCTTCCCAATAGGTCATCAGGTGGCGATGGGCGAAGACGCCGCCGAGAATGACCATGGTTTCCCCCTCGATGCCGGCACCGAGAAAGACGGCCAGCAGGCCGTATTTCGCAATCAGAAGCTCAAGGGTCATGGTCGCTGGCTCCGGTCACGGCTGGAAGATCAGCAGAACATAGGCAAGGAAAAGCACCAGATGAACGGCGCCCTGCATCATATGCGTGCGGCCGCTGGCGAAGGTGATCATGCTGACGGCCAATGTCAAAGTCAGCATCACCAGATCGGTGCCTTCCAGGCCAAGCCTGATCGGATGGCTGGAAATATGGGCAACCAGCAGCATGGCCGGTACCGTCAGGCCGATGGTCGAGAGCACCGAGCCCAGGAATATGTTGACCGAGCGCTGCAGGTTGTTGGCGATCGAGGCGCGGACGGCGCTCAGCGCCTCGGGCGTTGCGACAAGCACGGCCATGATGATGCCGCCGATGGCTGCGGGCGCATGCACCGTCTCGATGATGTAGTCGATCGGCCGGGCCAGCTGTTCGACCAGGAAGACGACGGGCACCATATAGGCGAAGAGCAGCAGGGCATGGAGCAGGATCGCGCCCTTCCGCAGTGGTGCGCGATGCTTCGGCTGCCCCGCTTCGCCCTCTTCGCTGAAATAGCGGTGATGGCGACCTGCCTGCAGCATTAGGAAGATGCTGTAGAGGCCGACCGAAATGACCACCAGGATCATCTGCCGCGGTGTCGACGCCTGGCTGCCGTCGGCATGGATAAAGCTCGGCAGGATCAGGCTGAGTGCTGCCAGCGGCACGATCAGGCCGAGATAGGCGTTGGCGCCCTGCATGTTGTGCTGCTGCTCCGGCCGCCGCCACCCGCCGACCAGCAGCGACAGACCGACCATGCCGTTCAGGATGATCATGACCACGGCAAAGAGCGTGTCGCGGGCAAGCGTCGGGTTGTTGGCGCCGTGGATCATCACCGCGGAAATCGCCATGACCTCGATCGAGGTGATCGCCAGCGTCAGGATCAGCGTGCCGTAGGGTTCGCCAAGCTGTTCGGCGAGATGATCGGCATGGCGGACGACCGAAAGCGCCGAGCCGAGCACTGCGGCAAAGATCCAGAGAAAGATGACGGCAAACCAGGCCGGGTTTGTCAAATGGTCGAACAGCGCGTCTTCGAAGAGCAGGATGATGGCGCTGGTGACGAGCCCGATGCCCAGAAACCATTCCTCGCGCACGAGCCGCGCGATGCCGAAAGAGGGGACGGCCAGACTGTTGGTCATGACGGCAGCCCTGTTGGAAGATCCCGCCGCCGAATATGCATCAACGCCATCGCATCCCCCAACTCTTCGGCGGCTCCTCCCGCCGGCAGGAGCGTACACGTCTTTGCGATCTTCGGCGAGGGTGCGTGCCGAAGAGGGACAATCCGGCATCCAGACCGGCGTGGCGGTCATGTTCTTGTGACCAGCGCCAGCGCTTGGGAACCGCAGGCCATCGTCCGCGTTTCTCCGCAGCCGACAGGAGATCCATCAATGAACATGGCCGCCAATATCAGCGAATTTAAGAGTGTAACAGCTGTCCCGGTGCTGCTTGCCGAAGCGCGCCGCAGCAAGGGCTATTCCCTAGACGACATGGCCGAAACATCCGGTCTGACCGTCAGCGAGATCGTGGCGCTGGAAAGCGGCAAGGATCAGGACCGGCAGCATATTCGCCGCATGGGCTCAGCACTCGGACTGCCGCTGGCCGCTCTTGGCATTTGAATGTTCCATATACAACTAGCCGGTCGGCAAGATGCCGCTGCGGCTTTCCAGGCGGTAGCGATGACCGGGATAGACGATGCGGGCCGTCGATACGACTCGCCGGCCCGACCATGTGCGGCGACGGATCGTCAGGCACGGTTCGGTCTTCAGGATCATCAGCAGCTTGCATTCCCAGGGAAGCGGAACTGTCGCTTCGACGACATGTTCGGACCCGCTCAAGGGCGCGATCGCCGATAGATAGGCGTTCGGCGTGATCACCGAAAAATCCTGGTCCAGATAGTCGGGCGCGACCTCGGGATGAACGTAGCGATCCTCGATCTGGACCGGCACGCCGTCCTCGCTGTGAACGATCAGCGAGTGGAAAACGGCCGAGCCGATTTCCAGTCCGAGCGCATCAGCGACATCAGGCGAAGCGGAGGCTCTGGCCAGGGAAACCACTGTCGCCTCGTGCAAATGGCCGCGTTCGGCGATCTCTTCGGCGATGTTGCGGACTTCGAAAAGCGCCGATACGCCCTTGCGTTCGGCAACGAACGAGCCGACGCCCTGGATGCGGATCAGCTCGCCCTCATTGGCAAGCTCGCGCAGCGCCCGGTTGGCGGTCATCTTGCTTACGCCGAGTTCCAGTACCAGCTCGTTTTCTGAGGGCACGCGATATTTCGGCGGCCATTCTCCACTATGGATTCTGTCCAGAATGATCTGTTTGACGCCTGCGTAGAGCGGCGTAGCGTCATTGGCTGCCAGCTCTTTTTTCATCTCGCCGCTGCGTTTCATTGCCTAATCCCCGGGCACGATGATCAATCGCCAAAAATCTAAACTTAATTCTTGCATAACACAAATTTTTTCATATGGTACCATATACAACTTCCGCTGCTGATGCTGACGGAGGCAAGCCGGCGAAGATCGGTGGGTGACGACAAGTCAAAGCGAGCTTCAGAGGAGTAACACAATGAAATTCCATCATACCATTCTTGCGGGTGCGGCCATCGCGGCAGCGCTCTCCGCTCCGGTCATGGCAAAGGACTGGAAGACGGCGACCATTACGCTTGAGGGCGCTTACGCCCCCTGGAACATGACCAATGCAGACGGCACGCTCGGCGGCTTCGAGCCGGAGCTTGCCAAGGTGCTTTGCGAACGCGCCAAAATCGAGTGCAAGCTGGTTGCTTCCGATTGGGACGGCATGATCCCGGCGCTGAACGCCGGCAAGTTCGACGTGATCATGGATGCCCTCTCGATCACCGACGAGCGCAAGAAGATCATTGATTTCACCGTTCCCTATGCTGCGACGCCCGCAGCCTTCGCAACGGCCAAGGACAGCCCCCTTGCCAACGCGGCCGGAACCGGCGCCGTGATCAAGATGACGCCCGGCCAGACCGGCGTGAAGGAAATCGAAGCCCTCAAGGAAGCCTTCAAGGGCAAGACGATCGGCATCCAGGCGGCAACCGTCTATGCCAAGTTCGTCTATGACAATTTCGGTTCGATCGCCGAAGTCCGTGAATACAAGACCGGCGCCGATCGCGATCTCGACCTGCAGAACGGCCGTATCGACCTCGGCTTCGACGATGCCGTCTATTTCAACAATGCCTTTGCATCCGCAAACGACACGCTGGCCTTCACCGGCCCTGAGATCGCCGGCTCCATCTGGGGCGAAGGCGAAGGACTTGGCGTGCGCAAGGAAGATACCGACCTGCGCGACAAGCTCAGCGAAGCCATCAAGTCGGCGCTTGCCGACGGCACCGTCAAGAACCTCTCGATGAAGTGGTTCAAGGTCGACGTCAGCCCGCAATGATCGCCGGCGGCTGACGCCGCCGCTACGCGGCCTCCGGCGCAAGCCGGAGGTCATCATTGCTGTCTTGCTGCCGTAACGGACGGGGGATCGGACCTATGGCAACCCTGGGACTCCTGGGCTTTGGTGAAAATGGATGGGGCGCGCTGCTCCTCGTCGCGACGCTGATGACACTCGCCGTCACCGCGACGGCGCTGTTGATCGGGGCAGTGCTCGGCACGATCATCGCTTCGGCGAAATTGTCCGGCAATTTCCTGCTGGTCACCATCGGCAATATCTATACGACCGTCTTCCGAGGTGTTCCCGAGCTTCTGATCATCTACCTGATCTATTTCGGCGGCTCGTCGGCGGTCACCGCGATCGGTCGGTCGCTGGGCTATGAGGGCTTTCTCGGCCTGCCGTCCTTCGCAGCCGGTGCCCTTGCCGTCGGCATCATTTCCGGCGCCTATCAGGCCGAGGTCTATCGCGGCGCATATCTGGCGATCTCCAAGGGAGAGCTCGAGGCCGCCTCGGCAATCGGCATGCACCGCATGATGCGGCTTCGCCGGATCATCATGCCGCAGGTTCTGCGCTTTGCCATTCCCGGGCTCGGCAATGTCTGGCAGCTGAGCCTGAAGGACTCGGCGCTGATTTCGGTGACCGGTCTCGCGGAGCTGATGCGCACCAGCCAGGTCGCGGCCGGCTCCACGCGTCAGTATTTCCTGTTCTTCATCGCCGGCGGCTTGCTTTACCTGCTGCTGACCAGCCTGTCCGACCGGATCTTCAACGGCGCCGAGCGGCGCGCCAACCGCAGCCTGGCGCCGGCTGCCATGGGGCAGGCGTGATGGATATCGAATTTCTCACATCCACGATGGTCACGCTGCTGAAGGCCGTTCCGACGACCCTCATGCTGTTTTCACTGTCGATCTTTTTCGGCGGTCTGCTGGCCCTCGTCATCGTCTCGATGCGCGTCAGCGGCAATCCGATCCTTTCCGGTTTTGCCAAGGGCTACATCTTCGTGTTCCGCGGCTCGCCGCTGCTGATCCAGATGTTCCTGGTGTTCTACGGGCTGGGTCAGTTCGGCTTCATCCGCTATTCCTTCCTCTGGCCGTTCCTGCGCGAGCCGGTCGTCTGCGCGGTGCTGTCGCTGGCGCTCTGCACTGCCGGATATTCCGCGGAAATCTTCCGCAGCGGCATCCGCGCCGTCTCGCCGAAGGAGATCGAGGCAGCGCGCGCCATCGGCATGTCCGGCTTCCTGATGGTTCGCCGCATCATCGCGCCGATCGCCTTCCGCCACGCGCTGCCGGCCTATTCGACCGAGATCGTGCTGATGATGAAATCGACGGCGCTGGCGAGCCTCGTGACGGTCTGGGAAGTGACGGGCGTCGCACAACGCCTGATCTCGCAGACCTACCGGACGATGGAGGTCTTCCTCTGCGCCGCGCTGATCTATCTCGTCCTGAATTTCCTCATCCTGCAGGCCATGGCCCTGCTCGAATATTCGCTCTCCAAACACCGCCGCGCTGTGCCGCCGGCACTCAAGGCTTAAGGAGCAAATCACCATGCCCGGTGTGACCCGTCTTTCCGTTCGCAACATTCGCAAGAGCTTCGGCACGCATGAGGTTCTGCGCGGTATCTCGCTGGAGGCGCAGGATGGCGATGTGATCTCGCTGCTCGGCGCTTCGGGATCCGGCAAGTCGACCTTCCTGCGCTGCATCAATCTTCTGGAGACCGCCAGCGATGGCGAGATCTGGGTGGATGGCGAGCAGATCCGCATGGTGCACAAGAATGGCCGCGCGCGTCCGGCGAGCCAGAAGCAGGTCGATCATATCCGCTCGGAACTCGGCATGGTGTTCCAGAGCTTCAATCTCTGGTCCCACATGACCATCCTGCAGAATGTCATCGAAGGACCTGTTCACGTTCTCAAGCGCCCCAGGGCGGAGTGCATCGCCGAGGCCGAAGCGCTGCTGGAAAAGGTCGGCATCGCCGACAAGCGCCATGCCTATCCGGCCCATCTTTCGGGTGGCCAGCAGCAGCGCGCCGCGATTGCACGGGCGCTTGCCATGAAGCCGAAGGTCATGCTCTTCGACGAGCCGACCTCGGCGCTCGACCCGGAACTGGTCGGCGAAGTTCTCCGCGTCATGCGCGCGCTCGCCGAAGAGGGGATGACGATGCTGGTCGTCACCCATGAAATGAGCTTTGCCCGCAACGTTTCCAACCGCGTCGTCTTCATGCGCGAGGGGCTGGTGGAAAGCAGCGGTTCGCCGGAGGATATGTTCGGCAGCGGCGCAACACCCGCCTTCCGCCAGTTCATCGGTCACTTCGGAACCGGGCAATGAGCATCGTCGTTGCAGACCGCCTTTCATGGCGGGACGTCGCCAGGGTCGGGGACGGGGAGACGCTGTCCGTCTCGAAGGAAGCCGCAGCGCGGCTTGCCAATGCCAGCGCGATCGTCGAAAGCATCGTTGCGGCGGGAACCCGCGCCTATGGCATCAATACCGGCGTCGGCGCGCTTTCCGATACGGTCGTCGACCGGCAATCGCAGAGCCGTTTGTCCAGAAACATCATCCTGAGCCACGCCTGCGGTGTTGGCCCGCTGCTGGCACCACGCGAAGTCCGCGCCATCATCACCGCGCAGATCGCCAATTTCGCCCATGGGCATTCGGGTGTCCGTCCGGAGATCGTCGCTACGCTGGCCGCGTTTCTCGAGCATGATTGCATCCCCGAAGTGCCCTCGAAGGGATCGGCGGGCTATCTGACCCATAATGCCCATACCGCGCTGGTGCTGATCGGCGAGGGCCATGCGACGGTCGCGGGTGAGCGCAAGACCGGACGCGAGGCGCTTGCCGCGATCGGGCTTCAGCCCCTGGTGCTACGCGCCAAGGAAGGCCTGAGCCTCGTCAACGGAACGGCCTGTGCGACTGGCCTGCTCTCTGTCGCTCTCGGCCGCGCCGAGCGTCTGCTTTCCTGGGCCGATGCAGCGGCCGGTCTGACGCTCGAGGCCGTTGGCTGCCAGATGGCGGCTTTCGATGAGGCCGTTCTGGCGCTGCGGCCATCCAAGGGCATCGCCAAGGTCGGCGCTGGGCTGCGGACTCGCCTTGCTGGTAGCGGCTTGATCGCCAAGGCCGCCGGGAAGCGCACGCAGGATGCACTCAGCCTGCGTGCCGTGCCGCATGCCCATGGCGCTGCCTGGGATGTCTTCGAGCAGACCGGCGCGGTCGCCGATCAAGAACTGGCTTCGGTTACCGATAATCCCGCCGTGTCGGGGACGCCGGAAAATCCTGTCGTTTCTTCCGAGGCACATGCCGTCGCTCCGGCTCTTGCTCTCGCAGCGGACAGCCTCGCAATCGCGCTCGCCCAGCTTTCGGCAATGAGCGAACGCCGGGCAGATCGCCTCGTCAATCCGCTGGTCAGCGGTCTGCCGGCCTTTCTCGCCAGCGACGCCGGCAGCCATTCCGGCTTCATGATCGCTCAATATACCGCAGCGGCGCTCAGCAACGAGAACCGCCGCCTGGCCGCGCCCGCCGCAACGGATGGCGGCATCACCTCGGCTCTGCAGGAGGATTTTCTGGCGCACCCGACGGCGGCGGCAAACAAGCTGCTGGCCATCATCGACAATGCCGAGCATATCCTGGCGATCGAGTTGATGGCGGCAGCCCAGGCACATGATTTCCTGACGGCGAACGGAACGCGCGCCAAGGGAACCGAGGCCATCCATTCGGCCATACGTTCGGTGATTGCCCATTACGAAGATGACCGCCCGCTCGGCGCGGATATCGAGACACTGAAATCCCTGATCGCCGCGCAGATGCCGGCGCAATAATGCGAGAGACGAGAGCGATGCCCGCAGAATTCGATGTTGCCATCATTGGCCTCGGCGCAATGGGCAGTGCTGCCGCGGCCTTCGCCGCCTCGCGCGGCGCCAAGGTGATCGGCATCGAGGCACATTACCCGGCGCATGCGCTAAGCTCTTCGCATGGCGACAGCCGGTTGATCCGGCTCGGCTATTTCGAGGACCCGTCCTATGTGCCGCTGCTGAAGCGCGCCTATGAGAACTGGCGGGCGCTGGAGGCGCGGCTCAGGGAAGAGATCCTGACGGTGACGGGCGTTCTCCAGATCGGCCGTCCCGACAGCAAGATCGTCAGCGGCACGCTCGCCTCCTGCAAGATGCACGGCCTGACGCATGAGCTGCTCGACAAGCACGAAATGGCACGGCGCTATCCGGCCTTTGCGCTCGATGATGACGAGATCGGCCTGCTCGATCCGCAGGGTGGCTATATCCGCCCGGAAGCGGCGATCATGGGCTTTCTCAAGCTTGCGGCTGGTGATGGCGCCGAACTGCATTTCGGCGAACGGGTCGAGGCCATTTCGCCGGATGCGGACGGCGTCACCGTCGTCTCGGCCAATGGCCGCTACCGCGCTAGAAAGGTGATCGTCGCGACGGGAGCGTGGATTGCCGAACTCGTTCCGGAACTCGTCTCGAAAGCGCAGCCGATCCGTCAGGTCGTCGCCTGGTATCAGCCGGAAGACGGCTTCATCGCCCAGCCGGGCCGGATGACCTGCTTCCTGCGCGACGACGGCGAGAACGGCTCCTTCTTCGGCTTTCCGGCGATCGGCGCCGACGGCGTGAAGATCGGCCGCCACGCGCATTTCCGCGAGCCGATCGACCCCACGCTGCCCAATCCGCCCGTCAACGGCGCCGATACCGAGCTGCTCGACACTTTCGCCCGAAAGCGCCTTCCCAAGGCTGCCTCGCATCGCATCCGCGCCACGACCTGCCGCTACACGATGCTGCCGAGCGAAGACTTCCTCATCGATTTCGTCCCCGGCAATCGCAACGTCGTGGTCTCCTCCGCCTGCTCCGGCCACGGCTTCAAATTCACCAGCGTCATCGGCGAAATCCTTTCGGACCTCGCCCTCGACGGCGGCACCAAACTGCCGACGTCGCTCTTCTCGTTCGAACGGCATTTTCCGAAGGGATGATGGTGCCGCGCTCCAGCCGGCACCATCATCAGCCTCAAGCGCTTGCCTTCTGCCGGTAGGCCGAAACGGTGAGCCAGATGGCCGAGACGAGGAAGTAGAAGGCGCCGAAGGCGGCGTAGGGGGCGATGTCGAGGATCGATGGCGGCATGGAGCCCAGCGACTTGCCGATCATGAATCCACCCGCGAGCGCCGATTGGGCGCCGCTGAGGATCATCGCCCACTGGGCGCCGTATGAACGCCAGCGGCGGACACCCGTATAGAGCTGCAGCAGGCCCGACAGGATCGCCCAGACGCCGAAGACGGCGAGGACCGCGTAGCTGTCCTTCATGACTGCGACGATGACCACGATGGTCATGATCGTGCTGGTCGCGATGTTCAGGCTCTGCGACCTGTTTGCCACCAGGCCGCCATTGGCGCGGGCATCGATCAGATTGGCGAGCGCATCCCAGGCCGGATAGATGACGAGCAGCAAGGCGGCGATGGCCGGCTGGCCTGCCGCCAGGATCGCTGCACCCACCCAGACAACCGAGAAGGCCGCACGGGCGTAATAATAGGACCGCAGCCAGCTCGACTGTGCCGACGATTGAACTTGCATGATAAAATCCTTATGTTGACGCCTCCCTACTAATAGGTAGGCCTATTATGGATGTCAACACATCGTTTCAGCAGGTGGGTGATGGCAGCGTTGACTGGCCATCCTACTAGCAGGTAGGTAATCGGGATGAACCAGATGACGACAGCAGACGCGATCCTCGATCACGCGCAGAAACTGATCGTGGCAGGCGGCTATAACGGCTTCAGCTACGGCGATATTTCAGATGCCATAGGCATCCGCAGGGCGAGCATCCACCACCATTTCCCGACCAAGGCACATCTGGTCTCGGTGCTCGTCGAGCGCTATGTCGGCCAGGCCCGCGAGGGGCTGCAATCGATCAAAACGCATGTCGACGATCCCGCAGCGCAGATCGGCGCCTATCTCGATTACTGGCAGCAATGCGTGACGGATGGTGCTCAGCCCTTCTGCGTCTGCGCCATGCTGGCGAGCGAAATGCAGATGCTGCCGGATGAAGTCGCGGCGCAGGTCCGCCGGCACTTCGCAAACCTCTCGGAGTGGCTGGCGTCGGTGCTACAGTCCGGTGTCGAGAAGGGCGTGCTCCGCCTCAAGGGGTCGCCAGAAGAAGAGGCGCAAATTCTGATGGCGGCGGTTCACGGCGCCTTGCTGTCGGCGCGCGCCTTTGCCGATCCGGATATCTTCCGCGCCATCATGCGCCCGCAGATGGAGCGGCTCGGGCCGCAATAGTACCCGGTTTGATGCCGGCCGGAGAGGCTGTGGCGTCTGCCACGTTCCTCTCCGGCCGGTTATGTCTTCAATCAGGACGAGATCTTGTCGCCGGTCTTGGTCTCGAAGTCGGAGGCGTCATGGCGCTCGCGAAGCTGCTCTGAAGGCTCTCCGAAGACGCGGTTGACCATGCGACCGCGCTTCACGGCGGGGCGGGCAGCGATTTCGGCCGTCCAGCGCTGCACGTTCTTGTAGCTTTCGACTTCGAGGAAGGTGCCGGCTTCGCCATAGGCCTTGCCCTGGGCAAGGTTGCCGTACCACGGCCAGATGGCGATATCGGCGATTGAGTATTCGTCGCCCGACATGTAGCGGTGGGTGCCGAGATGCCGGTCGAGTACGTCGAGCTGGCGCTTGACCTCCATCGAGAAGCGGTCGATCGCATACTGGATGTGGATCGGCGCATAGGCATAGAAATGGCCGAAGCCGCCGCCGAGATAGGGCGCCGAGGCCATCTGCCAGAAGAGCCAGTTCATTGTCTCGGTATGGGCCTTGTGTTCCTGCGGCAGGAAGGCGCCGAACTTGTGGGCGAGATAGAGCAGGATCGAGCCGCTTTCGAAGACGCGGGTCGGTTCGGCCGTCGAGCGGTCGAGAAGTGCCGGGATCTTGGAGTTCGGATTGACCTCGACAAAGCCGGAGCCGAACTGGTCGCCGTCACCGATCTTGATCAGCCATGCGTCATACTCGGCGCCCTTGTGGCCGGCCGCCAGCAGCTCTTCGAGCATGATGGTCACCTTGACGCCGTTCGGCGTTGCCAGCGAATAGAGCTGCAGCGGATGCTTGCCGACCGGAAGCTCTTTGTCATGGGTAGGACCGGCGATCGGCCGGTTGATATTGGCAAACTGGCCGCCATTGCCCTTTTCCCACGTCCAGACCTTGGGAACCTGGTATCCGGCGGGAAAATTGTCGGCTGGATTCTTGTCGCTCATTCTCGCTATCCTCTTGATTTATCGGCACGGACCATAGCGCAGGCCGCCGCCGGGGGCAGTCATTTCTTTTGGACGATCGATATCAGGCCATCGCCGTCTATCGAAGGTTCGACGGACATATAGTCATTGATCGACGGATAATCAGGGAGGTGCAGATCGTGGCCGGCCGCCGTGATCACCATGACGGATGCGCCGGCCGCGGCACCCGCCTGAACGCCGGCTTCGACATCTTCGAAAACCAGGCATTGCGAGGCGGCGACACCGACTTTCTCCGCGCCGAGAATATAGGCCTGCGGATTGGGCTTGCCGACCGAAACATCCTCGCCGGTCACCATGTAGCGCGGGACGGTGAGGCCCGCAGCGGCAAGGCGGCGCAGAGCCAGCGCCTTGGTCGAAGACGTGACGATCGCCCAGCGCTCCGGCGGCAGTGCGGCGAGAAAAGCGGCGGCACCGGGGATTGCGACGACGCCCTCGACATCCACGATCTCGGCCTGCGTGATCTTCTCGGCTTCCGCCTCGGGATCAACACCCGGCAGGCCGAGCTGACGGATGGTGTCGACGCCGCGCTTTCCGTGCATCGTCGGAAGAAACTTCACCGGATCGAGCCCATGGCGCTCCGCCCATGCGCCCCAGACGCGCTCGGCGGCCGCCGTCGAACTCAGGATCGTGCCATCCATATCGAACAGGAATGCCGCAAACTTCTTGCCGGGTTCGGGAAACATCTTGGCTCCTTGAATTGCGTAGAGGGTCCGGGGGATATCACCCGGTGATACGGCCGAGCACGCGATCGAGCGCCTGCGTCAGCGCCGCGGCTCCACCCTTGTCCTTGAAGTCGCGCAGGACCTGCTCGTTCAGCCCGCCCGCGGTTGCGAATTCGCGGCTCATCTCCTGAAAGTCGACGTGGCTTCCGGCAATTACAGCCGTTTCAGACAAGCCCGCAAAGAGTGGCGCGAGATAGGCGCGGCCTTTTTCGGCGGGCAGTCCCTTGGTCTCCAGCCATTCCGTCGTCTGCTGCATGATGCCGAAATAGGTCGCCATCAGCGCACTTGCTGCGGCAAGCAGATCATATTCCTGCTTGGTCTCGCACTCGACGGCATTTCCCGTCAGGTTGAAGATCGCGGCCGTCCGCGGATCCGGCGGGTAGACGGCGGTGACGCCGCTGCGCCTGGCGACGAAGGGCAGGGGGATCGCCTGGGTCAGTCGTACATCGGCACCGATCCAATCCAGAAGCGCGTCGCGCCCTGTCGCGGCGATAACGCTGATGACCGTCTGGCCGTCCCGGAAGCGAAGCGGGCGTACGACTTCCTCGGCGACCTGTGGGCGGATGGCCAGGACGACAGCATCGCAGCTATCGACGATATCCTGATTGTCATCGCTGACACGGACAGCCGGAAAATCGGCGGCAAGCTTGGCGGAAATCGCCGTGCTGCGAGAGGACACTACGGCTTGCACCGCGGCGGCAGGCTCGATCAGAAGACCGCGCACCATCGCGTCGGTGATGGCGCCTGTTCCGATAAAGCCGATGTTCTGCGGGAGGGACATGCTCGTATGCCGTTGTCAGATAACAGGAAATGTCGGCCGCCGAGGACCGGCAGCCGAGGTCGCGCCGGATGCTAGTGAGAAATCCCGGCGGAGACAACCGTATCCGCGCGCTTTACGGATTGAGACCGGCGCAGCGTGCAGTGTTGAGCACGTGGTTTTCCATTTCCTGGCGGGCGCGCACGGCATCGTTGTCGCGCAGGGCCGCAATGATCCGCCGGTGTTCGGCGATCGAGGCCTTCATGCGGGCGGGCTCGGTGATCGGGATCGGCTGGCGCTGCGTCTCCGTCAGTTGTTCGCGAACCACCTGGTAGAGGGCGCGCATCATGGCGTTGCTGCAGGCCGATGCGATGATCGCGTGGAATTCGAGATCGGCCTCGACATTGGCGAGCAGATCCTGCTTCGCCCAGCAATCCTCCATCTGCTTGGTCGCCGCTTCCATCGCCTGCAGTTGGTTGCCGGTCAGCCGCCCAGCGGCCAACGCCGCGATATTACCTTCGAGCATGATGCGGGTCTGGAAGACATCGAAGACCGAGTAGCTGTCGGAGTAGCGCCAGGGCGCCATGCCGCTGTTTGCGGCGCCTCCGCGCTCGGCGACGAAGGTTCCCCGGCCGGCTTCCGTCTTGATGAGGCCGAGCGTTTCAAGCGTCAGCAGCGCCTCGCGCAGCGATGCGCGGCTGATGCCGAGCTTGGTGGAAAACTCGCGCTGGGAGGGGATCTTCTCGCCGGCGGCGAGCTCTCCACTTTGGATCATGTCCTGTATCAGGCGTGCCGCCGATTGCGGTACCAATGTCCTGTTGAGCATTCTTTCCATTCTCTCGGCGTGTCGGGTGAGGCCACCCGGATTGTCCCAGCATTTAAATCCATCAGTCGCTTGCAAATGACAAGAGAGCGTGCTTGATTTGGCCTGACTGGTCAGACCGGTTAGACCAATAGCAAAAATGCGCAATACAAAACAAGGGGAACCTAAATGCGTCGTTTTTCGATTTTGAAGACTGTCATGCTCTCCGGCGTCCTGGCGTTCGCCGGAGCCGCCGCCCATGCCGCCGATCTCTCGGTCGGCGCCAATATCGGTAACGTCCCTTGGGAGTTCCAGGACGAAACCGGCAAGACCGTCGGCTTCGAGGTCGATCTCGTCACCGAGGTCGCCAAGCGCCTCAACAAGTCGGTCGAGTTCGTCAACATTCCTTTCAACGGGCTGTTCTCGGCCGTTCAGTCGGGCCGCATCAACATGGCGGTGTCGTCGATCACCATCACCGAGAAGCGCCTGGAATCGGTCAGCTTCGCCCAGCCCTATTATGACAGCGACCAGTCGCTGACGGTCATGGCCGCGAGCGGCATCAAGGATCTGAAGGGCATGAGCGGCAAGGTCGTCGGCGTCGATACCGGCTCGACCGGCGACATGTGGGCAACCAACAACACCGCCAAGTATAGCCTCGGCGAAATCCGCCGCTTCGACGGCCTGCAGCCGGCGATGCTCGATCTCGCCGCCGGCCGTATCGACGGCTATATCAGCGATATCCCGGCGCTTCAGTATTACGTCAAGGACAAGCCGGAGATCAAAGTCGTCGAGCGCATTCCGACCGGCGAAAAGTATTCGATCATGTTCAACAAGGGCGACCCGCTTGCCAAGCAGGTCAACGACGTGATCACGACGCTGAAGGGCGAGGGCTTCATCGCCAAGCTGCATGAAACCTGGTTCGGCGCCAAGGCCGAAGACACGACCTCGACCGTGAAGGTCGAAGACATGCCTACCGCAAAATAAGGCCGGATGGTCAAGGATACGGATGACGGGTTCGCCCGTCATCCGCCCCGAAACGGCTGATCGGTTTTTCAATGGATATTTTCACGACCTTCTTCAATCTGGCGGTGCTGGAGCGTTCCTTTCCGCTGCTCCTCTCCGGCCTGTGGATCACACTCGAGCTTGGCCTCGTCAGCATCGTCGGCGGCCTCATCGGCGGTCTGATCCTGGCATTGCTGCGTCTTTACGGGCATCCGGTGATCCAGGCGCTCGCCAAGATCTATATCGACATCTTTCGCTCGATCCCGCTGCTCGTTCTGCTGATCGTCATCTACTATGCCCTGCCATTCGTCGGCATCCGGCTCTCGCCCTTCGTCTCGGCAGTCAGCGCGCTGACACTGGTCTCGACGGCTTACACGGCCGAGATCTTCCGCGCCGGCATCGAGGCCATTCCACGCGGCCAGTTCGAGGCATCGGAGGCGCTCGGCCTTTCCTACCGGCACATGATGGCCGAGATCATTCTGCCGCAGGCGGTCAAGATCGTCATACCGCCGCTCACCAACAACTGCATCAACGTCATGAAGGATACTGCGCTCGCCTCCGTGGTGGCGATGCCGGATCTTCTCAAGCAGGCAACCCAGGCCCAGGCGCTGACGGCCAATCCTTCGCCGCTGATCGGCGCCGCCGTCATCTATATCGCCTTCCTCTGGCCGATGGTCAGCATCGTCGCCCGCCTCGAAAGACGCTTCAGTGCAGGGAGGCGCAGATGAAAACCATCGTCAACATCCAGAAGCTCGACAAATCCTACGGCGACTTCCAGGTGCTGCACGGCATCGACCTGTCGATTGCCGAAGGCGAGGTGGTCTGCGTCATTGGCCCATCGGGCTCGGGCAAATCCACCCTGATCCGCTGCATCAATCATCTGGAAAGCTTCTCCAGCGAAAGCCGCATCGAGGTCGACGGCATCAAGGTCGAGCGCGGCCGCAACCTTGCCCGGGTGCGTGCCGAGGTCGGCATGGTCTTCCAGTCGTTCAACCTCTTCCCGCATCTGAGCGTCCTGAAGAACATCATGATCGCGCCGATGCGCGTGCGCGGCACGCCGCCCGACGAAGCGGCCCGCAAGGCAAGGGACTTGCTTGCCCGCGTCGGTATCACCGAGCAGGCCGATAAATATCCGGAGCAGCTGTCCGGCGGCCAGCAGCAGCGCGTAGCGATTGCCCGGGCGCTTGCCATGGAGCCGCGCGTGCTGCTGTTCGACGAGCCGACATCGGCGCTCGACCCGGAAATGGTCGGCGAAGTGCTTGATGTCATGCGCAAGCTTGCCGGCACAGGTGTGACCATGATCGTCGTCACCCACGAGATGGGCTTTGCCCGGCAGGTCGCCGACCGCGTGATCTTCATGGATGGCGGCCGCATCGTCGAGGCCGGCACGCCCGCCGAGATTTTCGACAATCCGCGCGAGGAACGCACGAGAAGCTTCCTGCGCGCCGTTCTCAACCACTGACAAGAAAAGACAAGGTTCCGGAGGACCCAATGGAAACGCAACCCCAACTCGACATCGATTTCGTCCGGAGCCAGTTTCCCGGCCTCGATCATGGCTGGGTGTTTTTCGACAATGCCGGCGGCTCGCAGATCCTCAAGCGTGCCGTCGAGCGGATCAACACGTTCCTCTACGACAAGAACGTCCAGATCGGCGGCAGCTACGATGTTTCGCAGCAGGCGGCCAAGGCGCTGATGGACAGCCGCATCGCGGCGACCCATCTGGTCAATGCCGCGCGGCCGGAAGAGATCGTCTTCGGCAGCTCGACGACCGTCCTTCTGCAGAATCTGGCGCGCTCGATGCGCAGCCAGCTTTCGGCAGGCGACGAGATCATCGTGACGATCTCCGATCACGAGTCGAATATCGGCCCCTGGGACGGGCTGCGCGACATGGGCGTCGTCATCAAGTTCTGGCCGCTCGATACCACGACCTACGAACTCGATATTGCCGAGCTCAAGCCGCTGCTGACCGAGAAGACCAAGCTCGTCTGCGTGACGCACGTCTCGAACATTCTGGGCGCGATCAACCCGATCGCCGAAATCGCCGAGGTCGTCCACGCCCATGGGGCGCGCATCTGCGTCGACGCGGTCGCCTATGCGCCGCATCGCGCCGTCGACGTGCAGGCCATGGATGTCGATTACTACGTCTTCAGCTTCTACAAGACCTATGGTCCGCATTACGCGATGATGTACGGAAAGTACGAGCATCTCTTGGAGCTCGATCCGCTTTACCACTTCTTCTATGGCCGCGACAAAGTGCCGGGCAAGCTGGAGCCGGGCAATCCGAACTATGAGCTTGCCTATGCGGTGACCGGCATTGTCGACTATCTCTGCGAACTCGGCACGAAAGCCGGTTCGAAGGGCTCGCCGCGCGAACAGATCCTGGCCGCCTTCGAAGCGATCACCGTGCAGGAAAACGCGCTGACCGAACGTCTGCTATCCTATCTGCGCAGCCGCAACGACTGCCGCATCATTGGCGAGACCGCCAACCGCAACGGCAGGCGCATTCCGACGATCAGCTTCGTTTTCGAAGGCCGGAATTCGGAAGATATCTGCAAGGCGATGGACGCCTACAAGATCGCCATCCGCTTTGGCGATTTTCATGCGCGCCGCCTCGGCGATCATGTCGGCCTGCCGCAATATAACGGCGCCGTGCGCGTTTCCATGGTTCACTACAACACCATCGGTGAGGTCGACCGGCTGATTGCCGCGCTCGACGAGATCCTCGCCGATCAGAAGAGGGGCGCTGCCTGAATGCATTTCGACACGATCATCAAGAACGGCACCGTCGTTACTGCCAGCGATACGTTTCAAAGCGATGTCGGCATTCGCGACGGGAAAGTCGCGGTACTTGCGGCCTCTCTTGATGGCGCGGACGAAATCATCGATGCCTCAGGCCTCTATGTGATGCCGGGCGGGATCGACAGCCATGTCCATCTCGCCCAGCCATCCGGCGACGGCATCGTCATGGCCGACGACTTCGCGAGCGGAACGCTCTCGGCAGCTTTCGGCGGCAACACCACGGTTCTGACCTTCTGCATGCAGGAGAAGGGCACGACGCTGCGTGAATCGCTGAAGGCCTATCATGCGAAGGCCGAGGGCGAGTGCTATATCGACGTGTCGTTTCATCTCGTCGTGACCGACCCGACATCCTACGTGCTCGGCCAGGAGCTGCCGGCGCTCGTCGAGGATGGCTATACCTCGCTCAAGGTTTTCATGACCTATGAGAACCTCCGCCTGCGGGACGACCAGATCCTCGATACGCTGGATAGCGCCAGGCAATCCGGCGCGCTGGTCATGGTTCACTGCGAGAATGAGGATGCGATCCGCTATCTCATCGGAAAACACGAGCAGAACGGCGAGCTCGCGCCGAAATTCCACGCACTGAGCAGGCCGGCCGCGGCCGAGCGCGAGGCGACGCATCGCGCCCTGTCGCTCGCCGAAATCGTCGGAACGCCGATCGTTATCGTCCATGTCTCGAACCGGCAGGCGATGGAGGAGATCGAGCGTGCCCGCAAGCGGGGCAGCAAGGTGGCGGGCGAGACCTGCCCGCAATATCTGCTTCTGACTGCCGATGATCTCGATGCCGCCGAACTTGAAGGCGCGAAATTCGTCTGCTCGCCGCCGCCGCGCGACAAGGAAAGCCAGGAGGCCTGCTGGGAAGGGCTGCAGAGCGGCACGTTCGAGCTCTTTTCCTCCGACCACTGCCCGTTCCGCTATGACGATGAGAGCGGCAAGCTGAACGAGAAAGGCAAACGCCATTTCCGCTGGATCCCGAACGGTATCCCAGGCGTCGAAACGCGGCTCCCCATCCTGTTTTCCGAAGGTGTCAGCAAGGGCCGCATCGACATCAACCGCTTCGTCGCTCTGTCATCGACCAACCATGCGAAGCAATATGGCCTCTATCCGCAGAAGGGCACGATCGCGATCGGCTCCGACGCCGATATCGCGCTATGGGATCCGCAGAAGCAGGTGACGATAACCAACGATATCCTGCACCATGGGGCGGACTATACGCCCTATGATGGTCTCTATGTCCGCGGCTGGCCGGTCCGGGTGCTCCTGCGCGGCAAGACGATCGTCGACGGCCCATCCTCGACCGGCACGCGGGGGCAGGGCGCCTATCTCAAGCGCAAGCGGTCTAGCTAAACGCTGCCTATTTCAGCGGAGTTTGCGGCGCCAATCGCCGCAAGCTCCGTTTCGATTCCGTCATGCCCCGCGCAGGTGGGCAATATCCTTCATCGCCTTGTCCGCGGCTTCGAGCGCCTGGTCGATATCATCGGCCTGGTGGGCGCTGCAAAGGAACATGTTGTGCTTCGGATGCAGGTAGATGCCATAGCGGAGCGCGGCGGCGCAGAAGGCGTTGGCGATCCGCAGGTCCGGGTCGTCCTGGAAGCGCAGCATCGGCATCTGGACGGGTCCCGTCTGGTGCAGAACGAAGCCGTGTCCCTTGGCGATCGAGGCAAACCCGTCGCGGAAGCGGGCGCCCATGGCTTCGATATGAGCAAGCGCATCGGTTTCCTTCAGGATGCCGATGGTCTTGATGCTGGCCGCCATCGAGGCGGAGCCATACCAGAAGGAGCCCGTCGTGAAGATCTTCGAGGCGCCGTCCAGCATCCGGCGGCTTCCAGCGACGGCGGCGAGCGGCCAGCCGTTGGCGATCGCCTTCGAATAGGCGCCGAGATCCGGCTTGACGCGGTGCTTGGCCCAGCTGCCCCTGACATCGAGGCGGAAGCCGGCGCGGACGTCGTCGAGGATCAGGGCAGCACCCGTCTTGTCGCAGATGCTGCGCGCATGCCTGAGGAAGGCCGGATCAGGCATTTCCTGATCGCGGTTCAGGTCGTGGCGGAAGGCGGTGAGCAGGATGGCGGCGAGATCGTCTCCGGCTGCAGCGACCGCTTCGTCCAGGCTCGTGGCATCATTGTAATCGAAGAGAATGACATGGGCGCGGTCTTCGGTGGTGACGCCGACGACCGAAGGCGAGCACCACGGCACCGCTCCGTGATAGGAGCCGCGTGCGACCAGGATCTTGCGCTTGCCGGTCGTGGCACGGGCGATCGTGACGCAGGTGGTCGTGGCGTCGGTGCCGTTCTTCTGGAAGAGCGCCCAGTCGGCATAATCGATCGTATCGACGAAGAGCTCGGCGAGCTCGACCATCTTTTCCGTCGGCCCGTTATTGATGTCGCCATTGGCGATTTCGGCGAGCGCGGCCGCATCGACTTCGGCGTTCTTGTAGCCGAGGAGGTTCGGACCCCAGGCGCACATGAAGTCGATATATTCATTGCCTTCCGCGTCCCAGACGCGGCAGCCGTCGGATTTCGAGAAGAACTGCGGATAGCCGGGGCCGATCGCGCGGGTTGCCATATGGCCCCACATGCCGTTCGGGACGACCTTGCTTGCGCGCGCAAGCAGCTCGCTGTCGCGGCTGTTGTTCAAGCTATGCTCCATTTCATTCTCCCTGCATTGTCATGGCGCCGGGGGCGCGGATCGCTTTGATGACGTGATTGAGTTCTGGCGGGCGGGTGTTGGTGAAGAGGCTGGTCACGAGGCGCGCACGGGTTGGCGGCCGTAAGTCTTGTAGCGCTCCTTGACCTCCACGAGATCGTCCGGCGTCAGCACCACCGGCTGCGAGAAGGAGCGGCAGAGGATGTACTGGCGCGCCAGCGTCTCCAGCTTCACCGTGCGCCCGAAGGCTTCCGCAACCGTTGCGCCGACCGCGACCATGCCGTGGTTGGCAAGCAGGCAGGCCGTCCGTCCCTCGATCGCCTCCACCGTGACGCCGGCGAGCTCCGGCGAGCCGAAGGCCGCATATTTCGAGCAGCGGATATCGTCGCCGCCGAAGCCGGCGATCATGTAGTGAAACGCCGGAAGCGGCTCGCGGGCGCAGGAAAGCGCGACGCAATTATCCGGATGCGCATGGACGATCGCCTGCACTTCCGGGCGGGCCTTGTAGACCGCGGCATGCAACGCCCATTCGCTCGAGGGCGTCATTTCGCCGGACCAGGCGCCGTCGAGATCCATCTCGACGATCATCTCGGTGCGTAGCGACTTCGAGGGAACGCCGGTCGGCGTGATCAGCATGCCCTTATCCGTCCTGACGCTTATATTGCCGGAGGTGCCTGCATTCAGGCGAAGCGCTTCTGCTTCTCTCGATGCGTCGACGAGCGACTGGCGAAGGTGTTCGGACGTTTCAGTCATGGGTCAGCCTTTCGGGGGCCAGCGGGTTAGAATGGGTTCCTCGACGATTGGGCGGCGCATATCGTCCAGCGCCGAAGCGAAGAGGTCGAGGCTGCCGAGCTTGCCGGACTTCAGCATCAGCGCGATCGGGAAGGGCTGGGTGGCGACGGCGCGGGAGAACCCGGGCTCGCGATAGGGGCCGGGCTGCACGTCGCTGATCCCGAGCGCCCTGACGATGGCGCCCGATGTCTCGCCGCCGGCGACGACAAGACGGCGCACGCCGAGGTCCAGAACAATCGCCTTGGCGATCTCCGAGAGGATTTCCTCGGCGCGGGCGGCGATTTCAAGGCGGCCGTGCTCCGCCTGCAGAGCGTCGATGCGTTCCTGCGGCAGCGCGGTACTGATCGCGAAGCTGCGTCCATCGGCGATCGCAGCGGCTGCGAACTGGCGGGCCTCTGCGATGAGGTCATGGCCCGTATAGGCGCGGGCGATATCGAGTGTGCAGGCCGGATTGCTGCGCGCGAACTCCGTCAGCTGGGCAGCGCTTTGCGGCGCGACACTGCCGACGAGCACTGCGCCCGGCCCATCGACACCAGCGAGCCGGATCGTCGAGGGCTCGCTCGCCAATCCCTGTTCCAACCAGACCGGAGGCAGATGCGCAGCGACCGAGGAATTGCCGGTCAGCAGGCGCATGTCGGCGGCGGCACGGGCGAGTGCGGCCAGATGATGCTCGTAGAGCGTATCGGCGATGAACAGCGATTTCCCAGACCGTTCCGCCTGGTCATGGATACTGGCGCGGATCGCTTCCGGCCCCTTGTCGACCACCGTGTAATCGACAAGCCCGACGGAGCGGCGGCTCTGCGTCTGCAGGACGCGGGCAAGGTTCGAATCCGTCATCGGCGTCAGCGGATCGAAACGCTTGGGGGATTCTCCGAGAAGCTCGGCGCCGCCGAACATGTGACCCTGGAAGACGGTTCTGCGCGTCTCGCAAAGGGCGGGAACAAAGAGCGCCTTGTCGATCCCGAGCCGCTCCATGATCGCCTCGGCGCAGGGGCCGATATTGCCTGCCGGCGTGGAGTCGAAGGTGGCGCAATATTTGAAGAATATCTGCCGGGCACCGTGATCGAGAAGGATATCCAGGGCGCTCATGGCCGACTGGACGGCCTGATCGGCCGGAATGACCCGCGACTTGAGCGCGATGATATGCGCCATCTCCACCTTCGCCGGCCGGCCGGTGCCGACGGAGAGCGACGTGGGGATGCCGCGTGCGACCAGCATGGAGGCAAGTTCCAGGCCGCCGGTCAGATCGTCGGCGATGACGCCGAGGAGCAGCGGGTGCGTATTTTCTCCTGCAGCCATCACGCCACCGCCTTGTCTGCTTCGATATCGGGGAAGTGGCACGCGACCTGATGGCCCTGCTCGATGTCGGCGAGCTCGGGAACGGCGGTCGCACAGACGTCCTGCGCCTTCCAGCACCGCGTCCTGAACGGGCAGCCCGAGGGAACATTCAGCGGGCTCGGCACATCGCCCTTCAGGGTGATCCGCTGGCGTTCGCGCTCGACATCGGGATCGGGCAGCGGCACGGCTGACAGCAGCGCCTTGGAATAGGGGTGAGCCGGCCGCTCGTAAATATTCGCGGCCTCGCCGATCTCGACGACCCGGCCGAGATACATGACGGCGACGCGGTCCGAGACGTGGCGAACGACCGCGAGATCGTGGGCGATGAACACGTAGGAAATGCCGAGCTTCTGCTGCAATTCGTCGAGCAGGTTGAGAACGCCTGCCTGAACCGAAACGTCGAGCGCCGAGACCGGTTCGTCGAGCACCAGGATTTCCGGGTTGAGGGCGAGCGCACGGGCGATCCCGACGCGCTGTCGCTGGCCGCCCGAAAGCTCATGCGGGAAACGGTCGCCGTGCTCCGGCGCCAGGCGCACAAGGTCCAGCAACTCGGCAGCCCGCTCCAGTGCCGGCTTGCCGGTCATGCCGATTAGGCGCAGCGGCTCGGCGATGATGTCACGGATGCGCATACGGGGATGAAGCGAGGCGAGCGGGTCCTGGAAGACGATCTGCAGGTGGCGGCGGAACTGCCGCATCTCGTCGGCCGAGAGCGTCGAGAGGTCGGTGCCCTTGAAGCGGACTTCGCCCGAAGTGGGCTCGACAAGCCTCAGCAGGCAACGGCCGAGCGTCGATTTCCCGCAGCCGGATTCGCCGACGAGCCCGAGCGTTTCGCCCTTCAGGAGATCGAAGGAGACGCCGCCGACGGCCTTGACTTCGCGAACGGACTGCCAGCCGAAGAGGCCGCCCTTGACCGGGAAGTTCTTGGTGACGGCGCGAACGGTCAGGACCGTTTCGGGCGCGCCGGATTCTGGTTTGCTGGCGGGCTTCATGAGTGCCTCACGCTTGGGATCGGTTGCTCGGGGGCGATGGTCTGAAGCTCGGCGGCGAAATGGCAGGCGCTCATGACGCCATCGGCTTGCCGGAGCGCCGGCTCCTGCGACCGGCAGATGTCCTTTGCCATCGAACAGCGCGGATGGAACGGACAGCCCTGCGGACGGGTGCTGAGCAGCGGCGGGCTGCCTGGGATCGGCTGGAGCGCGCCTTCCTTGCCGCTGATGGTCGGCAGACAGGAGAGAAGCCCGCGCGTATAGGGATGGCGCGAGTTGTAGAAAATCTCGCGAACCGGTCCCTTCTCCATCACCTTGCCGGCATACATGACGATGACGGTATCCGCCGCCCCGGCAACGACGCCGAGATCGTGGGTGATCAGCACCAGCCCCATCGAGAATTGCTTCTGCAGGTCCTTGAGGACTTCGAGGATCTGCGCCTGCACGGTGACGTCGAGCGCCGTCGTCGGTTCGTCGGCGATCAGCACTTCGGGATTGTTGGCGACCGCCATGGCGATCATCACGCGCTGGCGCATGCCACCCGAAAACTCGTGAACATACTGGTTGGCGCGCACCTCCGGCTGCGGGACGGAGACGAGCGTCAGGAGCTCGATCGCCTTCTGCCTGGCGGCCGACGCCGACATGCCGGGATTGTGGAGGCGCACCGCCTCGGCGATCAGCTTGCCAACGGTGATGACGGGGTTCAGCGCCGTCATGGGATCCTGGAAGACGAGGCCGATCTTGCTGCCGCGCAGCCGCTGCATGCGGCGCTCGGGAGCGCCGATGAGTTCCTCGCCGCGCAGCTTGATCGAGCCCGAGACCTTCGACTGCGCCGGGGCGAGGCCCATGACGGCGCGCATGGTGATCGACTTGCCGGAGCCGGACTCGCCGACGATGCCGACGACCTTGCCGGCTTCGGCGACGAAATCGACACCGCGGACGATCTCGACGCCGTTGCGCAGCGTTACCTTGAGATCGTTGACTTCAAGCAATGGTTCGGTGTTGGCCATCGATCAGTGCTCCCTGGGATCGAGGATGTCGCGCAGGGCGTCACCGATGAAATTGAAACCGAGGCCGAGCGACAGGATCGCGATGCCTGGACCGAAGGCGACCCACCAGGAATAGAAATGCGCCGCGCCATCGGAGATCATCGCCCCCCATTCGGGGCTCGGCGGTTGGGCGCCGAGGCCGATGAAGCTCAGCGATGCCGCGAGCAGCACGACTTGGCCAAAATCCATCGTGGCGCTGATGATCGTCGGCGTCCAGGAGAGCGGCAGGATGTGCTTGGTGAGCAGCCGGAAGGATGTGGCGCCGCCGGCGCGTGCCGCCTCGATATGGTCGCGCGAGATGACATCGAGCACCTGTCCGCGCATCAGCCGGGCATAGACCGGCCACCACACGGCGATCACCGCGATCGCGGCATTCTGCAGCCCGGGGCCAAGCGAGGCTGCGACGGCCATGGCGAGCAGAACCGGCGGGAAGGCGAGCGTCACGTCGACAAGACGCATGATCAACCCGTCGACCCAGCCGCCGAAGAAGCCGGCGATGGCGCCGAGTACCGAGCCGATGGCCACGGAACAGACCACGACGACGACAGAGATGGCGATCGAATAGCGCGCACCGTAGAGCGTGCGCGTCAGCACGTCGCGGCCGAGCGCGTCGGTGCCCAGCCAATGCTGCAGAGACGGTTCCAGAAGCTTGCGGCCGACGATCTTCAGCGGATCGTAGACGCTCCAGATATCGATCGTCAGCGCGACGAAGACCCAGAAGAAGACGATGGCGAGGCCGATCGTCAGGACCGGGCGTGTCGTGATGACCGAGAACCGCTGTGTTGAGGTGCTTATCGACAGAGACATCGGATCATCCCAACTTCAGGCGAGGATTAGCGAAGGCATAGGCCACGTCGGTGACCAGGTTCGTCAGCAGGAAGGCGGATGCGCCGATGAGGGAGACGCCGATGATCGCCGGGTAATCGAGCGTCCGGGCGGAATCGACGGCATAGGAGCCGATGCCCGGCCAGGCGAAGACCGCTTCGGTGAGCACCGCACCGGTGATCAGGTAGGCGAAGGAATAACCGATGATCGTCAGCGTCGGGATCATCGCGTTGGGAAGCGCGTGGCGCAGCAGCGTGCGCGCTTCGCCAGCGCCCTTGGCCCGGGCGGCGAGAATGTAGTCCTGCCCGAGCGCATCGAGCATGCTGGCGCGCACCAGGCGGGAGATGATGCCGGTGACCGACCAGCCGAGCACGAAGGCGGGCAGGACGAGATGTTCCAGCGCATTGAAGAAGGTGGCGAACTGGCCGGCGATCAGCGCGTCGATCGTGTACATGCCGGTGACGAATTCCGGTGCGACGGCGCGGGCATCGAGGCGTCCCGGTCCTGGAATGACGCCGAACTTGACGGTGAAAAGATAGAGGAAGAGCAGTCCGGACCAGAACACCGGGACCGTCGAGCCGAACAGCGCGAAAAAGCGCGCCAGATAATCCGCTGGCCGGTCGCGGAACCGGGAGGCGACGACGCCGAGCGCGATACCGCTGAGGGTGCCGAACAGCATGGCGAAGATGACGAGCTCGAGCGTTGCGGGCAGGCGCTCGGCGATATCGGTCAGAACCGGGCGGCGCGTGCGGAACGAGATGCCGAGATCACCGGAAACGAGGTTCTTGATATAGACGGCATATTGCTCGGGCACGCTCCGGTCGAGGCCCCATCGCTGCTTGGCGGCGGCGACGACTTCAGGATTGTTCATCTGCCGCTCGCTGACGAGAGCCGAGAGCGGGTCTGCCTGGGTGAAGTGCGACAGCAGGAAGGCGACCGTTGCCACGCCGAGCAGCAAGAGGGGAATGGAGATCAGCCTTCGAAGAACATACCGGGTCATCTGACGGAAACTTTCCTGTTACTATCCGCCGCGGGTTGGGCCTGCGGCGGCCGTACCGTTTCTCTGCAAGCGGCATTCTACTGCTACAGCCGCGCCTGCCCAATCGGCTGCGCAAGATGCGCTTCCGCGAAGGGTTCGATCCGGGCCAGACGGCTCTGGTTGCCGGAGGCTGATGGCCTCCGGCAAAGCGGCAGCAGATGGCCAGCCGTTGCTTATTCGGCCTTGATGTCCGAGAGGACGATGTTGCAGCAGGCCGAGAAGCGCAGGCCGGAGACGCCCTTGCGGGAAACCAGCACCGCATCGGGAGCGACGATCGGCACGATCACATGGTCGTTGGCCATGGTCTCGCCGAGCTTGCCGAACAGTTCGGCGCTCTTGTCGCCACCGGCAGATAGGGCTTCCGCCAGGATCTTCGGTGTTTCCGGGTTGGCAAGTGCCGGGTCGGCCTTGCCGCCGGCGCGCTTGTACCAGACGGTGCCGTCCATCATCGCGAAATACTGGGCGTATTGCGAAGAGCCGTAATAGTCAGGGGCGAAGAAAACGGCGGTCAGCGGAATGCCGTCGCTGTTGATCTTCTCGCGCCAGACCGAGAATTCGACCGGTTTCAGCTCGAGCTTGATATTGATCTCGGCCAGATCCTGCTGGATCTTCTGCATCATCAGCGAGTAGTCGACGCCGTACTGATTGACGTTCGGGTAGGTCGCGTCGAGCGTGAAGCCGTCGGTCACGCCTTCTTCGGCCATCAGCTTCTTGGCCTTCTCGACGTCATATTTCGGCGCCTCGCCAGTGCCGCTGCCGGGGAAGCCGGTCGGGATCGGTGAGCTCAGGCGCTTGCCCTTGCCGTCGACGGTCAGGTCGATGATGCCGTCATAGTCGATGGCGCTGGCAATCGCTTCGCGGATTTTGGCATTCAGCGGGTGCGGCAGGTTCTTGGCACCGGGGCTGATGGCAATATAGACCATGTTGAAGGACGGCTTGGTATCGACGACGATATCAGGATTGGTGATGTTCTTCGCCGTGGTCGGGTCGACCTGCGTGGCGATATCGGCACTGCCGCTTTCGAGGAGCTGCGTCTGGCTGACGGCATCCTTGGTCTGCAGGAAGACGAATTCGCCGACGGCAGGCTTCTTGGCCCAGTAGTTTTCGTTGCGCTTCAGGCGCAGTTCGTGGTCTGGGCTGTAGTTCGACAGAACGTAGGGGCCGGCGCCTGCCGAATTGGCGAGCAGCCACTGTTCGGCGGTGTCCTTGGCGCTCGCATCGGCTCCAGCATCGCCGCCATGCTGCATGACGAGATCGGAATTGATGATGCCGGCATAGGGGGCCGTCAGCGATCCCACGAATTCGGAGTTTGCCGCCGAGAGCGTCACGACGACGGTTGCGGCGTCCGGGGCTTCGATCGAGGTGACGTTGTCGAGAAGGTAGGCCATGCCGCCCTTCATGTTCTTCAGGCGCTCGAGCGTCCACTTGACGTCCTTGGCCTCGACGGCGGAACCGTCGGAAAATTTCGCGGCCGGATCGAGCTTGAAGGTGATGACCTTCTGGTCGGCGCTCGTGCTCCACTCCTTGGCGAGCGACGGCACGAGCTTGTTGTCGGGCGAGAGATCGACGAGGCGGTCATAGACCGAGCTCAGGTAGATCTGACAGGTGTCGCAGAAGGCCCTGGAGGGGTCGAGCGAGTTGAGGTCCATGTCGCGGGCAATCACGACGGGCTTGCCTGCATCCTGCGCAAGACCTGCGGCGGGGGCGGCGAGAACCGACGCAAAAAGCGCGGCCGCAATCGCCGTCGCGCCCGCATATCGGCGCTTGTTGGTAAAATGAAATTCCGGCATTTTGAGTAACATTGAATATACTCCCGTTCCACCACTGAGGCCTTGTGCGCGCCGATCTTTGTTGCGTTTTGTGGTCTGCGCAGGTGGATAATGGCACCGATCTTTTCGGACCAAATTGACAATCGCGAACCATATCGTGCAATAAACGAATACAAATGTCGCTTTATTCATCATGTTTCTGTGATGCCTGCGGTTGGGAAAATGGACGCTACCAGCAGCCTTGTGAGCACGCTTCCGGATGGTGCCGAACGCCGGAGATCGATTGCCGTAATCGTGGGTAGAGAGCCTTCGCTCCATAGTATTCTTGTGGCTGTCGAGCCGTTCCGCGCTGCCAACCGGGTGGGCAAGGCGCAGCTCTTCAGCATCGATTTCATGCCCGGCGATCCGCGCGATACGCCGAGCAGCATGGACATCGCCGTGCCGCGAACGGCGACCTTCGACGATCCCAAGAAATACGATCTGATCCTGCTGATGTTCACCTATACGGTGGCAGATGAGGCCAAGGGAAAACTGTTTCGCTGGCTGCGGCGGCAGGCGGCGGGCGGCGCGCATCTCTGCGGCATGGATACCGGGCCGCTGGTGCTTGCCGAGGCCGGATTGCTGAACGGCTACACCGCTACGGGACACTGGACCGGCATGGCGTCGCTGAAGGAGCTGGCGCCCGGCGGCACCATCGTCGAGCAGCTCTATGTCATAGACCGCAACCGCTCGACCTGTGCCGGACAGGCATCGAGCCTCGATTGCTCGATGGCGCTGCTCCGGCGAATGTGCGGCGACACGCTCTATCATCTCGTCTGCAACGAGCTCGTTTATACCGCGCCGCGCGCTGCCGAGACGCGCCAGCGCGAGATCGTCAACGGCCAGTCCTGGCTTGCCAATCCGATCCTGCTGAAGGCACAGCGCATTATGCAGGAAACGGTCGAGGATCCGCTCGATATGGATGGTGTGGCAGAGCGCTGCGGGGTTTCGGCGCGGGAACTTCAATATCTCTTCAAGCGCTATCTCAATACCAACCCGAAGAAGATGTATATGGCCTTCCGTCTGCAGCACGCGAAGGAGCTGTTGCTCTATAGCTCGATGAGCATCCGCGAGACCGGGCTCGCCAGCGGCTTTGCGACGCCGTCAGCCTATTACCGTGCCTTCCACGCCGTTTATCAGAAGAGCCCGCAGGAATATCGCGGCGATTTCGCCAAGAACCGCTCGGCAATGTACGGCCGCAATCTCTACTGACGCTCTTCGCTCTCCAGCATCTCCCAGCCGCCGGACAGAAGGTCGCTATGTTCGCCAAGACCCGGGGAGCGGCGTGATGTGTCGAGCGAGGCGTCCGAGAAGACGATCGGCGTGCGGATGCCGGGCGCGCCGTCGTTTTCGACCACCATGCCGCGATGTAGGATCTGGGGATCGGTGAAGACATCGGTGAGGTCGTTGATCGGACCGGCGGGTACGCCTGCGCGTTCCAGACCGGAAAGCAACTGATCGCGGGTGATGCGCTTCGTCTGCAGCTCCAGAATCTCGGTCAGGGCGGCGCGGTTGTGAACGCGGCTCGGATTGGATGTGAAGCGCGGATCGGCGGCGAGCTCGGGAACGCCCAGGATCGCTGCGAGCTTGGCAAACTGGCTGTCGTTCCCGCAGGCGATGATGACGTCGCCATCGGCAACCGGAAAGACCTGGTAGGGGGCGATATTCGGATGGGCATTGCCGAGACGCTTCGGCGAGATGCCGGAGGCAAGATAGTTCATGCCCTGGTTGGCGAGCACCCCGACCGTGCTGTCGAACAGCGCCATGTCGATATGCTGCCCCACACCGGTCTTCTCACGCAGCGCAAGCGCCGCCTGGATGGCGATGACGGAATAGAGGCCGGTAAAGATATCGGCAAAGGCGACGCCGATCTTCTGCGGCTGCCCCTCCGGCTCGCCGGTCAGATGCATGATCCCGGCCATGCCCTGGACGATGAAATCGTAGCCGGCGCGCGAGGCATAGGGGCCGGACTGGCCGAAGCCGGTGATCGAGCAGTAGATCAGCCGCGGATTGATCTCCTTCAACGCCGCATAATCCAGCCCGAACCTGGCAAGGCCGCCGACCTTGAAGTTCTCGATCAGCACATCGGCGCCGCGGATCAGCTCTTTGATATGTTCGAGATCGCCGGGTGCATTGAAATCGGCGGTGACGCTGAGCTTGCCGCGATTGCAGGCGTGGAAGTAGGCGGCCGTCGTTTCCTGGCCGGCTTCGACGAAGGGGGGCCCCCAGCGTCTGGTGTCGTCGCCCTCGGGGGATTCGATCTTGATGACGCTGGCGCCGAGATCGGCAAGCGTCTGTCCGGCCCAGGGGCCGGCCAGAATGCGCGCGAGTTCGACCACTCGTATTCCGCTGAGGGGCGTTGCCATGTCGATGCGGCTCAGAAGAAGGCCTGGATGTCCGTCTGGGCGCGGCCGAGGATCAGCGCATGGACGTCATGCGTGCCCTCGTAGGTGTTGACCGTCTCCAGGTTCTGCGAATGGCGCATGACGTGGAATTCGATCTGGATGCCGTTGCCGCCGTGCATGTCGCGGGCCTGGCGGGCGATGTCGAGCGCCTTGCCGCAATTGTTGCGCTTGACGATGGAGATCATTTCCGGCGCCATCTTGTGTTGGTCCATCAGCTGGCCGACGCGGAGCGACCCCTGCAGGCCGAGCGCGATTTCCGTCTGCATGTCGGCGAGCTTCTTCTGGTAAAGCTGCATGCCGGCGAGCGGCTTGCCGAACTGCTTGCGGTCGAGGCCATACTGGCGGGCGCGGAACCAGCAATCTTCGGCCGCGCCCATGACGCCCCAGGAAATGCCATAGCGGGCGCGGTTGAGGCAGCCGAACGGGCCCTTGAGACCGGAAACGTTCGGCAGGAGTGCATCTTCGCCGACCTCGACGCCGTCGAGCACGATTTCACCGGTGATCGAGGCGCGCAGCGACAGCTTGCCGCCGATCTTCGGAGCCGAAAGACCCTTCATGCCCTTTTCGAGCACGAAACCGCGGATCTCGTTGTTATGGGCTTCCGACTTTGCCCAGACGACGAAGACGTCGGCGATCGGCGCATTTGAAATCCACATCTTGGAACCGCGCAGGCGATAGCCGCCCTCGATCTTTTCGGCGCGGGTCTTCATGCCGCCCGGATCGGAGCCGGCATCCGGCTCGGTCAGGCCGAAGCAGCCGATCAGATCGCCCGAGACGAGGCCCGGCAGATACTTCTTCTTCTGTTCGTCGGAGCCATAGGCATAGATCGGGTAGATGACCAGCGAGGACTGGACGCTCATCATCGAACGATACCCGCTATCGATGCGCTCGATCTCGCGAGCGACGAGGCCGTAGGCGACGTAGGAGGCGTTGGCCGCACCGTATTCCTCCGGCAGCGTGACGCCGAGCAGGCCGGTCTGGCCCATCAGCTTGAAGAGGTCGGCATCGGTCTGTTCGTCGAGATAGGCTTCCTGGACGCGCGGCAGCAGCTCGGCCTTGGCGAAGGCGGCCGCCGAGTCGCGGATCATCCGCTCATCTTCGGAGAGCTGTTCGTCGAGCAGGAAGGGATCGCTCCAGACGAAAGCGCTGGAGGACTTGCGGGCGGTATTGGGAGAACTGGACAAAAGCGATCCTCGCGGCAAACGACGTGATACCATTCGAGTTTATGCATTTATCAATTGCGCGCTAGCCACGAAAACCATAATTACACATAAGTTGATGTATGGCATGCATAGGTTAGAGATGCGCCAGAGACGATTTCTTCCCCATATCAGCCATCTCTCGGCCTTCGAGGCGGTGTTGCGGAACGGCTCTACGGCCGCGGCGGCCCGGGAGCTGAACCTGACGCAGAGCACCGTCAGCCGGCTGATCCAGACGCTGGAACAGCAGCTCGGCCGGGCGTTGTTCGAACGCCACAAGCAGCGTCTCGTGCCGACCGAGGCGGCGCAGGCCTATGGCCGCGACATTACCCGCGCACTCGACCTGATCCAGCGCGGCAGCATGGAATTCTCGGCCAATCCTGGCGGCGGCACGCTGACGCTGGCGATCCTGCCGGCTTTCGGCACCCGCTGGCTGGCGCCGCGGCTCGGCGGCTTTCTGAAAGATCACCCTGGGATCAACGTCAATCTGGCGACCCGCCTCAAGCGCTTCAATTTCGCCGCCGAAGGCTTTGACGCCGCAATCCATTTCGGCACTGCCGACTGGCGCGAAGCCGATCATCTCAAGCTCTTCGACGAGCGCCTGACGGCGTGCATCTCACCAGCGCTGCTGCAGGAAAGGCCGGTCGGCAGGCCTGAAGACGTGCTCGACCTGCCGCTCCTCCAGCTGGAGACCCGCACTAGCGCCTGGGCGATCTGGTTCGCAGCGCAGGGCATCAAGCCGCGCGGCGTCACCGGCATGCTCTTCGACCAGTTCGCCACCATGACCCAGGCCGCCATCGCCGGCCTCGGCGTGGCGCTACTGCCGGATTATCTGGCGAAGGACGAAATCCAGGCCGGCCGGCTCCTGCCGCTCCTCAAGCCGTCCATCACCGGCACCGGAACCTATTGGCTCGCCTGGCCCCAATCGCGCGCCAGCTACCCGCCACTCGTGTCGTTTCGCTCATGGCTGGCGAAGGTGGTGGATGAGAGCCCTTGGGGCATTGCCGACTAGCCTCAAGCCACCGCCAGCTTCCGCTGTGCGGAAAGCGCCCGGATGCAGGTCAGTGCCAGGATGATCACCGGCAGGCAGACGAGGTAGGAGGAGCGGATGCCGAAATGTTCGGCGACGAAGCCGAGGAGTGGCGGGGCGAGGAAGAACACCACGAAGGACATCTGCGCGAGGGCCGCGACGTTGAGATGCGAGGCGCGGTCGCGGCGCTGGGCAGCCGCCGAGACTGCAAGCGGATAGACCGCGCTGCAGCCTGAGCCCATGAGGGCGAAGCCGAGGAGTGCCACATATTCATGCGGCGCCAGCCAGACGGCGGCGAGGCCTGCGGCCGACACCAGAAGCAGCACGAAAGCGACGTTTCGCGAGCCGAAGCGATCGACAAACGGGTCGGCGAAAAGGCGAGTGACGGCCATGAAGAAGGTGAAGAGCGTCAGGCCGAGCCCACCGACGAAGGGCACGGACTGGAAGACGTCGCGCATGTAGATCGCCGACCAGTCGATACCGGCTCCCTCGACGAGGAAGGCGGCGATACCGATGGCGCAGAGCGGCAGCAGCCCACGCGTCGGCAGCGCGATGTGGCCGGCGTCCGCATGTTCCGCCGTCTGGCGCACCGGCGCGTTCTGCATGCCTGAAATGGCGATGGTGCCGACCACGAGGACGAAGGCGAAGGTCAGGCCGAGATGCATATGGACCGAGACTTCGGCCTGGCGAAGAGCCGCAGATACCAGCGCGGTGACGAAGAAGCCCAGGCTCCAGAAGCCGTGGGCGCGGTTCATCACGCCCTTGCCGAGCCTTGCCTCGACGCGGTCGATCTCGACATTGAGATTGATCTCCAGCGCACCGGCGAGCAGGCCTTCGCAGAAGAGGATCGCGAAAACGAGGGGCGCGCTGCCCGCCCAGGGAACGAGCGCCAACAAAGCGGAGGTCCCGAGAACGGTCAGTAATGCGGTCTTGCGGGCGCCGAAGCGGGCGATCAGCGGCGAGGAGAAGGTCAACGACACCAGCGCGCCGATCGCCGCGCCAATCAGCGTCAGCCCGAGTTCCGATTTATCGACCTGCAGGCTCTCCTGCAGATCGGGCAGGCGTGATAGCATCGCGCCCATGGAGACGGCGAACAGAAAGAAGCAGATGTAGATCCGCTGCTGCGGCTGGATTGACATGATGCCTCGCGGTCTTCGGCTGATGGTTGCGCCTGCTTCAGCGCGTACAAAGAGAAGTCGTCAGTAGCACAGGAAACCGGATCGGTGGAAGGCCGCTAACATATTGCTAAAATTTGAAAATCCGTGTTGCTTTCATGCTACGGTCTTCGGCGCTGCAGTCATCGCTCTCCTGTCGTTCTTCACGCCCGTCATCGGCATCCGCACCGCGGTTGCGCAGGAGAGCGCACAGATCTGCGACAGAAAGCCGTTCGAGCAGCAGTCCTATATCGTCTGCTCGCCGGACGCCGCCAAGGGCAGTTTACAGCTCTTCTGGAAAGGCGCCGATGGTCAGCCCTACCGGACATTCTCGCAGCTGGCGGACAGTTTGACGGCGAAAGGCAAGACGCTGGTCTTCGCGATCAATGCCGGCATGTATCAGCCGGATTTCACGCCGCTCGGTCTCTATGTCGAGAACGGGCAGGAACTTCGCCCGGCCGAGACGGGCACCAGGACGGGCGAGCCGGGCAAGATCCCGAATTTCTACAAGCAGCCGAACGGCGTTCTCTATTGGGGCTCAGCCGGGGCTGGCATCCTTTCGACTGACGAGTTCATCAAGCAGAAGCCGGCTGCGGAGTTCGCGACGCAATCCGGTCCGATGCTGGTGATCAACAATAGGCTGCACCCCGCACTGATCCCCGGTTCGTCCGACCGCACGCGCCGGAGCGGCGTGGGTGTCTGTGACGGCGGCAAGGTCCGCTTTGCGATCAGCGAAGACAGCGTGAACTTCCACGATTTCGCCCGCTTTTTCCGCGATGGCCTGCATTGCCCGAACGCTCTCTTCCTCGATGGCGGCAATGGCAGCGGCCTCTTCAATCCGGCGCTCGGCCGCAATGACTATTCCTGGCACGGCGGATATGGGCCGATCGCTGGATTTGTTCAGTAAGCGATCCAGATAATGACCTTCAGAGCCCCGCATTCCGGCCAATAAATGCACAGGCGTGCAAAAAGTGCATTTTTGTCATTGCCGTGTCACGCGGCAGCGATAGCTACCTCCCGAAAGGCTCGCCGGGGAGCAGCCTGCAGAAGAGGAAAAAGGTCATGAACAGACGCGAATTTCTTATCACTTCGTCGGCCGCAGCGGGCCTCCTGGCAATGCCGCGCTTTGCTTCTGCAGCCGGAGAGACGATCGATCTCTATAGCGGCTCCGATGCCAACATCATCGATTTCTGGTCGAACATCGTGGTCCCGGCCTTTTCGAAGGCTCACCCCGAGCTGGCGATCAAGGTCACCGACGCCGGCGACAATACCGGTCTTCGCGCCATCGCCGACCGCGGCCTCGCTGCTCTGAAGAGCAAGACCGATCCGCAGGCCGACATCTTCGAACATTTCGACCCGCGCCTTCCGGCTGGCGGCATCGATGCCGGCCTCTGGGTCAAGTTCTCGGCCGAGAACATCGAGGGCTTCGATCACGTCAACCCGCTGAGCGTCGATAGCGAATACTCGCTTCCCTATCGCGGCTCGCAGGTTCTGCTCGCTTACGACACGACCAAACTCGACCCGAAGAACGCGCCAAAGACCTGGGAACAGCTGACGGCCTGGATCAAGGCGAACCCGGGCCAGTTCATCTATAACCGTCCTGACAAGGGCGGTTCCGGCGGCAATTTCGTTCGCCGCGCCATCCATGAAGCCAATGGCCGCGACCCGAAGAAGTTCACCGTCGACAACTTCACCGCCGACTATGCCAACCAGACGCTGACGCCGGCCTGGAAGATCCTGACCGATCTCGCCCCGTCGCTCTATGAAAAGGGCGCTTACACCGCCGGCAATACCCAGTCGATCCAGCTTCTGGCACAGGGCGTCGTCACCATGACCCCGGTATGGTCCGACCAGATCCTGCAGGCGATCGCGCAGGGCGTTCTGCCTGAGACGACGGGCCTCGTTCAGCTGAGCGACCTCGCGCTCTGCGGCGGCTTCTCGCGCATGACCGTCTTCTCGAACGGTGCTCACAAGGATGCCGCGCTGAAGCTCGCGGCCTTCCTGCTCACCAAGGAGATGCAGGAAGCGATCATCACCGAGATCGGCGGCTTCCCGGGCGTTTCCTGGGATCACATCTCGGACGAACTGCGCAAGAAGTATGCTGACGTCATCCCGACGACCATTCCGGTCTTCCCGAGCGGCGATTGGGAAACCAACATCAATGACGGCTGGTACCGCAACGTCGCTCCGAACATCAGCCGTACCTGATGCGCAGACGGATACCGGTACAATCGCCGGCGCGTGAAGGCGCGCCGGCCAGGAGTGCCTCGGCGGGGCTGCTTCTGGTCGCCCTGCCGGTTCTGCTTCTCGGCTGGCTGATCGTCTATCCGATCATCTCGGCGGTCATGGGCACGATCTTCGTGCGTCAGGCGGATGGAAGCTCTCAGTTTTCGCTCGCCTCCTACCAGTTCTTCTTTACCGATAGCTACAGCCTCGCCAATCTCTGGGTCACGCTCTGGACGACCTTCGTCTGCGGCCTGCTGCTCGTCGTCATCGGCTTGCCGATCGCTCTCTACCTGCGTTTCTCGCAGGGACGGCTTGCCGGCTATGTGCAGGGGCTGGCGATCTTTCCGATGTTCGTGCCGTCGATCATCCTTTCCTACGCGCTTATCCGCACCATCGGTCCGAACGGCACCGTCGACATCCTGTTGAATGCCGTCGGCCTGCCGAAGCTGCCGTCGCCTTATCTGACGCCCTGGGGACCGGTGATCGGCCTCGTCTGGGACAACCTGCCGCTGACCGTGCTGATGCTGACGGCCGGGCTCAGCAGCATCTCGAAAAGCTCGATCGAAGCCGCACGCGACGTCGGCGCCAAGCCTTTCCGCGTCTTCATCTCGATCATCATGCCGCGCATGGGCAATTCGCTGCTGGTGACCGCATCCTTCGCCGTTCTCGGCATCTTCTCGTCCTTCACGCTGCCATACGTGCTCGGTCCTGCTTCGCCCGAGATGATGGGTCCGTTCATGCAGCGCACCTTCTCCGACATGAACGATCCGCTGAACGCGCTGACGCAGGCCGTCATCTCCTTCGCCTTCTGCCTCGTCTTCGGCATCTTCTATGTGCGCTCGATCGCCAGGAACCGGGAGGGCCGCCAATGACGCCGGTCGAAAACACCGCTTCACGCGCCGGGATCGACTGGACCGGCATCTGCTTCGCGGTCCTGCTGACGCTCTTCATCGCCCTGCCGCTGGTCGTCGTCGGCACCTGGGCCTTTACCGAGGTCTGGCGCTATCCTTCGGTCATCCCGCAGCAATTCGGCCTGCGCTTCTGGCACCAGACCCTGTCGCGCGCCGATGTCTGGGATGCGCTGACGCTCAGCCTGCGGCTGACGGCGACGGTCACCGTCCTTTCGGCGATCATCTGCCTCCCGGCGGCCTATGCCTTCGCGCGGATGAAGTTTCCGGGCCGCAATATTCTCTTCCTGTCCTTCCTGGCGTCGCACGCCTTCCCGAAATTCGGCCTCTTGGTCGCGATCGCCGGGATTTTCCTGCAGCTCGGGCTGATCAGCACCTTCTGGGGCGTCGTGCTGATCCAGCTGGTCGGCACGTTGATGCTGATGATCTGGATTCCCGTCGCGGCCTTTCAGAATGTCGATCGCCGGATGGAAGAGGCAGCGCGGGATGCGGGCGCCACGCCGCTTCGGGTCTTCTGGTCGATCACCCTGCCACAGGCGGGACCGACGATCGCCGCCGCGCTGCTTCTGACCTTCGTCGGCACCTTCTATGAGACCGAGGGCGCCTGGCTGATCGGCGCGCCCGAAATCCGCACCATGCCCGTCCTGATGATCACCTTCATCAACAACCAGATCGTCGTCCAATATGGCGCCGTACTTTCGGTGATGCTCTGGGTGCCGTCCTTCATTGCCCTGATGTTTGCCCGCCGCGTCGTCGGAACAGGTGCATTCGCCCGGGGCTTCGGTGCATAATATGATTGGGTTCTGCCCGAAAAGAGGCTGCAAATGGCACGTTTGACGATCAACGGCGTTTCGAAGAGCTTCGGCACGTCTTTCGCCGTGCGCGATTTCTCGCTTGATGTCGAGGATGGCGAGCTGGTCTGCCTTCTCGGCCCTTCCGGCTCCGGCAAGTCGACGTTGCTGCGCATGATCGGCGGCTTCGAGCGCCCGACCGGCGGTTCGATCCTGATCGACGCCAGGGATGTCACCGGGCTGCCGCCGGAGAAGCGCCCGACCGGCATGGTGTTCCAGAGCCATGCGCTCTGGACGCATATGGACGTGTTCAACAATATCGCCTTCGGCCTGAAGCTGCGGCATTTGCCGAAGGCGGAAATCCGCGACCGCGTCGAAGGCGCACTCGAACTGGTCGGCCTTTCCAACTATGGCAAGCGACTGACGACGCAGCTCTCCGGCGGGCAGCAGCAGCGCGTCGCGCTGGCGCGTTCGCTCGTGCTGGAGCCGAAGATCCTACTGCTCGACGAACCCTTCGCCAGCCTCGACCAGCATCTGCGCGAGCGGTTGCGCGAAGAGGTCAAGGATATCCAGCAGCGCCTCGGCATCACCACCCTCTTCGTCACCCACGGGCAGGATGAGGCGCTGGCGCTCGCCGACCGCATCGTCGTCATGCGCGATGGCGGCACGGAGCAGATCGCGCCACCCGATATCATCTATCGCGAGCCGCGGACTGCCTTCGTTGCCGGTTTCATCGGCTCGATGAATTTCGTCCGCACGACCATCAGGAACGGGATCAGCGAGCATCCGGCCTTTCCGCTCACTGTTCCTGTCAGCGACGGTGAGGTGGAGATTGCCTTCCGGCCCGAGGCGCTGTCGCTTTCGCCTTCGGAGAAGAAGGCTGCATCGGTGCATCGCACGATCGATTTCGGCACCCACAAGCTTGTCGATATCGATCTCGCCGACGGCAGCCGCCTGAAATCGATGACCGCGCCCGATACCAATTGGTCGAAGGGCAGTTTCGTCGAGCCGAAAGTTGCAGCTTACTTCGCATTCCGCGATAACGGCCTCGTCTATCAATCGCCGCAAGCCGGCCATCAGGGACAGAGGCGAGTATTCGGTCATGTCTGACACCAAGGGCGTAGCAATCAAGACGGACGGGCATCTCACCTGGCTGAAGTGGCACCGCGGCCACCGGCAGGCCGGTGATATCTCCTTCACGCGCCAAAGGATCGCTGAGGGCATGGCGCTTGGCGCGAGCGTCGAGATCGATCTCGTCTGCTTTGCGGGCGACGGCTTTGCCGTCCTGCATGACGACGTGCTGCATCCAGCGACGACGGGGGAGGGCGCTGTCGCCGATGCCTCGCCCGACTATCTCCGCAGCCTCTATCTTCGCGACCACGAAGGCCAGCCGACCGGCAATCCGGTCATGCTGATCGACGATCTCGGACGCTTGCTCGAGGAGATCGATTGCCATCCGGAGGCGGTGCTGCAGCTCGATCTCAAGGAGTATTCCGTCCGCATCAGCGAAGCTGATGTCGCCGCGTTTGCCAAGGCGATCGCGCCGGTGGCGAAATCGGTCATTCTTTCAGGAGGTGATGCGGTGGCTGTCGAGCGTTTGTCGCGCGCCGTCCCGGCCATGCCCGTCGGCTACGATCCCTGCCATGACGGCGCCATCGAGCGTCTCATGGAAAGCCGCGATTTCGCGGGCTTCGTCGCCGGCGCAATTGAAGCATCGCCGAAGGCAACGATGATCTATCTGCATCACAAGCTGGTGCTATTTGCCGATGCGGCGGGCTTCGACATGATCGGCGCCTTCCACCAGGCGGGCCGGACGATCGACGCCTATACGATCAATCGCGCCATTCCCGATGTCCTGCCGGATGTTCGCCGCCTGCTGGCGCTGAAGGCCGACCAGATCACCACCGATGACCCGGTTGGCCTCGAGGCATTGATCGCGTCCAGTCACTAGCCTTCGCGGAAGCCGTCCACGAGCCAGGAATGGACCGCGGTGTTTGCGGCGAGGATATCGCCATTCGGCGTTACCGGGCCGCCCGAGAAGGCGGAAACCTTGCCGCCCGCTTCTTCGACAAGCAAGGCCGATGCGCCATAGTCATGCAGTGACAGGCCATCTTCGAAGAAGCCGTCCAGGCGGCCGCAGGCGACATAGGCGATGGAGAGTGCTGCCGAGCCGAGCCGCCTCACACCGGCCGTCTGATCCATCAGACGCTGCAGGGCCGACAGATAGGTTTCCTTCTTCACCGCCTTGACCTGGCCGGGAACAGGAAGACCGGCGCCGATCAGGACGTTCTCGATGTCTCCATTGTCGATGCAGCTGATCTTCTCGCCGTTGAGATAGGCGCCGCGGCCCGCTTCGGCGCTGAAGAGTTCGTCGAGCATCGCGTCATAGACCACGCCGGCGACGACCTTGCCATGTTCGGCAATCGAGATCGTCATGCCGAAATGCGGAATGCCCCAGGCATAGTTCGTGGTGCCGTCGATCGGGTCGATGTAGATGATGGGCGTATCCGGCCCCGCCTGACGGTTGCCAACGGCTTCCTCGCCCTGGATCGCATAACCGGGAAAGGCCTTCACCATCTCATCGACGATGATGCGCTCGACGACGACATCGATTTCGGTCTGGTAGTCACGCGGCGCCTTGGCGAGCATCTCGGTGATGCGGCGGCGTTTGAGCGAGGATCTGGCGAGCTCACCCGCCTTGAGGACGGCGCTTGCGAGCAGCTGAAGGCGTTCGGAGGCGCCTGATGGGAGGCGATGTTCGGCACTGGGAGATGTCATGGGAACCTGTGGGGAAGGATTCTATTCCATTTGCATGCCGACCCATTGCAGAGGGACATGACAGTTTTGCGACCCTAGGGCCGAAATGCCTTAAGGTCATGATCTCATTTGGAACTGAAGCCTTCGCCGTCAAGCGCCGGCATGCCTATCCAATGCCGAATGCTGCCTGTGATACCGGCGTGTTCATTTCGCGGCGGCGATGTTTTGCCGTTCTGCCGCGGGCGGTCAGCAACCGGTCCATTTCCACCTTCGAGCAAGCAAACCGGGCGAGCAGCCGCTCTGCCTCGGCGGGCTCGATTCCATATTGGAGGCCCAGCGTGCGGATGGAATAGGGTTCGGTCATTGCCTTGGTCATTTGTGTACTCCTTCGAAGGAGAGAACCGCCAAGGCACGGCCGCCGTTCCGTCAACAAATGCGACCCATTGTAACCGAGCGTCAGGCCGGTCGTTTCTTTCTGCGTTTCTCCACCACGACGGACCCTGCCAGCAGTTTGCCGATATCGGCGGCGGGCAGCGGTCGGGCGAAGAGAAAGCCCTGGAATGCGTCGCAACCCGTCTCCGCCAGAAACGCCGCCTGCGCCTCCGTCTCGACGCCTTCGGCGATCACTTCCAGATCGAGCGTATGTCCGAGCGCAACGATTGCCGAGGTGATCGCCATATCCCCAGGATCGCCGGGAATGTCCGTGATGAACGAGCGGTCGATCTTGATACGCGACAGCGGAAAGAGCTTCAGGGTGCTGAGGCTCGAATAGCCGGTTCCGAAATCATCGATCGACAGGCTGACGCCGAGCCGCTTCAGCTCGCGCATGCGGGCGATCGCTCCGTCGACGTCTTCCATGATCAGGCTTTCGGTCAGTTCGAGCTCGAGAAGCGCCGGGTCGAGGCCCGAGGCGGAAAGCGCTGCGGCGACTTTCGCGGGAAGCGACGGCTCGCGGAACTGCCGCGCCGACACGTTCACCGCCATGCGCACCGCGGGCAGGCCGCTATCCAGCCACGCCCGCAGCTGGCGGCAGGCCTTGTCGAGAACGATTTCGCCGAGTTCGACGATCAGCCCAGTTTCTTCGGCAAGCGGAATGAACTCAGCCGGGGAAATCAGCCCCGCCTGCGGATGCTGCCAGCGCAGCAGCGCCTCGATGCCTGAAATCTCGCCGCTGGCGATATGCTTCTGCGGCTGGAAATGCAGCAGGAACTGATCTTCGGCAACGGCGCGGCGGAGATCGTCGATGCGCAGCAGCTTGTGGCGGGCCGCCTCGGCCATTTCAGGCGTGAAGAGCTGGATTGCATTGCGGCCGGCATCCTTGGCGCGGTAGAGCGCCATGTCGGCATTGGCGACAAGCTCGCTCGCCGCCCGTCCATGTTCCCTGGAAGAGGCGACGCCGATGCTGCAGGTCACCCTGATCTCGACGCCGTCGATGTTGCAGGGACGGGCGATCGCATCGGCAATCTTGCGCAGCCGCGGCAACGGATCGTTGCCGCTCGCTTCGATCACGACGATGAACTCGTCGCCGCCGATCCGCGATACCAGCCCCTTGCCGCAGATTTCCGCCGTGATGCGCGCAGCAACGATCTTCAGAAGCTCATCGCCTGCCGCGTGGCCGAGGCTGTCGTTGACCAGCTTGAAATTGTCGAGATCGATGAAGGCGACGGAGACCGCATTCTCGTCAACCGCGAGGAGATCTCCGAGCTTGCGGTCGAGCAGTGTTCGGTTCGGCAGGCCGGTAAGCGCATCGTGTTCTGCGAGAAAGGCGATCCGGGCGGTGTCGCGATGGCGGTCGATCGCAATGCCGATGGTCTGGGCGACGCCGGCCAGAAACTCCGAGAGCCCGGCTTCGCCCAGGCATTCTCTCTCCGATACCAACAGGCTTCCGTGACTGCTGCCGTCGCGGCAGGCAATCGGAAATTCCATTCGCGGGACGTCGATACCGGCCTCCTCGACCTCGTCCAGAACGATGCTGACCGATCGCCCGGGAAGCAGCCGCTCCAGCAGCAGTTGCGCGTCCTTCAGGAAGGAATTGAGCTCGACGCCGCGCGCCACATCCTGCAGCAGCCGCGTCTGAGCTGCCATCAGCTCTTCGGCACGTTTGCGCGCCGTGATATCGCGCGAGGCGCCGACGACGCCGATGATCGCGCCAGTGCGGTCGCGCAGCGGCACGCGCGACATCATCAGCCAGCCTTCGCCCTTCATGCGGCGTTCCTCGACACCGAGATCGGAGCTTCCGGTCTCGATGACGCGCTGCTCGACCGCATCGATATCCTCGGCATGGGTGTGCGGATGGATCTCGCCATCCGTCATTCCGATCAGCTGGCCGACGGTCTCGAAGCCGTTGTTCAGCACCACCGCGCGGTTGGCGAAGAGGAAACGCCCCTGCCTGTCCTTCGCATAGATGAAGTCGGGCACATGATTGATCATCGCCTCCAGCCATTCATAACGTTCGACGAGCTCGGCATGCTGGCCGCGCAGCGCGGCAATCATGTTTTCGAGGTCGCCGGCGGGGTCGAATGCCGGTGCTGGAGAGGGTGCCGCTTGCTTTGTCATTGCCGGGGTCTCACTGATTTCGACCGGACGATAAAGACAACCTCTTATGCAACCATGAAGGAAATCCGTCCTTTTTGGCGTGTATGGCTGCGTACAAATGTCGCCTCTTCGAGGCACCCGCTAGCCTGCTTCGAACGATGCCGCCAGCGCCGCCCGCAGTCGCAAACGATCTCGCGCCCGGTTCATCTTCCATCCTATAATTGGCCCACCAAGCTGCCGGACGGACTTTCCCATGCGTGAAAACAGAGCGAATTCCCTGAAGCTGAAAATCGGCTTCCTGCTTGCAAAGAATTTTACGCTCAGCGCCTTCTCGCTCTTCGTCGATACGCTGCGGCTCGGCAGCGACCAGCGCGACAATTCCGGGCGGATCGCCTGCGACTGGCTGGTCATGAGCGCCGACAAGCATTTCGTGACCTCGAGCTCTGGCGTGCAGGTGCCGCCGAATGCGCCGCTCAAGCCGCCGACGGATTTCGACTACATCGTCGTGGTCGGCGGGCGGATCAACGAGAAGGTCGAGGTGCTCGACAGCCAGGCCGTCGCCTATGTCGTCAACGCCTCGCATGCGGGCGTACCGATCATCGGCCTCTGCACCGGAAGCTTCATCCTTGCCGAGGCCGGGCTTCTGGAGGGCAAGCGGGCCTGTGTCAGCTGGCTGCATCATGGCGATTTCCGCGAGCGCTTCCCGGAGATTTCGGTGACCTCGCACGAGCTCTTCGTCGAAGACGGCAAGGTAATCACCTGCGCCGGTGGCAGCAGTGCCGCCGATCTTGCTGCCTTCCTGCTCAATCGGCATGTCGGCGAATTCGCAGAGAAGAACGCGCTCGAAATCCTGCAGATCGCCCGCCGCCGCGATGCCAAGGAAATGCAGCCGCGCAATCCGCTCGGGCGCGGCACGATCGACGATGCACGGGTCGAGAAAGCGTTGCTGACCATGGAGCAGCATGTCGAAGACCTGCTGGATATCGAGGATATCGCCGCGCAGAGCGGCTTGTCGCGGCGCCAGCTGGAGCGTTCCTTCCGCACCGCGCTCGGCGTCTCCCCGGCGTCGGCCTATCTGACGGTGAGGCTCGATGAGGCGATGCGCCTCGTCAAGACCACCAAGATTCCACTCGCCGAGGTCGCGATTCTCGCCGGGTTCCAGAACTCCTCGCATTTCATCAAGAAGTTCCGCCAGCGCTTCGACATGCCGCCGGCGACGGTGCGCAAGAACCTGAAGCTCAGCGGTCTTCTGAGCTGACGCCTGAACGGCCGCCACAGTATCGCGCGCTGCGTTGCTTCAAACCGGCATGGAAAGCCTCAGTAGCGCGTACTGCGGTGCGGTATCGGCACAGTGCCGCCGCTCGCTTTCATTTCGGGGCGCTGCGCCGTTAACGGCACGTTGGCAAGACAATGTCGCGCTCGTCTCGCGCCATCCATTGGCGCTCGCCTTTCTGCAGTCAATGCCTCAACCTTCGTTTGTAGTCGCGCCGGATTGCGCGAAAAGCGGCTGAAAGCCGATCTCAAGCGGCCAGCCAGAATCCACCGAAGGAGCTGAGATGACCACTTCTATCGTGAACGCCGTCGGCAGACCCCTCTATTACAGCGGCTCATCGACCGCATGGTTCTCCGCAACCAAGGCCGGCCCGGTCCAGACGGGCACGGCGGGCAATGACTCCATGTGGGGCGACAGCGCCGTGAAAGTCTCCATGCAGGGCGGCACCGGCGATGACATCTATTACCTCTATTCCGCCAAGAACACCGCGGTGGAGCAAGCCGATTCCGGCACGGACACGATCAACACCTGGATGGACTACACGCTGCCCGAAAACTTCGAGAACTTGACGGTGACGGGCAACGGCCGCTATGCCTTCGGCAATGACGGCGACAATATCATCTCCGGCGCCTCAGGCAGCCAGACGATCGATGGCGGCGCGGGCAACGATGTGCTGATCGGCGGCGGTGGGGCGGATACCTTCGTCTTCAACCACGGCAGCGGTAGCGACCTGATCACCGATTTCCGCGCCGACGACGTGATCCGAATGGACAGCTTCTCGTCCTTTGCCGATCTCGTCGCGCATTCGACGCAGGAAGGAGCCGATGTGCGCATCGACACCGGCAACGGCGAGAGCCTGGTTCTCGCCAATGCCGATATCGATCAGCTGAGCGCCGCTCAATTCCAGCTGACGCTCGACCGCTCGCATCTTTCGCTCTCGTTCAACGACGATTTCAACAGCCTGTCGCTGAGAGATGGCGATCAGGGCACTTGGGACGCCAAGTTCTGGTGGGCGCCGGAGCGCGGCGGCACCCTGAGCGGCAACGGCGAGCAGCAATGGTACATCAACCCGTCCTACGAACCGACGGCATCCGCCAATCCCTTCAGCGTGAACGACGGCATCCTGACGATTTCCGCCAACCCGGCATCGGCGGCATTGCAGCAGCAGATCGACGGTTATGACTACACATCGGGTCTGCTCAACACCCATTCCTCCTTCTCGCAGACCTACGGCTATTTCGAAATCCGCGCCGATATGCCGGATAATCAGGGTGTCTGGCCAGCCTTCTGGCTGCTGCCGGAAGACGGCTCATGGCCGCCGGAGCTCGATGTCGTGGAAATGCGCGGCCAGGATCCGAACACGGTCAACGTGACGGTCCATAGCGACGACGGCGGATCGCACATCATCGATTCAACGCCGGTGAAAGTCGCAAGCACCGAGGGCTTTCACAACTACGGCGTCCTCTGGGACGAGGACCACATCACCTGGTATTTCGACGACGTCGCCGTCGCCCAGGCAGATACCCCCGACGACATGCACGACCCGATGTACATGCTCGTCAACCTCGCCGTTGGCGGCGCCGCAGGTTCACCCGCCGATGGCCTAGCGGGAGGCTCGGAGATGAATATCGATTATATCCGAGCCTATGAACTGACCGACAGCACGGTGCCGCCGGAACCGGCGGTGGAGTTTTATGTGTAGGTGACTAGCACCAGCCTCTAAGCGCGGGACGGCTTTCGCCATGCTGCGAGCGCCGTCTCTACGCCGAAGGCGATCTGCAGCAGGCGGTGGTCGGCGCCGAGCGGTCCGGTCAGTTGCAGGCCGAGCGGCAGGTGGCCGTCCATGCCGGAGGGAATGCTGATCGAGGGCTGGCCGGTCATGTTGGCGAAGCCGCTGGAGAGCATTTCGCCTTCCTCGCCATCCTCGGTGAATTCAGGATCCTCGACCGGGGACGGAAAGGGGACGCTTGGGCCGATCAGCACATCCACATCACCGAAAGCGGCTTCGACGGCATTGCGCAGTTCGGCACGGAAACCCTGGGCGCTGAGATAATCGACGGCTTTCGCCTCGAAGCCGGCTTCGACCTGTGCCCGGGTGCGCGGTGCATAGCCCGCCGGATTTTCGGCGTGGAGTGGTGCGTGGATGACGGAAGCCTCGGGCAGGATGATGCGGCGCAGTTCGGAATTGGCGCGGGCGAGTTCCGGAATGTCGATCTGCTTGACGATGGCGCCAGCCGCGGCGAGACGATCGAGCGCCCAGGCAAGATTGGCGGCGACCGCCGGTGTCAGTTCCGGGCTTTCGCAGTGAAAGCGCACCGCGCCGATCCGGATGCCTGATACCGATGGCGGGGTCAGCGGCAGGGGAGTGGCGCTCAGCGCTTCGAGCAGCAGCGCCGTATCGGCGACATCGCGGGCGAGCGGCCCTGCATGGTCGAGCGTCCAGGACAGCGGGAAGACGCCGTCGAGCGGTACGAGGCCGAAGCTCGGCTTCAGTCCGGCAATGCCGCAATAGGAGGCCGGGATGCGGATCGAGCCGCCGGTATCCGTGCCGATCGCCAACGGCACGATGCCCGCGGCAACCAGCGCCGCCGACCCGCCGCTGGAGCCGCCGGAGGTGCGTCCGGTATCATGCGGATTGTTGGTCTGTCCGATATCGGGATGGGCAATGCCATAGGCATATTCGAGCAGGTTCGCCTTGCAGAAGATGATCGTGCCGGCCTGCCTCAGCCGCTGTACCAGCAGAGCGTCTGCGTCTGCGATAACAGGTGCCCGTACCTTGCTGCCATAGCCGGTCGGCGCGCCTTCGACCTCGATCAGGTCCTTGATCGCAACAGGAATGCCATGCAGCGGACCGCGATCGTTACCGGCGCGCAGCTCTTCCGCTGCCCGCTTGGCTTCTGCCAGTGCCGATGCGTCCAGCCGGTGGGCGACGGCGTTGAGGCTGGGTTCGAGCGCCTCGAGCCGCTGAAGCGCGGCGGTGACGACATCGACTGGCGACAGCGTGCCGGCGCGATAGGCGCGCCCGAGTTCGCTCACGCTCAAAAAGGCGGTTTCATCGGTAGCCATCGCCCGCTCCTCCAGGAAAGACGTTCCGCCGCCCGTCAGCGGCGGAACGCGGTGTTCAGCTCTATGCCTCAGTTCTTGACCGTGTCTTCCAGGAAGAAGCGGCCGAGCGGGTTCTGGTAGAAATTCTCGACGTTCTTGCGCGCCACGTTGATGTAGGGGCTGTAGTAGAGGTCGATCCAGTTGACGTCGTCCTTCGCCGTCTTCTGCAGGTCGACATACATCTGCTCGCGCTTCTTCGGGTCGAGTTCAAGGCGGGCCTTGGCGACCAGTTCCTTCACAGCCTCGTTCTTGTAGTTGGTCGAGTAGTTGTTGTTGGAGTCATGGCCGAGCACGAAGGTGGTCTTCTGGTCCGGGTCGAGGATGTCGTTGGTCCAGTAATTGACCGAGATGTCGTAATCACCGGCAACCGTCATGTCCCATTCCTGGCTCGGATCAACCTTCTGCAGGTTGGCGGTGATGCCGGCCTTGGCGAGCTGCTGCTGCACGAGAACCGCGGTCTGCTCGTCCACTTCGTCGCCGGCGCGGATGAGATAGTTCAGCGTCAGGTTGGAAACGCCGGCGTCGGCCAGCATCTTCTTTGCCTTTTCAGGATCATAGGGGCGCTGCAGGTTGTCGGCGTAATAGTAGAGGGCGCCCTTCGGGATATAGGAATTGGCAACGGTACCCTGGCCGAAGGTCACGGCATCGACGATCGCCTTCTTGTCGATGGCGAGATCGAGCGCCTGGCGAACCTCCTTCTTGCCGAGATCTCCATGGGCATGGTTGATCAGCAGGTGATCTTCGCGGGTCGACGGATCGATGAGGACGTTGAGGTTGGCATCCTTCTTCATTTCCTCGACGCGCGAGAAGGGCACGAAGATCGCCGCATCGAGCTGGCCAGCCTGGACGTTCAGCATGCGGGTGTTGTCGTCGGGAACCGAGATCCACTCGACGCCGTCGAGCTTGACGCGGTCGGCCTGCCAGAAGTTCGGGTTCTTCTTCAAGATAATACGGTCGCCGCGGCGCCATTCGTCGACGGTGAAGGCACCGGATCCGATCGGCTTTTCGGCATAGGCGTCAGGCCCCAGCGATTCCATGCCTGCCTTGGAGATGACCGAGGCGTTCGGCAGTGCCAGCGTCGACAGGAACGGCGCCGATGGGTTTTTGAGCTTGATCGTCAGCGTGTGCGGATCGGTAGCGACGGCGGTGTCGATCACCTTGTAGCTGTCGCTCCAGAGCGAGCCCGCGTCGTCGCGGATGCGCAGCAGGCTGAAGGCGGCGTCTTCGGCCGTCAGCGGCGAGCCGTCGGAGAATTTCGCGTCGCGGATCTTGAAGACATAGGTGAGGCCGTCTTCCGAGGCGGTCCAGCTTTCGGCAAGGCCGGGCTCCAGCTTGGTGCCAGTCTTGTCGACGCGCACCAGCACGTCATAGACGTTGGAGAATACCCAGTTGTCGATGTTCTGAGCCGTCTTGATCGGATCGAAAGTCGTCGAGTCCTCGCGGCGGCCGATGGTGAGGACGCCCGCTGCTTCGGCATAGCTTGCCGTCAGCGAGAGGCCGGCGATGAATGCGGCAAGTCCGATTGATTTCCACCTGTTGGTCATGTGCTGTTCCCTTCTTTGTTATGGTATGCGTTTGGCAGGCTGAGCCGGCATCGACGGCATGTCTTCCCCGATGCTGGAGCCGCCGAGAAGCGGCCGGTCGGGATCGATGTCGGGAATGGCGGCGATGAGCGCCGCGGTATAGGGATGTTTCGGCCGCGAGAAGACCTCTTCGGAGAGCCCCTCCTCGACGATTTCGCCGTGATACATGACGACGACGCGTTCGCAGAGATTGCGAACGATCGCCAGATCGTGGGCGATGAACATCAGCGTCAGGTTCATCTTCGCCGTCAGTTCGCGGAACAGCGCGATGATCTGCGCCTGGATCGTCACATCGAGCGCGGCGACGCACTCGTCGGCAATCACCAGCTTCGGATCGACGGCCAGCGCCCGGGCGATGCCAGCGCGCTGGCACTGGCCGCCGCTCATGCTGCGCGGCTTGCGGTTGGCGAATTCACGCTCCAGCCCGACAAGATCGAGCAGTTCGCCGATCCGTGCCGGAATGCCGGCGACAGGCACCTTGCCTTGAACCTTCAGCACTTCGCCGAGCATCTGGCCGATGGTGAGCCGCGGGTTCAGCGCATTATAGGGATCCTGGAAGACCATGGCCGCTTCGCGTCGCAGCTTCGCAAGGCCGGCGGTTCGTTGCTGCGCCAGATCGATGCCGTCGAAGGAGACGTGGCCTGCGGAAATCGGGGTCAGGCCCAAGATGGCCCGCGCCAGTGTGCTCTTGCCGCTGCCGGACTCGCCGACGATGCCGATCGTCTCGCCGGGCATGACGCGCAGGCTGACACCGGCTACCGCACTCACGGTCTTGGTGCTCGCCTTGAACAGGCTGCCGCCGGTCTTGAAGCGAACATGGAGATCGTCGATTTCGAGCAGCGGGCGAACGGCTGTCTCGGCTGGCGCGATCACGGCTACGGGCGGTGCCGCCTCATCGGGCATCGAGGGGTGGCTGTTGATCAGGTTGATCGTGTAGGGATCCTGCGGGCGCGACAGGATCGTCCGCTTCGGCCCCTGTTCCAGGAGCTTGCCGTTGCGCATCACCGCGATGCGGTCGCAGGTCTGGGCGACGATACCGAGATCGTGGGTGATGAGGATGATCGACAGGCCGCGCTTGTCGCGGATATCCATCAGGAGCTTCAGGATCTGCGCCTGGATCGTGACGTCGAGGGCCGTCGTCGGTTCGTCGGCGATCAGAATTTTTGGGTTACACGAGAGTGCCACACCAATCATGGCGCGCTGGCGCATGCCGCCGGAAAACTCGTGCGGATAGCTGTCATATTGCCTGGCGGGATGGGGAAAGCCGACCTGCGTCAGGATTTCGACGGCGGCGGCCCGCGCCTCTCTTGCGCCCAGTCCCTGATGATAGCGGATGCCCTCGGCGATCTGGTCGCCGATCCGCATGACGGGGTCGAGATGGCTGGTCGGGTTCTGGAAGATCATGCCGATCTCGCCGCCGCGCACCTGAAGCATTTCGGCATCGCTGACGGCGGTCAGATCGCGGCCTTCGAGAAGGACCGTGCCCTGCTCGATCTTGATCAGCGACGACGGCATCAGCCGCACCAGCGAGCGGCAGAGCAGGCTCTTGCCCGAGCCGCTCTCGCCGACGAGGCCAAGGATTTCGCCCTTGGCGAGATCGAGCGCGACGTTGTCGATCAGCGTTCGCGTCCCGCCGTCGAGATGGACCTTGACCGTCAGGTCGCGGACGGAAAGCACGGACGCGCTCATTCGTGAACCCCAAGAAGTTCGCCGAGCGCATCACCCAGCATGCTGAAACCAAAGGCGAGGCAGACGATCGAAAGGCCCGGGAAGAGGGTGATCCACCATGCCGTGGTGATGAAGCTCTGGCCTTCCGCGACCATGACGCCCCATTCGGCGAGGGGCGGTTGCACGCCGAGGCCGAGATAGCTGACCGCTGCACCGCTCAGCAACACCAGCGTGGCGTCCGACATCGAGAAGACGATCGAACCGGCAATGGCGTTCGGCAGCAGATGGCGGAACATGATGCGCGTGCGGCTGAAGCCGAGGCTGACGGCGGCGACGGCATAGTCGGAGCTTTTCAGGACCAGCATCTGCGCGCGGATCAGGCGGGCATAGGAGACCCAGCCGACCAGCGCCATGGCGATATAGAAGCTGCTCAGTCCCGGTCCGAGGATGGCGATGATCGACAGCATCAGCACCAGGAACGGGAAGGCCAGAATGATATCGACGATGCGCATGAAGGTGGCATCGACGATGCCGCCGAAGAAGCCGGCGACGGTGCCGACCGTCGTGCCGATAAGGAATGGGAAGAGCACGCCGATGACGGCGATCTGCAGGTCGATGCGGGTGCCCCAGATGACGCGCGAGAGGATGTCACGGCCGAAATTGTCCGTGCCGAACAGATGCGCCAGTGACGGGGCCTGCAGCCGGGCGTCGGCATTTTGCAGGATCGGGTCATAGGGCGCGATGATGGGGGCGCCGATCGCCAGCAGCAGGAAGAATAGCAGCATGCCGGCGCCGATGACCAGCGTCAGGCGGCGGCCGAAGAAGCGGCGCCAGGCAATTGGTGCGGGGGAGAAGGTGCCGACACTCATAGTTTCACCCGCGGATCGACGGCGACGGTGACGATGTCAGCCAGGAAATTGACGAGAACGGTGGCGCAGGCGAATGTCATGGCGACGCCCTGAACCACCATATAATCGCGCGAGAAGATGGCGCGCACCAGAAGCTGGCCCATGCCGGGCAGGGCAAAGACGCTTTCGACCACAACGGTGCCGCCGATCAGCCAGCCGATATTGACGGCGAGCAGATTGATCGTCGGTACCAGCGAATTAGGCAGCACATGGCGCCAGAAGACGATGCTTTCGGGCATGCCGCGGGCGCGGGCAGCCGTCGCCACATCGGATTTCAGCGCTTCGATCATCGCCGAGCGCAGGCTGCGGGTCAGCACCGTCGAGAGCGACAGCGCCACGGTGAGGCTCGGCAAGATCAGATGCGAGAGCTTGTCGCCGAGCGTGGTCCCGTAACCGGAGACCGGCAGAATGCCGAGTTCGACGCTGAAAAGGATGATCAGCATCAGGCCGAGCCAGAATGGCGGAAAGCCGATGCCGAAGGTGGAGATGACGCGCACCGCATGGTCGGGAGCGCGGCCGGCATTTCGCGCCGCAATCGCCGACATCGGCACGGCGATCAGGATCGACAGGATGACGCTTGTGAGAACCAGCGCGATGGTCGGCTCGATGCGGGTGGCGATCAGCGGCAGGACATCGATCTTGTAGAGGATCGACTTGCCCATCTCGCCATTCGAGAGGTTTTTCAGGAAGTAGAAATATTGCAGCCACATCGGCTGGTCGAGGCCGTATTGGGCGCGGATATTGGCAAGAGCGGTCGGTGTGGCGCGGGTGCCGAGAATATTGCGGGCCGGGTCTCCGGGGATCAGGCGCACGAGGATGAAAATGATAACGCTAATGCCGAAAATAACAGGCAGAAACTGAAATGGACGGGTCAATATGAATTTATAACGATGCATGGCGGCGCTGGCCCCCCTGTCTTCGCCGGGCTTCGATCTCGCTACACTGCATCAGCTTGCCCCATGCCGCGACAGGAAATCGAGCAGCGCCGGATAATAATCCTGCGGGTTCTCGTAGAAGGGCATGTGGCTGGCATTGGCGAAGACCTTGAGTTCGGCATTCGGCAGAGCCAGTTTCATCCTGAGCGCGCAGGCCGGCGTCAGTTCGTCGTGTTCGCCGGTGGTAATCAGTACCGGGACAGTCACGCGCGGCAGGTCGGGAATGCGGTTCCAGTCCTTCAGATTGCCTATATAGAGAAACTCGTTCGGCCCCTGCATGGTCTCGTAGGGACCCATGTTCCAGTCGTCGAGCGAGCGGCGCACGGGGGCGGGCCACTCCGGCAGGCGGCAGACGTGGCGATAATTGAGGATCGTCACCGCCGCCAGATATTCCGGGTGATTGTAGGTGCCCTGCGCCTCATGCTTCTGCATCATCGATACCGTTTCCGGACCGAGTGCGGCGCGCAGCCGCTCCAGCTCCGAGATCAGATGCGGCATGTCGGCGACGGTATCTTCGAGGATGAGCGTCTGGAGGTTTTCGGGATAGGTCAGCGCATAGTCGATCGCCAGCCAGCCGCCCCAGGAATGGCCGAGCATATGGACCTTGCCGAGGCCGAGCGCCTTGCGCACGGTCTCCGTCTCCTCGACATAGCGGCCGATCGTCCAGAGCGAGACGTCGGTCGGGCGGTCCGAAGCGCCGGTGCCGAGCTGGTCGAAGGCGACGACGCGGTAGCCCTTGTCGATCAGACAGGAATGGGCTTCGCGCAGATAATCGCAGGGCAGGCCGGGGCCGCCATTCAGGCAGAAAACCGTTTCGCTTCCGTTGCCGAAGCTGTAGGCTACGACCTTGTGGCCGTCGACCTCGATTTCATGTCGCGCCTCAGGCTCGATTTCACGCCACATTGACCGCTCCGGCAGAAGATTTCGCTTGCTCAATAATTGGGCATGGCTAAATTTTTATCTTAAACCGCAGTCTTTGCCAGCTATAAGAAGTGATAGGTGGTGAGCCACCGATGGAGCCTGCCATGCTTGACGAGATCGGCACGATCAGACGGCAATTCTCAGCCCACCAGACGCTGGAGGGGCGGATCGACCAGGTTTTCGAGGCCATGAAGGCACTCGGTTTCGAGGCCCTGATCTACGACTATACGCCGGTGCCTTACGATCTCGACGGCGAGGTAATGATCCCGTCGCTGCTGAAGCTGCGCAACATTTCCGAGGACATGCGGGAGTATTGGTTCGACCGCGGCTATTTCCGTATAGACCCGGTGCAGCAGGTGGCGCTGCGGACGTCAGCGCCGTTCTACTGGAACTATGACGCAGACGCCGACACGCCGATCAGCCGCTTCATGAGCGCCGATACGGCGCCTGTGACCCGCTTTCTCAACGAACGCGACATGTCGACGGGTGTGACCGTGCCGGTCCATATGCCGGGCGGCGACTACGCGACGGTGACTGGTATCCGCTTTGGCGCCAATGGCGATTTCGAGCGGCATGCGCTTCGCTATATCGCCGATTTCAATCTCCTGGCGCATGTCTTCCACGAGGCCGCCTTCTCGCTTTTCGATGCCGAGGCCCGCAGCGTCGGCAAGATCCGTCTAACGGAGCGCGAGCGCGAATGCCTGCGCTATTCCGCCGAAGGCCTTTCGGCCAAGGAGATATCGCGGATCATCGACCGGTCGGTGCCGACCGTGGTGATGCATCTGAACGCCGCGGCCAAGAAGCTCGGCGCCCGTAACCGCACGCAGGCGGTCGTGCGCGCCACGCATTACCGGCTTCTCGACGATCGTCCATCCTATAACTTCTGATAGCTGCCTTCGGCTTTGCGCCGCCGCTATGCTTTTTCCATCATTGCCCCCACGATGGAGACGCCAGTGGCCGCCGTTCAGACGACAGAAGCCTATCTGCCCTTTCGCGATTACCGCACCTGGTATCGCATCACCGGTTCACTGGATTCGGGAAAGCTGCCGCTCGTGGTCGCTCATGGCGGTCCCGGCTGCACGCACGACTATGTCGATTCCTTCAAGGGTATCGCCGCGCTCGATGGCCGTGCCGTCATCCATTACGACCAGCTCGGCAATGGTCATTCGACGCGGCTGCCGGAGAAGGGACCGGATTTCTGGACGCCGGCGCTGTTCCTCGAAGAACTCGATACGCTCCTGAAGCATCTCGGCATTCAGGACCGCTATGCCTTTCTCGGCCAGTCCTGGGGCGGGATGCTCGGCGCAGAACATGCGGTGCGCCAGCCGAAAGGCCTGAAGGCTCTCGTCATCGCCAATTCGCCCGCCAACATGCATACCTGGGTCGCGGAGGCCAATCGCCTGCGTGAAGAGCTGCCGCAGGATGTGCAGGACACGCTGCTGAAGCACGAAGAAGCCGGAACGATCACCGATCCCGAATATATCACCGCCTCGCGTGTCTTCTACGACCGGCATGTCTGCCGCGTCACACCCTGGCCGGACGATGTGGCGCGCACTTTCGCGGCCATGGACGAGGACAATACCGTCTACCGCAACATGAACGGCCCGACGGAATTCCACGTCATCGGCACGATGAAGGACTGGACAATCGAGGACCGGCTGCCGCTGATCGAGGCGCCGACGCTGCTGATCTCCGGCAAACACGACGAGGCGACACCGCTCGTGGTCAAGCCCTATGTCGACCGGGTCAAGGGCTGCGAGTGGGTGCTCTTCGAGCATTCCAGCCATATGCCGCATGTCGAGGAAAAGGAGCTTTGCCTCGCCACCGTCTCCGGCTTCCTGTCGAAATACGATTGACGATCACGCGGTGAGATCGTCGACTTTGCGTGCGAGGTCGGCGATATAGGCCGTGGTCGACAGATCCGATCCCGTCGCATCCATCAGCAGCTGGCTCGCGCTCTTCGAGCGGCCGAACTGGTGGACATTGTCGTTCAGCCAGGTCTTCAGCGGCAGATAATCGCCGCTTTCCAGCCCGTCGGTGATGGCGCGCTCCTTGGATGCGGCGGCGAAGAACTGCGAGGACATGATGTTGCCGATCGTATAGGTCGGGAAAGAGCCGACCATGCCGGAGGACCAGTGGACGTCCTGCAGCACGCCGAGTGTGTCCGTCGGCACGTCGAGGCCGAGATAGGCCTTGATCTTCTCGCGCCAGATCGCCGGCAGCTCACTCACCCGGATGTCGCCCGCCATCAGCCCTGCCTCGATTTCGGAGCGCAGCATGATGTGCATGTCGTAGGTCAGTTCATCGGCCTCGACGCGGATGAAGCCGGGGCGGGCGGCGTTGACGGCCCGCCAGAAATCCTCGGGCGTGACGTCCGAGAGCTGGTCGGGGAAGGCCTTCTGCAGGTCGGCGAAGTTCAGTTCCCAGAAGCGGCGCGACCGGCCGACTCGGTTCTCCCAGAGGCGCGATTGCGATTCATGGGTGCCGAAGCTGCTGCCGCCGACGGCGTAGAGATTGACGAAATCGGTGGTGAAGACCGAGCGGCTGAATTCCTCCGATATACCCTGCTCGTACATGCCGTGACCGGCCTCGTGCCAAACGGCAAACAGGCCGCCCGGCAGCCAGGTCTCGCGGAAGCGGCCGGTGATGCGCACATCCGAGCGGGTGAAGGAAATCTCGAAAGGATGGACGGTGTCGTCGAGGCGGCCGCGGTTGAAGTCGTAGCCAAAGCGGCTGGAGATCAGGCTGGAGAAGGCGCGCTGTTTCTCGACCGGATAGGCACGATCAAGGATTTCGGAGCGAACGTTCGCGTCCTTGGCCCGTGCAAGCAGCGGAAGCAGGCCGTCGCGCAGCTCTCCGTAGATGGCCTGTAGCCGCGACCAGGTCATACCCGGCTCGTAAGTGCCGACAAGCGCGTCATAGGGATGCTCGGCATAGCCGATCGCTGCAGCGATATCGCGCTGCATCTCCATCGTCCGTTCCAGCATCGGCGCGAAGGCTGCGAAATCATTGGCGGCGCGCGCTTTGCTCCAGGCAGCCTGGGCAACGGTCTTCAGCTCGGCCGCGTCGCTGACCAGCTTTGCCGGAATGCGCGATAGCGTGCCGATCGCTTCGGCGGCCTGCTCGACGGCAAGCCTGCGGCGGTCGCCGGGTTCGGTGCCCTTGAGTTCGGCTCGTGCGTCCTCGATGGCGCGCTGAAGGCCGTCGCCGGTCGCGAGATCGCGGGCGAGGCCGACCAGCGTGGCGATCTGCTTGCCGCGGGCATCGACACCGCCCGGAGGCATCATCGTGCGGGCATCCCAGGTCAGCAGGTTCACGGCGCAGAGCACGTCGTTGATCCTGGCGATCTCAGCTTCGAAACTGGCGTAGGTCATTGTCTCAAATCCTCATTGCGCCGTAGGAGCGCCGAAATCCTCGATGTGGCAAGCGGCGAGCTGGCCGTGGCCGCGCGGCGTCAGAAGCGGGCGTTCGATCCGGCAGCGGTCGAAAGCATGCGGACAGCGGCTGGCGAAGGCGCAGCCGGGCGGAACGTCGAGCGGGCTCGGCAACTCGCCGCGGGCGGCAACCGTTCGGCTGCGGCGCGACGGGTCGAGTTCCGGTGCGGCATCGAGCAGCGCCTTGGAATAGGGGTGGCGCGGCGCGGTGAAGAGGGCTTCCGAGGTGCTGACCTCGACGACCTGGCCAAGATACATGACCGCGACGCGATGCGAGATGTGCCGCACCAGTCTGAGATCATGGGCGACGAAGACGACAGTCAGATGCAGCTGTTCCTGTAGTTGGAGCAACAGGTTGACGACCTGCGCCTGCACCGAGACATCGAGCGCCGAGACCAGTTCATCGGCCACGATCACATCGGGCTCGACCGCAAGCGCTCGGGCAATGCCGATGCGCTGCCGCTGGCCGCCGGAGAACTCGTGCGGATAGCGCGCCGCGGCATCCTGCGGCAGCCGCACCAGCTCCAGGAGTTCGGCGATCCGGTTCGGGATCTCGGCCTTTGGCCGCATTCTGTGGACGGAGAGCGCTTCGCCGAGGATCTGCTGCACCGTCATGCGCGGATTGAGCGAGCCGTAGGGATCCTGAAAGATCATCTGGACCCGCCGGTTGAAGGCACGGCGCTCGCCGCCGCGCAGGCGCGCGATGTCTTCGCCCTCGAAGCGGATCGCCCCGCCATCCGGTTCGTGAAGCCGCACCAGGCAGCGGGCGAGCGTGGACTTGCCGCAACCGGACTCGCCGACGATGCCAAGCGTTTCTCCGCGGTGAATCTCCAGGGTGACGTCACGCAGCGCCTGGACGGCGAGCGGTGGTTTGCCCTGCAGGCGCCGCGTCAGCGAATAGGGGCCGGCAAAACGCTTCGAGATGCCGTCGATGGAGAGGATGGGGATGGTCGCGTTCAAAGGATCGCCTCCGCTGCGGCCACCTGGCTGTGATGGAAACATGCGGCCGCCCGCCCTGGAGCGCCCACCGTTTCCAGCGGCGGCCGTTCCTTCAAACAGCGCTCGGTCGCAAAGCTGCAACGCGGATGAAAGGCGCATCCTTCGGGCAGGTTGGTCAGGCTTGGCGGCGTTCCCTCGATGGACTGGAGGACAGTGCGGGCCGCACCCGAGCGCGGCACGGAACCGAGCAGCCCGCGCGTGTAGGGATGGTGCGGCTGGCGGAAGACATCGGCGACCGTCCCGGTCTCGACGATCCTTCCGGCATACATCACGGCCATCCGGTCGCAGGTGGCGGCAACGACGCCGAGATCGTGGGTGACGAGCACGACGCTCATCGACAGCCGGTCGCGCAGGTCCAGCAGCAGTTTCAGGATCTGGTCCTGGATGGTGACGTCGAGCGCCGTTGTCGGTTCGTCGGCGAGCAGCAGCTTGGGCGAACAGGCGAGCGCGATGGCGATCATGGCGCGCTGGCGCATGCCGCCGGAAAACTGGTGCGGATATTCCTGCAGACGCCGCTCGGCGGCGGGAATGCCGACGATGTTCATGAGTTCGAGGGCGCGCGCCTTGCGGTCGCGGGCGCTCAATGTGGTGTGGGCAACGAGGTTTTCCTCGATCTGCACGCCGACAGGCAGAACCGGATTGAGCGCCGTCATCGGCTCCTGGAAGATCATCGCGATCTCGCCGCCGCGCACCTTGCGCAGTTCCTCTGCCGGCATGGCGACCAGATCGCGCCCACGCCACTCGACACGGCCGCTGACATGGCCGGGCTCGCGGATCAGGCGCATGATGGAGCGCAATGTTACGCTCTTGCCGGAACCGGATTCACCGACCAGACCAACGACTTCGCCCGGCGCGACGTCGAAATCGACATCGGCGGCAGCGATCGCCTGGCCGCGCGGCGTATCGAAGGTCGTCGTCAGGCCGCGCACGATCAGTCCGCTGTTTTCGCTGGCTGCGCCCATCATCGTCTGACCCTCAACAGTTCGGCGACACCGTCCCCGGCCAGGCTGAAGCCTAGACCGGTGAGAACGATCGCAACGCCCGGGAAGACCGAAATCCACCAGGCGGTGTTCATGAAGTTCTTGCCGTCGGCGATCTGCACGCCCCATTCGGCCGCGGGCGGCTGGGCGCCGAGGCCGAGATAGCCGAGGCTGGAACCGAGCAGGATGGCGAGCGCCATGTCGGTCATCCAATAGACGATTGCCGGTGTGATGGCGTTCGGCAGCAGATGGCGGAAGACGATGCGCAGCGGCGCGTAACCCATCACCTTGCCGGCATCGGCATAATCGAGCCGCTTCTGCACCTTGATTTCGGCGGCGACTAGCCGGGCATAGAAGACCCAGCCGACGACGCCGACGGCGACATACATGTTGCCGAGGCCGGGGCCGAGCACGGAGACGATGGCGATCACCAGCACGAGGAAGGGGAAGGTGATGGTCGCATCGACGATACGCCCGAAGATCGCCTCCCAGATGCCACCGGCATAGCCGATGAAGGCGCCGATGATGGTGCCGAAGATGAAGGGCCCGATCGTCGCGAAGACGGCGATCTGCATGTCCAGCGTATAGGCATGGATGACGCGCGACAGCACATCCCGGCCGAAACTGTCGGTGCCGAAAGGATGGGCCCAGCTCGGCGGCTTCAGCAGCGCGTTATAATCGAAGGCGACAGGATCGTAGGGGGCAAAGAGCGACGGCCAGATCGCCACGATCAGGCTGAGGCCGAGAATGATGCCGCCCCAGATCAGCGAGCGGGGTGGCTTGCGCCACTGGACGAGGCTGTGAGCGGCTTTGGCCGCGGGCGCGCTCATCGGGCAATCCTCGGGTCAAGCCAGGCCTGGACGATATCGGTGACCAGGAACGTGAGCGAAACCAGGATGGCCAGCGCGATGGTCAAGCCCTGAAGGACCGGGTAGTCGCGGCCATAGATGCTGTCGATCAGCAGGCGTCCGGCGCCGGGAACGGCAAAGACCGTCTCGGTAATCACGGCGCCGCCGAACAGCGAGCCGATCTGCAGGCCGAACAGCGTCACAGTGGAGATCAGCGCATTGCGCAGGATGTGGCGGATCAGGATGACGCGCGACCGGAGGCCTTTGGCGGTGGCGAAATCGACATACTCGGCATTCATCACGCCGATGATCGAGGCGCGCAGATTGCGCATCAGCACGGCGGCGAAGCTCAGCGCTAGCGTGAGGGCGGGCAGGAAAAGGTGGTAGAGCCTGTCGCCGAAACTGTCGCCGTAGCCGCCGACCGGGAAGAGCTTCAGCTGTGCGGCAAACACCGTCAGAAGCACGATGCCAACATAAAAGACCGGCATCGAAAGCCCGACCTGGAATGTGCCGCGAATGATGCTGTCGGGCAGCTGCTCGCGCTTCAGCGCTGCAACGAAGGCAAGCGGCACGGAAAGGACGAGCGCGATCACTGCCGACATTAAGGTCAGCATCAGGGTGACCGGCAGGCGCTGCAGGATCAGCGACATGACCGAAACCTTTAGGCCGATAGAATTGCCGAGATCGCCGGTCACGATGCGTTCGACATAATAGAGAAACTGGACGGGGAGCGGCTGGTCGAGACCGAGCTGGCGATTGATGCGTTCGACATCGGCATCGAGCGCGCGATCACCGAGCATGGCGCTGGCGGGGTCGCCGGGCAGCAGGCGCACGAGAACGAAAGTGACGATGAGAATGAAGATCACCGTCGGGATCATCTGCAGTATGCGGCGGATAATAAAACTGAAAAGGGGCAATAGCCGCTCCTGGTCTTCCTCTGGTCGAAAAAGGCCGCGGGCCTCGCTATGAGGCCCGCGCAGCAGGCTGGGGTCAGGCGTTACTTGTCCTTCCAGGTCTTGGCGAAGATGTTGTTGCCAAGCGGGATCTGCAGGAAGCCGTGAACCTTCTTGCTTAGAGCGACCGGATAGGGCGTCTCGTAGAGCGGCACGATCGGACCCTGATCGTTGTAGATCTCCTGCATCTTTGCATATTGATCGGCGCGCTTCTTCGGATCCATTTCCTTCTGCGACGCTTCGAAGAGCTGGTCGGCCTCGTCGTTCTTCCAGCCGCTATGCAGCGCGTCGATCGTCTTGGAATAGACGAAGTAGGAGGTGATTTCGTTCGGGTCGGCGATATCGTCGGTCCAGGCCGCGTTGCGCATCACGAACGTGCCGTCTCGATACTGCTGGGTGCGGGTCGGGTTGTCGACCTGTTGCAGCTCGAGCTTGATGCCGATCTGCGCCCACATCTGCTGCAGCGCCGTGGAGATGCCGACTTCGTCCTGGTTGCCCGCAAGCACGAGAATGCTGGTCGAGAAGCCGTTTTCGAAGCCCGCTTCCTTCATCAGGCTCTTCGCCTTCTCGATGTCATAGGGATAGAGCGGCTTGTCGCCGACATGCAGCGGCGTTGCCGTCGACATGTAGGACGTCTGCGGCGTGCCGACGCCATGGGTGACGATCTGGATGATCGCGTCCTTGTTGACGGCATAGTTCATCGCCTGGCGCACCTTGACGTTGGACAGCGGATTGTCCTTGCCGCCAAGCTGTGGGCGCACGTTCAGGGTAATGTATTCGACGCGGGTCGACGGGAAGAGCGCCATGTCGAGATTGCCGGCCGACTTCAGCTCTTCGACGCGCGAATAGGGAATGAATTCGGCGCCGTCGATTTCGCCAGAGGTCAGCTTGAGAATGCGGGTGGCATCATCAGGAATGAGCTCGAAATCGATCCCATCGAGATAAGGCAGCGGTTTGCCGTCCTCACCCTTGCCCCAGTAATATTCGTTGCGCACCAGCTTCATGCTGGAGCCGCGATCCCATGATTTCAGCATGAACGGGCCGGAGCCGACGGGATGCTCGGCGAAGGCCTTGGCCTTTTCCTCCTCCGTGGCACCCGGCGATGCCTCGAATGTCTTCTCGGGCAGGATGCCGGTGTTGAAGACGGTGAGAGCTGCCAGAATGGCTGGATCGGGATGCTTGAGCTTGATGATGACGGTCTTGTCGCCTTCGGTGGTCACGTCATCGATGGACTCGATCATGAAGCCCCAGATGCCGTTGTCCTTCTTGGAGGCGCGCTTCAGCGACCAGGCGACGTCGCCCGGGGTGATCGGGGAGCCGTCGGAGAACTTGATGCCGTCGCGCAGCGTCAGCGTCACGCTCATGCCGTCGTCAGCAAGCTTGTAGGCGCTGGCGAGACCCGGCTGTACGCCCTTGCCGTCATCGGTTGGCAGAAGCAGCGTGTCGTAGAGGTTGGACAGGATCCAGATATCGACATTGGCGTCGTTCAGCACCGGATCGAGAAACAGGCTGTCGGCATAACGGCCGTAGACCAGCGTGCCGCCCCGCTCCAGGGCAAATGCAGACACACCGGTGCTCAATAGAACTGCAGCGGCAATGGCCGCCCGAGCGATCATTCTCATGGCATTCCCCTTTTATATTTGGTCTGACTGTTATTATTGGCTATAACGATTTCACGCCAAAAAATGACTGTCAACCAGTTTTTATCCAGCAACCCTAAGACGCTTCGCTTGCCTGCAAGCGGATTTCGAGCTAACCGTTATATATAAATAGAACAGCTAGCCGAACGGGTTTCATGGACTTCTTCATCGACCGGGATTTGCCAGTTCCGCTGCGCACGCAGCTTCAGGGCCTTATCGAATACGGTATCGCCTGCGGTGAACTGGCGCCCGGCGAAGCGCTGCCATCAGTCCGGGATCTGGCGGAAAAGGTCGGAGTGGCGCCGATGACGGTGAGCCAGGTCTATGCCGATCTCAAGGCTGCGGGACTGATCGATACGCGTCCCGGTTCCGGCACCTTCGTCAGCGACAGCCACCAGGCGCGGCTTGCGGCGCGCGCTGATACCACCGATCTGCATCTCCATATCGACCAGTTGATCGACGAGAGCCAGCGGCTCGGCATCCGCACTGCCGACCTCGTCTCGCTCGTCAACGCGCGGGCCTTCTACCGAGACAGCATCGGTCCGCGGCTGCGGATCGTCATAATTGGCATCTTCCAGGATGCGACGGCGAGTTACGCCCGCTTCATCGCCGCGCGTCTCGGCCGCGAGGTGACGGTGGAGCCGCTGACGGTCGCCTCGATCGAGCGCGATCCGGCCGCCAAGGCGCGGGCCAATTCCGCCGACCTTGCCGTGACGTTTGCGAACCGGCATCGCGAAGTGGCGACGCTGGTTGCCAATACAAAGGTGGTGACGATCAGCTTCACGCCATCGGAGGAGACGCGCCGGGCGCTGGCCTCACTGGATTCGTTGGCCTCGATCGCCGTCGTCTCCCGTTTCCCGGATTTCCTGCCGATCATGAAGAGCGGCGTGCAGCGCTTCGCCCCGCATGTCAGCGAGATCAGCGCCACGACGCTGGAGGCCCAGGACCTCGAAGAGCTGCTCTCGAAGGTCTCGGTGGTCATCTACGCATCCGGCGCTGAGAGCGTCACCGGCCTGCTGCCCGAGGGCGTGCAGGCGATCGAATACCGTCATGCTCCTGATACCGCCGATATCGAACGGGTGATCGTGCCGATCATCCGTGCTGCGGGCGTGCAGGCGCAGGGCGAGGAAAGCCCGAAACGGAACGAAGCCGACGCGAAGGTCTAGGAAAGGCAGATGCGATGAGATTATCGGAAACCAACTGGCAGCAGATCGAAGCCTATCTGAAGACCGATGACCGGGCGATCCTGCCGCTCGGCAGCACCGAGCAGCATGCCGGCCTGTCGCTTTCGGTCGATTCCATCCTGTCCGAGAAGGTGGCGGCCGATGCGGCGGCACCGCTCGGCATTCCGGTGTTCCCGGTCGTCGCCTATGGCATCACGCCGTATTTTCTCGCCTATCCCGGCACGATCAGCATCCGGCAGGAGACCTATATCCGGCTGGTGCGTGACATTCTCGATGGGCTGAGGCTGCAGGGTTTCCGCCGCATCCTCATCGTCAACGGTCACGGCGGCAATCAGCCGGCGGGCAGCATGGCGATCGAGTGGATGGCCGACAATCCCGACACGGCCGTCAAGTTCCACAACTGGTGGAACTCGCCCAAGACCTTCGCCAAGGTGCAGGAAATCGATACGGTCGCCTCGCATGCCTCCTGGATGGAGAACTTCCCCTGGACGCGTCTTGAAGGTGTCAAGCAGCCGACGCAGCAGAAGCCGATGATCGATCTGGCCCGCATGCGGGTGATGTCACCCGATGCCGTGAAGGCCTATCTCGGCGACGGCAATTTTGGCGGCTATTACGAGCGGCCTGATGAGGAAATGCAGGCAATCTGGGATGTGGCGGTCGAAGAGACGCGCGCGCTTCTCGAAGGAGGCTGGGCGTGAGCGATCCGATCCTGATCTGGGGCGCGGGCGCCATTGGCGGCACGCTCGGCGCAGCCTTCATCCGGGCCGGCCATGAGGTGATCTTCGTCGACAACGTCAAGGACCATGTCGATGCCATTAATATGAAGGGGCTGAAGATCGTCGGCCCGATCTTCGAGGATGTGGTGCAGGCGAGAGCCTGTCTGCCCGAAGATCTCAAGGGCACCTACAGCCGGACATTCCTCTGCGTGAAGGCGCATCACACCGAAGCGGCAGCCAAGATGCTGGTCGAGCATCTCGCCTCCGACGGCTATGTCGTCTCGGCGCAGAACGGTCTCAACGAGCGGGTGATCGCGCGGATCACCGGCGAAAACCGGGTCATCGGCTGCTTCGTCAATTTCGGCGCCGACTATCTGGAGCCCGGCGTCGTCCAATATAGCGGTCACGGCGCCGTGGTGATCGGCGAGCTCGACGGGCGGTTTACGGACCGGGCCGAAGATATCTACGACCTGATGAAGCAGTTCGAGCCCAAGGCGCTGATCACCAACAACATCTGGGGTTTCCTCTGGGGCAAGCTGATCTACGGCGCGCTGCTCTTCGGCACGGCGCTCACCAATGACAGCATCGCCGATGTGCTCGACGATCCGGTCGCGAGACCGGTGCTACGCAAGCTGGCGCTCGAAGTGGCGACTGTCGCGGCCATCAACAATATCCGGCCGGAAGCCTTCGACGGTTTCGATCCGGCAGCCTTCGGGCCGTTGGCGACGCCAGAGCAGACCAGCAAATCCTTCGACGACATGTCGGTGCACAACCGCAAATCGGTGAAATCGCATTCCGGCATCTGGCGCGATCTCGCGGTGCGCAAGCGTAAGACCGAGGTCGATGCGCAGGTGCTGCCGGTGGTCGAGATCGGCAAGGAATCGCGGGTGCCGACACCGCTTGCGGCCCGGGTCATCGAGATGATCCACGAGATCGAGGACGGCAAGCGGCCGCTTTCGATGGAGAATATCGAAGAGCTTGCGAGGCTGGCATGAACATTTCCTTCCAAGGAAAGACGGTTGTCGTGACCGGGGCGGCGCATGGCTTCGGCCGCTCGATTGCCGAGGGGTTTGCAAGCCGCGGTGCGCGGGTCCATGTCTGCGACGTCAATGCGGCGGGGCTGGCGGAGACGGTAAAGCTCTGCGGTGACAGGACGAGCGCCCATGTGCTCGATGTCGGCAATCGCACCGATGTCCAGGCACTGGTGCCTGGGTTCGGCGATGTCGATATTCTCGTCAACAATGCCGGCGGCGTGCGTGGCCAGGTCGGCCGGCCGATCGAGGAGATATCCGAGAGCGACTGGCAGGGGATCTTCGACGTCAATCTGTCCGGCGCCTTCTTCATGTCGCAGGCCGTCGCGCCTGTCATGAAGAAGCGCAAGTCCGGCCGCATCATCAATATTTCGAGCGGCGCCGGCCTCGGTATTTCACTGACCGGCATCCAGGCCTATGCCAGCGCCAAAGCCGGGCAGATCGGCCTGACGCGGCAGCTCGCCCATGAACTCGGCCCCTGGGGCATTACCGTCAACAACGTCGCGCCCGGCTTCGTCCGCTCCAACCCGACGACCGAGCGGCAGTGGGATGCGATGGGCGAGGAGGGGCAGGCGCGGTTGTTGCAGAACATTGCGCTGAAGCGCCTCGGCATACCGGAAGATATTGCCGCCATGGTGATGTTCTTTGCCTCCGATTATGCCGGCTGGGTTTCCGGCCAGGTCATCAGCGTGGATGGCGGCAAATGAGCGTCGAGGCCCATCTTGAAGAGAATTATCCGGCAGCCCTCGAAGACCTGAAGGCCTTCTGCCGGATCCCGAGCGTCAGCACCGATCCGGCCTTCATCGATGGGATAAATCAGGCGGCCGCCTTCGTGGTGGAGCGGCTGCGGAAAGCGGGCTTCGCTTCGGTGGAGACGCTGCCAACCGGCGGCCATCCGGCCGTCTATGGCGAGATCATCGCCGATCCCAAACTGCCGACCTTCCTTGTCTACGGCCACTACGATGTCCAGCCACCGGACCCGCTGGAGAAATGGCAGACCCCGCCCTTCGAGCCGGACGAGCGCGATGGCAGGCTTTATGCCCGCGGCGTCTCGGACGACAAGGGGCCGTTGCTGATCCCGATCCTCGTCGCCGAAGCCTTCATGCGCGTCGACGGCAAGTTGCCGGTCAATCTGAAGGTGCTGATCGAGGGCGAGGAGGAATCCGGCAGCCCACATTTTGCGTCGACGCTGGAAAAGTATCGCGAGAAGCTCCGCTGCGATTTGGTGCTCTCGGCCGATGGCGCCATGTGGCGGCCGGACAAGCCATCCATCACCGTCGCAAGCCGTGGTCTGGCTGCCCTCGATATCACCGTGACGGGCGCGGCCAAGGATCTGCATTCCGGCCGCCATGGCGGCAGCGCGCCGAACCCGATTTCTGCGCTTTCGGCACTGCTTTCCTCAATGCATGGCCCGGATGGCCGGGTGAGCGTCGAAGGTTTTCTCGATGGTGCGCCACCGCCCGATCCACGCATCCTGACGGCGATCGACGCCTCGAATTTCGACAGTGCCGCCTATTACCGCGAGATCGGCGTTGCCGGTGGCGATCCGATCGATACCGGCCGCGAACTGCTGATCCGCCAGTGGCTGGAGCCGACGCTGGAGTTCAACGGCATCTGGGGCGGCTATCAGGGCAAGGGCACCAAGACGGTCATCCCGAATACGGCTGGCGCCAAGATCACCTGCCGTCTCGTTGCCGGACAGAAGCCGGATACGGTTATCGTTGCGATCACTCGCCACCTGCAGCAGCGCCTGCCGAAGGGTTTCCAGCTCGAAATCCATCGCCATGGGCCGGGCAGCGAGGCCGATTTCGTCGATCCTGATCTGCCGGCGCTGAAAATTTCGGAAGAGGTGCTGGGCGAGTTGCTCGGCCAGAAGCCGCTGCGTGTTGCCATGGGCGCGACGATCCCGATCGGCAGCGCCTTTCGCAAGCATCTCGGCTGCGCGGCGATCTTCTTCTCATTTTCGACGGCGGATGAGGATTACCACGCACCGAACGAATTCTTCCGGCTGTCGAATTTCAAGCTGGGCATGCGCGCCTGGACAATGCTGCTGCGGCGGCTCGCCGCCGCCTGAGACGATCTAGTGATGGAGGATAAGCGATGACCGCCCTGCCAGCCTTGAGGACCGGAAAGCCCCGATCCGAATTCGGCCATATCAAGCCGACGGCGGAACTCGAAATCCCCTATGCAATCATCGAAGGAGCCGAAGCGGGGCCATGCCTGCTGGTCACCGCGGGCGTTCATGGCTCGGAATATTGCTCGATCGAGGCGGCCGTGCGGCTGATGAAGACGCGGCCGGAGGAGATCAGGGGCACGCTGCTCGTCTTGCCGGTCCTCAATGTCGAGGCCTTTCACCGGCGAAACATCTACATCATGCCGCAGGACGGGAAGAACCTGAACCGGATGTTCCCCGGCAAGCCTGACGGCACGACCAGCGAGCAGCTTGCCCACTGGCTGGTCACAGAAGTCTTCCCGAAGGCCGATGCCTATATCGATTGCCATGGCGGCGATCTCGACGAGGGCCTCGAACCCTTCACGATCTTCCCGGCCGGTTGCGAGAAATCGCAGGCGCTTGCTGCCGCATTCGGCATCAAGATCGCGGTCGCAGCCGGCGGTTCGGGCTATACGGTCGATGCCTCTCACAAGCTCGGCATTCCCAGCATACTGCCAGAGGTCAGCGGCAACGGTCTCTGGGGCGAGGCGACGGTGACGCAGATGACCGACGGTATCCGCCGGGTGATGCAGCATATCGGCATGCTCCCGGGCACGGCGCAGGTAACCAAGCTTGACGTCGTGACCATGTGGGTGCCAACCGCATCCGTCAAAGGTCTCTGGTATCCGGCAAAGGATCTCGGCGACCCAGTGATCGAAGGCGAGGTGCTTGGCGAAATCAGGAACGTCTTCGGCGAAACGCTGGCCACCATCCGCTCGGAAAAAGCAGGCTTCATTCTCTACCGGCTGACCAGCCTGTCGGTGAACGAGAAGGAAGCGCTGCTGGGCGTCGGGACACCGGTCTGACGCCCGCGCATCACGGAACCGTCACGCGAGATTAAATTTTCGTCATATATCGCGATATATCTTGATTGCCGATATATCGGGACGATAGGTTCCGCCGCATGACCGGCCGAGACCTGCATTTCTCCGATGATGCCCGCCCTGAAGACGAGCGGGAGGATCACCCCGGGCGCCATCCGCGTGGCGGGCGCGGGCGGCGGCTGTTCGATTATGGGGATCTGCGTCTTCTCATCCTGGCGATGATCGTCGAGCGTCCGGCGCACGGCTATGAACTGATCAAGGCGATCGAGGAGCGCCTCGGCGGCAGCTATTCGCCAAGCCCCGGCGTCATCTATCCGACGCTCTCCTGGCTCGACGATATGGGCTACGCCTCGATCACGCTCGAAGACGGTGGCCGCAAGCTCTACCGGCCGACGGCGGAGGGGCGGCTCTTCGTCGATGCCAACAGGAAGCAGATCGACGATATCCTGGCGCGCGCCGTCATCGCCGGTGAGCGCGGTCCGCCGCGCGATGCGCCCGATGAAGTGGTGCGCGGCATGCAGAACATCAAAATGGCCCTGCGGATGAAATTGCGGCAAGGCGCCGTCACCAAGGAGACGATCAGCGCTGTCGCCGAGGCTCTCGATGAGGCAGCCCGCAAGATCGAGCAGAGCTGAGAGCTTGCCATGCCGCCTGCGCTTTCACGAGCTGCGGCGGGGTGCGGACGAAACCGATTTCGCGGTCCGCCGTTATAGCGGCGGCCGTCATTACAAATCACGAACTGCCTGCATTGCCTCCCAAGCGATCGTCAGGCGACACAGGAGCCTTGAATGCCTATCGCCAAGACCAGATGGCTTGCGAACCTTGGTTATGCCACCGCGCTCACGCTTGCGCTCGCATCCTGCAACGAGCAGGCGCCGCAGCAGCAGAAGGCCGCCGCCGATGCCAAGCCGCAGGTCAGCGCCGTGACGCTGCGTCCGCAATCGGTGACGATCACCGCCGAAGTGCCGGGCCGCACCGCCGCATCGCTGATCGCCGAGGTCCGCCCCCAGGTCGGCGGCATCATCCGCGCCCGTAATTTCAAGGAGGGCAGCGAGGTCAATGCCGGCGACGTTCTCTACGAAATCGAGCCGAGCCCCTACCAGGCAGCCTTTGACAGCTCCGTCGCCACGCTTCAGAAGGCCGAAGGTGCGGTTCCGAGCGCTCAGGCGAAGGTCGATCGCTATCAGGGCCTGACATCGCAGGCCGCGGTCAGCAAGCAGGATCTCGACGACGCCCGCTCGACGCTGGCGCAGGCTCTCGCCGATGTCGCCTCGGCGCGCGCTGCCCTCGAGACCGCGCGCATCAATCTTGGCTATACGAAGATCCGTGCGCCGATCGGTGGCCGCATCGACGCATCGGCTGTCACGGTCGGTGCACTCGTCACCGCCGAGCAGACGACGGCGCTCGCGACCATCAACCAGCTCGACCCGATCAATGTCGACGTCACGCAATCGAGCACCAATCTTCTCGCCCTGCGCAAGTCGATCGCGGATGGGCGGATCAAGACGACGGGCGACAATGTCTCTGTCAACGTCAAGCTCGAGGACGGCTCGAAATACGACAAGCCCGGCAAGTTCGAATTCCTCGAATCCTCCGTCTCGCAGACGCTGGGAACCGTGACGGCGCGCGCGACCTTCCCCAATCCCGACCGGCTGCTGCTGCCCGGCATGTATGTGCGCGCAACGATCGAAGAGGGCGTGGCGCCCAACAGCTTCCTCGTGCCGCAGCGTGCGGTCACCCGCGACACCAAGGGCGATCCGACGGCAATGTTCGTTTCCACGGACGGCAAGGTGCAGCGGCGGACGCTCAGCGTTCAGCGCAGCATCGGCAATAGCTGGCTGGTGGCCGGCGGCATCAATGATGGCGACCGCGTCATCGTCGAGGGCATCCAGCGCGTCAGGGACGGCCAGGACGTCAAGGTCGACGACGTGACGCTCGACGACGCGACCGGCGAGATCAAGCAGGCCGATGCGGCCGAGGCTGCCCCGGTCAAGGAAGCGGCGAACACGCCCGTAACGAAGTGAGGTAAGCCCGTGTCCCGGTTCTTTATTGCCAGGCCGGTCTTTGCCTGGGTCATCGCCATCGTCATCATGCTTGCCGGCATCCTGTCGATCACGACACTGTCGATCTCGCAATATCCGCAGATCGCCCCGACCACCGTGCGCATCTCCGGCACCTATCCGGGCGCCGACGCCGAAACGGTCGAAAACTCCGTCACCAAGGTCATCGAACAGGGCATGACCGGGATCGACAATCTCGACTACATGACCTCGACCTCGCAATCGACCGGTCAGGCGTCGATCTCGCTGACCTTCACCAGCGCCGCCAACCCCGACGTTGCGCAGATGCAGGTGCAGAACAAGCTGCAGCTCGTCGAGGCGCAGCTGCCGCAGAGCGTTCAGAACACCGGCCTGACGGTAACGAAGTCGACCTCGAACTTCCTGATGGTCATCGGCTTCGTCTCGATGGACGGCAAGCTGACATCGACCGACCTGGCCGACTACGTCAACAGCTCGCTGAACGACACGCTGAAGCGCGTTCCCGGCGTCGGCGACACGCAGCTCTTCGGCTCCGGTTACGCGATGCGCATCTGGGTCGATCCGGACAAGCTCGCGAAATACTCGCTGATGGTCAGCGATGTGACGAACGCGATCGAGGCGCAGAATACCCAGGTCGCCGCCGGCCAGCTCGGTGCGCTGCCGCAGCGCAAGGGCCAGCAGCTCAATGCGACGGTGACGGCAAAGAGCCGCTTGCAGACGCCCGAGCAGTTTCAGAACATCATCCTGAAGAGCGCCAGCAGCGGTTCGCTGGTGCGGCTGAACGACGTCGCGACCGTCGAGCTCGGCGCCGAGAGCTACTCGAGCTTTTCGACCTATAACGGCAATCCGGCCGCCGGCCTGGCGATCAACCTCGCCTCCGGCGCCAACGCCATCGATACGGCTGAGGCGGTTCAGTCGACGGTCGAGACGCTGCGCGGCACGCTGCCGCCGAATGTCGAGGTCGTTTATCCCTATGACACGACGCCCTTCGTCAAGCTGTCGATCGAAGACGTGGTGAAGACGCTGGTTGAAGCGATCGTTCTCGTCTTCATCGTCATGTTCGTCTTCCTGCAGAGTTTCCGCGCGACGCTCATTCCGACGCTTGCCGTTCCGGTCGTCCTGCTCGGCACCTTCGGCGTGCTCGCCTTCTTCGGCTACTCGATCAATACGCTGACGATGTTCGGCATGGTGCTGGCAATCGGTCTTCTGGTCGATGACGCGATCGTCGTCGTCGAGAATGTCGAGCGCGTGATGGAGGAAGAGGGACTTTCGCCGCGCGAGGCGACCATCAAGTCGATGGAGGAAATCACCGGTGCGCTGATCGGCATCGCCACCGTGCTTTCGGCGGTGTTCATCCCGATGGCCTTCTTCTCGGGCTCGGTCGGCGTCATCTACCGGCAGTTCTCGGTGACGATCGTGTCGGCCATGCTGCTGTCGGTCGTCGTCGCCCTGATCCTGACGCCGGCGCTTTGCGCAACGATCCTCAAGAAGCCGAAGCACGGCGCCAAGAGCCGCGGCGTCTTCGGCTTCTTCAACCGCAATTTTGACCGCGGCACCCGCGGCTACCAGCGGAGCGTCAGTGGCATCATCCGCCGGTCCGGCATCTTCATCGGCATGTTCCTGCTGATTGCTGTCGCAACCGGCTATCTCTTCACCCGACTGCCGAGCTCGTTCCTGCCGGATGAAGACCAGGGCATCCTGATCACCAGCGTCCAGCTGCCTGTCGGCGCCACGGCCGACCGCACACAGAAGGTGCTAAAGCAGGTGACGGACCACTATCTCAACGATGAGAAGGATTACGTCACCGGCGTCATGGCCGTCGTCGGCTTCGGCTTCGGCGGGCAGGGGCAGAATGTCGGCCTCGCCTTCGTCAAGCTCAAGGATTTCGACCAGCGAACGACGCCGCAGGCGAAGGCTCAGGCCATTGCGCAGCGAGCGATGGGAGCATTCTCCAAGATCAAGGACGCCAATGTCTTCGCCCTGTCGCCGCCGGCCATCCCTGGCTTCGGCAACAATGCCGGCTTCGATTTCTATCTGAAGGACATGAACGGCGCCGGCCACCAGCAGCTCATCCAGGTGCGCAACCAGCTTCTCGCTGCTGCGGGCAAGAGCAACAAGCTTGTCGGCACGCGCCCGAACGGCCAGGAGGATTCGCCGCAATATTCCGTCGATATCGACCAGGAAAAGGCGAGTGCGCTCAACCTCAACCTCTCGGATATCGACACGACGCTGTCGACCGCCTGGGGCGGCAATTACGTCAACGACTTCATCGACCGCGGCCGCGTCAAGAAGGTCTATGTCCAGGCCGACAAGGCGTTCCGCATGCAGCCGGAGGATTTCGACCGCTGGTATGTGAAGAATTCCGATGGCGAGATGGTGCCGTTCTCGGCCTTCGCCGACGGCCACTGGAAGTTCGGCTCGCCACGCCTGGAGCGCTATAACGGCTCGTCCGCCGTCGAAATCCAGGGGGCTGCGGCACCGGGCGTATCATCAGGTGACGCGATGAACGAGATCGACGCGATCGTCGGCCAGCTGCCGGGTGGCTTCACCCATGAGTGGACCGGCCTTTCGGCGCAGGAACGTCTCTCCGGCAACCAGGCAGCACAGCTCTACGCGATCTCGATCCTCGTGGTCTTCCTAGCGCTCGCCGCACTCTATGAAAGCTGGGCGATCCCGTTTGCGGTCATGCTCTCCGTTCCGATCGGCGTCTTCGGCGCTCTCGCCGCGGCGCTGCTCTTCGGGCAGAACAACGACGTTTACTTCAAGGTGGGCCTGCTGACGACGATCGGCCTTGCGGCGAAGAATGCGATCCTGATCGTCGAATTCGCGATCGATCAGCAGAAGTCCGGCAAGGATCTGGTTACCGCCACGGTCGAGGCGGCGCGCCAGCGCCTGCGGCCGATCCTGATGACCTCGCTCGCCTTCATCCTCGGCGTCTTGCCGCTGGCGGTGGCAAGCGGTGCGGGCTCGGGCAGCCAGAACTCGATCGGTATCGGCGTCATGGGCGGCATGATTTCGGCCACCGTCATCGGCGTCTTCTTCATCCCGCTGCTCTTCGTCACCGTCCGTCGCGTGTTCAAGGCGCGGCCGGTGGAAGAGGAGCCCGGCGAGGCCGTCGCCGAGGCGAAGTGATATCAGGGCCTGAGGCGCGCATCGCTGCGACTCAGGCCAGTCTTTCAGATGTAGCCGGAATGCTCGCCGAATGGCACGTCTTCTTCATCAAGATTGCCGGTGCCGATGCGCTCGCTCTCGCCCGACAGCTTCTCGGCGTCGTTGGTCTGCTCAGCGCTTTCGGAGTGATGCAGATCGAGATGGCGGCTGCCGGCGTCTTCGGCATTACTTTCCGGATGCGGGTGCTCGCCTGACTTCCTGCGGTCCTCAAGTCCCTCATCGATTTCCGCCTGACGGCGCGCTGCCCATGCGATTTCGGGTTCTGCCACCGAAATGCTGTGTTCGATGCGCGTTGCGATCGGCGCCGCGGATGCGGAAATCTTCGATATTTTCTCGACCAAACGCGCCTCCGGCGACTGCTGATATCAGGACTATGCCGGAATCGGTACCGATCCGCCAGAGAGTGGGCGGATAGCGATTGAGCTTCAGGCGCTCTGCGGCTATTGGCTCAGGCAACATCTCCCTGTCGAAGGTCTTCACGTGAACATTGAATTTCTGGTCACCCATTCCGGCGGCTTCCATGCCGACGAGCTGATGTCGAGCGTCGTGCTGACGAAGCTGTTTCCTGCAGCAAAGATCGTGCGGTCGCGCAGCCCGGAATGGATTGCACCGGCAGCCGATCGCATCGTCTATGACGTCGGCGGCGCCTTCGATCCCGAGCTTCGCATCTTCGACCATCATCAGCGCGGCGCGCCGGTGCGCGAAGATGGCCGGCCGTTCAGCTCGTTCGGCCTGATCTGGCGGCAGTACGGCATGGATTATCTTGCAGCACTGGGCGTTCCCGCCGAACGGGCGGCTGCGGTTCATGCGGCCTTCGACCGGAAATTCGTGCTGCCTATCGATCTCGTCGATAACGGCGCCATCGACCCGTCGATCGCCGGCGAACTCGCCGGTTTGACGCTACCTGCGCTTTTCGACACGCTGAAGCCGTCTTTCGATGCGCGAGGCGAGGATGCCGACGAGCGGGCGTTCCATGCGGCGCTCGCCGTTGCTGCGATCTTCGTTGAAGGCGGCATCCGCGTTCAGGATGCCAAGCTTCGCGCCGAGGCGCTGGTGCTGGAAGCGATCAAGACGACGGGCGACAACCGCGTTCTGGAACTGCCGATGGGCATGCCCTTCCGTCCGGCGATCATCAAGGCGGGCGCGGAGCATCTGCTCTTCGTCGTCCATCCCCGCGAAAACGACTGGTGCGTTACCGGGATCCGCCGTGCCGACGAGGGTTTCGAGCTGCGCGCCGATCTGCCGGCTGCATGGGCGGGACTTTCGAATGCGGAGCTGGAAAAGGCGTCCGGCGTTGTCGGCGCTACCTTCTGCCACAAGGGCCGGTTCATCGCCGCGGCGAAGACCCGTGAGGCGGCTCTGGAACTGGCACGTCTTGCCGTCGAAGACGTCACCTCGGCCTGAAGAGAGGCTGACGTCCCGGTGGGACGTCAGCGATTTCAGAATTAACGGCCGATAACCGGGCAGCCGCGCACATTGGCGAAGCTGATTTCATCCTGCCCGCGGCGCGTCCAGCCCTGGACGATGACGCGGCGCGGCGTGATGTCGACGACGCGTGCACGGCGGAAGCCGAAATCACGGGCCTTGTCTTCAGCCCAGCGCGGATCGCAGCCGCGCGGCGGACGGCCGTAACCCGGCGGGGGCGGCGGCGGGCGGCGCCAATCCGGCTGCGGCGCAAAACGCGGCGGCGGCGGGCGGTCATAGGGATCGTAATACTGCGCGGAAGCGATGCTCGACGTCGAGACGACGCCAGCCACTGCCAGAAGCAGGCCGAGGCCGATTTTCGTAAGATTTTTCATTCAATGATTCTCGTTTTGGGGCAGACAGGCGAAGCTAAAGTAGCGCATCGTGGCGAACTGATGGCCACGCACGAAGCCGCATGCTTTTCAGTGCGGCAGCCTGAAAGTCAATCGATGACGCCCTTGCGCAGGGCGGCCGCAACGAGCGCGGTGTCCTTGTAAACAGCAAAAATGTCCTTCAGCGCGTCGATATGGGTGCGCACCGTGTGCACGGAGCAGCCGAGAATCATGGCGATCTCCTGCGCGGTCTTGCCGGCGCTCATCAGCTCGAGGATTTCCTTCTCGCGTTTTGTGACCTGGATCGACATACCCTTTAATATGGTACGCCAGCGGCCGGATTGCACGGCCTGATCGCGCAAATGCGATCAGATTTCATGTTGCGCGAAAATCCCGATCGCCTCGCTTGAAAATCGGACGGCGCGGGCAATCTCCTCCTGACGCGAGGAGATAGGAACATGAACGTTTTGATTGTCGAAGACGAGGGCTTCATCGCCCTCGAATTGGAACGAATAACCACGGAAAGCGGCCACCGCGCCCTTGGTCCGGCGGCGACCATCGAACAGGCGCTGGCCTTTGCGCCGCGAGCGGATGTGGCGCTTGTGGATGTGGGCTTGTCCGATGGAACGAGCGGAACGCAACTGGCGCGCCGTCTGATCGACCGTTTCGGCATCAGCGTCATCTTCGTGACGGGCGCGCCGCAGGCTGTATCGCAAGGTTTTGATGGCGCCTTCGCCGTTGTCGGCAAACCGTTCAGCGACGAGCGGATCGCAACCGCGCTGCAGGCGGCAGAAGACTGGCGGCGCGGGCATCCGGCCCGGGCGTCTGCGCTCTAGTCTCAATCGCGTGAACGCCTGAACAAATTGAATTGCGTAAGGTTTGATCCGGGCGGGCAGGGCCCCGCTCGGGCGAGGACCATGACATATTCAACTTCAGGCATCCCAATTCAGCGTTACAAGGCGTCGCTGCGCGCCATTCGCCGGGCGCTGCTGGTTGCCAGTGATTTCGGCAACACCGTCTGGCGCGTTCCCGCGCAATAGCAGTCTGCAGCCGGGCTTTGACGCCCGGCTGCATCAGCTTCAATTGTAGTTCATGGCATCGAGATCGGCGATCAGGCCGGGGCCGGATGGGTGCCAGTCAAGCTTTTCCCGTGTCCTGGCGCTCGAGGCCGGGAAGTCCATGCCGGCGAACATCGCCATCCATCCGAAATAGCCGGATGCCTCCTCTGCGGTGAGCGATTTGACCGGGATGCCGAGACCGCGGCCGAGCGCTTCGGCGATGGTGCGGGCATCGATGCCTTCCTCTGCGACTGCATTATAGCGTGCGCCGCGCTCGCCCCGTTCTGCGGCGAGGCGATAGAGGCGCGCGACATCCGAGACATGGCCGGCCGGCCAGCGGTTGCGGCCTTCGCCGAGATAGGCGGCAAAGCCTTTGTCGCGGGCGATCTCGATCAGTGGCGTGATCAGGCCCTGCTTTCGCGTATCATGCACCTGCGGCAGCCGGACCACCGAGACGTTGACGCCCTTTTCGAGCAGCTTTTGACCGGCAAGCTCGGAGGTAATGCGCGGGTTGGGATGGCTGGTGTTGAAGACGTCTTCGCTCGCCAGTTCGCCGAATTCGGCATTGCCCATGCCGGTCCCTGATGTGATCAGCAACGGGCGGTCGGAGCCTTCGAGGGCATCGCCGAGCGCCGCGATCACACGACCGTCCTTCTCGCAATTTGCGACGAAGCGCGAGAAGTCGTGGTCGAAGGCCGTATGGATGACGCCGTCGGCTTCGAGCGCGCCGCGGCGCAGGCTGTCGGGTTCTTCCAGCGTGCCGAAATAGGCGGTTGCCCCCGCGGCTTCGAGCGCCCGCGCCCCGTCATCGGAGCGCGTCAGGCCGACGACCTCGTGGCCGGCACTGATGAGTTCCGGCACGATGGCCGAGCCGATGAAGCCGGTTGCTCCTGTCAAGAAAATGCGCACAGCATGTCTCCTCATGTTTGATCTGCGCTCATTATCGGCTACTATCCATCCTGTTAAAGTAGTGACGTTATCCTAGTATAATCGCTAACAGGATCGCCATGCCGATCAACAATGCAGGCTCGCTTGCGGCCTTTCTGAAGGATCGCCGCACCCGGCTCGACCCGGCCTCGTTCGGCTTTTCCGGCCGCCGGCGCACACCGGGATTGCGCCGCGAGGAGGTGGCGCAGCGCGCCAATATCAGCCCCACATGGTACACTTGGCTGGAGCAGGGGCGCGGCGGCGCGCCGTCTGCCGACGTGCTGAACCGGATTGCGGCCGGGCTGATGCTGACCGAGCCGGAGCGCGAGCATCTCTTCATGCTAGGCCTCGGCCGCCCGCCGGAGGTGCGCTACACGCCCGTCGAAGGTGTGACGCCGCGGTTGCAGCGGCTGCTGGACTCGCTCGATTCCAGCCCCGCCTTCATCAAGACGGCGATGTGGGATGTGGTCGCCTGGAACCGGGCTGCCGCCGTGGTCCTGACCGATTACAGCACAATCCCGCCGGATCAACGCAATATCCTCCGGCTGATCTTCTCCAATCCGGCGATCCGCGCCAAGCAGCACGATTGGCAGACGCTCGCCGGCTTCGTCGTCGCGGCATTTCGCGCCGATGTGGCGCGCGCCGGGGCGGGCTCGGAAGTCAGCCGTCTCGTGGAAGAGCTTTCGGCCTCCAGCCCCGATTTCGCCCATCACTGGAAGGAGAACGACGTCCGCATCCATGGCGACGGGGTCAAGCGGCTGCAGCATCCGAAGCTCGGCCCGATCGAGCTCGAATATTCGGCCTTTTCCGTCGATGGCCGGCCGGATCTCGGGCTGGTGATCTATCATCCCGTCGATCCCGCCACCGCGGATCGGATCCGCAAGCTCGCAAACGGGCAGGAGTGAGCGGCGCAGAAAATCTGGCACCCGTGTCGGATGGCGCCAGCACCAGTCGTCCTTGTCTGGAATAGAGGAGGACGTCATGCTCACACTGCCACGCCAGACTGAACGCGACCCGCAGCGCTATGTCGCGGTGCGCCGCAAGGTTACGATGCCTTTCGGAGACGCCGTCGGCCCCGCCTTCGGGGAATTGTTCGCCGCATTCGCGAATGCCGGCGTCGCCACCGATGGAATGGAGTTCATCAAATATGACCTGATCGACATGCCTGACCTGGAGATCGAGATAGGAATGACGACGGATGCGGCCATCCCGCTGTCCGGCGCGTTGATGGAAGGCGAGTTGCCGGGTGGGCGCTATATCGAGACGACCTATACCGGCCCCTATGACGATCTCTATGAGGTCACGGCGATGCTGATCGGTTGGGCAAAAGAGCGCGGCATTGCCTGGGACATGGAGGAAACGTCGGAGGGAGATCGCTTCGCAGCCCGGCTGGAACACTATCACAACAACCCCGTCGATGAGCCCGATCCGGCGAAGCTGCGCACCACCTTGATGTTCAAGCTCGCCAGCGGCTAGGATCATATCCGGGATCGCCAAGGCTCTGAACTTTCGCCGTTATCGGGCGTTTCCCGAACGCTTTTCGAATCGAGGAAACCTGATGAAGCCGCATGTGACCTGCCTGATGATGTCTTCCATAGACGGTGGCCTGCACCCGAGCACCTGGACCGACAATCCCGATGCCGGGCGCAAGGAGTGGTCGTCGATCTATGAGGAGACGCATGAGGCGCTGCGGGGCGATGCCTGGCTCGTCGGTCGCGTCACGATGGCGGAGATGGCGAAGGGCACGCCTCATCCGCCGGCTGTTGCCGGCGACGTCAAGCGTCCGTTCCATTTCGCCCGGAAGGATGCGCCGGTCTATGCGATCGGTGTCGATCCCGGCGCGAAGCTGCATTTCAAGGCGCCTGACATCGGCGGCGACCATGTCGTCGTGCTGCTCGGCAATGGCGTCAGCGACAGCCATCTGGCCGAACTGGCGGGCGACGGCATCTCCTACATCGTCTCCGATAGTCCGGCGATCGATCTCAAGGCGGCGCTTCAGACGCTGAATAGCGAGCTCGGCATCGAGCGCCTGCTGCTCGAGGGAGGGGCCGGCATCAATGGCAGCTTCCTTGCCGAAGGTCTGGTCGACGAGATCTATCTGCTGGTGGCGCCTGCTATCGACGCCACCGGCGGACAGGCGATCATCGCCTTTGAAGGCGGGCTGAAAGGGAAGGCGCAGCTGTCGCTGCAATCGGCCGAAGCGCGCGAGCACGGTGTCGTGGCATTGCGCTACAAGGTGCAGTCACCCGGCTGAGCGTCAGCTCTCTGTGATCCGCCGCTCTTCGTCGGTGCCGACGGAGAGCTGCTTCCAGTCGAGGTCTTCCTGCAGCTCGAGATATTGCGTCGGGCCGATCTGGTCGGCATCGCGCAATTCTTCGAGACGTTGGCGCTGGGCGATGACGACCGCCATCGCCAGGTTTCGGCGCCGGTCGGAGGGCGGGCGGTCAGGCATTCTGGATGCTCGGGCGTGATGATCCTCGTATACGATGCGCAGGGCGTCGGCCTCGGCGCCGGTTTCCGGTTCCAGCCGGGAAAGTGCTGCCTCGGCCAGCGATTTGCGGGCGGCCTCCAGCTCTTCCTGCACCTCGCCCTGACGGCCGAGCTTCAGGAAGTGGATCATTGGCGCCAGCGTTGCACCTTGGATGACGAGCGTCGCCAGCACTACCGAGAATGCGGTGAGGACGACGAGATCGCGATCCGGAAAATCGGCGGGCAGGGCAAAGGCGGTCGCGAGCGTGACCAGACCGCGCATGCCGGCCCAGCCGACCAGCAGCGTCTCGCCGCGATTGAAGGGCGCCAGCACATGGCCGCGCCGGTGGCGGTGGACGACGAGCGCATGGAACAGGAAGGCCATCGCCAGCCGTGTCGCGATAATCGCGACGACGACGATCGCGGCGAAGCTGACCGCACGCTCCAGATCCGCCGCCGACATCGCCGCAACGATGCGCCGCGCCTGCAGGCCCATCAGCAGGAAGGCGACAACGTTGAGCAGAAAGACGACCGTCGTCCAGACGGCGAAGGAATGGACGCGCATCCGCGGCGAATCCTCGACCGTCGCCAGCGTCGCGATCGTCATGGCGCTGGCGACTGTGGCGAGCACGGCGGAGAGATGCAGGTGCTCGGCAATCAGCCATGTCGCGAAGGCATAGACGAATTGCAAAAGCGTGCCGCCGACGGTGTTTTCGGTGACCGGCCTGAGGCGCGAGACGAGAAAGCCGAAGGCAATGCCGAAGAGGATGCCGCCCGGTGCCGCAAAGCCGATCCGCAAGGCAGTTTCCGTATCGAGCCCGCCGCGCGCCTGAACCGTCAGCGCCGCGCCGAACAGCAAGAGCGCCGTCGCATCGTTGAACAGGCTCTCGCCCTTGAGCAGCGCATCGACGCGCCGCGCCACCGGCAGGTTGGAGAGCACGGCGGTCGCGGCAGCCGCATCCGGCGGTGCCACGATCGCCCCGAGCGTCACGGCGACTGCAAGCGGCAGGCCGATCGTGAAGGCATTGATGGTGACGACGACGCCTGTCGTGACCAAGATCGCGACGACGGCATAGAGAAACAGCGGCAGCAGCATGCGCCTGGCCGCGCCGAGCGGGAAATCATAGGCGGAATCGATCAGCACGGGGGCGATGAACAATGCCAGCGCCGTCGGCGGATCGATCGGGATCGTCGGGGCGCCCGGCAGCATCGCGACGCCGACGCCGGCAGCGGCCAGGATGCCCGGATAGGGCAGGCGCATGCGCCGCGTGACCTGCAAGAGCAGGATGGCAACCGCAAGCAGGGCGACGAGCGTTTCGAAGAAGGTCATGGCGCATAGTAGCAGCGTTTTGGCTGCGTTGAAGCCGGTCGCCTTCCTATGTAAAGTTTGCACCATATCAAGGCGATGGCATCTCGCAGAAGCGGAGCGGCGATGGATTACGATGTGGCGATTGTCGGTGCAGGGGCTGCAGGGATCGCTGCCGCGCGGACGCTCGTGGCCGCCGGCCGCTCCGTGGTGCTGCTGGAGGCGAGCGACCGCGCCGGGGGGCGTGCCTGGACGATCGAGCTTGCCGGCATGCCGCTCGACATGGGCTGTGGCTGGCTGCACTCCGCCGAGCGCAATCCGCTGGTGACGATCGGCAAGCAAGCCAATTTCACCATCGAGCAGGGGCCGACGGCCTGGAAGACGCAATGGCGCGATCTCGGTTTTCCGCCCGCCGATCAGGCGGCGGCGGACGCCGCCTGGAATGCGCTGGACGAGCGCTTGAAGTCGGATCCTCCGGCGAGTGACCGGGCCTCCGACGCTCTTGAGCCGGGCGGGCGATGGAATGCCTATTGCAATTCGCTCAGTGGCTATATGAACGGCGCGGCGCTCGACCGGCTGTCGATCACCGATTTCCTCGCCTATGACAATGCCGCCTCCAATGCGAACTGGCGGGTGCATGAAGGCTATGGAAGCCTGATTGCGGCGGCCATGCCGAAGGCCGAGCTTCGGCTCTCGACGCCGGTCCGGCGGATTCTCCTCGATGGACAGGGTGTCAGGCTGGAAACGGATCGAGGTGCGATCGCAGCCCGTGCGGCAATCGTCACGGTTTCGACCAATGTGCTGGCGGGCGGGGCGATCGGCTTTGACGCCGGAGCTGACGACCACCTCCATGCCGCAAGCCAGCTGCCGCTTGGTCTCGCCGACAAGCTGTTTTTCGAACTCAAGGGAAATCACGGTTTTGAGGCGGAAACGCATCTACTTGGTGATCCCCAGAACCCGGAGACCGGCAGCTACTATATCCGTCCGCTGGGGCGGCCGGTGCTCGAAGGCTTCTTCGGCGGAACGGGTGCGGTGGTTATCGAGCGCGCCGGTCTCCTCGATGCCTTCGCCTTCGCGCTGGAGCAGCTTTCTTCGCTGCTCGGAAGCGGCATCCGCAAACATCTGCTGCCGCTTGCGGCATCGTCCTGGTGCCGGACGGATTGGATCGGCGGCTCCTATAGCCACGCCCTGCCCGGGCAGGCGAGCCAAAGGCAGGTGCTGGCGCGGCCGGTCGGCGACCGGCTGTTTTTTGCCGGCGAGGCGACGCACCGCACGGATTTTTCGACGGCGCATGGCGCATGGGAAAGCGGCATGCGGTCCGCCGGCGAGGCCGTCGAAGTGCTCGGCAATCCTGCCCTGAAATGAGAAGCGGCGGGCTGTTCACCCGCCGCCCCACCATTTACTTACCTGCCTCTTTCGCAGCCTCTTCAATCACTTCCGCGACTTTCTGCGCTTGCGATGCGAAGACGGCGTGGCTCGCCTTGATCTCCGTCACCTTGCTCCCGGCGCGCTTCGCCATATCCCGCTCCAGGTCGGGATTGATGGAGCGATCTTCTGTCGCGACGACGGTCCAGCTCTTCTTCGCGCGCCAGGCGGGATCGGCGATCTTAGCGGCAAAGGCTTCCTTGGCGGCGAAGACCTGCGACTTTGCCATGAAGGCTGCCTCGTCCTTCGGCAGGTCGGCGGCAAAGTCGGCGGCGAAGGCCGCGGGATCGAGGTAGAGATACTTGCCGTCCTTGGTCTCCCTGATGTTCATGCCGCCCGCCGGTTTCGAGCTTGCGAGGCCGATCAGACTTTCGCCCTTGTCCGGCTGGAAAGCCGCGACATAGACGAGGGCCGCGACATCGGGCCGGTTTCCTGCTTCGGTGATGACCATGCCGCCATAGCTGTGGCCGACGAGGAGGGATGGACCGCTCTGCAGGTCGAGGACGCGGTTGGTGGCGGCGACGTCGTCGGCGAGCGAGGTGATCGGCTCCTGGACGATGGTGACGTTGAAGCCGCGCTTTTCGAGGATCTCGGTGGCCTTCTGCCAGCCCGATCCGTCAGCGAGAGCGCCGTGGACGATGACGATATTCTTGATCTCGGCCGCCTGGGCGGTGAAGGCGGCGGCGCTGATTGCGAAGGCGAGAGCGACGGTGGAAAGCGTGCGGTTGGTCATGGAAGAAACTCCTTTTTTGGGTTGGGAAATGCGGATTGATGGTCAGCCGAAGGTGAAGGCGTAGGCGGCGACGCCGGGATCGAGGAAGCGGATTTCGAAGTTGCGAGCCTCGACCTCGCCGCTCTGCCGGACCAGCTGGTAGAGCTTTGTCGACGTGACGATGCCGTTGCCGCTCTCGTCGATATCGGTGCCATGATTGGCGCCCGGCGCCTTGCCGTCGACCGTCACCTGGAAACGAACCGGCTTGCCGTTAGCTCCGGGTCCGAGAACGAGATGCAGGTCGCGGGCGCTGAAGTGGTAGCTGATGCCGCCATCGGCGGCATCGAGGCTGGCGGCTTCCGGACCCACGGTCCAGCGCCCTGAAAGACCCCATTGGTTCAGGCCGAGGGAGCCTGCGCTGTAGTCGCGCGGGGTGTCCGCTGCTAGACCGCCGGGGGAAGCGAAGTTCGAGGCCTGCTGGTAGCCGATATAGGTCTCGCCGGAGCGGACATGACGCAGGTCCGGGCTTGCCTCCGCGCCCTTGGCATCGGGTGTGACGGCGGCGCTCGAAGCCATCTGGCTTCCGGCCTCGTGCAGCAGGTCCTGGATTGCCTTTTCGGTCTGGCGGTAGTTGCCCTCGCCGAAATGGGTGTAGCGGATCTGCCCATTGGCATCGATCAGATAGTGAGCTGGCCAGTAGTTGTTCTGGAAGGCGCGCCAGATCTTGTAGTCGTTATCGATGGCAACGGGATACTTGATGCCGAAATCGCCAACCGCCTTGCGGACATTGTCGATGTTCTTCTCGAAGGCGAATTCCGGAGCGTGGACGCCGATGACGACGAGGCCCTTGTCTGCGTACTTCTCGGCCCAGGCGCGGACATAAGGCGTGGTGCGGATGCAGTTGATGCAGGAATAGGTCCAGAAATCGACGAGCACGACCTTGCCGCGAAGCGCCTCCTTGGTGAGCGGCCCGGAATTCAGCCACTGCACGGCGCCATCGAGCGACGGGGCAGGGCCTACGACCGGCAGATCGCTCTTGAACGGTTGCCCTGTGTCGGCGACGGTATCGATCATCGCGCCGTTGCTGGCAATTTCGGGACCGGCCTGCGGCTTGACGTGCAGACGGTCGAGGACGGCCTGTTCCAGAGTGGTGGTGCTGGCATAGGAGAAGCGCGACAGCAGGCTGGTATCGAGGCCGAGCGCAATGACGGTGACACCGGCGAGAACGGCAGCACCCAGCGCCTGGCGGATCCGTTCGCTGACGCCGAGCGACCGCTTCATGGCAGCAAAGACACGGCCACCGACGAGAAGCGCTGTCGCAAGCGAGCTGGCCGCACCGGCGGCATAGGCCAGCAACAGAAAGGTCGTCTGCAGATTGGCGCCCTGGAGGGCAGCACCCGTCAGTACCAGGCCGAGGATCGGCCCGGCGCAGGGCGCCCAGAGCAGGCCTGTCGCAACACCGAGAAGCAGTGAGCTTGCCGGAGAGGCGGTGGCGCCATTGCCCGAGGCATTGAGCAGCCTGTTGCCGAAATCGACGACGGGCTGGGTGATGCCGCCGGCAACGCGCGGCGAGAGCAGGCTGACGCCGAAGATGGCGAGCAGCAATAGAGCGGCAAGCCGTCCATATTCATTGGCGTTGATCGCCCAGCTGCCGCCGACGGCCGCCAGTGTGGCGACTAGCGCAAAAGTACTGGCCATGCCTGCCAGCATCGGCAGCGTGCTTCTGAAGAAGGGCTGGCCCGCGCGGGCGAAGACGAAGGGCAGGATGGGGAGGATGCAGGGGCTGAGGATCGTCAGCGCGCCTCCGAGATAGGCAATGATGAGAAGCGTCATGGTCGGTTCCTTCCGCTTGGTTGCTCGTGGCCTTTGCCAGCGATGCTGCGAAACTGAAGGGGCGACGTATCCCGGGTGTGTCTGATATCCGGCAGAAATGTACCGCAATGTAGCGGGCTGCAGCGAATTGTATCGGAATGTATCTGCAGGCCTCCAAGCTACAAAGGCATGCATAAAACCGTGGTCCGCGACACATCGGGGATACATCCGGACTATCTCTTGCTCATCATCAACAGTTCAGGAGATGGAGAGAAAACAATGTCCGAAGAAATCAACCACCAGCGCCGCCGCTTCTTTGGTGTAGCCGCCATGACCGTCGCAGCCGTCGAGTTCGGTATCGGCAGCGTCGCAAGTGCTGCGCAGGCCGCGGCGCCGGCTTCCGCCGCCGTGAAGGCAAGCGGCAACGGCTTTTCGGCCTTGAAGCAGATCCGCGCCGGCGTGCTTGATATCGGCTATGCCGAGGAAGGTCCCGCCGATGGTCCGGCCGTCCTCCTGCTGCATGGCTGGCCCTATGATATCTACAGTTTCGCCGATGTGGCGCCCCGCCTTGCTGCCCAGGGCTACCGGGTGATCATTCCCTATCTACGCGGCTACGGCACCACGCGCTTCGTCTCGGAAAAGACCAAGCGCAACGGCCAGCAGGCCGCACTCGCCGCCGACATGATCGCGCTGATGGATGCGCTTCATATCGAGAAGGCGATCGTCGGCGGCTATGATTGGGGCGGCCGCACCGTCAATATCATGGCGGCCCTCTGGCCGGAGCGCTGCAAGGCGATGGTCTCCGTCAGCGGCTATCTGATCGGCAGCCAGGAAGCCAACAAGAAGCCGCTTCCGCCGAAGGCCGAGCTTGCTTGGTGGTATCAGTTCTATTTCGCCACCGAGCGCGGCCGTCAGGGCTACGACGCCAACCGCCGCGAGTTCTCGAAGCTGATCTGGCATACCGCATCGCCGACCTGGAATTTCGACGACGAAACCTTCAACCGCTCGGCCGACGCTTTCGACAATCCCGATCATGTGGCGATCGTTATCCACAATTACCGCTGGCGCCTCGGACTGGTGAAGGGCGAGGCAAAGTACGATGCCTATGAAGCCGTGCTGGCCAAGGGTCCGGTCATCTCGATCCCGACCATCACCATGGAAGGCGACGCCAATGGTGCGCCGCATCCGGAACCCTCGGCCTATGCCGCGAAGTTCTCGGGACGCTACGAACACCGCACGATCTCGGGCGGTATCGGTCACAATCTGCCGCAGGAAGCGCCGGAAGCCTTCGCGCAGGCGATCCTGGATGTTGATCGTTTCTAGATCGAATATAGGTTGTCACGAATCCCGCACCATCCTGCTGCCTGAGATGTCAGCCGGACGGTGCGGACTGCCCGCATTGGAGGTTGCTGAAAGCACCATGGAGCATGTCGACCATATCCTGATCGTCGATGACGACAGGGAAATCCGCGAGCTCGTTTCGAGCTATCTGAAGAAGAACGGGCTGCGCGCCACCGCCGTTGCCGACGGGCGCCAGATGCGGAGCTTTCTCGAAGCCAATGCGGTCGACTTGATCATCCTCGACGTGATGATGCCGGGGGACGACGGCCTCGTGTTGTGCCGCGAACTGCGCGCCGGCAAACACAAGGCGACGCCGATCCTGATGCTGACGGCGCGCAGCGACGAGATGGACCGCATTCTCGGGCTCGAAATGGGCGCGGACGATTATCTGCCGAAGCCTTTCGCGGCGCGCGAACTGCTTGCGCGCATCAAGGCCGTTCTGCGCCGGACGCGGATGCTACCGCCGAATTTCCAGGTGAGCGAGGCCGGCCAGATGCTGAGCTTCGGCGACTGGCGTCTGGACACGGTCGCGCGCCACCTGCTGGACAAGGAGGGCACGACGATTGCGCTGAGCGGCGCCGAGTACCGGCTCCTGCGCGTTTTCATCGATCACCCGCAGCGGGTTCTCAACCGCGATCAGCTGCTGAACCTCACCCAGGGACGCGATGCCGAGCTCTTCGACCGGTCGATAGACCTGCTCGTCAGCCGCCTGCGGCAACGGCTGGGCGACGATGCACGCGAGCCGATCTATATCAAGACCGTCCGCAGCGAGGGCTACGTTTTCTCCGTGCCGATCGAGATTTCGGAGTTGCGGCAATGAGCGTGGCTACCCTTGCAACGTTCGGGCGCGTCTGGCCGAGTACGCTGCGCTCGCGCATTGCCATCATCCTGCTCCTCGGCCTCGCGATCGCCTATGGTCTGTCGTTCAGCGTGCTCTATGCCGAGCGCATGATGTCGGCAAAGGCCGTCATGCTCGGCACGCTGGAGAGCGACGTAGCGACCTCGATCGCCGTGCTCGACCGGTTGCCGGCGGATCAGCGGGCGGATCTGACCGATCCCCTGAGCCGCGGCAACTATCGTTTCGTGCTCGGCCCGGGCCTGCCGGGTGTTCCCGATCATTCAACACGCGGCGGCGAGATTGCGGCGACCATCAGCGATGCGATCGGCCATCGCTTTCCGATTCGCATGGAAGCGATCCCCGGCGACGTCACGCGCCTGCAGGCGCATCTGACGTTAACCGACGGCACGCCGCTGACGATCGACATCACGCCGAGGGGCATCATGCCGCTTGCCGGCTGGCTGCCTTATGTCTTCGTCGTGCAGATGCTGCTCATCGTTCTCCTGACCTGGCTTGCCGTTCGCCAGGCGACGCGTCCGCTCGCCGATCTGGCCGCCGCCGCCGATGCGCTCGATCCGAACAAGAAGGGCGAGGTGATGAGCGACAGCGGCCCGAGCGAGGTGGCGCATGCCGCGCGGGCCTTCAACGCGATGCGCGACCGTATCGCCCATTATCTCGAAGAGCGCGTGCAGATCCTCGCAGCGATTTCCCATGATCTGCAGACGCCGATCACCCGCATGCGGCTGCGCGCCGACATGGCGGACGAATCCCCTGAACGAACCAAGCTTCTGCACGATATCGGCGAGATCGAGCGGCTGGTTCAGGACGGGATCGCCTATGCCCGCAGCTCGCACGGAAATGGCGAGAAACTCTCGCGCATCGACCTCGCGTCCTTCATCGAGAGCCTTTGCTACGACTATCAGGATACCGGAAAGCCCGTGTCGATCCTTGGGCTTGTCAGCGGCACCGCTTCCACCAAGCCGCATGCGCTACGCCGCATCCTGTCGAACTTCATCGATAATGCCCTGAAATTCGGCGGCGCGGCCGAGGTGAGCGTCGAGCGCAGAGAAGAGGGGGCGATCGCCATCACCGTCATGGATCGCGGCCCGGGTATTCCCGGCGATCAGATCGAGGCGGCCATGCAGCCCTTCTTCCGTCTCGAGCAATCGCGAAACCGCGAGACCGGCGGTTCCGGTCTCGGGCTTGCGATCGCGCAGCAGCTGACGGCGGCAATCGGCGGGACGATGCGCCTCTATAACCGCGACGGCGGTGGCCTAGCGGCCGAGCTGGTGATCCACTGAAAAGCGAGCCGCTTGTTGTAGCGGCTCGTATCACTTCTGGCGCCTGCTAAGCTTCGTTACAAATCCCGTACATCCGGGAAACATGCCGGATACGTCGCCGGGTCAAAACACTCCCCGTCAACTGAAGCCGCGTCGCGCGGCAGAAACCAAGGAGTGTCACATGACCACGATCGAAAAGGTTCTCTATACCGGCAAGACCCACACCACCGGTGGCCGCGAGGGTGCTGCGCAGAGCAGCGACCGCGCACTGGATGTCAAGCTCTCGCCTCCCGGCAGCGGCCGTCCGGGCACCAATCCGGAGCAGCTCTTCGCTGCCGGCTGGTCGGCCTGCTTCATCGGCGCGATCGGCCTTGCCGCCGGAAAGCGTAAGATCCGTCTTCCGGCGGAAACTGCCGTCGACGCCGAAGTCGATCTCGGCCAGACCGACGGTGCCTATTTCCTCCAGGCTCGCCTGAATGTCAGTCTTCCCGGTATCGACGCCGAGCTGGCGCGCGAGCTTGTTCAGGAAGCGCACCAGACCTGCCCCTATTCGAAGGCGACGCGCGGCAACATCAATGTCGAACTGAATATCGTCTGATCGCCAGTACGAACAAACGGGACGAGGCCTTTGCCTCGTCCCTGGAGCATCCCATGAAATTCATCATCATCGGCATCCTGACAGCCAATGTTCTCGCCGCATCCTGCATCTACGACGCGGCCTCCGACGAGCCTTCGCCGGTTGCGGGACTTGTCGCCGTCGCACAGACGATTGCGGCTCAGCCGGAAGGCAGCAGGTTCTTGAAATAGATCGACAGAAGCTGCGTCTGCGAGGAAATCCCGAGCTTGCGGTAGACGTTGCGGCGGTGGACCTTCACCGTGCCTGTCGAGATATTGAGCTTCAACCCGATAGACTCGGATGAATGGCCCTGCAGCACAAGATCGACGATCGCGGTCTCGCGGCTCGTCAGATTGAGGTCCCGCCACACGGTATCGGCCGGGGCAAGGTTCGGGTTGCCGCCGGTCTTGCGGTGTTTCTTTCCGCCGGCTGCAAGTTGCGCGTCGAAGCGCGGGGCAAGGCCCGCCCAGTAGTGCCGCACCATATTGGCGATCAGCGGTTCTGCTTTCTTCAGCGTCGCGAAATCGGCCGGCGGAAAGGCGCCGGTCTTCTCGCGCCGCATCAGCGACAGGACGATGGTTATGTCCTTGTCGGCATTGATGAAAAAACCGATCTCTTCGGCGAGCCCCGTCTGAACGTAATAGGTGCGGTAATATTCACTGGAGAAGAAGCGGTCCGGCGCAAGTTCGCGCATCCTGAGCACGCCTTCGCGCCGCTCCCTGGCCGTATGGTAGAAGGGGTCGAGCAGGTAGGGACCGGCCTGGTAGAGCGTGACGAAGACCACATGCTCTTCGGCATCGAAGGTGGAGTAGAGGTCGATCGGCCGTTCCTTGCCGCGATAGGCGAAGACCACGACGTAATCGAAGCGCACCAGCGCCGCCATCATCTGCCGGAAGGTCTCGCCGAACTCGGCATCAGCCATGGCAGGCCTGCCGACCGTAGCGTTGAAGGCGCCGAACAAGGCTTCCAGATCGGTGCTCATGTGACGGTCTCCCTCTGCCGCCGGCGCGAAATTCTGCGCATCCCCATATACACCTTCCACGAAGCTTTATCCGCTTAAATACCTCTCTCGGGGTATATACCGCGCCGGAAGCTCAGGCTTACTCTTTCCTTAACGACGGTGGCAATAAGGCAGCAAAGACTGCCAATTCCAAACCAACCGCAGGGAACAGACGTGGCATCCGCTTCGACGAACGATATCGAATTCCGTTCGGTCACCAAGAACTATGGCGCCGTGACCGCCGTAACGGACATCAATTTTAATGTGCCCAAGGGTGCCTTCCTGGCTCTGCTTGGCCCTTCCGGCTGCGGCAAGACGACGTGCCTGCGCATGATCGGCGGCTTCGAGCAGCCGAGCGAGGGCACAGTGCTGATCGACGGGCGGGAGATGAACGGCGTCCCGGCCTACCGCCGCCCCGTGAATATGGTGTTCCAGCACTACGCGCTGTTTCCGCATTTCAATGTCGAGCAGAATGTCGCCTACGGGCTGAAGCAGATGCGCCCGAAGATCGAGGCGCGCGAGATCGACCGCCGGGTGGCGGAAGCGCTGGAAATGGTGCGCCTCGGCGGCTTTGCGAAGCGCCGCATCCATGAAATGTCCGGCGGCCAGCAGCAGCGCGTGGCGCTGGCGCGCGCCATCGTCAACCGCCCGTCCGTTCTGCTGCTCGACGAGCCGCTTGCGGCCCTCGACAAGAAGCTGCGCTCGGCGATGCAGATCGAACTGCAGACGCTGCAGCGCGAACTCGGCATCACCTTCGTGCTCGTCACCCACGATCAGGAAGAAGCGTTATCGATGGCCGATATCGTCTGCGTCATGAGCGCCGGGCAGATCCGCCAGCTCGGCTCGCCGCAGGAGGTCTACGACCGTCCGGCCGATCTCTTCGTCGCCGATTTCGTCGGCAAGACCAACCGGATCGCCGCGACGATGGAGGCCGATGGCACGACGCTGCGGCTCGCTGACGGCTCGGCGATCGCATCCGGCAAGCAGCTGGCGCCCGGCCAGGCGATTGCCGCCCTTCGTCCCGAGGCGATCCGCCTGACGCGCGGGCAGGCTATCGGCGGCGCCGCGTTCAAGGGCACGGTCACGCACCGGATCTTTCTGGGCTCGTCGGCGGAATATGCCGTCAGCGTTCCGGGCCTCGGCGATTTCCTGATCACCGCCGACCGCCGCAGCATGAACGAGAGCGATCTCGTGGAGCCGGGCGAGGAGGTATTCCTCGGCTTCGACCCATCCACCATCCATGTCTTTCCAGCATCGAATGCATAAACCAAAACAAGGGAACAGCATCATGAGCAAGGATTATAAGGACAATCTCCCGATCTCCGCCGAAGGCTTCATAGACGAATTCATGCGCCTGAAGCGTGGCTCCGTCAGCCGCCGCCACTTCCTCGGCGTCACCGGCCTCGGTCTCGCGACCGCCGTCATGTCGCGCTTCCCGGGCGCACTGTCGACGCCCGCTTATGCCGCCGGCGAGCTCGGCACGCAGATGTCGATCGCCACATGGCCGAACTACCACGACCCGGCAACCTTCGAGAATTTCAAGGCCGCAACCGGCGTTGCCGTCGAGGTCAACGTCTTCGGCTCGAACGAGGAAATGCTGGCGAAGCTGCAGGCGGGCGCCTCCGGCTGGTCGCTGTTTGTGCCGACCAACTACACGATCTCGACCCATCACAAGCTCGGCCTGATCGACGAGCTGGATCTCTCCAAGATCCCGAATTTCAGCCAGGCGACCGAAAGCCCGCGCTTCACCAAGGAAGGCCAGATCGACGGCAAGACCTATGCCGTGCCGAAGAACTGGGGCACGACTGGCTTCTCGGTCAATACCTCGAAGATCAAGACCAAGCTTTCGAGCTGGAAGGACTTCTTCGAGATCGCCCAGACCGAAGGCGACGGCCGCACGATGGTGCATGACTACCAGCTGACGACGATCGGCAGTGCGCTGGTTTCGCTTGGTTACGACTTCAATTCGATCAAGGCTGACGAGCTTGCCAAGGCCGAGGAGCTGCTGATCAAGGTCAAGCCGCATCTCTTCGCCATCAATTCCGACTACCAGCCGTCGATGCGCTCCACCGATGCGTGGCTGACCATGTGCTGGACCAATGACGGCGCGCAGCTGAACCGCGACATGCCGGAGCTCGCCTATGTGCTCGGCACCGACGGCGGCGAAATCTGGACTGACTATTACGCGATCCCCAAGGACGCGCCGAACAAGGCGGCCGGCTATGCGCTCCTCAACTATCTCATGGATCCTCAGAACGCGGTGAAGGAGCATATCGCCAACGGCGCGCCGACGACGGACAGCCGCGTCATCGCGCTGCTGCCGAAGGACATCACCTCGAACAAGATCGTCTATCCGGACGAGGCGGCCCTGACGCCGCTGGAATTCGGCGCCGCCGTAACGCTCACCGATCCGGGCCGCGCCGAGCTGATGGCGCGCTTCAAGTCGGCCTAATCTTCGTTGAGAGCTCCGGTCCCTTCGCGGGGACCGGAGCCCGACGCTGCGGAAACAGACGTATGCCCCTGACCCTTGCCACGAAACGGCGCCTTGTTACTGCTGCCCTTGTCGGACCGGCCAGCATCTGGCTGTTCGTCTTTCTCGTCCTGCCCTTCATCGCCATCATCGTCTTCGCTTTCGGCGAGCGGGCGCCGGAGGGCGGGTATCAGGCGGCGTTCACCTTCGCGCAGTTCGCCAATCTCGGCTCGCGCTCTGCGGCCTTCGTCAACACGCTGATCCTGGCGCCGATCGGGGCTGCTGCGTGCCTGCTCGTTGCCTATCCCGTCGCCTATTATCTTGCCGTCAAAGCAAGCCCGAAGCGGCGCCTGTTGCTGGTATCGCTGGTCGTCGTGCCGTTCTGGACCAGCCTTCTCGTCCGCACCTATGCGTGGATGTACCTGCTCGGCGCCCGCGGCATTCCGCACCTCCTTGAATTCGTCGGCATCGAGAACGTCCGGCTGATCAATACGCCGGGCGCCGTGCTGCTCGGCATTGTCTACGGCTACCTGCCGCTGATGATCATGCCGATCTATGTTTCGCTCGAAAAGCTCGACCGGCGCCTGCTGGAGGCTTCTGCCGACCTCGGCGCTAAGCCCGTCTCGACCTTCTTCGGGATAACCTTGCCCCTGTCGCTACCCGGCGTGATGACCGGCGTGGCGCTGGTGACCATCCTGCTGCTTGGCGAATATCTCATTCCGCAGCTTCTCGGCGGCGGCAAGGTGTTCTTCATCGGCAATGCGCTCGTCGATCTCTTCCTGCAGTCGCGCAACTGGCCGTTCGGTTCTGCGATTGCGGTGACACTGGTGGCCGTCGTCGTCGTCATTCTGCTGGTTGCGATGCGTATTGCCTGGCGTGTCGCCGGCACCCGTCAGGTGGATCTCGTCTGATGCGCGCGCTGGTCACCTTCGTCTATCTGTTCCTCTACACGCCGATCGCGCTGGTCGTGCTGTTCTCGTTCAACTCCGGGCGCAATGCCAGCGAGTTCGTCGGCTTCTCGACGGAGTGGTATGGGCGGGCGCTCTCGAACACCTTCCTGATGGAAGCGCTGCAGAACAGCCTGATCATCGCCTTCACCAGCGCCGGGCTTGCGGCAATCTTCGGAACCATGGCGGCGATCGGCATGGAGCGGCTGGGCACCCGGATGCGCGCGGTTTTCGACGGGCTGTTTGCCGCGGCGATCGTCGTGCCCGGCGTCGTCATCGGCATCGCGACGCTGGTGGCACTCGTCGAGGTCTTCGGTTTCGTCAATCCCGTCATCGCCGCCATCTGGCCGGGTGACCAGCCGCCGAAGCTGGCGCTCGGCTACGGCTCGATCATCGCCGCGCATGGCCTCTTCACGATGGCGCTGGTGACGATGATCGTCAAAGCCCGGATCGCCAGCCTTGGCCGGGATATCGTCGAGGCGTCGAGCGATCTTTATGCGACGCCGCTCACAACGTTCCGGCAAATCGTGCTGCCGCAGATCATGCCGTCGATCCTTGCCGGCTTCCTGCTCGCCTTCACCTTCTCCTTCGACGATTTCATCATCGCCTTCTTCGTCGCCGGGTCGAACACGACATTGCCGATCTATGTCTTCGCCTCGATCCGCCGCGGCGTCACGCCGGAGATCAATGCGATCGCGACGATGGTGCTGATCGCCTCGCTCGCCCTCATTCTCATCGCGCGCTTCCTGATGCGCGAAAAGACAACGACAAACTGACCGGGGAAATGCCATGATACTTAGGGATCGCGTTGCAATCGTCACCGGGGCGGGCTCCGGCATCGGCCGGGCAGGGGCGCTGATCATGGCCCGCGAGGGCGCCCATGTGATCGCCGCCGATATCGATTTCATGAATGCGGAGGAGACGGTCAGCCAGATCGCCGAGGCCGGCGGCAGCGCCGAAAGCCTGGTGGTCGACGTCACGGATGACAAGGCGCTGGAAAGCGGCATTGCCGCCGTCGTGCTGCGCCACGGCCGCATCGACATTCTCCACAATCATGCCGGCGCGCAGGTGGCAGGCGATCTGGAGCAGGTGACCATCGACGGGTTCGACCGGTCCTGGGGACTGAATGTGCGGGCGCATTTCATGGCTTCGCGGCTGGTGATGCCGATCATGAAGAAGGCCGGCAAGGGCGTCATCCTCAACACCTCATCCTCCTCGGGCGTGCTCTACGACCGCGAGATGATCGCCTATACGACGACGAAACACGCGGTCATCGCCATGACCCGGCAGATGGCCGGCGACTACGCCAAATTCGGCATCCGCGTGAATGCGCTCTGCCCGGGTTGGGTCGATACGCCGTTCAACGAGCCCTTCATCGCGCAGATGGGTGGACGCGGCGCCATCGAGAGCTACATTGCCGACAAGGTGCCGCTCGGCCGCTGGGCCGATGTCTCGGAGATCGCCGAGCCGATCCTCTTCCTCGTCTCCGACCGGTCATCCTACATGACCGGCCAGATCCTCGTCGTCGATGGCGGCGAGACGGTGGTGTAGCGGGACGCTAGGCCCGCTCGGGGATCAGCGGCGGAACCTGGATGATTCCCGGCTTGTTCGAGCCTGATTCGATGAGCTCGAAGACCTTGGTCAGCATACCCGGCACATCCTGGCGTACCATCTCGATGCCGTTGCCGAGCAGGGTGACGAAGGGATCCCAGTCGAAGCAGCCGAGCACGAGATTGCGGTCGTCGAGATGGCCGGAGCGGCGGATCCAGCGGATGACGCCTTCAAGCGAGATGGTCGAATTGACGAACATGCCGCGGGCCAGCGCATTGCCCTTCATGGCGAGATCATCCAACGCTTTCTCAGCTTTCTCAGGGGCATAGCCGCAGGCGAGGATGTGATCCTCCTCGACCGCGACGCCAAGATCGGCATGCGCCTGGCGGAAGCCGCGGATACGCTCAGCGGTATTGTGATCGCTGCCGCGGCCGCCGATGAAGAGCAGCGGCTCCTTCTTGCCGAGCCGTTCCTCGCAATTCATCAGGATGCGGCGCGTCAGTTCGCGCGCGCCGGCGAAATTGTCGGAGATGACAGATGGAGCAAGGGCGCCGGGAAGGTCGAGATTGAGGCTGCGAACGCCGGCAGCCGCGCACATCTCCGTGATTTTATCGGGGTCGGTTGCGCCCGTCGCGATCAGGCATTCGACCTGGTAGGACAGCATCGTACGCGCTGCTTCGATCTCCAGTTCGGGATCGCGGCGGGTGCAGGTGATGATCGGAAAAAGGCCGCGGGCGCGCGCCATGTCTTCGAACAGTTCGACGATCGAGCCGAAGTAGCGGTTATCGTATTTCGGCACGAGCATGCCGATGATGTGGGACTTTTCGCGCCTTAGAAGGCTTGCCTGCATGTTCAGCGCATAGCCCTGTTCCTCGGCGATTTTCATGATCTTTTCGGCAAGCTGAGTGCTGATCCGGCGCTTCTTCCAATTGCCATTGAGAACGGCGCTGACGGCGCTGGCGGAGGTCCCTGCGAGCTCCGCCAGATCGTAGATCGTCGTCCTCTTGGCCTGCTTTACGTGATTCAAAATTTGCTTCTCCATTTCGACGTAACTTGACACCAATCGAGAGAAGTGGCAATTCTTGCTTCATCGATTGAGCAAGCTTGCGCAATCGATGTTACAAGCTGGCCTCGTTGCCGGCGCAGGGAGGTATTTCTAAGAAGCTGCGGACTCCGGGTCCTTTCGCAGGGGTGTTTCGCTTTGCCTTTTCACGGGGCGGCGGGGACGGTGGCGAATGCGCGGTAACCGTGGCGACTGGCAGCAATGCCTGGGCCTGTTTTCGAACACACCAAGGAGGAGAAAATGAACTATCGCAATTTGCTTTTGGCCTCGGCGACCGTCGTCATGGGCTTTGCCGGTGCGGCTTCCGCACAGGAGGCGTCCACCGTTGCCTTCCTGATGCCCGACCAGGCATCGACGCGCTACGAGCAGCATGACTTCCCGGGCTTCAAGGCCGAAATGGAAAAGCTCTGCGCCAAGTGCACCGTCGTCTATCAGAACGCCAATGCCGATGCCTCGCTTCAGCAGCAGCAGTTCAATTCCGTGATCGCCCAGGGCGCCAAGGTGATCGTGCTTGACCCGGTCGATTCCGCCGCAGCTGCCGGTCTCGTCGAGATCGCCCAGTCGCAGGGCGTCAAGGTCATCGCCTACGACCGCCCGATCCCCGACAAGCCGGCCGACTTCTACGTTTCCTTCGATAACGAAGGTATCGGCTACGCGATCGCCAAGTCGCTCGTCGAGCACCTGAAGAAGGAAGGCGTTGCCGATGGCGCAGGCGTTCTGCAGATCAACGGCTCGCCGACCGATGCGGCTGCCGGCCTCATCCGCGACGGCATTCATCGCGGCCTGAAGGAATCCGCCTACAAGACGCTCGCCGAATATGACACGCCGGAATGGGCGCCGCCGAAGGCTCAGGAATGGGCTGCCGGCCAGATCACCCGCTTCGGCGCCGACATCAAGGGCGTCGTGGCCGCCAATGACGGCACCGGCGGTGGCGCAATTGCCGCATTCAAGGCTGCTGGCGTCAAGCCGGTTCCGCCGATCACCGGCAATGACGCAACGATCGCTGCGCTGCAGCTGATCATTTCAGGCGATCAGTACAACACGATCTCGAAGCCTTCCGAAATCGTTGCGGCAGCGGCTGCCAAGGTGGCCGTGCAGATGCTGAAGGGTGAGACGCCGGAAGCGAAGACGACGCTCTACAAGACGCCGTCCGAACTGTTCATTCCTGCCGTCGTGACGCAGGAAAACATCAAGGCTGAAATCTTCGACAAGAAGATCCAGACAGCTGATCAGATCTGCACCGGCGAATATGCCGACGGCTGCAAGAAGCTCGGCATCACCAACTAAATCTGCCTATAGTGTCCGGCCGCGATCGCCGCGGCCGGACGTTTCCCGGGCAAGAAGGGCTTCAGCCAATGGTTACCGTTAAGGGTATGCCGGAGAAGGGACAGACGATCCTCCGGCTCAGCAATGTTTCCAAGAATTTCGGCGCGGTTTCGGCGCTGACCGATATCGACCTTGAGGTCAAGGCAGGCGAGGTCGTGGCGCTGGTCGGCGACAACGGCGCCGGCAAATCGACGCTCGTCAAGGTTCTCGCCGGCGTGCATCAGCCGTCGTCGGGCAGTATCGAATTCTGCGGCCAGAACGTCACGCTCGACAGTCCCGGCAAAGCGCTCGAGCTCGGTATCGCCACGGTTTTCCAGGATCTGGCGCTCTGCGAAAATCTCGATGTCGTCGCCAATCTGTTCCTCGGCCACGAACTGTCGCCGTGGAGCCTCGACGAGGTGGCGATGGAAGTGCGCGCCTGGACGCTGCTCCGCGAACTCGCCGCCCGCATCCCCTCGGTACGTGAGCCGATCGCCTCGCTCTCCGGCGGTCAGCGCCAGACGGTCGCGATCGCCCGCTCGCTGCTGCTCGACCCGAAGATCATCATGCTCGACGAGCCGACTGCCGCACTCGGCGTGGCGCAGACGGCCGAAGTGCTGAACCTGATCGAGCGGGTGCGCGAACGCGGTCTCGGCGTCATCATCATCAGCCACAACATGGAAGACGTGCGCGCGGTCGCGGACCGCATCGTCGTTCTCCGTCTCGGCCGCAACAACGGCGTCTTCACGCCCGATGCATCCAACCAGGAACTCGTCGCCTCCATCACCGGCGCGACGGAAAACTCCGTATCCCGGCGCCTCGAGCGCAAGAGCAGCACGGCCCAGGAAAACAGCGGGAGCCCGGCATGAGCCAGAAACCATCCACGGCAGCACCGGCTGCCGCACTCGACCGCAGCGACGAGCGCGTCCGTCACGACGACAGCATCGGCGCCATGATCAAGGCCTTTTTCGATCGTGTCCGTTCGGGCGATCTCGGCATGCTGCCGGTTGTCGTCGGCCTGATCGTCATCTCGACGGTATTCTCGATCCTCAATCCCGTCTTCCTCGCCCCGAACAACCTCGTCAACCTGCTGTTCGACTGTGCAACGGTCGGCGTCATCTCGCTTGGCATCGTCTGCGTGCTGATGCTCGGCGAAATCGACCTCTCGGTCGGGTCGATGAGCGGTCTTTCCTCGGCAATTCTCGGCGTCCTCTGGGTCAATACCGGCTGGCCGCTGCCGCTGGCGATCGCCGTCGCCATCGTCGCCGGCATCGTCGTCGGCTCGCTCTACGCCGTGCTTTATAACAGGCTGGGAATGCCGAGCTTCGTCGCGACGCTGGCCGGTCTGCTGGCACTGCTCGGCATGCAGCTCTATATCCTCGGCCCGACAGGCAGCATCAATCTGCCCTTCGCCTCGTCGCTCGTCCGCTTCGGCCAGATCCTCGTCATGCCGGCATGGCTTTCGCATCTGCTCGCGCTGCTGCCCGGTCTGATCTTGATCGTCAACGGCTTGCGCAAGCGCCAGCAGCGCCAGTCCGTCAACCTTTCGCAGGCGCCGCTCGGCGCGCTGGTCGTCAAGGCTGTGGTCCTGACCGCAGCGCTGGAATTCGCCGCCTATTATCTCAATCTCGGCCGCGGCGTGCCGTGGATGTTCGGCCTGTTCGTCGCGATCGCCGTCATCCTCAACTACGCGCTGACGCGCACGCAATGGGGCCGCTCGATGTTTGCCGTCGGCGGCAATCGTGAGGCGGCGCGCCGTGCCGGCATCAACGTCCGCCGGATCTATCTAAGCGCCTTCGTGCTCTGCTCGACGCTGGCAACGATCGGCGGCATCCTGTCCGCCTCGCGTCTTGCCTCGTCCAGCCAGCAGGCGGGCACCGGCGACGTCAACCTGAACGCCATCGCGGCTGCCGTCATCGGCGGTACCAGCCTCTTCGGCGGACGCGGCAGCGCCTATTCCGCACTGCTCGGCATCATCGTCATCCAGGCCATTTCCAACGGCCTGACGCTTCTCAATCTCAGCTCGTCGCTGCGCTACATGATCACCGGCGCCGTTCTTGCAATCGCCGTCATCGTCGACTCGCTTGCCCGCCGCTCACGTGTGAGCCACGGCCGCGCCTGATCCGCATTTTATGAAGGAGTATTTGCCATGACTGGATTGATGAAGGGCAAGGTTGCCGCCATCACGGGTGCCGCATCGGGTATCGGGCTGGAATGCGCCCGCACCCTGCATGCGGAAGGCGCAACCGTTGTGCTCGTCGACCGCGCCAAGGACAAGCTCGAGGCGCTCTGCAAGGAGATCGGCGAGGGCGCTTTGCCGCTGGTCGTCGATCTGCTCGACGGCAAGCAAGTTTCCGGCATGCTGCCGCGCATCCTGGAGATTGCCGGGCGGCTCGACATCTTCCATGCTAACGCCGGCGCCTATATCGGCGGACAGGTGGCCGAGGGTGATCCCGATGCCTGGGACCGGATGCTGAACCTCAACATCAACGCCGCCTTCCGTTCGGTTCATGCGGTCCTGCCGCACATGATCGAGCAGAAGTCGGGCGACATCCTGTTTACGAGCTCGATCGCCGGCATGGTGCCCGTCGTATGGGAGCCGATCTACACGGCCTCGAAATTCGCGGTACAGGCCTTCGTCCACTCCACCCGCCGCCAGGTGGCGCCGCATGGCGTGCGCGTCGGCGCGGTTCTGCCGGGTCCGGTGGTGACGGCTCTGCTCGACGACTGGCCGAAGGCCAAGCTCGACGAGGCGCTTGCCAATGGCAGCCTGATGCAGCCGAAGGAAGTGGCCGACGCCGTGCTCTTCATGCTGTCGCGTCCGCGCAACGTGACGATCCGCGATCTGGTGATTTTGCCGAACAGCGTCGATCTCTGAACATCGCAAGGCCCGCTCAAGGGCCGCGATCGACCCTGTTCCGCCTGACCGAAACGAGAGACCATGAGCGAAACATCTCACACGCCGCAAGCGGGTGCCAAACACGTCATCGGCGTCGATGTCGGCACCGGCAGTGCCCGCGCCGGACTGTTCGACCTCACCGGCCGGATGCTGGCTTCCGCCAAGCGGGATATCACGCTGTTCCATGAGCCGGGCTCGATGGTCGAGCAGTCGAGCACGGAGATCTGGACGGCGGTCTGTGCCTCCGTGCGCGAAGCGGTGTCGCTGGCCGGTGTCGATCCGGCCTCGGTCGTCGGCCTCGGCTTCGATGCCACTTGTTCGCTCGTCGTGCTCGGCGAGGGCGGCAAGCCGCTTCCCGTCGGCCCCTCGGAAAACCCCGAGCGGGACATCATCGTCTGGATGGACCACCGCGCCGTTCCGCAGGCGGAGCGCATCAATGCGCTTGGTCATGATGTGCTGCGCTATGTCGGCGGCAAGATTTCGCCTGAGATGGAAACGCCGAAGCTGCTCTGGCTGAAGGAAAACCGTCCCGAGATTTTTGACAAAGCCTGGCAGTTCTTCGATCTCGCCGATTTCCTGACGTGGCGAGCGACCGGCGACCTGTCGCGCTCGACCTGCACCGTCACCTGCAAATGGACCTATCTGGCCCATGAGAAGCGCTGGGATGCTGGCTATTTCGAAGAGATCGGCCTCGGCGCTCTGGCGGACGAGAACTTCCTCCGCATCGGCCAGACGATCGTCGAGCCCGGTTCGCCGCTTGGCGATGGACTAACGGCCGCAGCGGCGGAAGAGCTTGGATTGCCTGTCGGTACGGCGGTCGCCGCCGGCCTGATCGACGCTCACGCAGGCGGCATCGGCACGGTCGGGATCGGCAGCGGCCCGCAGGCCAATCTCGCCTATGTCTTCGGCACCTCCTCCTGTACCATGACATCGACCTCGGAGCCGGCTTTCGTGCCAGGCGTTTGGGGACCGTATTATTCCGCCATGGTCCCGGGGCTCTGGCTCAACGAAGGCGGCCAGAGTGCTGCCGGTGCTGCGATCGACCAGCTTCTCTCCTTCCACCCGGCTGCAGGCGAAGCGAAGGAGCGGGCCAAGAGCGCCGGTGTGCCGCTCCCCGTCTTCCTGGCGGATCAGGCGGCGAGGAAGGTTTCTTCCGCATCGGACGCCGTAGCGCTCGCCAAGGGGCTGCACGTCGTGCCGGAATTCCTCGGCAACCGCGCGCCCTTCGCCGATCCGCATGCGCGGGCCGTCATCACCGGTCTCGGCATGGAACGGGATCTCGACAATCTCGTCTCGCTCTACATCGCCGGCCTCTGCGGCATCGGCTATGGCCTCAGGCAGATTGTCGATACGCAGGCCGCCGCAGGCGTCAGCGTCGAAAACATCGTCATCAGCGGCGGAGCGGGCCAACATGACTTCGTGCGCCAGCTGCTCGCCGATGCCAGCGGTAAGCCCGTCATCGCCACCAAGGCGGACGAGCCGGTGCTGCTGGGGGCGGCGATCCTGGGTTCGGTCGCGGCAGGGCTGTTTAGCGATGTCCGCGAGGCAATGACCGGACTGACGGCCGTCGATACGACTTTTGCTCCCGCCGGTGGCGCCCATGCAGCCACGCATACGGCTCGCTATGAAGGGTTCAAGACACTGCAGAGCGTCGCCAGCAAGATTCGGCAGTATTGATAGCAAGTATTTCGCCGAATACCGCGAATAAAGGCATGCCTAAATTAGCGAATAAATAACGGAAGAAACCGAAGATGCTCCGCGATCAGGTGGAGCATCTTGCGATGACACGGCAGTTTGGCAGGCGATCGATGCTGACGGGGCTGGCGGCGGTAGCCGCAGCCGCTGCCTTTCCGCGTGCGGCAGCCACGGCATGGAGCCCTGCTATGTCCGGTTTGAACGCCCATCTCGCGCCGCAGGGCAGGTATTTCGGCACGGCCGTCAGGATCGACCAGCTGCGCGAGCGTTCGGCTTTGCGCAACGCGGTGCTGCAGAATTGCGGCGCCGTGACGCCGGAGATCGATCTGAAATGGGCAGCGCTAGAATGGAACCGCGGCGCCTATAATTTCCAGCCGGTCGACGAGCTGATCGGCATGGCAAGCGAAAGCGGCATCGCGGTGCATGGCCACACGCTGCTCTGGGGCCAAAGCGTACCGCCCTGGGCGATGGAACATATGGCCGCCAACCCGGGCGACTGGTCCGTCATCTCGACTTACATGCAGGCAGTGCTCTCGCATTTCGGCGGCAGGATCGGCCGTTGGGATCTGCTGAACGAGGTCGTCGACACTGCCGAAAGCGACAGTCTTCGCCGCAACATCTTCTACAAGACTTTCGGCCCCGACTATGTCGAGCGAGTGCTGGCCGAGGCCCGGCAACATGCGCCGCAGGCCAAATTCCTGATCAATGAATACAGCCTCGAATACGACAACCCCGTCGATGCCGCGCGCCGCGTCGCGGTGCTGCGGCTTCTCGAGCGGCTGAAGCGGGCAGGGTTGCCTTTCGATGGCCTCGGCGTTCAGGCGCATCTCGATCTCACCAAGGGCAGGGTGAAGCGCAGCACGATCAAGCCGTTCCTGGAGGCGGCGGCCGATCTGGGGCTGGAGATCTTCGTGTCGGAGCTGGATGTTCAGGAAGCTGATCTCAGCGTGCCCAAGGCGGTGCGTGACCGGAAGGTGTCGGACGAGGTTCGCCGCTATCTGGACATCGTGCTCGAAGTCCCCGCGGTCAAAGGCATTACCTCCTGGGGGCTGTCGGACGGTCTCTCCTGGCTCAACTCGGACGAATACAAGCGCCGTGACGTCAAGGGTGCCGCGACGTCGAGCAATCGCGGTCTGCCCTTCGACAACGACATGCGGCCAAAGGAGCTCTATTACGCGATGAACACCGCGTTTTCCGCGGCGCGCATCGGCTGAAAGGGGAGCCGGCGGACCGGCTCCCGCAGGCGTCAGACCATCAGCTTGCTGCTGCTGAGTTCGGCCATGCTGACCGCCGTCTTGTCTACCGGCTTCTTGGCTGTCTTGACCCATTCGATCAATTCGGCCATCCCTTCCTCGAAGTCGCGCTGCGGCGTTACACCGAAGACATCGCGGATTTTGCTGATGTCTGCGAAGCAGTGGCGGATGTCGCCGACGCGGTACTTCTGGAGGATATCGGGAGCGATATTCTTCTGCAGCAGGCGGGCGAGCGTCCGGGCAATGTCATTGACGGTGATCGACTTGCCGCTGCCGACGTTGAACACGTCCCAGACGCGCTTGTCGCTCTCGAGGATCGTCGCGAATGCATTTGCAACATCCATGACATGGACGAAGTCGCGCTTCTGCTCGCCGTCTTCGAAAACCAGCGGAGGCTGGTCGTTGAGAAGGCGGGAGATGAAGATGGCGGCGACGCCGGTATAGGGGTTGCTCAGCGCCTGGCGCGAGCCATAGGCGTTGAACAGACGCAGCGCCGAGGTAGGGATGTTCAGCGCGCGACCGACGGAGAGGAACATCTCCTCGTGGTCGCGCTTGTTGACGGCATAGATGGAGGCCGGCTGAAGCAGCTTCTTCTCAGTCGTGGGGATCGGGATGAGCTTGGCGCCATCGCCGGTAAAGAGCTCCCAGCTGCGTTCGGCCAGCTGCTCATGGCTGCGCAGCTCGGGCGCTGTGCTGTCACCGGTGCCTTCGATCTCGTATTCGCCTTCGCCATAGATCGACATCGAGGAGGCGACGACCATGCGCTTGATCGGATGGTTGCCGGAGGCATCAAGCGGCATTCTCGAGAGAACTTCGAGGATGACGGCTGCTGCCATCGTGTTGTTGCGGGTATATTCGACGATGTTGGTCATGCTCTGACCGACGCCGACCGAGGCCGCAAGGTGGGCGAGGTGGGTGATGCCCGTCAGGCTCGCCTCGAAGACGCCGTCATCGAGGATGTTGCCCTTGATGCGCTTGGCCTTCTTGTTGAGGTAAACCGGCCAGCCCTGTGCGTCCTTTTCGGCATCGCCGTGGACCTGATCCAGCAGGCAATCGAGAACGGTGACTTCGAAGCCGCGCCCGAGGAGATAATCGACAAGGTGCGATCCGATGAAGCCGGCGCCACCTGTTACCAGTACATGCCCTTTCGTCATTTTCCCTACTCCTTACATTGAGGTTGATTGCGGGTCATTCCGCCGCGATTTGCGTCATGATGAGGTCTTCGTTTGCGTTGGTCTTGACCGTGCGCTCCCAGACGAGGCCCTGATCCTTGATGTACATGCGCAGCCCGATGTAGAGCGGGATGAGCCAGATCAGCCACCAGACCATCAGCGATACCGGATTGATGCGCACGAGGTACCAGACCCTCGTCCAGACGCTCTCGGCGACCAGTTTGCTGCGCGTCCAGACGCTGATGTAGAGACGCAGCAGCAGCAGCGAGAACATGCTGAGATTGAGGATTGGGAAGATGGCGGCCGCGGCCGGCAGATTGCCCTGTCCGCTGAAATACTGCCACATCGCCCATATCCCGATCGGGATGCCAATCGTGTTGATCGACATTGACAGGCACGGCAGGAAATTCAGCCAGGCGCGGAATTTCTGCCAGCGGGTCATGCCCATCGACGTCAGCGGCGACGTCAGGCTCTGGAAGAAGCCGCAGACCCAGCGCTTGCGCTGCGTGATGCCGTGCATCAGCGTCGAGGGCACTTCTTCGATCAGCGGATTTTCGATGACGCCGAGCTTGCGGCCGTTGGTCCAGAACCGCATGCCGACCTCGGGATCCTCGATGGTGATCCACGGGTGGAAGCCGCCGAGTTCGATCAGGTCCGAGGCGCGGAAGAACAGACCCTTGCCCAGCACCCAATAGGGCTGACGGCCGTTCGCGGTCAGGTGCGGGTAGGTGAGCCCGTCCCACGACATGTGATCGGCTGCGTGCCAGGTCGCCGCCATGCTCTCGTTGAGATTGCCGGCGATGTTCTGCGCCTGCAGAACATCGTATTTCTTCATGCCGGCGGCACCGGCCAGGAAGTGATCGGCGGGCGGGCAGCTGTCGGCATCGATATAGTTGACCAGGAAGTCCTCGCGGCCCTCGAATTTTTTGGCGACGTTATAGAAGGCATAGACCAGCTGGCGGGTCTTCTTCGGCGGCAGGTCGCGATTGTAGGCGCGATGCCCCTCATGCCACCAATAGGCTTTCCGCGTGGAATCCCAGCCGTCCCAGACCGCCTGCCAGCTCGGATGCGTGGTCGGCGGCACCTCGACGATTTCGAGGAAGGAGAATTCCTGCTTGAGACGGCGGAGCGAAGCCACCGTCTCGTAGTCGTTCTCGTTGGGGATCGCCACGACCTTGTAGCGATGCTTCGGGTAGCGAAGCTGCGAGAGCGAGGTGAAGGTCGTGCGCATCGTTCCTTCCAGCTCGCGCAGAACCGGATAGAAGAGAACGATGAAGGGGCATTCCTCCTCCGTCACCGCATCGATGTCTGCCTGCGTCACCATGTTCGTCGGCAGGCTGGCGAAGAAGAAGTTCAGCCCGAGGCTGAGGCTGTAGGCGATCTGCACCACGAAGAAGAGCGTGAGCAGGGCATACTGGCCTGAAATCAAGATCATATCCATCGTACGCTAAACCTTTGATTGGATATAGATATTACACTGCAGCAGGCTGTGGCGCCGGGCGCACCGAACCATTGGCCGCCGGATGCTCCCGCTCGACGCGGCCTGTATTCTTGGGCTTCAAGAGGCGCGGGGTGACCTGGATCGAAGCGGTCTCGGCGCGGCGCGGCGAGCCGATCCGGTGAAGCTCGAAACCGGCAGCCTCGACCTTGCGGCTATCGAGGATGTTGCGCAGGTCGACGATGACAGGGTGGCTGACCAGCGAACTGAGGCGGGCGAAATCGAGTCCCTGGAATTCCTTCCACTCGGTCGCGACAACGATGCCATCGGCGCCGGCGACGCAGTCATAGGCGTTCTCGGCATAATCGACGTTCTGCAGATAGTGACGCGCCTGCTCCATGCCCTCCGGATCGTAGGCGCGGACACGGGCACCCATCTTCTGCAGGGCGGCGATGATGTTGAGCGACGGCGCCTCGCGCATGTCGTCGGTATTGGCCTTGAAGGTCAGGCCAAGGATGGCGATCGTCTTGCCGCGCACCTGATTGCCGAGCGCCGTGATGACTCGCCGACCGATGCCACGCTTTCTGGCATCGTTGGCGGCAATCGAGCTCTCGACGACGCGCAGGCTGACGGAATGGCTCTGCGCCGTGGCGAGAAGCGCCAGAGAGTCCTTCGGGAAGCAGGAGCCGCCATAGCCGGGGCCGGGGTTCAGGAAGGCGCGGCCGATACGGGTGTCCTGGCCGATCCCGTTTGCGACTTCCGAGACGTCGGCGGAGACCGCCTCGCAGAAGTCGGCAATCTCGTTGATGAAGGAGATCTTGATGGCGAGGAAGGCGTTTGCTGCATACTTGATGACTTCAGCGGCATTGCGGCCGGTATAGAGGATCGGAGCACCCGTGGCGCGCAGCGGCTCGTAGAGCATCTTCATCTTCTCGGTCGCCCAAGGGACATCGCAGCCGACGACCACGCGGTCCGGGTTCATGAAGTCATCGATGGCGCTACCTTCCTTGAGGAACTCAGGGTTGGAGACGGCGGCGAACACGAGATCGGGACGGGACGTGCGGATGATCGCCTCGACGGCATCACCGGTTCCGACCGGCACAGTGGACTTGGTGACGACGACGAGACCGTCCTCGGCGCTGAGCGCGATTTCGGAGGCGACGGCATAGACGCTCGTCAGATCCGCTTCGCTGCCGCCCTGGCGGGTCGGCGTGCCGACGGCGATGAAGGCGAAATCGGCGCCCTTGAGCGACGACTTGAGATCGGTCGAGAAGGTCAGCCTGCTCTCATCGATATTGGTCTTGATCAGGGCGTCGAGACCGGGCTCGAAGATCGGCACGCCGCCGGAGTTCAGGAGGTTGATCTTCTGCGCGTTGCTATCGACGCAGACGACGGAATGACCGAGGGCGGAAAAGCACGCACCGGAAACCAGGCCCACGTAGCCGGAGCCAACAATTACGACTTTCATGTTTCACCTATGATGTGATCGGAAGGTTATTCAGCAGCGCTGATGGCGGCGGCGGGTTGCCGTCTGAGTTCGCCGTCGAAATATTCGATGGTCTTGAGCAGGCCCTCGCGGAGGCTCACTTCAGGGCGCCAGCCGAGAAGCTCGCTCGCCTTGCTGATATCGGGCTTGCGGCGCTTGGGATCGTCGACCGGAAGCGGCAGGCGGACGATCGGCGAGCGGGAGCCGGTGATCTCGAGGACGAGATGCGCGAGCTCTTCCATGGTGAATTCGCCGGGATTGCCGAGATTGACCGGCGTGTCGGCGACTTCGCTGCGCATCAGGAGGTCGAAACCGCGGATCAGGTCGTCGACATAGCAGAAGGAGCGCGTCTGGCTGCCGTCGCCATAGACGGTCAGCGGCTGGCCGAGCAGCGCCTGGATGACGAAGTTCGAGACGACGCGGCCATCGTCCGGCTGCATGCGCGGCCCGTAGGTGTTGAAGATGCGGACCATGCGGACGGTGACGCCGCGGGTCTTGCCGAAATCGGTAAACAGCGTCTCGGCAAAGCGCTTGCCCTCATCGTAGCAGGAGCGTGGGCCGACGGTGTTGACGTTGCCCCAGTAGTGTTCCGGCTGCGGGTGGATTTCGGGATCGCCGTAGATTTCCGAGGTGGAAGCGTGGAAGACGCGGGCGCCATCGCGTTCAGCGCGGCGCAGCACATTCCAGGCGCCCTTGCAGTTGATCATCGCCGTCGAGACAGGATCGGCCTGATAGTGAACCGGGGAAGCCGGGCAGGCGAGATTGTAGATTTCGGCGAATTTCGGCAGCGTATCGGGCAGTTCGTCGGTTACGTCATGCTGCACGACGCTCAGGCGGTTGCTGAACTGGAGTCTGGACAGATTGGACGCACGGCCGGTGTGAAAATTGTCGAGGCAATAAACGTGATTGCCACGGGAAACGAGCAGATCTGCAAGATGAGATCCGAGGAAACCGGCGCCGCCGGTTATCAGGATATTCGCGCCCTCAAGAGCGGGACGCAGCGACCCGGTCGCATGATTAAACTCTATCACCTTAGGACTCCATACAATAGCGCTCCGAAGAACAAGGCTCTTCAGCAAGCAGTTGATAGAATGTCCTTGAGGTTTCCCCCTATTTCTTGTTGTTAACGGTCCATTAATATAGCTTTTCCGAAAATACAATTACATATGATAACCGGAAATTGCGGTTTTAATCTTCTGAAGGCCTTATTTCTGTGAAAAGCAGAAGCCGTTACCTGAGGAAATACAATGCCAGAGTTGTCGAGGCGGGGCTTCTTAAGGAATATTGCAACCGGAGCTATGGGCGCAATTGCAGCCGCTTCATCCTTAAAGCCAGCACACTCATCCCAAAGGAGTAGGCCTATCCCTTTCGGGTCAGCCGCCCGTACCCAATTCATCGAAGCGGACGGGCAATACCGGGATTCTCTGCTGCAATATTGCAGCCGCCTGACGCCGGAGATCGAGTTCAAATGGGACCAGATCGAGCCGCGGCAAGGGCAGTTCTCGTTCGAAGCAGCAGATACGGTGGCGAATTTCGCCAGGGATCACGGCAAGGAGATCTATGGCCATACGCTGCTCTGGCACCGCAGCATGCCGCCCTGGCTGCCTGACCATCTCCGCGAGACCCGCGACTGGAGCACCGTCACGGGTCATATCGGCCGGATGGTCGGCCGCTACGCGGGTGTCCGCTATTGGGACGTCGTCAACGAGCCGATCGATACGGGCTTCCGGGACGACGGCCTCAGGCCATCCGTCTTCCTGGACTGTTTTGGCGCCGATTACATCGCGATGGCACTTCAGGCGGCGTGGGCGGCATCACCAGGTGCTGAGTTGCTGATCAACGAATATGGGCTCGAATATGATCTGACCGTGGAGCATGACCGGCGCTACCACTTCCTGCGGCTGCTCGAGCGGCTGAAGAAAGGTGGTGCCCCGATAGGTGGTATCGGGCTGCAGGCGCATCTCGACCTGCGCAAGGGGCCGGTGTCGCAGGCTGCCATTTCGAGCTTCTTGAAGGAGATCCGTAATCTCGGTCTCTTCGTCTTCGTCACCGAGCTCGATGTCACCGAAGCCGACTATGTCATGTCAGCGGTAGAGCGCGATGCGAAAGTCGGGGCGGAGGTGGCGCGCTATCTCGATGTGGTCTGCGATTTCGAGGATCTGCGCGGCGTCGCCACCTGGGGGCTGACGGATCGCTATTCCTGGCTTGGGCTACCGCCCGAAGAGGTCGAGGCCTACAAGCAGCATGGCTACTGGCGCGACGGAACCTCGCCCGGCTTCAATCGTGGCCTGCCGCTCGATACCGACCTGCGGCCAAAACCGTTTCTCGATGCGCTCAAGGCGCACGGCGTAGGACAGTTCTGAACCATCTCAGCCGGCATTCTCCATCCTGCGGGTAGCGGCCGTCTCCAGAACCGCCTGTGTCACCTGCGCCGGTTGCGGCCGGCCGAAGGCGTATCCCTGCAGCGTATCGGCGCCAAGCCCGGCCAGCAGGCGGGCATGATCCAGCGTCTCGACACCCTCGGCGACGACCTCGATCTCGAGCGTGCGGGCAATGTCGATCAGCGAGCCGATCAGCCGCCGCTGTGTCTCGCTCTTCAGGATCGGCAGCACGAGGTGGCGGTCGATCTTGACGCGATTGGGCCTGAGCTCGAGCAGGCCGAGCAGCGAGGCATGGCCGGAACCAAGATCGTCGATCTCGATATCGATGCCGAGCTGGCGGATGCGCTCGATATTGCGCTTCACCTGCTCGCTCAGCGTATCCAGGAAGATGGTCTCGATGAATTCGAAGCTGATCTGGCCGGGCGCAATGCCGAGCGCGCTGACCTTGCCGGGCAGCAACGGATCGCCGAGGCGGGCGGCCGAGAGGTTGACCGACACCGTCGGAACCTTGATCCCCGCCATCGACCAGCGATTGATATCGAAGAGCACGCGGCGGAAGACAGCGTCATCGACGGCGTCCATCAGGCCATTGGCGGCAGCAAGCTCAAGGAAATCGCCCGGCATGCGCAAGCCCTTCGGGCTCTCCCAGCGGGCAAGCGCTTCGAGACCGCAGATCGCATAGTCGCTGGCGCGGACCTTTACCTGATAGAAGGGCACGATTTCGCCGATGTGCAGGCCGCTGCGCAACTCCTGCAGCATCTGCTTTTCAGCGTTGCGCTTCTCGGCAAGTGCCGGCGTAAACAGCTGGTCGCGATTGCGGCCGTTCTTCTTCGCCTCGTAGAGCGCGATGTCGGAAGACGTCAGCAGCGCGGCAACATCGGCGCCGCTCGCGTGAGCGTAGCCGATCGAGCATTCGACGGTGAAAGGCTCGCCATCGATAAAGACCGGCTTATGCAGGTCTTGGCGGATTCTCGCGACGATCTCGCGCATTCGATCCGGCTCGGGCGAAAGCGACAGAACCGCAAATTCATCACCGCCAAGGCGCGCTGCAATCTCGCCACCGGCGATCCCCGAAGCAAGCACGGAACCGACATGCCGCAACACCGTATCGCCGCCGCCATGGCCGAAGCGGTCGTTGATCTCCTTGAACCGGTCGATATCGATATGACAGAGCGAGGCAACGGGTTCGGACGCTTGCAGCAGGCGCGCAAAGGCATCGTCGAAGGCGCGGCGGTTCAGCAGGCTTGTGAGAGAATCGTGATCGGCTGCATAGCGCGCTTCTGCCCGGCTCTGCTCGGCGGCTTCGCGCTGCTTGGCGAGCTGCTGGTTGCGCAATGCGTCTTCGGTCACATCCCATTCGGCGCCGATGAAGCAGGGCTCGCCCTGGCCGTCGACGAAATATTGAGCTCGTGAGCGGATATGGCGGATCTCGCCATCCGGGCGGATGATGCGAAACTCCGAGGCATAGTCGCTCTTGTTGGCAATGGCCGCCTTGAAGATCGTGCTGGCACCCGGACAATCGTCGGGATGCACGCTCTCCAGCCAGATGACGTCGTGTTCGCCCTTGGCAACGCCGTAAATGCGCTGCAGCTGATCGTCCCACCGGGTCTGGTTCTTGGCAATATTGTGCTGCCAGATCCCGATACCGGATGCCTCAAGCGCAATGCCGAGCTGCCTGACCAGGTCTTCAAGCTCGTTATTCGTCCACGTTAATTTATTGCCCACTGACGCGTGCCCGCCCCTCTTTGGCGAGCATTATGCAGGGGACTCCTTAGTAAAGGCTGAAGCCTGCACTTGGGCGTTGCTTGGTGCGACGTTCTGACACTTGCCGCGCGAGCGCATTTCTACGGTCGATTGCATCGGATCGACTCGAATATTCAAGGAGTTGATCTTCGCCGCCGCTACGCAGCGAAATCCCCATCACAAAGCGTTTGAAACTTCGGCGCCGCTTTCTAGGTCCCTTGGGGTGAAGTTTCAAAAACCGTCAGCGCATAAGGAGAACGCTTATGCAATTCACCATCAATGGCGAGCCGATCGACATCACTGCGGATATCCGCACGTCGGTGCTAGATCTCTTGCGAAACTATGCTGGCCTCATGGGCACCAAGAAGGGCTGCGATCAGGGGGCGTGCGGCGCGTGCACCGTGCTTGTCGACGGGGAGCGCATCAACTCCTGTCTGGCGCTCGCCGTCCAGTATCAGGGGCGCAGCATCACTACGGTCGAGGGCCTGGCCAAAAATGGCGATCTTCACCCGCTGCAGAAGGCGTTCATCGAGCATGACGGCTTTCAATGCGGCTATTGCACGCCGGGACAGCTCTGTTCCGCCATCGGCATGGCCGCGGAAATCAGCCGCGGTGTGCCGAGCGCCATCACCCCGGATCTGGCTGCTGAACAGATCGCTCTGACGGAAACTGAATTGCGCGAGCGCATGAGCGGCAATCTCTGTCGATGCGGAGCCTATAACGGCATCGTCGAAGCAATAGCCGAGACCTATTCCGGCCGGAGTGCCGCTGAGACGAAGGAGAGGGCACGCGCATGAACCTCTTCACCTATGAGAAGGCATCCACCCCATCCGCCGCGATCGAGCTCTCCGGAAAGAGCAGCGCCGCCAGATATCTCGGCGGCGGCACCAATCTCGTCGACCTGATGCGGGAGACAGTCGAATGTCCTGAGACGCTCATCGACGTCACTGCACTTGCCGATGGCATTGATCAGACCGGCGATGGCACGCTGATGATCGGTGGAGCGGTCAAGAACACGGCGCTTGCGGCCGATATGCGGGTGCGATCTGCCTATCCGGTGCTGTCGCGTGCGCTTCTCTCCGGCGCCAGCGCGCAGATCCGCAACATGGCGACCGTCGCTGGCAATATCCTGCAGAGAACGCGCTGCCGTTATTTCTACGACAACGCCTCTCATTGCAACAAACGCGAACCGGGTGCCGGTTGCGACGCGATCGGCGGCTTCAATCGCTATCATGCCGTTCTCGGGGCCTCCTCATCCTGCGTGGCGACACATCCGTCCGATATGTGCGTGGCGCTTGTGGCGCTCGATGCCGTGGTTCATGTCGAGGGTCCGTCGGGCCGGCGCGCGATCCCGCTTGCGGAACTTCACCGGCTACCCGGCGATCGTGCCGATCTCGAAACCGAATTGCGGCCCCGGGAGCTGATCACGGCAGTGGAAATCCCGCAGCTGTCCTTCGGCCGGCGTTCGACCTATCGCAAGGTGCGCGATCGGGCGAGCTATGCCTTCGCGCTCGTCTCGGTGGCGGCCGCGCTCGACATCGATGATGCCGGCAACATCCGCGATGTCAGGCTGGCGCTTGGCGGCGTCGCGCCCAAGCCGTGGCGTGCTTCGAAAGCGGAGGCAGCGCTGAGAGGGCAACCGGCCACGGAACAGACCTTCCGGGCCGCGGCAGAGGCTGAGCTCTCATCCGCAAAGGCACTTCGCGATAATGGCTTCAAGATCGAGCTCGCCAAGCGAACGATCGTTGCCGTCCTCAACGAACTGAAGGGAGAGGGCGCATGAGCACCCAGCCGGAAACCACCACCGCAAAATCCGGCCGCTGGCAGCCCGCCGTGACATCGGATCCGATGCTGCGCCGGCATGGAGCGCTCGGGCGCCCGGTTTCGCGCATAGACGGACCGCTGAAGGTTCAGGGTGGCGCCCGCTATGCGGCCGAATATCCCTATGAGAACATCTGCTATGCGGCCTTGAGTTTCAGCACGATTGCGCGCGGGCGCATTCTGTCGATCGAGACGGTGGCAGCAGAAAAGGCGCCGGGCGTCATTCTCGTCATGACTTATCACAACGCCCCGCGGATGATGGCGCCGTCGCTGATGATGTCGTCGCCGACGGCCGCAGGCGCCAGCGACCTGCCAGTGATGCAGAACGACGAGATACACTGGAACGGCCAGCCGGTTGCCTGTGTGCTTGCCGAAACGCAGGAGCAGGCGGATTATGCGGCAAGCCTGATCAAGACCGAATACGTGGCCTTGCCGGCTGTCACCTCGTTCGAGGAGGCGAAGAAGACCCCGAGGCAGCTTGAAACGCTGCTCGGCCAGCCGCCGATCCTGGAGATCGGTGACGCCGAGGCCGCTCTGAAACGCGCTGAGGTCAGCGTCGACCAGATCTACCGGACGCCCAGGCATAATCACAACGCCATCGAGCTGCATGCCGCGACCGTCGCCTGGGATGGCGAGCATCTGCGAATGCACGATGCCAGCCAGCTCCTGGATCTGACCGCCGGGCAGCTCGCCGACATCTTCGGGATCGACCCGCAGAATGTGCACGTCACATCGCCCTATGTCGGCGGCGGGTTTGGCGGGAAATGCCTGTGGGACCACCAGATCCTTGCCTGTGCGGCAGCGAAGCTCGCCGGGCGGCCGGTGCGCATTGTGCTCTCCCGCGAAGGCGTCTTTCGTCTTGTCGGCGGGCGCACCGTCACCGAGCAGCGTGTCGCGCTCGGCGCCAAGGCGGATGGGACGCTCGACGCCCTGATCCACACCGGCATCGTCGCGATGACGCTGCATAATTCCTGTCCCGAGCAGTTCACCTTCCCGGCCCGCCACATGTATGCGGCCGGGGCCTTCCGGCTCGCGCAAGAAGTGGCCGACATGGATATGCTCGCCAACACCTTCATGCGCGCTCCCGGCGAATCCGTCGGCACCTTCGCGCTGGAATCGGCAATCGACGAGTTGGCGGAAAAGCTGAAGCTCGACCCGATCGAACTCCGCCGCCGCATCGAGCCAAAGAAGGACCCGACCAGCGGCAAGCCCTTTTCATCGCGCCGCCTCATTGAATGCTACGAGAAGGGTGCCGAGAAATTCGGCTGGAGCGCGCGCAACATGGTGCCGCGCCAGAAGCGCGACGGCGAATGGCTGATCGGCATGGGATGCGCAACCGCGACCTATCCCTATCACCGCTTCCCTGGCGGCGCCGTGAGGATGCGGCTGACGGCCGAGGGCAAAGTAACGGTTTCCACTGCTGTCCACGATATGGGCATGGGCACGGCAACCGCCCAGGCCGAGCATATCGCGCTCCGTCTCGGCATCCCCTTCGAGGACGTGACCTTCGACTATGGCGACAGCACCCTGCCGCGCGGCGTGATCGCTGGCGGCTCGACGCAGACGGCGTCGATCGCAGGTGCGGTAATCGCGGCCACAGAGATCTTCGTCGATGAACTGCTGAAGCTTGCCGGAAACGACTCGCCGCTTGCCGGCTTTTCGCTTGCCGAGGTCGAGCCGAGAGACGGCGGTATCGGCCATCGCGACGAGAAAGGACGCTTCGAATCCTATCAGTCGATCCTGCGCCGCGCGGGGAGGGAAGAGCTTGTCGTTCAGGGTGAAGCACCGCCACCGGCGGAAATGGAGGCCTTCTCCATGCACTCCTACGGCGCGCAATTCTGCGAAGTCAGGGTCAGCGAAATCACCGGCGAAACCCGCATATCGCGCTTCCTGGGCTCCTTCGACGCCGGAGTGATCCTCAACGCCAAGACGGCGATCAGCCAGTTCAAGGGCGGCATCATCATGGGGATTGGACTGGCGCTGACCGAAGAGACCAATTTCGACGAACGCTACGGCCGCGTCGTCAACGCGTCGCTCGCCGAATATCACGTGCCGGTTCAGATGGACGTCCCGGAGATCGACATCATCTACACGAACAAGCCCGACCCACAGGCGCCGATGGGCGCCCGCGGCATCGGCGAAATCGGGATCACCGGTGTCGGCGCCGCCGTCGCAAATGCCGTCTACAACGCCACCGGAAAGCGCATCCGCGACCTGCCGATCACCCTGGACAAGCTGCTATAGGCAGCTTGTCCAGGCTTTTTAAAGTATCTGACAGTTCCGCTGCGGCAGTTGCCGGGGAGGGGCGTGAGACGCTAATGATATCCGCATGTTGGATAATATCGATGAGCGTCTCGGCGCACGGGTGAGAATTGAGCGGGAACTGCGCGGCTGGTCGCTGACGGAGCTGGCGAAGCGGTCGAGCGTGTCGCGGGCGATGATCCATAAGGTCGAGCGTGGCGAGGCGAGCCCGACAGCGATGCTTCTGGCGCGGCTTGCGGGTGCGTTCGAGATGAGCATGTCGACGCTGATGGTGCGTGCCGAGATGCAGGAGGGGATGCTGCTGCGCAAGGGCGAGCAGCCCGTCTGGATCGATCCGGTGACCGGCTATGCGCGCCGCCACGTCTCGCCGCGGTCGGCGACGCCGATCGATGTCATCAATATCGATTTCCCGCCCGGCAAGGAATCGTCCTTCCCTGCGGCGTCCTATATCAATCGCAAGCACATCATCTGGGTGCTCGATGGCGAACTGGTCTTCCTCGAAGGCGAGGCGCGCCACGAGATGAAGGAAGGCGACTGCCTGGAGCTCGGGCCGCCGAACGACTGCACTTTCTGCAACGAGAGCGACCGGCCCTGCCGCTACGCGGTGATCGTGCTACGCGATTCGTGATCGAGCGGTCCTGATTCTCTGGGCTGCCTGAAGGCGGAGCATGTCTATCCGCAACTTTCTTGTGTGTTCCGTACTCTTATAGTGACGACTTTGTGTCGCCATGCGAAGCCTTTCTGCCCGCGTTCTGGCGTGCTTATGCAGTGCTGCGGGCGTTCTGCGGCATGATCACGCTTTTCAGAAAGTTCCTTGACATAGATCAATCGCTCATCATAGTGACACACAACGTCCAATATGGTGGACAGATAGAGCGAACATTTACGAGGGGGAGCCAATAAATGCCTCGCCAAATCCATCTCAACGCATTCGATATGTTTTGCCCGGGTCACATCCAGCAGGGGATGTGGACGCATCCGCGTGATCAGTCGGTGCGCGTCAATGATCTACAATATTGGACGGAATACGCCCGCAAGCTCGAGGCCGGCCTGTTCGACGGCATCTTCTTTGCCGATGTGGTCGGCGTCTACGACGTCTATGGCGGCAGCCCGGACGCGGCGGTGCGCGGCGGCGTGCAACTGCCGGCCAACGATCCGACCATCGTCATCCCGGCAATGGCCGCGGTCACCAAGAATCTCGGCTTCGGCGTCACCTGCAACCTGACCTACGAGCAGCCCTTCCTATTTGCCCGGCGCATGTCGACGCTCGATCACCTGACCGGCGGGCGCATCGGCTGGAACATCGTCACCGGCTATCTCGACAGCGCGGCGCGCGCCATCGGCCTGCAGGGCCAGGTCGCCCATGACGACCGCTACGATCTCGCCGACGAATATATGTCGCTGGTCTACAAGCTGTGGGAAGGCTCCTGGGATGACGACGCCGTGGTCATGGATCGCGCCAACGCGGTCTTCGCCGATCCGAGCAAGGTGCGCGTCATCCATCACGAGGGGCCGCAATACAAGGTCGATGCGATGCATCTCTGCACGCCGTCGCCGCAGCGTACGCCGGTTCTCTATCAGGCAGGCTCTTCGCCGCGCGGCCGCGAATTTGCCGCGACCCATGCCGAATGTGTCTTCGTCAACGGCCAGAAGAAGGAAGATGTCCGCGGCATCACCGACGACATCAAGGCGCGTGCCGTCGCCAAGGGCCGCTCGGCCGAGGATCTCAAGGTGTTCCTCGGCGCCACGCTGGTGCTCGGCAAGACTTCAGCCGAAGCGCAGGAGAAATTCGAGGAATACAAGCGCTATGTCAGCTCGGAAGCGGCACTGGTGCATGCGGCTGCCTCGCTCGGCATCGACTTCTCGAAATATGACATCGACGAGCCGGTCGAGACCGGCAGGAGCCAGGCGATCACCTCGAATGTCGAGATCATGAACAAGGCTGCGGGTCCGAAATGGACGCGCCGCAAGCTCCTGGAGCAGATGGTGCTCGGCAGCCGCCAGGCGCCCTGGGTTGGCTCGGCTGAGGAAGTGGCGGACACCCTTATCGGCTGGAGCGAGGAAACCGGCGTGGCGGGCTTCAACCTGTCACGCACGGTCGCCCCCGAAAGCATCGACGATGTCGTCAACCTGCTGATCCCGGTGCTGCAGGAGAAGGGCGCCTACAAGACCAGCTATGCCGACGGCACCTATCGCGACAAGCTGTTTGGCCATGCGCGCCTGCCGTCGACGCATTCGGCCGCGCAATATCGCGGCGGCGCAGCCGCCCGCTAAGGCTTGCAGGGATCTGGAGGAGGATTGAACGTGGTCGACAAATCCGCGTATCGCGACGCCATGGCCGGCCTGGCGGCCGCCGTCAACATCATCACGTCGAATGGCGAAGCCGGTCTCGCGGGTTGCACGGTTTCGGCCGTCTGCTCGGTCACCGATGAGCCACCGACGCTGCTCGTCTGCATCAACCGTTCGAGCGCCAATAACGAGATCATCCGCAGGAACGGCAATCTCTGCGTCAACGTGCTCTCGGCCGAACAGAAGACGGTCGCCATGCAGTTTGCGACCAAGGGCCTTTCGATCAGCGAGCGGCTGGCCTGCGCCAGCTGGGGCACTCTCGAAACCGGCGCTCCGGCGCTGGACGGCGCCGTTTGCGCCATCGATTGCGAGGTCGATTCCGTCTCCGAAGTCGGCACACACACCGTTTTCTACTGCCGCGTGAAGGCGGTCCGCAACCAGCTCGACCGTGACGGGCTGATCTATTTCGGCCGCGACTTCCACCGGGTCGGCAAGCCTGCCCCGGCTGCCGAGGCGAGGGCCTGATCCGATGAGCGGGCGAACGACACCCCCCGGCGCCAACCCGCTCGCCGCGCCAGGCACTGGCAAGGCTCTATCGTTGGCACTGATCCTCGCCGCGCAGGTGGCGGCGATGAGCGTCTGGTTCTCTTCGAGCGCGGCAATCGCCGGCATCAAGCAGCATTACACGATCGGCGCCTCGCAGGAGGCGCTGCTGACGACGGCGGTTCAGATCGGCTTTGTCGCCGGCACCATCGTCTCGGCCATGCTGTCGCTCGCCGACCGTTTTGACCCAAGGCGGCTGTTTGCGCTCTGCGCCGCGATCGCCGCGGTTGCGACCGGCTGCCTGATCTTCCTGCCACCGACCGGCGGCGCGGTAATCCTGCTGCGCTTTCTGACCGGCGTCTGCATGGCGGGCGTTTATCCCGTCGGCATGCGGATGGCGGCGACCTGGGCCAATCGCGATCTCGGCCTGCTCATCGGTCTGCTGGTCGGAGCGCTGACGCTGGGTTCGGCAAGCCCGCATCTGCTGGCTGCGACCGGCGATGTCGAGTGGCGGGCGATCTATGGTGTTGCCTCGGCTTCAGCCTTGGCGGCGGCGGTGCTGATCGGCTTCGTCAAGCTCGGCCCGAACATTCGCCGCGCCAGCGCGGTCGACATGAGCAAGATCGCCCAGAGCTGGCGCCGTACGTCGCTCAGGCGCGTCAATCTCGGCTATCTCGGCCACATGTGGGAGCTCTACGCCATGTGGGCATGGCTGCCGGTCTTCCTGCACCAGTCCTTCGCGGATCGCGGCATGGAAAATTCGGATGCGAAGGCGGCGTGGCTGACTTTCGCGGCCGTCGCGGTCGGCGCAGTCGGATCCTGGTTCGGCGGCATGCTTGCGGATCGCCGGGGGCGTACCTTCGTGACGATCACGGCCATGGCCGCAAGCGGCATCTGCGCAGCGCTGATCGGCTGGCTCTATGCCGCGCCGCTCGCCGTGCTAATCCCGGTCGCGATCATCTGGGGCATCACCGTGATCGCCGATTCCGCGCAGTTTTCGGCATCGATCGCAGAGCTTGCCGAGCCGAGTTCGGTCGGAACGCTGCTGACGGCGCAGACCTGCGCGGGATTTCTGCTGACCATGGCCAGCATTCATCTTGTGCCCGAAGTGCGGGATCTCTTCGGCTGGCCCGGAGCCTTCACCATGCTGGCAATCGGCCCCTTCGCCGGCTGTATCGCTATGTGGCGATTGCGGCGGGATCCGGAGGCCAGGCTGCTCGCCGGCGGGCGGCGCTAGAGGCCAAACACGACATCTCAGGAATTACCGAACCATCTCTGAGGAGGAGAGGGGTGCGGGAGCAATCCGCCGGAAGAGCGGGACAATCGACCAGTCGCTTCATAGAGGATGGAACATATGCGACCCATACATTTACTTAGTCTGATACCGATCTGCGGGGTTCTCGTTGCCCCGTTCTTTTTGAACCAGGTGAAGCCGTTCATTCTGGGCATGCCCTTCATGCTCGGATGGTATTCGCTGATGCTGGTGGCGACTTCGATCGTCATGGCCTGCATCTATTTCTCCGACAAGGCATCCGGCGCCCATGCCAGCGATGCAGCTGAAGGAGAGCGGAAGTGAACAGCGCCCTTTTCTTCATTTTCGGCATCCTCATCGTCGCCCTGGCACTCGGCCTTCGTGCCCGCCGCGGCAAGGACATGAACCTCGAGCAGTGGACCGTCGGTGGCCGCGGATTCGGTGCCATGATCATCTTCCTGCTGATGGCAGGCGAGATCTACACCACCTTCGTCTTCCTGGGCGGCAGTGGCTATGCCTATGGCAAGGGCGCGCCGGCCTATTACATGCTGGGCTATGGCAGCCTGTGCTTCGTGCTCTCCTATTGGCTGCTGCCGCCGATCTGGCGCTATGCCAAGGAGCGCAAGCTCATCTCGCAACCGGATTTCTTCGCAGCCAAGTATGAGAGCCGGTCCTTCGGTGTTCTCGTCGCCGTCGTCGGCGTCGTGGCGCTGATCCCCTATCTCATCCTGCAGCTCAAGGGTCTCGGCATCATCATCAACGTCGCCTCCTATTCGGCGATCTCGTCGACGCAGGGCATCTGGATCGGTGCCGTCATCGTTGCCGCCTATGTCTTCGTCTCCGGCATCCACGGCTCGGCCTGGACCTCCGTCGTCAAGGACATCCTGGTGATGTCGGTCGCGGTGTTCCTCGGCCTCTACCTGCCATACCACTATTATGGCGGTATCGGCGCGATGTTCGAGGCGATCGATCAGGCAAAGCCCGGCTTCCTGGCGCTGCCGGAAAGCGGCCAGAGCTCGACCTGGCTGGTTTCCACCGTGCTGCTTTCGACCCTTGGCTTCTACATGTGGCCGCATATGTTCACCGCAACCTTCGCTGCGAAGCGGGAAGATGCGCTGCGCAAGAACGCCTATGTCCTGCCGATCTACCAGCTGATGCTGCTGTTCATCTTCTTCGTCGGCTTTGCCACCGTGCTTCAGGTCCCCGGCCTACAGGGCGGCGATATCGACCTGGCGCTGTTCAAGATCTCGCTGCAGACCTTCGACCCCTGGTTCGTCGGCGTCATCGGCGCTGCCGGCGTGCTGACGGCCCTGGTGCCGGGATCGATGATCCTGGTGACGGCAGCGACGCTGGTCGCCAACAACATCTATCGCCCGCTGCGTCCGCAGGTCAGCGAAGCCCATGTCGGCTTCGTTGCCAAGCTGATGGCGCCCTGCGTCATGCTGGTTGCGGTCTATTTCACGCTGGGTGGCGGCGATACGATCGTTGCGCTGCTGCTGATGGCTTATGCCTTCGTCACGCAGCTCTTCCCGGTGCTGCTCGCAAGCCTTATGCGTAACAATCCGGTTACCCGGATTGCGGCCTTCGCCAGCGTCATCGTCGGTGAGGCGACCGTTGCCTGGGTCACGCTGACGAAGAGCACGGTTGCGGCGCTCTTCCCCTTCCTGCCGGCGCCGCTGGCCGATCTCAATGTCGGCATCGTCGCGCTCGTCCTGAACGTCGTCACGCTCGTCGTCGTCACGCTCCTGACCCGCAATCTGCAAGGCAGCCAGACGCCGCGCGTCAAACAGGCCTGATCGAACGGCCGCGGGGTTTGCGCCCCGCGGTCATTTGCCTTTCCGGCGGCCATGCGCCGCCGTCTCTTTTCAATTCCATTTCCTGACGGTTTTGCCATGACGATTTCCTTCGATCCCGATCGCATCGAACTTCCCCTCGGCCACTGGATCGGCGACAGGCTTGTCTCTGGCGCACCGGAGATCGAGCTGCTGCGCCCGTCCGACGCCGTCAGCTATGCGCGCTGCCCGGTCGCCAGTACCGATATCGTCGATCAGGCCGTCTCGACGGCAAAGAGCGCACTGAGATCGAGCGGCTGGGCTACATGGCGTCCGCGCCTGCGCGCCGAGGCGCTGCATCGCTGGGCCGATCTGATTATCGCCGAGGGCGAAAAGCTCGGGCGGCTGGAATCCCTTTCCTCGGCGCGTCCAATCGCGCAGTCCGTATCGATCGATGTCGCGGTGACAGCCGAGCAGATCCGCTTCTTCGCCGAAATGGCCGACAAGGAGGGCGGAGACGTCGTGCCGACGGACGGCAACCATCTCGGCATGATCCTCAGCGAGCCCTATGGCGTGGTCGGGGCTATCACCCCCTGGAACGTGCCGCTCTCGATGGCCGGCTGGAAGATGGGACCGGCGCTCGCGGCAGGCAACGCAATCGTGCTGAAACCGTCCGAACTGACGCCGTTCTCGACACTCTATCTCGCGGAACTCGCCGTGCGCGCCGGTATCCCAGCCGGTATCGTCAATGTCGTGCTCGGGGACGGTCCGACGACCGGCGCCAGCATCGTCGCGCATCCCGATATCGCCAAGGTGAGCTTCACCGGGTCGACCGTTGCGGGTGGCGCGATCATGAAGACGATTGCCTCGTCGCAGATCAAGCCGGTGACGCTGGAGCTTGGCGGCAAGAGCCCGCAAGTGGTCTTCGCCTCGGCCGATCTCAAGAAAGCCGCCGGCTGCATCGCCCGCAGCATTCTCCTGAACGCCGGGCAGACCTGCGTCGCCGGTACGCGGGTGATCGCCGACCGGCGTATCGCGGAGCCACTGCTGGCAGCGCTCACGGAGGCGATGTCCACGCATCGCGCCGGGCCGACCTGGGACGCCGAAAGCGACTATTCGCCGGTCATTTCCGAACGCCAGCTGCAGCGCATCGAAACCATCGTCGATGCCTCGATTACAGGTGGCGCGGAGTGCGTCATCGGCGGCAAGCGAATGGAACGGCAGGGCTATTTCTACGAGCCGACGATCCTTGCGAACCTCGCCGCGAATTCGCCGGCGCTCGCCGAGGAGATCTTCGGCCCGGTGCTGACGCTGCAGACTTTCGACGACGAAGAGGAAGCCTTCGCGCTCAGCGATCACCCCTCCTACGGCCTTGCCGCCGGTGTCTACACGACGGACCTGTCGCAGGGGCTGAGAGCGGCGAAGCGGATCGAGGCGGGCACCATCTGGGTCAACCGCTACGGCCGCTCGCGCGACCACATCCTGCCGACCGGCGGTTACAAGAGCTCCGGCATCGGCAAGGATCTCGGCAAGGAGGCCTACAAGTCGAACCGCCGCCAGAAGAGCGTGCTGATCGAGCTTTAGGGGAGGGGCGAGGATGACGGCGGATGTGCAGGAGATATTGGCCCGGCTGATCGGTTTTCCGTCGGTCGTCGGCACACCCAATGCGGCAATCGTTTCCTATGTCAGGGACTATCTTCAGGCCTTCGGCGCGAGCGTGCATGTCCTTCCCGGACCGGAAGGTGACCGGTCCAACCTGTTCGCCAGTTTCGGCCCTGTGGAGCGGCCGGGAGTGATCCTGTCGGGCCATACGGACGTCGTTCCGGCAGAAGGTCAGACATGGTCGTCCGATCCCTTCACGCTCCGCGCCGAGCGAAACCGTCTATACGGACGGGGAACGAGCGACATGAAGGGATTTCTCGCCGCGGCAATGTCGGTCGTGCCCGAAATCGCCGCCATGCGCCTCGACCGCCCGCTGCATTTCGCCTTCTCTTACGATGAGGAAGCGGGCTGCCGTGGCGTGCCGCATATGATCGCCGCGATACCGTCGCTCTGCGCCTTGCCGTCCGGCTGCATCGTCGGCGAACCGAGCGGTATGGCGCCGATCCTTTCGCATAAGGGCAAGGCGGCCGTGCGCATCTCGATCAGGGGAACGGCAGGCCATTCCTCGCGCCCCGATCTCGGCCGCAATGCGATCCACGCGCTCGCCAGCGTGTTGTCGGAGTCCGTCCGGCAATCGGAGCGGCTGGAACAGGCCGATCAGAACATGCTCTTCGCGCCGCCCTATTCGACACTTCAGGCTGGAATCGTCAGCGGCGGCGTGGCGCTGAATGTCATCCCGGAACATGCGCGGCTCGACATCGAGGTTCGCGCCGTACCGGGCATCGAGCCCTCCGCGCTTCTACAGCCTGTGCTGGCCGCGGCACGCGCGCTCCAGGCGAGGGGCTTCGAGGTGACGACGGAAACGATCTCCGATTATCCCGGCATGGCGCTCCCGGCCGGTAGCCCGCTCGCTGCGCTGGTCGGTGATGCCTCGGGCGTGGCAGCCGTCCCGGCGGTGAGCTACGGAACCGAGGCCGGCCTCTTCGAGCGCGCCGGCATTCCCGCAATCATCTGCGGCCCCGGCGACATCGCCCGCGCTCATAAGGCCGACGAATTCATTCTGATGTCGGAACTCGAAGACTGCCGCCGCATGCTTCTCAACGTAGCCGCCAGCCTGCAGGGCTGAACGCTTTTTCGCGCCACCATATGGGTCGGCGCGCCATCGCCAATTCATGAACCAATTCTTTCGTCACCGCCCTTGACGGCGAAAGATTCTTACGGAATGCTAAGATGTCAGACCAATTTAAGGTCGGCTGCCTGATAAAGAAAAATGGGGAACCATGAAGGCAAATGTGGGCGACAGGCCGGTCATCCGGCCGCTTCCGGCGATCGATCGTGCGCGTCAGGTGACTGAGGCGCTGGCGCATTACGTCGAGGATGCGAAGCTGAAGGCGGGCGACCGGCTTCCGGCCGAGCGCGAGCTGATGTCTGCCCTTGCTGTCGGACGTTCGACCATTCGCGAAGCCATCCGCCACTTCCAAGCACTCGGCGTCATCGAGACCCGGAAGGGCAGCGGAACCTATCTACTGAAACCGGTTTCGAAGGCGACCATTCACGTTCCGCTCTCGTTCGAAGGCGCCAATCTGCGCGATGCATTGTTGCAGACGCTGGAAGTGCGCCGCGGCATCGAGTGCGAGGCGGCGATGGTCGCAGCGCGCAAGCGTACGGCTGAGGATGTCGTCAACATCGAGACCAAGCTGAACGAGATGGAGCGCGTCCATATCGCCAAGGGCACATCGGGCCCTGAGGACCTCGCCTTCCACATGGCGGTCTACGATGCCACGCATAATCCGATGTTCGGCCAGCTTCTGGAACAGATGCGCGAGACCTTCGTGCGCTTCTGGTCGCATCCCTTCGACCGGCAGGACTTTGCCCGCCGCTCGTTTCCCTTTCACCGCACGCTTTTCAACGCGATTGCCGCTCAGGACCCCGAAGCGGCGCGCTGCGAAACATTGAAAATCCTCGACGTCGTCGAGGAAGACATCAAGGAAATGTCCAAATGACTGACGGCTCCGAACCGTTCGATTTCGCTTCGCTGATCACCGCCCATGACGACGGCAATTTCGCCGAGGCCGTGGTGCCGCCGATCTTCCAAGCCTCGCTGTTCACCTTCTCCGGCTACGACGACATGATCGCCTCCTATCGCGGCGAGAAGGTGCGGCCGATCTATACGCGCGGCCTCAACCCGACGGTGCGCATGTTCGAGGAGATGCTGGCGAAGCTCGAGGGTGCCGAAGACGCGCTCGGTTTTGCAAGCGGCATGGCGGCGATCTCGTCCGCCGTCCTGAGCTTCGTCGAGCCGGGCGACCGCATCGTCGCCGTCAAGCATGTCTATCCCGATGCCTTCCGCCTGTTCGGCACCATCCTGAAGCGGATGAAGGTCGAGGTCACCTATGTCGACGGCCGCGACGAGGAAGAGGTCGCCAAGGCGCTTCCGGGCGCCAAGGTCTTCTACATGGAAAGCCCGACGAGCTGGGTGATGGAAGCCCACGATGTCGGCGCACTGGCGGCGCTTGCCAAGAAGCACGACGTCGTCACCATGATCGACAACAGCTGGGCAAGCCCGATCTTCCAGCGGCCGATCACGCTGGGCGTCGATATCGTCATCCATTCGGCCTCGAAATATCTCGGCGGCCATAGCGATGTCGTCGCCGGTATCGTCGCCGGTTCGAAGGAGATGATCGCCCGCATCAAGGCCGAGGCCTATCCCTATCTCGGCGGCAAGCTTTCGCCCTTCGATGCCTGGCTGTTGATCCGCGGCCTGCGCACCCTGCCGATCCGCATGAAGGCCCACCAGACGGCGGCGATGACGATCGCCCAGCGCCTGCAGGCGCTCGATTGCGTCGAGCAGGTCTGCCATCCGGGCCTCGCCAACCGCCTGCCTGCGGGCTTGAACGGCACGTCGGGCCTCTTCTCCTTCATCTTCCGCGAAGGCGTGGATATCCGCACCTTCGCCGATCACCTCAAGCTCTTCAAACTGGGCGTGAGCTGGGGTGGACATGAAAGCCTGATCGTACCGGGCGAGGTCGTGCTTCAGCAGAAGGCACAGCCGAATTCCGCGCATGCCTTTGGCATTCATCCGCGGTCCGTACGCCTCCATGTCGGCCTCGAAGGAACCGAGGCCCTGTGGACGGATATCGAAGAGGCGATCGCCGCCGCTTCGTGACGACAATAGTGAGAGAAACACCTTCAACAAAAGGGGAACTGAGCATGAAAAGACTGATAACCGCTACGCTCTTCGCCACCATGATGGCAGGAACGGCCTTCGCCGACACGACGCTGAAACTCGTCGAAGTCATCACCAGCCCGGAGCGCACCGAGACGCTGAAGTCGATCGTCGGCAAGTTCGAAGCCGCCAATCCGGGCACCAAGGTCGAGATCATCTCGCTGCCCTGGAACGAAGCCTTCCAGAAGTTTGCAACCATGGTTTCGGCCGGCGATACGCCCGATGTCATGGAAATGCCGGACACCTGGTTGTCGCTCTACGGCAATAACGGCATGCTCGAAAGCCTCGAGCCCTATCTCGCCAAGTGGGAACACACCAAGGACCTGACGCCCCGCGCCCTGGAGCTCGGCCGCGACGTCAAGAACACCGCATACATGCTGCCCTACGGCTTCTATCTGCGCGCCATGTTCTACAACAAGAAGCTGCTCGCCGAAGCGGGCGTGAAAGAACCGCCGAAGACGATGGAGGAGTTCACCAAGGCTTCCGAAGCCGTCTCCAAGATCTCGGGCAAGTACGGCTACTGCATGCGCGGCGGTCCGGGCGGCCTGAACGGCTGGATGATCTTCGCCGCCTCGATGGCCGGCTCCAACAAGTATTTCAACGACGACGGCACCTCGACCATGAACAGCGAAGGCTGGGCCAAGGGTCTGGAATGGATGGTCGATCTCTACAAGAAGGGCTATGCGCCGAAGGATAGCGTCAACTGGGGCTTCAACGAAGTCGTGGCCGGCTTCTACTCCGGCACCTGCGCCTTCCTCGACCAGGATCCGGACGCGCTCATCGCCATTGCCGAGCGCATGAAGGCCGAAGACTTCGGCGTCATCCCGCTGCCGAAGGGCCCGGATGGCAAATCCTTCCCGACCATCGGCTATGCCGGCTGGTCGATGTTCACGACGAGCCAGAACAAGGATCTCTCCTGGAAGCTGATCGAAACCCTCGAAAGCCCGGATGGCAACATCGAGTGGAACAAGAAGATCGGCGCTCTGCCGGCCTATACGGCAGCCGAGAAGGATCCGTTCTACGCCGGTGACCAGTTCAAGGGCTGGTTCCAGGAACTCGCCGACAAGGACACCGTCCCGACCGTCATGCCGACCTACCTCGAAGAATTCGCCTTCTTCAAGGACTCGCTGGCGATCAAGACCTCGCAGCAGGCCCTCCTCGGCGACATCTCGCCGAAGGACCTTGCCGACCAGTGGGCTGATTACCTGACCAAGGCTCAGCAGAAGCATCTGGCGAAGTAAATCGGGTGGGCTCCGAACCCGGAGCCCCCTCATCCGCCTGCCGGCAGCTTCCCCGCTGGGGAGAAGGGGTTTTGCGGCAACCTCTGCATTCCCTTCTCCCCCTCGGGGAGAAGGTGGCCCGTAGGGCCGGATGAGGGGGCTGCATACGCCAAGGCTATTAGACAAGAACACGGAAAGCCGACCACCGATGACTATGACCGCCGATACGCTCGATAGGCGCCGCGACCGCAGGCCGTGGCTGAAGCGTCTCGCCGATGCCTCGGAACCCTATCTCTATAGCGCCCCTTCGCTGATCCTAATCATCGGCGTGATGATGGTGCCGCTGGTGATCGGGATCTCCTATGCGTTCCGCGACATCCAGCTCCTCAATCCGTTCTCCGGCGGCTTCATCGGGCTCGAGCATTTCCGCGACCTTTCCAAGGACGCCGCCTTCTACGGCGCGCTCAAGAATACGCTGTGGTGGACCGGCGCTTCCGTCATCCTGCAGTTCGTCTTCGGCCTGATCCTCGCCCTGCTGCTCGACAAACCGTTCTGGGGCAGAGGCATCGTTCAGGCGCTGGTCTTCCTGCCGTGGGCCGTTCCGTCCTTTCTTGCAGGTCTCAATTGGGCCTGGCTCTTCAATCCGGTCATCGGGCCGATCCCGCACTGGCTCTACGCGATGGGCCTGATGAGCGAGCCCGGCAATATTCTCTCGGACCCGCAATATGCGATGTGGGGACCGATCATCGCCAATGTCTGGTGGGGCATTCCGTTCTTCGCGATCACGCTGCTCGCCGCCTTGCAGGCGATCCCGCGCGATCTCTACGAGGCGGCCTCGATCGACGGCGCCGGCTGGTTCCAGCGTTTCGGCTCGATCACGCTGCCGTTCCTGGCGCCGACGATTGCCATCACCGTGCTGCTGCGCACCGTCTGGATCTCGAATTTCGCCGACCTGATCGTCGTCATGACCGGCGGCGGCCCGGCGGACCGCACGCAGATCGTTGCGAGCTACATCTTTACCCAGGCCTTCAAGCGGTTGGACTTCGGATATGCCTCGGCGATCGCGCTCGTCCTGCTCGCGCTGCTGCTTGCCTATTCCATGCTGATCATCCTGCTGCGGCAGACCCTGCTGAACAAGGATTGAGACCATGAAGCGATCCGTCATCCCCACTATCGCGCATCGTCTGGCAATCCTTTGCTACATCCTCTTTGCGCTCTTCCCGCTCTTCTGGCTCCTGAAGGTTTCGGTGACGCCGAACGACCTTCTCTATTCCGAGGGCGTTCGCATGTGGCCGTCGCGCACGACCTGGGAGCACTATTCCTTCGTCCTGCAGCACAGCGCCTTTCCGACCTTCTTCAAGAACAGCCTGATCGTCTCGGCCTCGACGGCGATCACCGTGACGATCTGCGCCTCGCTGTCCGGCTATGCCCTGTCGCGTTTCAACTTCCGGGCAAAATACTGGATCGTGGCGCTGATGCTGCTGACCCAGATGTTCCCGCTCGTCATGCTCGTCGCGCCGATCTTCAAGATCCTGACGCCGCTGCATCTGACGAACAGCCTGACGGGTCTGGTGATCGTCTACACGGCTTTCAACGTTCCCTTCGCAACCTTCCTGATGCAGTCCTTCTTCGACGGCATTCCGAAGGATCTGGAGGAGGCGGCGATGATCGACGGCGCGACGCAGTTCACGGCGTTCCGGCAGATCATCCTGCCGCTGACACTACCGGGGATCGCGGCCACGCTCGGCTTCGTCTTCACCGCGGCATGGAGCGAGCTGCTCTTCGCGCTGATGCTGATCAACGGCAATGATGCGGCGACTTTCCCGGTCGGGCTTCTCACCTTCGTTTCGAAATTCTCCGTGGATTTCGGGCAGATGATGGCGGCGGGCGTCATGGCGCTCATCCCGGCCGGTCTCTTCTTCCTGCTCATCCAACGTTATCTTGTGCAGGGCCTGACGGCCGGCGCGGTCAAGGGTTAAACACATGGCATCGATCGATATCCAGAACGTCAAGAAGGCCTATGGCCACGTGCAGGTGTTGCACGATGTCGACCTCAAGATCGGCGACGGCGAATTCGTCGTTCTCGTCGGCCCGTCCGGCTGCGGCAAGTCCACGCTGCTGCGCATGATCGCCGGCCTCGAGGACATCTCCGGCGGCGAAATCCGCATCGGCGGCAACCGCGTCAACGATCTGCACCCGAAGGATCGCGACATCGCCATGGTGTTCCAGTCCTATGCGCTCTATCCGCATATGAATGTCGCGGGCAACATGAGCTACAGCCTGAAGCTCCGGAAGACAGCCAAGGAGAAAATCGCCAGCGCCGTCGGCTCCGCTGCCTCGAAGCTCGGCCTCGATCCGCTGCTGGAGCGCCGTCCGAAGGCTCTGTCCGGCGGCCAGCGCCAGCGCGTCGCCATGGGCCGCGCCATCGTGCGCCAACCGAAGGCCTTCCTGTTCGACGAGCCGCTGTCGAACCTCGATGCCCGCCTGCGCGAGCAGATGCGCGCCGAAATCAAGAAGCTGCATGGCGATCTGAAGGCAACCTCGATCTACGTCACCCACGACCAGATCGAAGCCATGACGCTCGCTGACCGCATCGTCGCCATGCATGGCGGCGTCGTGCAGCAGGTCGGCAGCCCGCTGGAGCTCTACGACCGCCCGGCAAACCTGTTCGTCGCCGGCTTCATCGGCTCTCCGGGCATGAACTTCCTCGACGCGACCTATGAGAATGGCGGCGTGAAGCTGAAGGACGGCACGATCGTCCCGCTTTCCGCACCGCTGTCCGTCGCCAACGGCGCGAAGGTCACGCTCGGCATCCGTCCCGAGCATGTCGTCATGTCATCCGATGGCAACGGCATGAGCGCCGATGTCGAACTCATCGAACCAACCGGCTTCGGCATCATCCTGCACCTGTCGCTGCACGGCCTGCCGTTCAAGGTCTTCACGCTGAACCGCGAGGCGCTGTCGGCCGGCCCGAAGGTCAACGTCACCTTCCCGGCGCAGCACCTGCATGTCTTCGACGAGGCGGGCAACCGGGCGAGCTAAAGCACACCGCAACGAGTTGCAGCTCTGAAACACATGTTGCACTCTCCGGTTTCAGCCGACCGGAGAGTGCAATGCTTTTGGCCCAGATATCCGACATCCACGCAAGCCCGCATTCAACGGGTCTCGACCGGCTTGGCGACGCTGTGGGGTGGATCCATGGCCTGCGCCCCGATCTCGTCGTCATAACCGGCGACCTCGTCGATGATGGATGGCGGGAAGGCTACCGGGCGGTGGGCGATATGCTGCGAGGCCTCGATTGCGCGGTCCATGTCCTACCCGGAAACAGTGATTGCCAGGAGATGATGTCTCGTGAATTGCCGGAGTTCTGTGCCGCGGGCCAGCCGATGCATTTCAGCTGTGCCCAGGCAGGCCTCACATTCCTCGGTCTCGATGTCACCGTACCCGGTGCCAGCCATGGAGACGCGGCTCCCCATCTTGCCTGGCTGCAAAACGCGCTAGCGGCCGCGAACGCACCTTCCATGATCTTCATGCATCAGCCGCCGGTCGAGACGGGTATCGCGCTGCTGGACGCGATGATGTGCAGAAAAGCGGATGCGCTTGCCGAGGTTTTGGGAGGTGCGAACAGCGCCGTGCTGGCAATATTATGCGGACACGTTCACCGCCCTGTTTCCGGCAGGCTAGGCACCACGCCAGTTCATATCTGCGGCTCGCTCTGCGAGCCCAATCCGCTTCTGCTTGAGGGCCGGCCAACGCCTGCGTTGACCGACGCTCCCTCTTTCGCGATCTGCGAGATTGAGCGCGGGCAATTACGCCACCACACGATCTCGCTCCGAGCGCGGGATTAGCTCCGCAACCCAGGCGCTTCCTGGCCGGTGCGTTCGACATACTCGGTATAGCCGCCGCCATACTGGTGGATGCCGTCAGGCGTCAGTTCCAGGACGCGGTTGGAGAGTGCTGCCAGGAAGTGGCGGTCGTGCGAGACGAAGAGCATGGTGCCTTCGTATTCGGCGAGCGCCTTGATCAGCATTTCCTTGGTGTCGAGGTCGAGGTGGTTGGTCGGTTCGTCAAGGACCAGCAGGTTCGGCGGGTCGAACAGCATCTTGGCCATGACCAGGCGGGCCTTTTCGCCGCCCGAGAGCACGCGGCACTTCTTCTCGACGTCGTCACCCGAGAAGCCGAAGCAGCCTGCCAGCGCGCGAAGCGGAGCCTGGCCGGCGAGCGGGAAGGAATCCTCCAGCCATTCGAGGACCGTGCGCTCGCCATCGAGCAGGTCCATGGCGTGCTGGGCGAAATAGCCCATCTTTACGCTGGCGCCGAGCGCGACGCTGCCCTGATCGGGGTCAGTCGAACCGGCAACGAGCTTCAGGAGCGTCGACTTGCCGGCGCCGTTGACGCCCATGATGCACCAGCGCTCCTTGCGGCGGACCATGAAATCCAGGCCTTCGTAAATGCTGCGGCTGCCGTACTTCTTGTGGACGTTCTTGATGTTGATGACGTCTTCGCCCGAGCGCGGAGCCGGCAGGAATTCGAAGGCGACCGTCTGGCGGCGGCGCGGTGGCTCGACGCGTTCGATCTTGTCGAGCTTCTTGACGCGGCTCTGCACCTGGGCGGCATGCGAGGCGCGGGCCTTGAAGCGCTCGATGAACTTGATTTCCTTGGCGAGCATCGCCTGCTGGCGCTCGAACTGCGCCTGCTGCTGCTTCTCGTTCTGCGCCCGCTGGTTTTCGTAGAAGGCGTAGTCGCCCGAGTAGCTGTTGAGCGAACCGGCGTCGATCTCGATGATCTTGGTGACGATGCGGTTGAGGAATTCGCGGTCGTGCGAGGTCATCAGCAGCGCACCGTCGAAATTCTTCAGGAAGTCTTCAAGCCAGATCAGGCTTTCGAGATCGAGATGGTTCGACGGTTCGTCGAGCAGCATCACGTCCGGACGCATCAGCAGGATGCGGGCGAGCGCCACGCGCATCTTCCAGCCGCCGGACAACTTGCCGACATCGCCGTCCATCATTTCCTGCGTGAAGCTCAGACCGTCGAGCACTTCGCGGGCGCGGCCTTCCAGCGCGTAGCCGTCGAGCTCTTCGTAGCGGGCTTGCACTTCGCCGTAGCGCTCGATGATCGCGTCCATCTCGTCCATGCGGTCGGGGTCGGACATGGCGGCTTCGAGATCGCGCAGTTCGGCGGCGACTTCGCTGACGGGGCCGGCGCCCTCCATGACTTCGGCAACGGCGCTGCGGCCGGACATCTCGCCGACATCCTGGTTGAAATAGCCGACGGTCATGCCCTTCTCGACGGAGATCTGGCCTTCATCCGGCGTCTCGTCGCCGGTGATCATGCGGAACAGCGTCGTCTTGCCGGCGCCGTTCGGGCCGACGAGGCCGATCTTCTCGCCCTTGTTGAGCGCGGCGGATGCCTCGAGATAGAGAATGCGGTGGCTGTTCTGCTTGCTGATATTTTCGATGCGGATCATGGGAAAGCGGGTACCTGATAAGAAGCTGCGGCGCGCTTATCATGCGCCGCAGCATTTGTCGCGGTTTTCCTTCGTCAGGAGCCTTAGAAGACCTGGCGAAGGATGATGAAGAGCACGAAGGCGATGGCGATCGAGGCCGGCAGCGTCAGCACCCATGCCATCAGCATGTTGCGGACCGTCGACCACTGAAGGCCGGAGCCGTTGGCGGCCATCGTGCCGGCGACGCCTGACGACAACACATGCGTCGTCGAAACAGGCAGGCCGAAATGATCGGCCGCGCCGATCGTCGCCATGGCGACGACTTCGGCGGCAGCGCCCTGACCATAGGTCAGATGCGTCTTGCCGATCTTCTCGCCGACGGTGACGACAATACGCTTCCAGCCGACCATGGTGCCGAGGCCGAGCGCCAGCGCCACAGCGACTTTCACCCAGAGCGGGATGAACTTCGTCGCGTTGTCGACGGCCTTATGGTAGTTGGTCACGGCCTGCAGATCGGTGGCATCCATTGGCAGAAGCTTCTGCTTGTCGATCAGCTTCAGTGATTCACCGATGAGGTAGATGTCGTTACGCACGTTGCCGACGAGATTGGTCGGAACGGCTTCGAGCGTCGGGAAGGCGGCGACTTCGGCGCTCGTCTGGTGGATATATTGCTGCAGGGCAGGGGTGGTCGCGTCCGTCCAGGTCTTGGTCTTCACCGCATTGCTGACCTCGGCCTTGTAGTCGGTCACGGTCACGCCGGGCTTCACATATTTGCCGAGCGCGGTTTCGACCTGGGCTGAGGCCTGCTTGTAGGCTTCTAGGTAGTTGACGTCAGGCGTGCGGTTCAGCGCGAAGGCCGTCGGAACCAGACCGATCAGGATGAGCATGATCAGGCCCATGCCCTTCTGGCCGTCGTTGGAGCCATGGGCGAAGCTGACGCCCGTGCAGGTGAAGATCAGGATTGCCCGGATCCAGAGCGGTGGTGGCTGGTTGCCCTTCGGCTCCTCATAGAGCTCCTTCTTGCGTACAAGGAACTTCATAACGAGGAGAAGCACGGCCGAGAGAGCGAAGCCGATCAGCGGAGAAATCAGCAGCGACAGGCCGATACTGGTCGCCTGCGACCAGTCGACACCGCTGGTGGCGCTTCCCGCCGGGGCGAGAAACTGGTTGGCGAGGCCGACGCCGATGATCGAGCCGACGAGCGTGTGCGAGCTGGAGGAGGGCAGGCCGAGATACCAGGTGCCGAGGTTCCAGAAGATCGCCGCGATCAACAGCGCGAAGACCATCGCAAGGCCCGATCCCGAGCCGACCTGCAGGATGAGCTCGACCGGCAGGAGTGCCAGAATGCCGAAGGCGACGGCGCCCGTCGATGTCAGCACGCCGAGGAAGTTGAAGAAGCCGGACCAGATGACGGCGAGCTCGGCGGGCATCGAGCGCGTGTAGATGACGGTGGCGACAGCATTTGCAGTGTCATGGAAGCCGTTGACGAACTCGAAGCCGAGCGCAATCAGCAGCGCCAGGCCAAGCAGGATCCACGGAACCGCGGAGGCTTCGGTCAGATCGCGGCCGAGCGCATAGGCCACATATCCAAGGCCGCAGAGAAGAATGACGAGAAAGACCGGCACGAACCACTTGCCTGCACTCGACGAATGCAGCGGGTGCTTACCGGACTCAGGCAACAGGTGATCGGGGGCAATATCAGCCATGTCCTTGTCCTTTCATGGAAAAGCAACCAAAACTACGTCCGCCCCGTGAACCTTGCGTGACACAACTTTGCGGTATCTCCGGCGACCTCCCTCGCGCGGCTCGCATTGTCACATTACTGTCGTCAAACCCTGCTGATGTGGCGCCGATCAGAGGGACAGGACCATGACTCAGGAAGAAATCGACCAGCTCCGCCGCATCAAGGACGAGATTGCAGACAGTTTCGACGAGGAACTGGAAATGCAGATGGAGGAGGACCGGCTGGACGAGCTGGTCGCCGAGAACATGCCTGGCGGCCTTGAGGATGTGCTCGACCGCAAGACCTATTTCCGCGAACTCTTCCGCCTCCAGCACGAGCTGGTGAAGCTGCAGGACTGGGTGCAGCACAAGAAGCTGAAGGTCGTCGTGCTTTTCGAAGGCCGCGATTCAGCCGGCAAGGGCGGCGCGATCAAGCGCGTCACGCAGCGTCTGAACCCGCGCGTCTGCCGCGTCGTCGCACTTCCGGCGCCGACCGAGCGTGAGCGGAACCAGTGGTATTTCCAGCGCTACGTCCCGCATCTGCCGTCGGCAGGCGAAATGGCGCTCTTCGACCGCAGCTGGTACAACCGCGCCGGTGTCGAGCGCGTGATGGGTTTCTGCACCAAGGACGAACTCGACGAGTTCTTCCGGTCGGTTCCGGAATTCGAGCGCATGCTGGTGCGCTCCGGCATCATCCTCGTCAAATACTGGTTCTCGATCACCGACGAGGAGCAGGAGTTCCGCTTCCGCATGCGCATCCAGGATCCGCTAAAGCAGTGGAAGCTGTCGCCGATGGACCTCGAAAGCCGCGTGCATTGGGAAGAATACACCAAGGCCAAGGAAGAGATGCTGGAATATACCCACATCCCCGAGGCGCCGTGGTGGGTCGTTCAGGCCGTCGACAAGAAGCGCGCCCGCCTCAACATGATCAACCACCTCTTGAAGCAGATCCCCTATGAGGACGTACCGAAGGATCACATCGTCCTGCCGCCGCGCGTGCGTCACGACGATTACTCGCGCGTTCCGGTTCCGCCGGACATGTATGTTCCGGAAGTCTATTGAACGTGAGAGCGGGCGGTCTTGCCGCCCGCAGCCGTTGCGGATGCTCGGGACAGACCCGAGCATGACGGCGTAGAGGGGTCAGCCCTTCCGGAACAGCTTCCAGCGCGTCGGCCGGAAAGCGATATGCTTGCTGTCGAGAACCTCGGTGTGCGAGGGCGGAACTTCCAGCTCGATATGCTGATGCGCGGTCCCGATATCGATTTCGATATGCCGTGTTCCGGCAACGCGGCGGCTTGAGGCCAGCTTGCCGGGAATGCCGCCGCGGTTTGCGTCCAGCAGTTCGATGTCGTGCGGGCGGAAATAGAGCTGCGCTTCGCCATCCGGCTCGCCATCCGCCTTCAGGCCGAGCGTGCGGCCCTCGAACAGGATATCGCCATTGGCGATCTTCACGTTTAAACAGTTGGACTGGCCGACGAAGCCGAAGACGAAGGGTGAGTTTGGCCGGTCGTAGACTTCATCCGGCGTGCCGACCTGTTCGATCGCGCCTTGGCTCATGACGACGACGCGGTCAGCAAGTTCCATCGCTTCGTCCTGGTCGTGGGTGACGAAGACGGTCGTATGGCCGGTGCGGTCATGGATTTCCCGCAGCCACTTGCGCAGGTCCTTGCGAACCTGGGCGTCGAGCGCGCCGAAGGGCTCGTCGAGCAGCAGCACGTTCGGCTCGACCGCCATGGCGCGGGCGAGCGCCACGCGCTGGCGCTGGCCGCCGGATAGCTGCGCCGGATAACGCTTCTCAAGGCCGGAAAGCTGCACGAGGTCGAGCAGCTCGAGCGCCCGCTTGCGGATCTCGGCCTTCGGCGGACGGCGCGCGCCGCTGCGGACCTTGAGGCCGAAGGCGACATTGTCGAGCACCGTCATGTGGCGGAACAGCGCGTAGTGCTGGAAGACGAAGCCGATATTGCGCTGCTGCACGGTCTTCTTCGAGGCATCCTCGTCGCCGAAGAACACCTTGCCGTCGGTCGGGCTTTCGAGGCCCGCGATCAAGCGAAGCAATGTCGTCTTGCCGGAACCGGAAGGGCCGAGCAGGGCGATCAGCTCGCCCGAGCGGATATCGAGCGAAACGTCGTGCAGGGCCGGAAACCGGTCGAATTCCTTGCGTATGTTTTGAACGCGAACTTCCATTCTCAATCCTTCAGTGCCGCCGGCTGGCGGCGATTTCCGCGCTGTATCGCATTTCGAGCAGCGTCTTCAAAACAAGAGTCACAAGGGCAAGCAGGGCAAGCAAGGTCGCGACGGCGAATGCGCCGGTGAAATTATACTCGTTGTAGAGGATTTCCACCTGCAGCGGCATGGTGTTGGTCTGGCCGCGGATGTGGCCGGAGACAACCGATACGGCGCCGAATTCGCCCATGGCGCGGGCGTTGCAGAGCAGCACGCCGTAGAGCAGGCCCCACTTGATATTCGGCAGCGTCACATACCAGAAGGTCTGCCAGCCGCTGGCGCCGAGCGACAGTGCCGCCTCTTCATCCGCTGTCCCCTGTTCCTGCATCAGCGGGATCAGCTCGCGGGCAACGAAGGGGAAGGTGACGAACATGGTGGCGAGCACCAGACCCGGAACGGCGAAGAGGATCTTGATGCTGTGGGCATCCAGCCACTTGCCGAGATAGGTATTGGCGCCGAACAGCAGCACGAAGACCAGGCCCGAAATAACCGGCGAGACCGAGAAGGGCAGGTCGATCAGCGTCGTCAGGAACGCCTTGCCCTTGAACTCGAACTTGGCGATCGCCCAGGCGGCGGCGACGCCGAAGACCAGGTTCAGCGGCACGCTGATACCGGCGACGATCAGCGTCAGCCGGATCGCCGAGAAGGTTTCCGCATCCTGCAGCGCCTCGAAAAAGGCGACGACGCCCTTGCGGAAGGCTTCGACGAAGACTGCCGCCAGCGGCAGGAAGACCATCAGCAGCAGAAAGAGCAGCGACAGGAAGATCAGGCTCCAGCGCGCCAGCCGGCTTTCGGTGACGACGGAGCGGACCTTGGGGGCGGCGGTGGCCGTATCAAGCGCCATGTCCGTACCTCCGTCTGCGCCAGCTCTGGATCAGGTTGATGACGAGCAGCATGGTGAACGAGATGATGAGCATGACGGCGGCGATCGCCGTGGCGGCCGCGTAATTATACTCTTCGAGCTTGATGACGATCAGAAGCGGGGCGATCTCGGACTTGAACGGCAGGTTGCCGGCAATGAAGATGACCGAGCCGTATTCGCCGACGCCACGCGCAAAGGCGAGCGCAAAGCCCGTCAGCACCGCCGGCGCAAGGCCGGGCAGCAGGACGCGGGTGATCGTCTGGAAACGGTTGGCGCCGAGCGTCGCCGCGGCTTCCTCCACTTCCCTGTCGATTTCTTCCATGACCGGCTGGACCGTGCGCACCACGAAGGGCAGGCCGACGAAGATGAGGGCGACGACGATGCCGGCGGGAGTGAAGGCGATCTTGATACCGAGCGGCGTCAGGAATTGGCCGATCCAGCCGTTCGGTGCATAGAGCGTCGTCAGCGCGATACCGGCCACTGCCGTCGGCAGCGCGAAGGGAAGATCGACCATGGCGTCGATGATGCGCTTGCCGGGAAAGCGGTAGCGTACCAGAACCCAGGCGAGGATGACGCCGAAGACGGCATTGATGCAGGCGGCGACAAAGGCGCCGCCGAAGCTGATGCGAAGCGCATTGACCGTACGCGGATCGAGCGCGATCGACAGGAATTTCTCCCAGCCGAGCTCGCTCGAGCGCCATGCAAGGCCCGATAGCGGGATAAGGATCAGAAGGGTGAGCCAGGTCAAGGTTAAGCCGAGCGCCATTCCGAAACCCGGAATGACACTCGGCCGCTTGAACCGCCACCGCGCGTGGCTATGTGCGTTCATGAACTCTATTATTGGGCCGGCTTGTAGATCTGGTCAAATACCCCGCCGTCGGCGAAGAACTTGGGCTGAGCTTCCTTCCAGCCGCCGAAGTCGTCGATGGTGGCGAGCTTCAAGTCGGGGAACCGGGCGATGTCGGCCTTGTCGGCGGCTTCCGGCTTGATCGGACGGTAATAGTGCTTGGCCGCAATCTTCTGGCCTTCGTCCGAATAGAGGTAGTTGAGGTAAGCTTCAGCAACCTTGCGGGTGCCCTTCTTGTCGACGTTGCCGTCAACGATCGCAACCGGCGGATCGGCGCGGATGGAGAAGCTCGGGGTGACGATCTCGAACTGGTCGGGGCCGAGTTCTTCGAGCGAGAGATAGGCTTCGTTTTCCCAGGCAAGCAGAACGTCGCCTAGACCGCGCTGGACGAAGGTGGTGGTGGCGCCGCGCGCACCGGTATCGAGAACCGGAACATGCTGCAGAAGCTGCGTCACATATTCCTGTGCCTTGCCTTCATCGCCGCCATTTGCCTGCTTGGCCCATGCCCAGGCCGCCAGGAAGTTCCAGCGGGCGCCGCCCGAGGTCTTCGGGTTCGGGGTGATGACCTGGACGTCGTCCTTGACGAGATCGCCCCAGTCCTTGATGCCCTTCGGATTGCCCTTGCGCACCAAGAAGACGATCGTCGAGGTGTAAGGCGTCGAGTTGTTCGGGAACTTGGTCTTCCAGTCCGTCGGGATCTTGCCGGTCGCCTTGGCGATGGCGTCGATATCGCCTTCGAGAGCGAGCGTCACGACATCGGCTTCGAGACCGTCGATAACCGAGCGGGCCTGGGCGCCGGAGCCGCCATGGGAGGCCTGGATGGTGACCGCTTCACCGGTATCCTTCTGCCACTTGGCAGCGAAGGCGGCGTTGAAATCCTTGTACAATTCACGCGTCGGGTCGTAGGACACATTGAGAAGCTGCTGGTCGGCAAATGCCGGCGCAACGGCGCCGATTGCTACGCTGCCGGCGAAGACCGCGGCGGCGAGAAGCCGTGTGATCCGAGTTGACTGCATGAAAACCTCCTTCGTTTCTGCGTAAACTCTATCAACTTGGTCGTATAATGAAACGAAAGTTCTTCCGTTTAAAGAGCTGCTTTCTGGAATGTCGTTTCATTTACATTCAGTTTCTGAAACGGACGTACCGGGCTTGACCTGCAGACCGGCCATACCCCGCGGTGTGCCAATAATGGCACACGGTATGAGATAGGTGTCAGGGAAATGAAACAAATACGGTCATTCGCCCGATCGCTTCCTACATGAGGCCTTGCCGACTGCAACTGCGGCATTGCCCCACCCTGTCGAAGGGATCGATCGACATGCATATCAAGACCGTCCTGTTTGCCACCGCCGCGGCCCTTGCTGCCGTTTCCGGCGCCCACGCTGCCGACGCCATCGTCGCGGCCGAACCTGAGCCCGTGGAATATGTCCGCGTCTGCGATGCCTACGGCAGCGGGTATTTCTACATTCCGGGTACTGAGACCTGCCTTGCGATCGGCGGTTACCTCAGAAGCGAAGTCCGCTTCGGCGATGCGGCCAACAATGACGAGGACTGGAGCTTTTTCAACCGCGCCCAGGTGACCTTCAGCTCGAAGAGCGACACGGAATATGGCACGCTGACCGGCGTCATCACCTACCGTATCGAATATCAGGGCGGCGAAAGCGATCCGACGCTCGATGAAGGCTATATCGAGCTCGCCGGCTTCCGCTTCGGCAAGCAATATAGCTGGTGGGACGACGATGCGACCGGCGAGACCGACATTCTCGCCAGCAACGAGACGACGATGAACTCGATCCGCTATCAGTATGAGAGCGGCGACTTTGCTGCCGGCATCTCGCTCGACGAGGTCGGTACCAACTACATCCACTCGGAACCCGGTTCTTTCGGCGGCAACGATCTCGGCATCGCCAGCCAGGTCTCCGGCAAGTTCGGTGCCGTGACCGGCTACCTGCTCGCAGGCTATGACACCGACGAGAACAACGTCGCGATCCGCGCCATCGTCTATGCCGATCTCGGCCCCGGCACGCTCGGCCTCTATGGCGCCTGGACGAGCGGCATCAACTATTACTACGAAGCATCCGAATGGACCGTCGGCGCCCAGTACGAATACAAGCTGACCGACAAATGGGCGGTGACGCCGGGCTTCCAGTATTTCGGCAACGTGATTGCCGATGCCGATGACGACGGCGTTGCCGATGGCGGCGGATACAGCAACCGCGATGCCTGGGCGGCCGGCGTGACCGTCGACTACAAGGTTGTCGAGGATCTGAAGGCCAAGCTCAGCCTGCAATATCGCGATGAAGACGACGGCGATGACGGCATCTTCGGCTTTATGCGTCTGCAGCGGGACTTCTAACTAGGGCCGGGAGTCGGCGATGAAATCGGAATAAAGCTCGTCGGCGCTGCGCGCCTTGCGCATCGATTCCAGCACGCCCGGCGCTTGCAGGCGCCGGGCGATGGCGGCCAGCACATTGAGATACTCGCCGCGATTGTTCTCGCCGAAGAGCAGCATGAAGGCGATATCGGTCTTGATGTCGTCGATCGCCTCGAAATCGAGGGGATGGGCGAAGCGGATGAGCAGTCCGCGCGGGTTCGTCATGCCGGGGATCGCCGCATGCGGAACGGCGATGCCGTTGCCGATCCCCGTCGAGCCGAGGCTTTCGCGGCTTTCGAGCGCGCGGATGATCGGCTGCTCCTCGATCGCGAAGGCCTTGCCGGCCTTTTCCGCCATAGCCTGCAGGGCGCGCCACTTGGTTGCTGCGGAAACGCCGATGAAGGTGTGTTCCGGCAGGATGATATCAGCGAGATTCATGTCATTTCCATAGATGTTCGCAGAAGCGGCGGGACCGCTCAGTCCGGTTCCCGAAGCCGGTAGCCGACGCCGGTCTCCGTCGTAATATAGTGCGGCTGATCGGGAACCTGCTCGACCTTTTGCCGCAGCTGCCGCACATAGACGCGCAGATACTGCACATCGGCCGCCGGCCCCCAGACCTGCTTGAGCAGGAACTGGTGCGTCAGCACCTTGCCGGCATGCTGGGCGAGCACGCGCAGGATGTCATATTCCTTCGGCGACAGCTTGATCTCCTTGCCATCGACCTTGACGATGCGCTTGACGATATCGATCGACAGGCCGCCGGTCTGGAAGATCGCCTTTTCGCCCTGCTGCTGCAGCCGGTGGCGGAGCGCGACGCGGATGCGGGCGCCGAGTTCGGCAATGCCGAAGGGCTTCGTCACGTAGTCGTCGGCGCCGGTTTCCAGCGCCTTGACGATGCCGGCTTCATCGGTGCGGCTGGAGAGGATGACGACAGGCATGGTCAGCCCGTCGTCGCGCCATTCCTGCAGCAGGTCGTGACCCGGCGTATCCGGCAGGCCGAGATCGAGGACGACGAGATCCGGCAGATCATCGACCACGGATTCCCGCGCGGCCAGCGCATTGGCTGCCTCATGCACTTCGTAGCCCTGTGCCGTCAGACCGACGCGCAACAGCTTGCGGATCGGGGGCTCGTCGTCGACGACGAGGATCTTAATGGGCGAACCGCTCATTTGAGTTCATCCAGTTTCGGAATGTCGTTGGTTCCCTGAAGCCGGATGGTGAAGACGGCGCCGGAGCGGTCCGTCCTGTTTCCAGCGGTGATGGTGCCGCCCATCGCCTCGATGAAACCGCGGCAGATGGAAAGCCCGAGCCCGGTTCCGGCGCGCACCTGGTCGCCTTTGCGGACACGGTAGAACGTATCGAAGATGCGGTCGAGATCGCCTTCCGGAATGCCGGGGCCTTCGTCGGAGATTTCGAGCGCCACGCTGAAGGCATCGGCGGAGCCGCGGATGCGGATCGTCGAGCCTTCGGGCGCATATTTGGCGGCGTTGTCGAGCAGATTGAAGAGCACCTGCTCGAAAAGAACCGGATCGACCTTCACCATGGGAAGATCACCGGGGATGTTCATCTCCGTCCGGTGGCGCTCGAGGATCTTGGCGGCGCGGCGCAGCGCGCTTCCGGCGATATCGCCGGCATAGTGGAGCGCGTAATTCGGCTCCATGGCGCCGGATTCGATCTTCGTCATGTCGAGCAGGTTGGCGATGAAGCGGTTGAGGCGCTCGGATTCGTCGACAACCGTGGAGAGGAGATCGTTGCGGTCTTCCTCCGGCATCGAGCTCAGATAGTCGCGCAGCGTCCCCGCCGCGCCGAGAATGGCGGCCAATGGCGTCTTCAGGTCGTGCGAGATCGAGGTCAGCAGCGCCGAGCGCAGCCGGTCGGCTTCGGCCGCCAGCTTGGCGCGATCGACATCGGCGACGAGCTGGACGCGCTCGATGGCGAGGGCTGCCTGATCGGCGAGCGCATCGAGCAGCCGCTGCTGCTCCGGCGTCAGCAGCGGGCCGTCGCGCCGGTCGCTGTCGAGGCCGATGACGCCGACGGCGGTGCGGCCGGTTCGCAACGGCACGTAGAGACGCTTGGCGCCGGGCAGGGTATCGGCGCCGCGCCCGGCCGCGTGATTGTGCTCCCAGGCCCAGCGCGCAGCCGCGATATCGGCGTCATCGAGCGTATCGTCGGGCGGATAGCCGGCCTTGACGGCAATGCCTCCGTCTTCCGGCAGCAGCAGCACGACGCGAACCTTCAGCATCGATGCGATCTGGAAGGCGGTCGCCCAGAGCACGTCGTCGAGCGTGCCGGTTCCGGCGAGCTTCTTGGAAAAGAGATAGAGGTCCTCAGTGGTGCGCGCGCGCTGCCGGGCGGCGGCGGCCTGACGTTGCACTGTTGCGGTCAGGTTCGAGGCGATGATGGCGACGCCGAGGAAGAAGAACAGCGCCAGCACGCTCTCCGGATCGCTGATCGTCAGCGTGTAGCGTGGCGGCAGGAAGAAGAAATTGAAGGCGAGGGCGCTGATGATGCAGGTGTAGAGCGCCGGGCGCAGTCCATGGAGAACCGCGGAAGTGAGCACCGCCATCAGGAAGACGAGGGCGAGGTTGCGGACATCGAGCACCTGATCGAGCACGACGCCGACGCCGAGCGCGATCGCCACATAGGCAGTCGCCAGCACATAGGCGCGCAGGTCGAACAGCGGCGCCGTCGCGGCAGCCTTGACGCCACGCTGGGCGGTCTGGTCCTTCTCGTTGCCAGATATGACATGGACGCTGATATCGCCGGCCTGGCGGATCAACTGGTCGGTCGCCGAGGGCTGCAGCCATTCGCGCCAGGTCGGCTTCTTCGGCGAGCCGATGACGATGTGGGTGACGTTGTTGGCGCTGGCATGACGCAGCAGCTCTTCGGTGACTTCGCGGCCGGGAAGCGTCAGCGCCTCGCCGCCGAGCTGGCCGGCTAGCCGAAGCGTCGCGGCGATCGTGTCGCGCTGCTCTTCCGAAAGGCTGATCGAGCGGTTCGTCTCGATATAGACGGCCGACCAGGGCGCACGCAGCCGCGAGGCCATGCGGGCGGCATAGCGCACCAGCGAGGCCGAGCGCGGATGATGGTCGATCGAGACGAGCACCCGCTCGCCCGCCGCCCACGGGCCAGGGATCGCATGCGCCTGCATATGGGTCAGCAGCTGATCGTCGACGCGCTGGGCCGTCTTGCGCAAGGCGAGCTCGCGCAGCGCCGTCAGGTTGCCCGGCGTGAAATAGTTGGTGAGCGCCCGCTCGGCGGTGCGCGCCACATAAACCTTGCCGTCATGCAGCCGCTTGATTAGGTCGTCAGGCGTCAGGTCGATGATCTCGATATCGTCGGCCATGTCGATCACCGAGTCCGGCACGGTCTCGCGCACGCGGATGCGGGTGATCTGCGAAACGACGTCGTTCAGGCTCTCGACATGCTGGATATTGAGTGTCGTATAGACGTCGACGCCGCGGTCGAGCAGCTCCTTGACGTCGAGATAACGTTTCGGATGGCGGCTGCCCTGGGCATTGGTATGCGCCAGTTCGTCGACGAGAACGAGATCGGGCTTGCGCGCCAGGATGCCGTCGAGATCCATCTCCTCCAGCTCCTGGCCGCGATAGGCGACCGTGACGCGGGGGATGATCTCGAAACCGGCCAGCAGTGCCTGGGTTTCCTTGCGCCCATGCGTCTCGACGACGCCGATCACCACATCCATGCCGTCGGCGATCTTGGCGCGGCCGGAGATGAGCATTTCGTAGGTCTTGCCGACGCCGGGGGCGGCGCCGAGGAAGATTTTCAGACGGCCGCGCGTTTCCCGTTCGGCGCGCTCAAGGAGAGCGTCCGGGGATGGTCTGGCATCGGTGTCACGACTGTTGTCGGGCATGCGGGCGGTCTTTCTCGATGGCCGGAGCCAGCGGCCCCCTCACCCGGCCTCCGCTTCGCTCGGCCACCCTCTCCCCGAGGGGAGAGGAGGAGCCGGGGCGTTGCGACTTTTCCCCTTCCCCCCATCGGGGAGAAGGTGCCGGCAGGCGGATGAGGGGGCCGCTTGTTCCGAACATTATCGTGTCATAGGTGCATCAAGCGCCATATTCAACGCAAGCACATTGACGGCAGGCTCGCCCAGGAACCCAAGCTCACGCGCCTCGACGGCCGCATCCACCAGCGACTTGACCTTGACCTCATCCATCCCGCGCGCCTTGGCAACGCGCGCCACCTGGAAATAGGCGGCCTCCGGCGAGATATGCGGGTCGAGACCGCTGCCCGAAGCCGTCACGAGATCGATCGGAACGTCGGCGTTGGGATTGCTGGCCTTGGCGGCTTCATAGTCGGTCTTCACACGGTCGATCAGCTTCTGGCTGGTCGGGCCGAGGTTGGAGCCGGAGGAGGCGGCGGCGTTGTAGCCGTCGCCGGCGGCCGAGGGGCGGCCGTGGAAGTATTTGTCGCTGGTGAAGGCCTGGCCGATCAGCGAGGAGCCGATGACGGTGCCGTCCTTCTCGATCAGGCTGCCGTTCGCCTGTTTCGGGAAGAGCGCCTGGGCGGCACCCGTCATGGCGATCGGGTAGAGGAGGCCGGTGATCGCTGTGGTGGCGACGATCATGACGATTGCAGGACGAAGTTCTTTCAACATGGAATGTACTCCTTAAGCGAGACCGATGGCCGTGATGACCATGTCGATCGCCTTGATGCCGATGAACGGGACGACGATGCCGCCGAGGCCGTAGATCAAGAGATTGCGGGAGAGCAGCGCGCCGGCGCCGATCGCCCGGTATTTGACGCCCTTCAGCGACAACGGGATCAGCGCGACGATGATCAGCGCGTTGAAGATGATCGCCGAGAGAATGGCGCTCTGAGGGGTTGCGAGGCCCATGATGTTCAGCACGCCGAGCTGCGGGTAGAAGGTCAGGAACATTGCCGGGATGATGGCGAAATACTTGGCGATGTCGTTGGCGATGGAGAAGGTCGTCAGCGCGCCGCGGGTCATCAACAGCTGTTTGCCGATCTCGACGATCTCGATGAGCTTCGTCGGGTCCGAGTCGAGGTCCACCATGTTGCCGGCCTCGCGGGCGGCGACCGTGCCGGTGTTCATGGCGACGCCGACATCGGCCTGGGCAAGCGCCGGGGCATCGTTGGTGCCGTCGCCGCACATGGCGACGAGTTTGCCCTTGGCCTGTTCCTCGCGGATCAGCGACAGCTTGTTCTCCGGCGTTGCCTGGGCAAGGAAATCGTCGACACCGGCTTCGGCGGCGATGGCGGCTGCGGTCATCGGGTTGTCGCCGGTGATCATGACGGTACGGATGCCCATGCGGCGCAGTTCCGCAAAACGCTCCCGGATGCCGCCCTTGACGATATCCTTGAGCTGGATGACGCCGAGCAGCTTGCCGTCACGGGCAACGGCGAGCGGCGTGCCGCCGGCCTTGGCGATCTCGTCGGCGATCGCCTGAAGCTCGCGGATGACATCGGTTTCCGGTCGCAGCGCGATCGCGGCGTTGCCATTCGAGGGCGCATTGTTGGCGCCGACATAGGCGAGCACGGCTTCGACGGCACCCTTGCGGATCGATGAGCCGCCGACATCGACGCCGCTCATGCGGGTCTGTGCGGTGAACGGCACGAAAGTCGCCTGCAGGCTGCCCATATCGCGGCCGCGGATCGCATATTTCTCTTTGGCGAGCACGACGATCGAGCGGCCTTCCGGCGTCTCGTCGGCGAGCGAGGCGAGCTGTGCCGCATCTGCCAGTTCCTGCTCCGTGACGCCGCGGACCGGGCGGAAGCTGGTGGCCTGGCGGTTGCCGAGGGTGATCGTGCCCGTCTTGTCGAGCAGCAGCGTATCGACGTCACCGGCAGCCTCGACGGCGCGGCCAGACATGGCGAGCACGTTGAAGCGGACGAGACGGTCCATGCCGGCAATGCCGATCGCCGAAAGAAGCGCGCCGATCGTGGTCGGGATGAGGGTGACGAAGAGCGCGACCAGCACGATGATCGGGATCGAGCCACCGGCATAGGCGGCAAAGCTTGGGATCGTCGCGGTAGCGAGAACGAAGATCAGCGTCATGCCTGCGAGCAGGATGTTGAGGGCGATCTCATTTGGGGTCTTCTGGCGCTCCGCACCTTCGACCAGCGCGATCATCCGGTCGATGAAGGTGGAGCCGGCAGCCGCGGTGATGCGGACGCGGATCACATCCGACAGAACCTGCGTGCCGCCGGTGACGGCCGAGCGGTCGCCGCCGGACTCGCGGATGACGGGGGCGGACTCGCCGGTGATTGCGGCTTCGTTGACCGAGGCCACACCTTCGACAACTTCGCCGTCCGACGGGATGATGTCACCGGCCTCGACGAGGACGAGATCGCCGACCTTCAGGCTGGTGCCCGGCACCATGCGGTAGCCGGAGCCGTTATTGGCGGTCAGAAGCTTGGCCTGGGTTTCGGTGCGGGCCTTGCGCAGCGAATCCGCCTGCGCCTTGCCGCGGCCTTCGGCGACGGCTTCGGCGAAGTTGGCGAAGAGCACGGTGAACCAGAGCCAGAGATTGATCTGGAACGAGAAGCCGAGATTGCCGCCGCCGGTCGCGACGTCGCGGAGAAAGAGGACGGTAGTCAGCGCCGATACCGTCGCCACCACGAACATCACCGGGTTCTTGGCCAGGGTGCGCGGGTTGAGCTTGGTAAAGGCGGCGCCGATCGCCGGGATGAGAATGCGACTATCGACGATACTCGCGGATTTTGCCTGGCTCATAAGAGACTCCAGCTTGAAAGAGTAAGGCGGAACCGGTCTGTCCGGTCAGCCATGAAACAGTCTGAGAACGGCGGCCACGACGAGGATGGCCGCCAGCAGCACAAGGATCGCGTCGGTCGCGCGCAGGGTCTTGCGCGCCCCACGCTCCGGCTGACCGAAGCGTGGGTGGATCGACTTGCGGAAGGCGTGACGGATGATCATCGGCGCGCCTCAGAAGGTCTGGCCCGCGGTCATCACCAGGTGCTCGACGACAGGGCCGAGAGCCAGCGCCGGCATGAAGGTGAGGCCGCCGACGATCAGGATCGTGCCGACGAGCAGGCCGACGAACAGCGGACCGTCGGTCGGGAAGGTGCCGGCGGAGGCCGGGACGGTCTTCTTGGCGACCAGCGAGCCTGCGATCGCAAGGGCAGGGATGATGACCAGGAAGCGGCCCATCAGCATGCCGATGCCGAGCGTCACGTTGTACCAGGGCGTGTTGCCGGTCAGGCCGCCGAAGGCGGAGCCATTATTGGCCGCAGCCGAGGTATAGGCATAGAGGATCTCCGAGAAGCCATGCGGACCCGCGGTGCCGACGGAAGCGACCGCCGAGGGCAGCACGCTGGCGATGGCGACGAAGACCAGCATGGCGAGCGGCAGGCAGAGAATGGCGAGCACGGCCATTTTCATCTCCTTCGCCTCGATCTTCTTGCCGAGATATTCAGGCGTGCGGCCAACCATCAGGCCCGCCACGAAGATGGCGATGATGATGAAGAGAATGATGCCGTAGAAGCCCGCGCCGACACCGCCGACGATGACTTCGCCGAGCTGCATGTTGATCAGCGGGATCAGGCCGCCGAGCGCCGTGAAGGAGCCATGCATGGCATTGACCGCGCCGCAGGAGGCCGCCGTGGTGATGACGGCGAAGAGCGAGGACATGGCGATGCCGAAGCGGACCTCCTTGCCTTCCATGTTGCCGCCGCCGAGACCGAAGGCGTGCATCAGCGGATTGCCCGCAGCTTCCGCCCAATAGGTGATGGCAACGCCGACGATGAACAGCAGGCCCATCGAGGCGAGGATCGCCCAGCCCTGGCGCTGGTTGCCGACCATGCGACCGAAGACGTTGGTGAAGGCCGCGCCGATCGCGAAGATCGACAGCATCTGGATCATGTTCGAGATGTTGTCGGGGTTCTCGAAGGGATGGGCCGAGTTGGCATTGAAGAAGCCGCCGCCATTGGTGCCGAGCATCTTGATGGCAAGTTGCGAGGCGACCGGGCCGAGCGCGATCGTCTGCTTGGCGCCTTCGAGCGTCGTTGCATCGACATAGGGGCCGAGCGTCTGCGGAACGCCGAGCCAGACATAGATGAGCGTCAGCACGACGCAGAAGGGCAGCAGGATGTAGAGCGTGGCGCGGATCATATCGACCCAGAAATTGCCGATCGCCTTGCCCGAAGCGCGCGAGAAGGCCCGGATCAGGCCCATGGCAATCGCCATGCCGGTCGCGGCGGACACGAAGTTCTGCACCGTGAAGCCCATCATCTGGGTCAGATAGGACATGGTGCTTTCGCCGCCGTAGTTCTGCCAGTTGGTGTTGGTGACGAAGCTGACGGCGCTGTTGAAGGACAGCTCCGGGCCGACGGCCGCCATGCCCGCGGGATTGTAAGGCAGGACCGCCTGCAGCCGCATCAGCGCATAGAGGACGAAGACGCCGAACAGGTTGAAGAGCAGCATCGCGAAAGCATAGGAGGTCCAATGCTGCTCCTCGCGATCGCTGGTGCCGGCAAGCGCGTAAAGTCCCCGTTCCACCGGAACGAGGACCGGCGAGAGAAGCGTGCGCTCGCCCGAGAAGACGCGCGTCATGTAGCCGCCGAGCGGTTTGACGAGCGCAATGAGGATCCCGCAGAAGACGAGGATCTGTAGCCATCCGTTGAGTGTCATGGGAGGAACTTTCGAGTACCCGGCAGCTGATCAGAAGCGCTCGGGTCGGATAAGGGCGTAGGTGAGATAGACGGTGAGAAACACGGTCACGGCGCCGCTCAGGATATAGTCGAGGGTCATAGCCATCTCTCCTGTCACAGCCGGTCGCAGGCGCGCGTATAGGCAAAGCACAGTCCGAAAAAGACGATCGCAGTGCCGAGCAAAATGAGATCCATCATCGATGTTGACTCCTGATGTTCTGGTTGGAGTCAGATAAGACAAGGGCGCCAATCCGGGGTATCGGCACCTTTAGACTTTCTGGCATGGAGACGATCTTGCGATCTCTCGGGCCTGAATATCTGCCGATGCGCATAAAGGTTCGAGACGCGCGAGAAGGCGCCGATATAAAAATCTTATAAATGCCTTTATACGGTGAGACGTGAGCATTTCATCGATTGATGAGCAAAAGCTGAATTGTGGCGATTGAAATCCGCACGGCCGCAGTCTTATAGTCTGCACCAACGGCGCGGCTGAATCGTAAGCGCCACAGGGAAGGAAACTGCCATGACCAAAGTCCGTGCTCTCGTTCTGGAGCGCCAGCATGAGCTTGCGCTTCGCGATATCGATCTGCCGATGGACACCGGCCCCGGTCAGGTGAAGATCAAGATCCATACGGTCGGCGTCTGCGGTTCCGACGTCCACTATTATACGCATGGCAAGATCGGCCCCTTCGTCGTCAATGAGCCGATGGTGCTTGGCCATGAGGCGGCGGGGACTGTCATCGAGGTCGGCGAAGGCGTCACGCATCTGAAGGTCGGCGACCGCGTCTGCATGGAGCCCGGCATTCCCGATCCGAACTCAAAGGCAAGCCGCCTCGGCATGTATAATGTCGACCCGGCTGTGACCTTCTGGGCGACGCCGCCGGTTCATGGCGTGCTGACGCCCGAAGTCGTGCACCCCGCAAACTATACGTTCAAGCTGCCTGACAATGTCAGCTTCGCCGAAGGCGCGATGGTCGAACCTTTCGCCGTCGGCATGCAGGCCGCATCGAAGGCGAAGATTGCGCCGGGCGATACCGCCGTCGTTCTCGGCGCCGGTCCGATCGGCACCATGGTGGCGATTGCGGCACTTGCCGGCGGTTGCTCGCGTGCCATCGTCGCCGATCTGGCGCAGCCGAAGCTCGATATCGCCGCGCAGTATCAGGGCGTCATCCCGGTCAATATCCGCGAGAAGAACCTGGCTCAGGAAGTCGCGCGACTGACGGATGGCTGGGGTGCCGATGTGATCTTTGAATGCTCCGGCTCGCCGAAGGCCTGGGAAACGATCATGGACTTGCCACGCCCGGGCGGTGTCATCGTCGCTGTCGGCCTGCCGGTCAATCCGGTGGGTTTCGACATTTCGACCGCCTCGACCAAGGAAATTCGCATCGAGACGGTCTTCCGCTACGCGCATCAATATGAGCGTTCGATCGCACTGCTTGGTTCCGGCCGGGTCGACCTGAAGCCGCTGATCTCGGAAACCTTCACCTTCGAGGATTCGATCAAGGCCTTCGACCGCGCCGTCGAGGCGCGTCCTGATGACGTGAAGCTGCAGATCGTTCTCGGCTAAGCCTGAAGCCGGCGGATGGCTCAGCCGTTCGCCGGAAATTCTACGATCGCGGTGCCATAAGGTGCGAGCACAACGGCCACGCCTTCGGCGACCGTCGCGGAGATATCGACGCTCAATTCCTGAGCCGTGATGTTGACGAGGCAAAGCGCGTTGCCCGCTGCCCTCTCGACGGTGAAACCGAGAACCTGTGATGGTGCTGATGATTGGCATTCATGCCAGCGAAGCCCGGCCATGCCGGCAAGCGCCTTGACAGTGTGAAACAGCGGACGAACGGCGCCGGGTTCCGAAGGCTCGTTCTCGCCGGCGATCAGGCCGAATGGTCCTGTCAGCGCCGAAAGCGCCAGGCATTCGAGATCCGCATCAATCACCTGCGCCGCATAGGCGAGCGCAAAGGCTTCGGCAAAACGGCCGTTGTGGCGCGGATCGATATTGGCCATCGGGATGCGCTTGCCGCCGGGATTGTCCATCGTCCGGCTACCATAAGGGTTCTGCCGCATCGGGATGGTCGAGGGGCCGATGCGATAGGGCTTCTTGCCATAGATCGCCCGCACGGAGCGGGTGATGAAGGGCAGGGCCTCCAGCGTCTGCATGACGCTCAGATCGTCGGCGGCATGGACGATCGGATTGGTGCAGTGGGTGACGAAATCGAGATTTTCGGCCGGGACCCGCTTGCGGTTCAGCTCGGTGAAGTAGCTGAGCATGCCGCCGCCGAGCCGGGCATTCGGGAAGACGGCGAGTCCTGCGGCATAGACCTCTTCCAGCGGCGGGCATTCCGGCCACTTGCTGCCGGGTGGAGTCGACTGCCGATCGACGGCGGGCGAGACGACGACGGCATCGGGGGAGAAACCAGCCGCCGCCATCTCAGCCGCAATCGCGGCGGCTTCCTCTTCCGGTGACGCCTTGCAGGGCAAAGCGATTTCCAGCGTCGTGCTGCCGCGATGGATCTTTGCCAGCGCCGCGAAATCGGCGAAGGCCGCGGCGCCGTGGCCCGCGAGCGGGTCGTAGTGGAAAAGCAGTTCCTGCGGGTCGATTTCGGCAAGGCGCGATGTTGCCCCGAGTGTTGATTTAGCCTCTTCGGGTGTGACGATCAGGCCGATCGAGGGCATCACTCCGGTCTTCTCGCCCCTGACAATGGTCACCGGCTTCGCCTCGGCGGCCTGTGCTGCGACATGCGGCCTGCTATCACTGATCGACAGGACGATCCGTTGGGTCTGCCGCTCGTTTGCGGGGATCTGATAGGGCCAGGGAAGGGCGAGCGGGCGAACATAGGTCTTGTAGGAAGCGTCGGACCAGTTGCGCTGGTCTTCCATCTCGAATGTATCGCCTTCCATCAGACACTTGGCGCTGACGCCCGGCATGACGCTATGGCTGATCGCCCGCATGTCCATGAACGGCTGCCAGGGATCGATCTGATCCGGGAAGCGCGTCTCGACGATACGGCCGTCGACATGCTCGACACTTGCCGGGGTGCCCGCGATACCGACGATCGGGTGCAGGATGCAGAAGCCGCAGCGGTTGGTTTCAAAGCCGCTTGGTGACAAGGCTTCAGCAGCAAAGGTCAGCTCGCTCTCCCTTGCCTCGATCTGCACGGCAATCGCCAACCTGCTGACATCGGGGCCGTCGCAATGGGCGGTGTAGCCGATCGCGAAGCTGTCGGCATCCTGCTTGACTGTGAGACCTTCAATCCGCGGGCTGTAGGTGCCCCAGTCGCGGTCGCGCACGAGATAGGAAATTGCCCGGAGCACCTCGATACCGTCATAGCGGATGGAGCGCAGATTGCCGTTTGCCAGGTCGGCGGAGAGCCGCCCGGCCGTCAGCGTGACGGGACGCTCTTCGGCCTCATGCGTGCCATAGAGGGCGAAGGCGTCGGTCGTCATTTCAGCATGGCCTCCACATCGACCGTTTTGCCGGTCGCCGCACTTTCATAGGCGGCCTCGACAAGCGCGAAGGTCTTGAGATTGTCGGCGCCGGATGTCGCAGGCTCGCCGCCATTCTTCAGCCGCTCGACCCAATGATCCTGGATGGCGTAGACGCTTTCCTGGATATTGTGCCAGGGCCGCGACGCCCAGGAGAGAAGCTGCGGCGACGCGTCGGAGACGATGGTGCCAGCAGCATTGTTGACCTCGAGCCGGTAACCGGCAGAAAGCCGTATCGTCCCATCCGTGCCGTCGAGCTCGATCAGGGTTTCGGGGAAATTCTCGGTGCCGAGCTTGGTGGCGTAGCTGACGTCTACAACAGAGGTTGCGCCGCTCTCGTGATCGAGCAGGATCGTCGCGACATCCTCGCCCTTGATATTCGGATTGACCCGCTTGGTGCGCGCCGTCAGCGTCTTGACGTCGCCGAGGATGAAGCGGGCGATATCCAGCGTGTGGATGCCGAGATCCTCGATGATGAAGCGTTCGCCCTCGGCGAGATAAGGCTGACCGGAGAAGACGTCATAGCCGGAGCGGAAGGAGAAGCGGCCCCAGAAGGGCGTGCCGATCGCCTTGCTGTCGAGCAGGCGACGCACCGCCTGTATCGGCGTCTGCCAGCGGAAATTCTCGTGCACCATCAGCGGAATGCCGGCTTCGCGGCAGGCCGCCACCATCGCCTTGGCATCGGCCAGCGACAGCGCGAAAGGCTTCTGGCAGATGACGGGTACCTTGTGCCTTGCAGCCATCTCGACCAGCGGCCGGTGGCTCGGAACGGTCGTTGCGATATCGACGAACTCGAAGCCGCCGGCGGCGAAGAGTTCGGCCGCATCGGAATAGCGGTGTTCGATGCCGAACTGGTCGCCGACGGCCTTCAGGCGGGCCGGATCGCGGTCGCAGATCGCGACAATCTCAGCGCCCTCGACATCACGCCAGGCATGCATCTGGTTGACCGCGAAGAATCCGCAACCGATCAGAGCACCTTTCAATTCCGTCATATCAACCTGCCTTTGCCATCTGCATGAGGGTAACGCGCTGCTGCAGGCGGCGCTGTGCCTGGTCGACGACGACGGCGATGATGATGACGAGGCCCTTGATGACCATCTGCCAGAAGGACGACACGCCCATCATCACCAGTCCGTCCGACAGGATGCCGATGACGAAGGCGCCGATGATCGTGCCGCCGATCGTGCCGCGCCCGCCCGACATCGAGGTGCCGCCGAGAACGGCTGCCGCGATGGCGTTCAGTTCGAAGCTTTCGCCGGTCGCCGGATGCGCTGCCATCAGTTCGGAGGAGATGACGACCCCGACGATCGCGGCGCACAGGCCCGAGAACATGTAGACGAAGATCTTCACGAGATCGACCCGGATCCCGGACATGCGCGCTGCCCGCTCATTGCCGCCGACCGCGAAGATGTGGCGGCCGATGGGCGTGGAGCGTGCGACGTAGGATGCCACGAGCGCCAGCACGATCAGGATCCAGATCGATACCGGCAGGCCGAGAATGCGGCCGGCGCCGAAGAAGTCAAAGCCCGTCGTCGCATATTCGGGACGGCCCACGAGGTTCGGGAAGGTCTGGCCGTCTGAGGAGAGCAGGGCCAAGCCGCGGGCGATATAGAGCGTGCCGAGTGTCGCGATGAAGGGCGCGACGTTGAGCTTCGTGATCAGCAGGCCGTTGATCAGCCCGATGATCAGGCCGACGGCGAGGGTAATCAGCACGATTTCGAAAAGGTTGAAGAAGATCGTGTAACCGATCGGCAATTCGATGCCATAGAGGATCAGGCCACCAGCGACCATGCCGCAGAGGCCGACGATCGAGCCGACCGAAAGGTCGATGCCACCGGTGATGATGACGAAGGTCATGCCCATCGCCAGGAAGGCGTTCAGCGCCACATGCTTCGACATCAGGATCATGTTCGCGGTCGAGGTGAAGTTCGGCGCAAAGATCGCAAAGAAGATGATGACGGCAAAAAGCGCGATGAAGGTTCTAAGCTTCATCAGCGTCAGAAGTGCGGAGCCGTTGGCGCCCTTTGGCGCGAGTGTCGTTGTTGCCGCCGTCATGACGCGATTTTCCCCTGGTGTCCGTGTCCCTTGGCCGAAGCCGCGATAATGGCATCTTCCGTCGCTTCGTCGCGATCGAAGACCGCGATCAGCCGGCCGTTGCTCAAGACGGCGATGCGATCGGAAAGCGCCATGACCTCTTCGAGGTCAGAAGTCGAAAACAGGATGGCGAGCCCGTTGGCCGCCAGCCGCCGCATGGTTCTGAAGACGTCAGCCTTGGCGCCGACATCGATGCCGCGGCTCGGCTCGTCCATCAGCAGAACCTTCGGATTGGTCATCAGCGCCTTGCCGATAACCACCTTCTGCTGGTTGCCGCCGGACATCGAGGTGACCTCGAAATCCGGATTCGGTGCTTTGATCGAGAGATCCTTGATCGCCTCGGCGATGGCATTCTTCTCGGCAGCCGCGCTGATATGGAAGAAGCGGGCGAAGCGGCCGAGGCTTGCGAGGGTCAGATTGCTGGCGATCGACAGAACCTGGACGAGCCCCTCGCGCTGGCGATCCTCAGGGATCAGCGCCAGGCCGCGGCGGATGCGGCGCGTCGTATCGCGGGCACGCACTTCCTCGCCGTCGATAAAGATCTTACCGGTGGAATGCATGTGGCGGCCGATGACGCATTCGAAGAATTCGCTGCGTCCGGCACCCATCAGGCCGTAGATACCGAGAATTTCGCCCGATTTGACCGAGAGCGAGACGTGATCGACCGCAAGGCCGCCCGTCGGGCGCGGCAGGCTGATATCCTCGGCGCGAAACATCTCCTTGCCGACGGTGTGATTGACCGACTTGGCAAAATCCTTGGCATCGGAGCCGATCATCGAGCGGACGATCCAGCGGGTGTCGATATCCTTGACCATCGCCTGGCCGGTGATCTGGCCGTCGCGCAGAACGGTGATGTAGTCGCCGATGCGCATCAGCTCCTCGAGCCGGTGCGAGATGTAGACGATCGCCACACCCTGCGCCTTCAGCTCGGCGATGACCTTGAAGAGGATCTCGACTTCGGCCGCCGAAAGCGCCGAGGTCGGCTCGTCCATGATCAGGATGCGGGCGTCGAGCGACATCGCCTTGGCGATCTCGACCAGCTGCTGCTGGCCGATCGGCAAGTCTTCGACCATGGTTTCGGCGTCGATCCCGGCGTCGAGGCGCTTCAGGAAGCCGTTGGCCTTCTCCACCTGCGCCTTGTGATCGATGCCGAGCACACCGCGGGTGATCTCGCGGGTCGCAAAGATGTTTTCGGCAACCGTCATGTTGGCGAAGAGGTTGAGCTCCTGGAAGATCATGCCGATACCATGCGCCTGCGCATCGGCCGGGCTGTCGAAGGAGACCTGTTCGCCATCGAGGATGATCTTGCCGAGCGTCGGGCGCTCGACGCCGGCGATGATCTTCATCAGCGTCGATTTGCCGGCGCCGTTTTCACCGACGAGCACATTGACCGCGCCGCGGCGCAATTCGAGATTGGCGCGCTTGACCGCGACGATACCCGAATAGACCTTCGAGACGTCGTCGAGGCGCAGGATGATATCGTTCTTGGCGGCATCATCCGTCATGGCGCCACCGTCAGTTCCGAAGGGGTGACCAGCGGCAGGTCGCTACCGGATGGCAGCGGGAAAGCGCCGACGACTGTTACGGTCTTGCCGGTGATGCCGTCACGCGGAATGGCCGAGAGGAAGGCGGTATTTGCCTTCTCGTTGAAGGCCTTGCCGAACTGGGCCCATTCGATCTGGTTCTTGAATTCGTTGAAATTGACGAAGTCCAGCGTGTCGCGGAGCGCAGTGCCGCGCAGCGCCGGGCCGATCTGCACTTTTGCATCGGGCTTGCCGTCGCCATCAACGTCGACGTCGAGCGTTGCGGCGCGCGACTGCGTGTCTGCCACCACGACCTTGCCAGTGAATTTCACCGCATAGGTCCACGGCGAGCTCGCCTGCTTCTTCGGGTTGCCGTATTTCTCGCCGGCCTGATCAGCTCCTGCAGCGACAGCCGCCACGACGTCCTTCAGTTCACCGGCGCGCTTTTCGAAATAGGGTACTGCCTGCGACTGCCAGATCGCCTCGACCTTGGCATTCGGATCGAATGCATCCTTTGCGGCCGCCGCGGCCTTTTCCTCGGCAGTCGGCGTCTTGATGATCTTGCAGCCAGGCAAAGCCGCCGCCACGAGAGCGGCGATCAGGGCGCCCCTGATCCTCAACATGCTGTGAACCTCGAATTTCTTGAAATAGCTTGCAGAGGGTGCGGTTTCCCGCACCCTCTGCGGTGTGCTCTGTGCCGGTTACTTCGAGATCGCGAAGGTCTCGAGCTTGGACGCGTTGTCAGCGTTGATGAGAACGCAATCCATCAGCTGCTTTTCTTCCTTCGGCGTCGTCTTGTTCTTGATGTAGGCGTCAGCCTGCTCGACGGCCATCTGCGCCTGCGCGTATGCCGGCTGCAGAACGGTGGCCTTGATGCCGCCCGCCTTGATCGAGTCGCGAACGTCGTTCGAACCGTCGAAGCCGACGACGATCACGTCCTTGCGGCCGGCAGCCTGGAGAGCGGCGATCGCGCCCATGGCCATCGTGTCGTTGCCGGAGATGACGCCCTTGATGTCGGGGTTGGCCTGGAGGATGGTTTCCATCTTGGCATAGGCTTCCGTCTGGCTCCAGTTGGCCGACTGCTTGGCAACCGACTTCAGATCCGGATAGTCGTCGATGACGTCATGGTAGCCCTGCGAGCGGATGCCGGCATTGGTGTCGGATTCCTTGCCGACGAGCTCGACATAGTTGCCCTTCTCGCCCATCAGCTTGACGAATTCCTGCGCGCCGAGCTGCGCACCCTGATAGTTGTTGGACACGATCTGGGCGACGGCAACGCCGGTGGCGTTGATTTCGCGGTCGATGAGGAAGGAGGGGATGCCCGCATCCTTGGCCTTCTTGACGGCCGCAACCGAGGCGTCGGCGCCGGCGTTGTCGAGGATGATGGCCTTGGCGCCGCGGCCGATCGCCGTGTCGATCATCTCAGACTGCTTGTTGGCATCGTCGTCATGGGTCATGACGAGCGCTTCGTAGCCGAGTTCCTTGGCCTTGGCTTCGGCGCCGACGGCTTCAGCCTTGAAGAACGGATTGTCATGGGCCGGCGTGATGATGGCGATCAGATCAGCCGAAAATGCCGGCATGGCAACGCCGAGCGAAAGGGCGCCGGCGAAGGCAGCAAGGGTCAGTCTACGTGTAAAAGTCATGGTTTCTCCTCCCGAGTTTGACGCATGGGCCGGACCACCCCGGCCCGACCAGAATTCATGCGATATTCCATTGCCGGACCGTCTCTTGGACTCCCCACCGGGCCGGCGATGCGGCAAGGCGTAAACCCTGCCGCGGCATTGTCAGGTGATGCGCCGGATGCTTTCGGCGATCTCCTGAGGTTCGAAGACCTTCTTCCAGTCGTCGCGCATCAGCGCGGGGATGCCGAACTCGATCGCCTTGTTGCAGGCATCCGAGAACACTCCGTCGACTTCCTTGAAGATGACGGCGCCGAGCACGTTCATGTGGCCGAGAAGGAAGTCGCGGGCGGCTTCCGCCGGAACGCCGCGGGCAACGCATTCGTCCATGGCCTGGCGCATGACGACGAGCAGCGAGGCGCAGACGGTTTCCGAAAGGCCCGGTTCCAACATCGCCATCTGATCGACGGTGACCCGGTGCGAGCGCATGACCGGCGCCCAGATGACCTTGGCGATTTCCTCGCCGAGGGCGTAGGCTTCTTCCGGACCCTGCATCAGCGCCGAGACGATGTGCTGCTTGGCGAACAGGCCGCCGAAGTGGTCCTTCTTCGCCTGCATGTCCGTCTCGTCGTTGAAGATCGGCGGATGGCAGGGGTGGGTCACGAAATAGGTGAGATCGGCGCGCTCCGGCAGATGTCCGGCGAAGGGGGCGGCGGCGTCGAGAGCGACGACCATCGTGCCCGGCTTCAGCTTGTCGACGATACCGGCTGCGACTTTGCCGATCGCCGTATCGGGAACCGCGAGGATGACGACCTCGGCACCGGCAAGACCTTCATCGGGACCGACGCAATCGATACCGAGATCGTTCTTGAGGCGTGCCTTGCCGGCGTCGCTGACCTCCACATGGCGGACATCGAAGCGGGAACCTTTGAGATTTTTGGCGAGCCGGTAGCCCATTTTGCCACCAGCGCCGAAGAGGGCAATTGCAGTCATGTTTCCTCGCCTTTCGATTTTTCTATCAGCTAACGCAACTGGTATGATGAGTCAATCACTATAGCAGTTGGTATCAACATTTCCCTGGCCGTCAGGCCCTGCGTCCATCGCGAATCTGTGCGAAATAACCGTCCGAGCCGACTTGGCCGCCCTTGAGGGCGATCTGCAGGCCGTTGGTCGGGGCATATGAACCGTGCGCCGTGCAGAGTGGCGAGCCCGGCGTCTGCGGCAAGGGCATCAGCGTCGTCAGCGCCTCGACGCGTAGTTCGCTCAGCGCATGGCTCGACGTATCGCCACCGGCGATGACGGCGCGCGTCAGCTTTTCGGCCTCCACGAGACGGCGCAGGATGATGCCGAGGCGGATGCCCAGGCGATGGCGCGCTTCGGGGATACGGTCGATCTCGGTGCCGCGATCGGCCGAGGGGCCAAGAGCGGTGTGCAGGATGACGCTGTGGCCGGATTTCAGCGCCGACAGGCCCGAGGCAACGGCGCTTTCGATCGCCGCATCGCCGCTTTCGCCGACCAGCGCCAGGGGATCGACGGGAATGGCGTCGAAGCCGCTCTCCGTTGCATTGCGGATCTGCCGTTCCGTCGTCGGCGAGACGCTGCCGGAGACGACAGCGAGACGCTCCACCGCACCGGGGAGGGAAAACTCGACCTTGCCCGATGTCAGCCCTTCGCGTTCCCAGGCATGGAGCAGGGCGTATTCAATACCCGACGATCCCGCAACGAAGAGCCCGCGATCGCCGCGCAGGCGCCAGACCTGCTCTCCGGCAATCTCCTGGGAGGCCGGTCCATCGACATCGACAAGCAGGATGCCGGGTTTGTCCTCCAGCAGCGCATCGATACCGGCAGTGGCGTCCCCGGCTGTCATCGCGAGATCAGCGAGGCGGATAGAGAGATCGGTCTGCGCCGCCAGATGGATCGTCAGATCCGCCTCGGCCATCGGCGTGACCGGATGACGGCTCATCACCGGGTGGCGGTTGATGCGGTAGACCTTGCCCTGATAGGCGGCGAAGAGATGCCCGAAGGCCGTATAGCGCTTCAGCTGCGGCGCGCCGACGATCACGGGCACACAGTCCTGCGCAAAAGTCTCGCGGCCGACCTCAATCGCCTTGCCGATATTGCCGATTGCAGGGCTGGAATCGAAGGTCGAGCAGACCTTGTAGTGGCAGATCGCGGCGTCGAGGCTCTTCAGCCAGGCAAAGGCAGGGCCGAGATTATCGGACATCCATTGCGGCGTCTGGCTGCGGCTGGTCCCGGCGATGCCGATCGCCTGGCAATCGGAAAACTTGGCGAGCGTTGCGGCACTCGGGACGCCCAGGAACAGGGCCGTCTTCACGCCATTCGAAGCAAGCGCCTCCATGACATCGGTGGAGCCGGTGAAATCGTCGCCGTAATAGCTGAGGAGCAGCTTGCTCATGACTCTCACGCGCCCTTGCCGTCAGCGAATTTGGCGATCGATGCGGCGAGTTCCGGATGGTCTTTGGCATACGTATCGAGCGGGATATCGGCGACCGCCGCCTGCCAGGCCTGCTGCACGGCGCGCACGCCGGCTGCCGGTCCGCCCGGGTGGCTGACGATGCCGCCGCCGCAGAGGTAGAGGAGGTCGGTCGTCCGGCCGGTGCGCTGGTAGGTCTCCGGCGCCTGACCACCCCACTGGCCGGAGCCTGCCACCGGAAGCGGGCAATCAGTCTTGTCGAACAACGGTGTGCTGACCGCCTTGAAGGATTCGACGAAGCTTTCGTCCGGCTCCCAGTATTTCACGCGGATGCCGTTGATCTGAAACTGGTCGACGCCGAGCAGGCGCCAGAACTGCTGGTAAACCCTGAAATCCATACCGGTTGCGGGGTTGCGGGTCAGGATATCCCAGCCGTTGCGATGCGCATGCAGCACCAGACCGGAGCGCTTCCGCAGGAAGCTCATCCCACCGAAGCCGATCGAGTTGATATTGACGACGGCGCAATTGCCGCCGGCCTTCAGGACGAGGTCGTGGTTGCGCATCATCTCGTCGGGATCGGCATGCGAGATGCCGAAGGCATACATCACCTTCTTGCCGGTCTTCTGCTCGTGATCGAGGATCAGCGGCATGATCGCCTCGACGCGATCCTTGAGCGGCGAATAGGCCGGGCTCATCAGCTTCTCGTCGTCCTTGATGAAGTCGACACCCGACTGAATCAGTTCGTCGACGAGCTCTGCCGTTTCATGCGGCCGCAGCCCGAGCGCCGGCTTGACGATGGTGCCGATGATCGGGCGGCCCTCGACGCCGGTCAGCCTGCGGCTGCCGGGAATGCCGAATTGCGGGCCGGGATGCGCGTCCTTGAATTCCGGGGGCAGCTTCAGATCGACGATGCGGATGCCGGTCATGCCCTTGATCGAATAGACGCCGCCGATCGCGATCGTCATCAGCGCCGAGAGATCGGTGCCGATCGCATCGAGCGGGAAGGCGATATCGACATCGGCGCGGCGAAGCGGACCGTGGCCGTCGGCAACCTCGGGCCAGCCCGGCGCCTTCGCATCCTCGAGCGGGCGAATCGCCAGCACCCTGGCGGCAACCCGCGCCTTCAGCTCCTCGGTCTCGCCCGGAACCGGAACGAAGGTGCCCGTCGACTGGTCGCTGGCGATCTTCTCCGCCATGGCCTCGATGCTGCCAGGGGTTTCGATACGGTAGGTCAGGGTGATCATGCTCACGTCGATAATGCTCCTCCGGCCAAGACCAGCACCTTGGCGCCACTCATTAACTGGTATAATGAGTATTCCAATTTGCGCAATCGGAAAGTTTTGATCCGTGCCGAAATGAGCCCATCGCGGCCTTTGTCGCGGCGGCGCAAAATGCTAAAGGGAGGGGAGTTTGAGCCAGCGAGACATCATGACCCAACCAATCGAGCAGATCGTTCGCCGGAAGCTTTCCGACGAGGTTTTCGACAGGCTCGAACGCATGATCACCTCGGGCGAACTGAAGCCCGGTGACGAGATGCCCTCCGAGCGCGTGCTGATGGAGCGCTTCGGCGTCGGCCGTCCGGCGATCCGCGAAGCGATGCAGTCGCTGGCAGGCATGGGGCTCGTCAACATTTCCCACGGCGAGCGCGCCAAGGTTCTGAAGCTGACGGCGAAATCGATCTTCCAGCAGGTCGATCTGACGGCGAAGATCATGCTGTCGCAATCGGCAGACAGCCTGGAGAACCTGAAGAGCGCCCGTATCTTTTTCGAGCGCGGCATGGCCCGTGAGGCTGCCCAGAGGGCGAGCGAGGCCGATATCGCCGAATTGAAGCGGATTATCGAGCGCCAGCGCGAATCGCTTGGAAATGCGGAGGATTTCATCTCCGCCGACATGCAGTTCCATACCCGCATCGCGCAGATATCGGGCAACCCGATCTTTGCCGCCGTCAGCGAGGCGATGCTCGCATGGCTGCGCGAATATCACACGGAAATGCTGATCTGGACCGGCAAGGAGAAATTCACGCTGGTCGAGCACGAAGAGATCGTCGAACGGCTTGCGGCCCATGATGCCGACGGTGCAGAATCGGCGGTGCTGAAACATCTCGAACGCTCGCGGGCGCTCTACACGAAATAGGCATGCTTGCCGCCTGGGAAGAGGGGCGGCGGCATGCATCGAAGGAGGATCGATGACGGTCAAGAAGATCATCAACAACGGCGCCGATGCCGTTGACGAAATGCTGGCGGGCATTCTCGCCGCCCATCCCAATCACCTGAAGCGCGTCGAAGGCACGGCCCGTTCGGTCGTTGCCGTCGATGGCCCGCGCCAGGGCAAGGTCGGCCTGGTGATCGGCGGCGGCTCCGGCCATGAGCCGAGCTTCGTCGGCTTTGTCGGCCGCGGTCTCGCCGATGGCGCGGCGATCGGCAATGTCTTCGCCTCGCCGCCGCCGGATCCGGTCCTCGAATGCGCCAAGGCCGTCAATGGCGGTTCCGGCGTGCTCTTCATGTACGGCAACTATGCCGGCGACGTGATGAATTTCGACATGGCGGCCGAAATGGCGGCGATGGAAGACATCGAAGTCCGCACCATCCTGACGACCGACGATGTCGCCTCTGCTCCCCGTGACCGGAGAGCCGATCGCCGTGGCGTTGCCGGTAATGTCTTCGTCTTCAAGATCGCCGGTGCCGCCGCCGACCGGATGATGGATATCGATGCCTGCGAGGCTGCGGCCCGCAAGGCTAACGACCGCACCTTCACGATGGGCGTGGCGCTCGGCCCTTGCTCGCTGCCGCAGACGCGCAAACCGAACTTCGAACTCGGCGAAAACGAAATGGAAATCGGCATGGGCATCCATGGCGAGCCCGGCGTCGAGCGCGGTCCGTTGAAAAGCGCCAACGAGATCACCGACCAGCTGCTCGACAAGATCCTGCCGGAAATGAATGCTCCCCGTGGCGACCGCGTTGCCGTGCTGGTCAACGGCCTCGGCGCGACGCCGCTGATGGAACTCTACATCATGATGGCCCGCGTCAAGGAGCGGCTGGATGGCGAAGGTCTGGTGATCCACTCGACGCTGGTCGGCAACTATTGCAGCTCGCTCGACATGATGGGCGCATCTGTGACGCTGATGCATCTCGATGAAGAATTGCAGAGCCTTCTCGACCACCCCTGCGATTGCGCCATGTTCCGGAGCGGCCGCTGATGGCCGAGATCACCGCACAGGACCTGCGCGCCATGTTCTCGGCGATTGCCGCGGCCATCGCGGAGAATCGCGATCGCCTCAGCGAACTCGACGGCGTCATCGGCGATGCCGATCACGGCATCACCATGGAGCTCGGTTTCTCGACCGTGAAGACGAGCCTCGTGGCAAACGAATCCGAAGCCGATCTCGGAGCCATCTTCAACCTCGCCGCCAAATCCTTCCTCAATGCCGTCGGTGCCTCGTCCGGCCCGCTCTATGCGACAGCCTTCATGCGCGCTGGAGCGGTGCTGAAGGGCAAGACTACGGCTGGAGACGAGGACATGGTCAAGGCCTTCGCGGCGATGGCCAAGGGCATCGAGGATCGCGGCAAGGCGGTTCCGGGCGAGAAGACCATGGTCGACGCCTGGCGGCCTGCGGCGGATGCGGCGGAAGCGGCGTTTGCGAAGGGCGCGACCTTGGCTGTTTGCCTCAAGGCTGCAGCGGATGCGGCAAGCGCCGGGGCGGAGGCGACGAAGTCGATGCTAGCGACCAAGGGCAGAGCGTCGCGACTGGGCGAGCGGGTGCTTGGGCATGCCGACCCGGGTGCGGTTTCGGCGGCGCTGGTTGTTGCCACGATGGCGGAGAGTTTGGGGTAATGGTTCCGGGCGTGCGCCCGTGTGCCTAATGCTGCCGACGTCTGCTCTAGGCGCGCAATCGCCAACTCCTCCCTCATTCTTGTGCTTGTCATAGGAAACCAGCCACGGCGCGTCTGCGCCGTGAATGAATCCATAGAATGAGACGAGTCTTCCGCCGCGCCGACGCGCGGCTGGTGGATCCCTGTGACGGGGACAGAGATAAGGGAAGAACTGTGCCCGGAGCCCCCTCATCCGGCCCCTCGGGCCACCTTCTCCCCGCCGGGGAGAAGGGAAGATGAGGGTCGGCGCACGCCAGCTTCCCCTTGCAACTTCCCTTTATCCGCTATCGAGGCTGTAATGCCTATCGCGGTGGCGAGCGAGAGACCGAGGCCCCTCTGGGACACCAAGCCCGCGGGAGAGCATGGG